>JADBKU010000048.1 GCA_014896235.1 bacterium | reverse complement strand
CGATCCCCGGCGATTGCGCAGGCGCGATTCGATGGGGCAACGCGCGCGGCCCGGAGCTCGGCACATGGTAAGGCGCCTCCTCCCGCCTCTCCTCGCCCTGCTTGCGGGCTGCGCGTCGGCCCCGCCGCCGATTGCGCCGGCCGCGCCCGTGACGGTGAAGGTTCCCATCCTTCGTCCGCTGCCCTGCGACCCTCCCCGCATGGGCCGGCCGGCGCTCCCGATCGCGGAGCTGAAACCCGCCTCGCCGCCCGCGGACACGATGCGCGCTTACGCCGCGACGGTCGCGATTCTCAAGGGCGCCGTCGCCGAACGCGACGCGGCGCTCGCGGGATGTTCCGCGCCGGCTGCGGCCGCCGCCGCATCCAGGAGCGCATCCGGCGCGCCCGGCGGCGCCGCGCGAAAATAGCCAGCAGGAAAATTTGACTCTCATATTATGAAATGGATACAGGACGCGCTCACCGGCAAAGACAATCTCACTTACGACGCGGCCCGCATCGTCGGCGTCGCCGGCGCGGCGGCTTATGTGGTTTTCTGGAGCGCCGCGGTCTTCAACTTCGGCCATTTTTCCGGCGCGGACGCGGCGGCGTACGGGGCGGGACTGGCGACGGTGCTGCTCTCGATGTCGGGCGCGGTCAAGATCAAGGAATCGTCGGAGCCGGCGCCCGGCAGATCGGCCGCGCGCGGGGCGGACGGCGCCTGAGCCGGAATCGCGCGGGGGCGCATCGATGAGTTGGGACGCGATCGCCACGTTCGTGTTGTCATTCGTGACGCTGGTCGGCCTCAACCTCGGCGCGATTCGATGGCTGCTCACGCGCTACGAAGCCGACCTCGGCAAGCGGCTGGGCGATCTGAAGCGCGACGGCAGCGAATTTTCGCACGAGCTCGAACGCGAACTTCTGCAACTGAAAGCGCAACTGCCGGTCGATTACGTCCGCCGCGAAGACTGGATCCGTTTCGGCAACACGCTCGAGGCCAAGCTCGACGCGCTGCGGGCGGAGATGCGCGCGGAAATCGGCGAGGTGCGCGAGCGAATGTACCAGATGGGAAGCCGGGCGCTCCCGGCGGAAGAGACGACCGTATGAATGGCAGCTCGATCGATCTCGAACAGAAACAGCGTGAAGAGGCGCGCTGGCGGATCTTGCGCGTGCTCGACGCCGGCCGGCCGATCGCGGTCTCGGAAAATATCGTCTGGCGCGTGCTGCACGACGTGCGGCTGCCGCTGTCGATTACCGGCGTGCGCCGCGAGTTCGACTATCTGCGCAACCTCGGCCTGATCGAGGTCGAAAACGAACTCTCGGAAACCTGGTTCGCAAAACTCACCGCCCGCGGCGTCGACGTGGTCGAGTACACGCTCGATGCGCCTCCGGGCGTGGCCCGCCCGCGGCGGTACTGGTAGGCTCCGCGATGGCCGCCAAACCGAATCGCTCCCGGCTCAGCCGATTGCCCGCAAAACTGCGCGCGGAGCTCGACCGCCGCCTGCTCGAAGGCAATTTCAGCAATTACGGCGCGCTCGCGCGATGGCTCGCCGATCAGGGCTACACGATCGGCGAACAGGCGGTCAGCCGCTACGGCAGCCGCCTCGAGCGCAATCTCGACGCCGTTCGCGTGGCCACGGCGCAGGCGCGCGCCGTGGTCGCGGCCGCCGGCGACGACGATCTCAAGATGAACGAAGCGCTGCTGCGCCTCGTCCAGCAGCATCTGTTCAACGTGCTGGTCGCGCTGGATCCGGCGGATCCGCGCGGCGCCAATCTCGCGACGATCGCGCGCAGCGTGGCCGAGATGGGGCGGGCGTCGATCGTCCAGCGCAAGCTGGTCGAGGAAACCCGCGCCCGGATGGCGGCGAAGATTGGCGCGGCGGAGCGCGAAATCGACGCCGCGGCTGGCCGCGACGGCGGCCTCTCGCCGCAGGCCGTCGATCGTATCCGCAAGGTGCTGACCGAAATCGCCGAATAAACGCCGCGCCGCCGGGCGACCGGCGGAGCGGCGATCCAAGGAGGAGGCGTCCCGATGAAATCCGCGCGAAACCCCGCCGTGTCAAAAGAGATCATGTTGCCGTACCAGGTGCGATGGCTGGCCGACGAAGCGCCGGTGAAAGTCGCTGAAAAATCGCGCCGCGTCGGCATCACCTGGACCGAAGCCGCCGACAGCGCGCTTAGGGCCGCCGCGGCGAAGGGAATGGACACCTGGTATATCGGCTACAACCGCGACATGGCGCTCGAATTCGTCGAGACCGCCGCCCAATGGGCGCGGCAGTTCAACAAGGCCGCTCACGCGATCGAAGAGATAGCCATCGACGACGAACGGCGCGATATACGCGCCTACCGCGTGCGTTTCGCTTCCGGCCGCAAGATCGTCGCGCTTTCGTCGCGGCCGTCGAACCTGCGCGGCAAACAGGGGCGCGCCGTAATCGACGAGGCCGCGTTCCACGACGATCTTCCCGAACTGCTCAAGGCCGCGCTCGCGTTCACGATGTGGGGCGGCGTCGTGCGCGTCATCTCGACCCATAACGGCGCGGACAATCCATTCAATGAGCTGGTCAACGAAATTCGCGCGGGGCGGCGGCCCTTCTCGCTCCATCGCATCACGATCGACGACGCGCTTGCGGACGGCCTGTTCCATCGCATCTGCGCGAAGCTCGGCCGGCGATGGAGTTCGGCGGCGGAGGCCGAATGGCGCGCGCAACTGTTCGATCAATACGGCGAGAACGCCGACGAGGAACTGCTGTGCGTTCCGCGTTCGAGCGGCGGCGCTTTTCTTTCCTCGGCGCTGATCGAAAGCCGCATGCGCGACGGCGCCGCCGTGGCGCGATGGGAAATGCCGGAGAGCTTCGCCGCCCGGCCTGAAGCTGAACGCGTCAGCGTGACGCGGGATTTCTGCGAGGAGCGGATCGCGCCGCTGCTCGCCGCATTGCAAAAAGACGCGCTCAGTTTCTTCGGCGAGGATTTCGGCCGGTCGGGCGATCTGACGGTGATTTGGCCGATGCAAATCGGCGCCGGCGCGGTCCGCCGCACGCCGTTCGTGATCGAACTGCGCAATATTCCCTTCCGCCAGCAGGAGCAGATTCTCTTTTACGTCGCGGATCGGCTGCCGCGCTTCGTGGCGGGCGCGATGGACGCGCGCGGCAACGGACAGTATCTGGCCGAGGCGGCGATGCAGCGTTACGGCGCGAAGATCAGCCAGGTGATGCTGTCGCCGGAGTGGTATCGCGAGAACATGCCGCGCTACAAGGCGGCGTTCGAGGACGGCGCGATCGAACTGCCGCGCGACGCCGAGATCCTCGCCGACCATCGCGCGCTCGTAATGGAGCGCGGCATCGTCCATGTGCCCGAGCGGCGGGCCGCCGCGTCCGGCGGCGCTCGCCGCCATGGCGATTCGGCGATCGCCGGCGCGCTCGCCTACTTCGCGAGCCGGCTCGACGTCCCGGAAATCGCCTATACGCCCGCGCCGCGCGCGCGCTTCGGCGCGATCGAACCGTCATTCCATAATTCGGCATCCCGGGCGAAAACGCGGTCAACAATCCGGGAGCCGCGGGAGCGATTTCGATCGTGTGCCGGCGCGGCGTTTTCATGTACGCGGTAAACGACGGCTCGATCGGCGCCGCGCAGGTCGGACAGATGGCGTACGCGGTGGACGACAACTCGGTTTCCGCGAGCGACGGCTCCGGCGCCACCGCGGTCACGGCGCAGCCGGTCGCGTTCCCCGCCTCAACGTCGGCGCAGGCCGCGGCGCTCGGTCACGAAAACGTGTCGAGCGTGCGAGTGACCAGCACGGCGGCGGGCGGCACAGTTTACACCGAGGGGGCGGATTACGTCGTCGATTATCAGGCCGGCGTGATCTTCCTGATCGCGGGCGGCGCGATCGCCGCCGCCGCCACCGTGTACGTCACTTATAACTGGGGCCCGCCGACCCGCAGCGTCGCCGGCCGCATCGTGAATCTCGACTCCAGCGGCCAGGTCTGGATCGACTTCATGCACCAGGCCGCGCCGGCGCTCTGATCCGGCGGCGCAATCGTCCGTTCCAGCCAACCCCCGCGGGCGTTTTAGTCCGCGTCATCCGCCGGCCGCGGTCGTTCGACAGGCGGCCCGGCAATCGCGTGAGCAAATGGAAATCACCGCTGCAAATCTTTCGGCGCTATTCACCGGCTTCGACGTAATCTTCCAGCGCGGTTTCGAAAAGCCGCCCTCCTACTATGAAAAGATCGCGAGCGTGGTGCGTTCGACCGCCCGCCAAACCACCTATCCGTGGCTCGGCCGCACGACCCGGTTCCGCGAATGGCTCGGCGAGCGCGTGATCCAGGCGCTCGAAGCGCACAGCTACACCATCGTCAACAAGGATTTCGAAGATACCGTCGCGATCAATCGCAACGATATCGAAGACGACAACTACGCCGTTTACGAGCCGGTGATCGAACAGCTCGGCTGGGACACCAAGGTTCATCCCGACTCGCTGCTTTTCACAATGATCAAAAACGCGGTGACGACGCCGTCGAGCGTGATCGGGTACGACGGCCAACCATTCTTCTCCGCGACCCATCCGGTCGGCCCAATGGGCGCGGCGAACGATCCGCGCGACTCGATCGCGTCGAATATCAACTCGAGCGGAACCGGACCTTACTGGTTCCTGATCGACGCGTCGCGCGCGATCCGGCCGTTCATCTTCCAGCTCCGGCGCGAGTACGCGATGACGCGCATGAACGCGCTCACCGACGAGGCGGTGTTCACGCGGCGCGAATTCCGTTTCGGCGTCGACGGCCGCGCCAACACCGGCGTGGGCCTGTGGCAGCTCGCGTACGCCAGCAACACGGACCTGACCAATCCCGCGAATTACGGCGCCGCGCGCGCCGCGATGCGGTCGATCAAGACCGACGCGGGCTTGCCCTTCGGCGCCCTCACGAGTCCGAAGGACGTCTATCTGCTCGTGCCGCCCGCGCTTGAAGAGGCCGTCGCGCAAATTCTGCACGCCGACTTCATGGCCGGCGCGGGCGCCAGCGCGAACGTCGCGACCAGCAATATCTGGAAAAACACCGCGACGCTGATCGTCAGCGAATATCTCTCCTAATCGCGGCGCTCGCGCCGTCCCCCGAGGCATCAAGTGGCCTACGCGTCTCCCAACGACATGATCGCGCGCTATCCGAATCGCGACCTGGTCCAGCTCACCAACGACGACCCGGCGACCGTCACGATCAACGCCGCGGCGTTGCAGCAGGCGCTCGACGACGCGTCGGCGGAAATCGACGGCTATCTTGACGGCCGTTTCGCCCTGCCGCTCGCCGATCCTCCCGCGGCGCTGAACCGGCTCGCGTGCGATATCGCGATGTACCGCCTGCAGGCGCTCCGCCCGTTGCACGATATCGCCGACGCGCGCCGGCGCTACGACGACGCGATCGCGCTGCTCGGCAAGGTCGCGGCCGGAACGGTGACGCTGGGCTTGTCGCCGGACAATCAGGACGCGCCCGACGCTCCCGGATCGATCGTCGTCGATGCGGGCGGCGATCCGAGCGGCGTCCTGCCGTCGCGGATCTTCAGCCGCGGATCGCTCAAGGGATTCTAGGTATACGCGAGCGGAACGCTCCAGCGGGAATTCAAGGAATTGCAGATGGCCGCGATCATACTTGACCAACCCTGGGACGGCGCCGCCTTCACGCCGCCGACGCCGACCGATATCGCCGCAGTGGAAGCGTCGATCGTCGCGCGCCTGCGGGCGCAGATTGCGTCGGTCGAAGTCGCGCATTTTCCCGACCGGCCCGAGGCCTACCGGCTCACCAGCCGCGCCGGCGCCGCGCTGGTGCGGTACGAGGGAGGCGAGTATGGACCGCTGATCGACGCCGCCGCGATCGTTCAGGAGCGAACCTTCAAGTTCGCCGTCACCGTGATGGTTCGCGACCTCGGCTGGGGCATGGGCTCGGCGCCCGACGGCGCCACGCCCGGCGCATATGCGCTGCTCGAGGCGATCCGTGTCGCGTTGACCGGGTATGCGGTTCCGGGATGCACGCGGCTTTACCCGCTGCGCGAAAGTTTTGTCGGCCGCGACCGGCAGGGCGGCGTGTGGACCTACCGGATGCTGTTCGCCACCCGCGGAATGGCGGTCGAAGCCGCGCCCGCCGTCAATTTTCCGCTGCTCGCGCAAGCGACGGCGTTCGACCGCGGCGGCGTTACGAACGTGAATCGCGGCGCCGCGCTTTACACGTTCAACGCCGCCGACCAGATTCAACTGCCCAATATCAATGTGACGCTGGCGACGATTACCGACTCGTCCGGCGCAATCGCGTACGCGGCCGGCGCCGATTACGTTCTCGATTCGGCGGCCGGCGCGATCACGCGCGTCGCCACCGGCGGGATCGCGCCGGGCGCCACGGTCTCGATTGCTTACTCATACGCAGAGGCGGTTCTGGCCGTGGCCGGCGGCGGATCCGCACCGACCGCTCCGTCGAATTGAAACGCCCGGCGCGCATTCCATCCATCCGCAGAGGTAAAGCCGATGCCTGTATCGTTTTTACATGGAGTCGAAGTCGTCGAGTTCGATAGCGGACCGGCGCCAGTAACCGTCGTCAAATCATCGGTGGTCGGCCTGATCGGCACGGCGCCGGTTTGGGCCGTGGCGCCGCCCGCCGTCGCGCCCGGCCCGAATGCGCCGACGCTGGTTTCGTCCGTGCAGGACGCCGCGATGTTCGGCCCGCTCGTTCAGGGCTACACCATTCCCTATGCGCTCGCCGCCATCCAGGGACAGGGAGCGGGCCAGACGATAGTAGTCAACGTCTTCGATCCGACGAGGCATACGAGCGACGTCGTGGCGTCGATGACGTTCAACTCGGCCGGCGCGATCAACCTCGGACACATGGGCGTTTCGAATCTCGCCCTGATGCCGCCGACGACCGCGACCGCGACCGCCGAGGCGCATACGTTCGCCGGCTCCCCGCCCACGATCCAGCTGGCGCACGGCAATATCCAGGCGTCGTCGGTCGTCTTGACGAGCAACCCCGCCGGCACAACCTATGTGCAGGGCACTGACTATTCGGTGGACGCGCGCACCGGGTTGATAACTCAGATCGCCGGCGGCGCGCTCACACCGGCGGAGGCGGTGCTGGTCACCTATACATACTATTCAGGAACTCCCTATGTCGCCGGAACTGACTATGCGATCGACGCGATAAACGGCGTGGCCACCGCGCTCTCCGGCGGCGCGATCGCCGCGGGCGCGACCGTCATCGCCTCGTTCAGTTACGCCGATCCGTCGCGCGTCGCCGACGCGGACATCATCGGCGCGGTCTCCGGATCGGTTTACACCGGGATGCAGGCGCTGCTCACGACATACGGCGCGATGGGCTTTTTCGCCAAGCTGCTGATTGCGCCGGGATACTCGCAGAAACCCGACATCGCGACGGCCATGATCGCGCTGGCGGACACGACACGCGCGATGGCGTTGATCGATTCGCCGCCCGCGACGCCGCCCGCCGTCGCGATCGCCAACCGCGGCGCCGCCGGCGCCGCCTTCGACACCTCTTCGACGCGCGCAATCCTGTGCTATCCGCAGGAGACCTTCTTCGACGCCGGGATCGTCCCGACCGGAGTGACGCTGCAGGGAACGCTGCCGGTGCGCACGATCGCCAACGCCAACGCCACGGGCCCGTATTCGCAATGGCTCGCTGGAGCGATCGCCGCGCGCGATCTCGCCAAAGGCTACTGGTGGTCGCCCTCGAACATGCAGGTCAACGGCATCCTTGGGCCGGACGTCGCGCTGTACGCCTCGCTGCTCGACGCGGCGTCGGACGTGAACAATTTGAACGCGGCGGGCATCGTCACCGTGTTCAACGCATTCGGAACGGGCCTGCGCGTCTGGGGCAATCGCACCGCCGGCTTTCCGACAATCACGACGCCGGACAATTTCATCAGCGTGCGGCGCACGATGGACGTGATCGAGGAATCCGTGCAGCTTGCGATGCTGCAGTTCATCGATCAGCCGATCTCGAACGCGCTCATCACCGCGATTCTGGCGAGCGTCAACGCCTTTCTGCGCACGCTGATTCAGCGAGGCGCGCTGATCGCCGGCGCGGCCACATACAATCCCGCCGAGAATCCGCCGGCCCAGGTCGCGGCGGGCCAGCTGGTCTTCGATATCGACGTGATGCCGCCGCCGCCCGCCGAGCGGCTCACCTTCAACGTCTACCTCGACGCGACCCTGCTCAGCCAGCTCGGCGCCTCGAGCGCCTTGACGGCGCCGGCGGCGAACGCCTGAACTCCGGCGCAATCGCGCATTCCCAGTCGCTGAACCGCATACGGTCAAATCATGGACGTCTCAGTAAATAGAATCACCAATGCCAATATCTATATCGATGGAACCGGGCTCCTTGGGCGCGCGGAAGAGATCGAGATCGCGCAACCGCGCCACCTGAAGGTGGATCACAAGGGCCTCGGGATGGCTGGCACGGCGGAATTCTGGGCGGGCGTCGAGAAGCTCGAATCCCGCATCCGCTGGGCCTCGCTCTATCCCGAAGTGTTGAGCGCCGCGGGCAGCCCGTTCGTTTCCCATTCCTTCCAGGTGCGCGGCAATCTCGAGCAGTACACCAGCCAGGGGCGCAGCGCCGAGCTGCCCGTGGTCTATTTGATGACGGGAGTGTTCAAAGATCCGGGCGGTTTCCGCTTCCGGCTGCATGAAAACGTGGACACCGCGTCCACGATCACGGTCTATCACTCCGAGCTCTATATCGCCGGCGCGCAGATCCATCTTTACGACGTGCTCGCGAACATCTTCGTCGTCAACGGCGTCGATCAGCTCGCCCAGTTCCGCACCAATATCGGCGGATAATCCGGCATATCGCCGCGCCGCCCCGGAGGTTTCGCAGTGGACATCCAGACCCGCACCATCACGCTCCCCTCGGGCCGCACCGCCACGTTGCGGATGGGACGCGGACGCGATTTGGTCAACGCCCATCGCGCGGTGGCTTCAAACCCCGAGCCGATCGCAATCTCCTTCGCGTTGATCGCCGAGCTTGCGACCATCGATGGCCGGAAAATCGTCTATGAAGACCTGCTGACGATGGATTTGAACGACGTGCTGGTCCTTGAATCCGAGATTATCGAGGCGCCGGCGGAAAATTTTCCCAAGGCGGCGGACCAGGAATAGCCGGAGGCCCGCCGTCGCCCGAAGCGATCGCCGGCCTGATTGGTTTCGGTTTCAGCTTCACCGAGCTTGCCGAAATGGAGATCGCCGAAATCGCGTATTGGCGCGATATCGTCACCCGCGCCAGCGCCACCACGTCGAGCAGGTAACCGACAGGTAAAAAATTTCGCGGACAAGAACCGGTCTTTCGATGAACGCTAGAATCTATATTGGCAATCTCCATTATCAAGTTGATGAAGCCGCGCTGCGCGGCTTGTTCGAGCGTGCGGGCGCCGTTCGAAGCGTCGAGGTTATTAAAGATCGCTGGACGGGCGTTTCGCGCGGTTTCGGCTTCGTCGAGATGACGACCGAGGAGGACGCGCAAAACGCCCTTGCGGCGCTCGCGGGCGTCGAGATCATGGGACGGCCCGCTCGCCTTGCGATCGCCCGGCCGCGCACCGCGCAATGCGGCGCCCGCGAACCGCGCGCGGACTGAATTCGTGGAGACGCATCATTTTCATTGGAAGCGCGGGGACTAATGGAATCGTCACGAATTCATGGCCGCCAAGATGTGGAAATTAAGCTCGCGGCAGACTCGCTTGCACGGATCAAGCGGGTTTTCAAAAGCAACCGGCTGAGATTGTTCGACGCGGCGAGCGCGGCGGCCCGCCGTCTCGATTGGATTGAGAAGGCGGCGGCCGCTGCGCGTTCGGCTCCGCCGTCGCGTCCCGAAACCGCGGCAAGGAAATCACGCGGCGCGCGCGACGTGCGGCGGCGCATGGAGCAGGTTAGGCCGCAATCAATCTTCACCGGTCATGGCTGGTTCGAATCGGCGATAGCCGCGCTCTCGCAATTGACCCGCGCGCTTCGGCTCCGCATGGAAGAAGGCCGCTCCGCGCAACGGCCGACTAAACATTTTCAATCTCTCGACACGCTGTCGCGTTCCGGCCGTATCGCGCCGGACGCCGCGTTTCAATCCGCCGGCGACAGGCCGAGTGAGTATCCACGCGCCTTGTTGAACGATCCGCGTCCGCGATCGATCGAGCATCTCGTGTCCGAGCGAAACGCATCTCGCGAAGAGGGCGCGCTCTGGATCTCTTCGCGCTTCAGCCGATCGGCGTCTCTAGCTCATCGCGCGCTCGCGGGGCATCAATCAATCGGTTTTGCGCGGTCCGCGCATCCGATGGCCGCGAATGCGACGCGAACTATACGGCGTCTCGGCGCGCCGCATTCGCGAGCTCGCGCCGATACGTTTGATTTGAGCCGCGACCGGATCCAGCGCGCGCCCGGCGCGACGCTGAGCGCGGGAATCGCGAATGCCGCCGATGTCAGAAATGACTCGGCGTTTTCCGCCAGTCGTTCTGACGCTGTCGCCGCTGATGGATTCGCTTCCGCCGGCGCGAATGGAGCGCGGACACTGGCGGCCGACCTTGTTCGAAAATCTCCCGTCGGAGCAATCGCGCTATCGCTCCGGACGGCGGCCGGCTCGCTCGCCGCGGGCAAGCAAACCGAGTCGGCGGCGCCATCGCGTACGGCGGTATCAGCGGCTCCTGGCGTCGTGGTTAATTTTTCGCCCACTTTCGAGTTTGCCGGCGCCGCCGACCAGAAGCGGATCGAGCAGATAGTCGCCGACGCGCTCGCCAGCCGCATCCCGGAAATCCTGCGCCGATTGCACGACGAATTCGCGAATCGGCGGCGCGTCGCGTTCACGTGAAAACCGCCGGGAATTGATCTCAGGTCTCATCCAACTGGACAGTTCAAAGGAATCATGTTCGCATCGCTCGGAGAAATTGTTTTTGAGGTGCTTGACTCGCCCACCGGCTATGAGACGCGCCGGCAATCGCTTTACGCCTTGCAGCGGGTGATTCAGGCGCCGGCGCGATTGCAATGGGCGGCGGACGATCCGGCGGAAATACTATTTGATATTCGGCTGCATATGTCGTTCACCAATCCGCAGTTACAGATCTTCGCGCTGGAGGCGGCGCTCGCGGACCATATCGCCCGACCGTTAGTCTTCGGCAACGGCGATATCGAAGGGTTTTTCGCGCTCGCGGAACTGGAGACGGGCGCCCGCCAGATGAGTTCGGCCGGCGATCTGGTCGCCGCAATCGTGCGGCTGCGGTTGATCGAATGGACTTACGCGCTCGGCGGTGCCGTCGGAAACGCGATTGGCGCCTTCGGAGCCTTGGGCGCGGTCGCGGCGCCTGCCGGACTCGCGACCGCGCCCGTCTCGGCCAGCGCCGCCGCCGGCGTGGCCTCGGCGCTGGCCGCGCCCGCCGCGCCATTTTCGCCCGCGCCGCTATCCGCACCGGGCGTTTCGCCCTTGCTGTCTCCGGCCGGCGCTTCTCAAAACGCCTCGAAGCGCTTGCTTCCCGGCGACATACCGGCGGCGCAGATCGTGCGTTCGTCCTCCTGAATGCCGGCGCAAATCTTCTGACGGATTGGAAATATGCAACTCGGGATTCGATTCGGACATAGGCGCAAGCGATGCAAGGTCAATACATAATTCATATCACATCCGCGGGAGAGCGATGGGATTTGCTGGCGTGGCGCTATTACGGCGACGCGACAATCTATTCGCCGATCATCATGGCGAATCCCTCGATCCCGATAGAGCCGGTCTTCGAGGCTGGATTGACGATCGCCATTCCGATCATCCAGTTGAGCGCGCCGCAAAACTCGAATCTGCCGCCATGGAAGCGCGCGTGACCAGCGAATCCGTCAGCACCGTGCGGAATTCACTCGACCGCCAATGGAGGAGTTGATGAGCGCTCTACCGGGATTTCCGCCGCCGGTCACGCAATGGACTCTCACTTACCAGGGGGTGAACATCACCGCCGACATCTCGACCATGACGATCGAGATTATATACACCGATCGGCTGGGCGGAGCGTCGGGAGACCTGGCTGTCGCGTTAAGCGACGAAACCGGCCTCTGGAGCGGTCCGTGGGCGCCTGCGCAAGGCGACGTCGTGAGCCTCGCGCTCGGCTATGCGAACGGCGCGCCTCTGCCTTGCGGCGATTTTCAGGTGGACGACCTGTGTTATGAAAGCCCCCCGGATATCCTGAATCTGCGTTGCCTCTCCACATATATCACGCCGGCGATGCGCACGCGCCGGAATATCGGGTATGAAAACCAGAATTTATCGCAAATCGCCGCAAAGATTGCGCAAAAGTACGGCCTGAACCTGATCGCGCAGGCCGACGCCACGAATGTATCGTTCGCGCGGATTACCCAGTCCGGCGAATCGGACCTGGCGTTTCTCCATCGGATCGCGCTGGCTTACGATTACGATTTCACGATACGCGGCGGCCAGTTGATATTCTATTCGCGCGCGGCGCTCGAGTCCGCGCCGCCGGTCGCGACCCTTGCGAGATCCGACGTGATTCGCGCCTCGTTTCGAATCAAATCCCATCGCACCTTTCAGGCCGCGCGCGTTTCCTACCAGTCGCCGTACGAAAAGAGCCTGATCACGCAACGCGCCGCATCAGCGTCGCCGATCGCGGCGGGCGATTCCCTGGTCTTCCCGGCGCGATGCGAAAACGGCCAGCAGGCGCTCTTGCGGGCGCAGGGCGCGCTCCATCAGGCGAACATGGTCCGCGCCACCGCCGCAATCCTGACTCCGGGCAGCGCGTCCTTGTCCGCGGGCAACACCGTCGCTATCGCCGGATTCGGCGTGAACGACGGCGTTTATATGATTTCGACCGCGGCGCATCGCGTGAACCGCCATCTCGGCTATGTGACCGAACTGTCATTGCGGAAGGTCGAATCGCCAACGGGCGCATTGAATTGAAATCCGGTAATGGAGGCGCACGATGATTGCAATATCCCTGGAAGCGGCGGCCGTGACGCCGTTGCGATGCGATTGGCGCGGCGCGACGCCGACGGTCCTGCCCGGCGTCGCGGCGATCGCGCGGCCGCTGGACTGCGCTTCTGGCGGTTCCGCAAGTCCGCTCGAATGCCGCATCGCGGCGGCGGATGCGCCGCTGTCGCTGGTTCATATCGCGACCACAGGAATGGAGTAGGCGATGACCGTGTTGCAAGTGATTCGGGCTGGAAAAGCGGTCGCCATCATGTGGAACGTGACCTGCCAGATACCGCCGCCGCCCACGCCCTACGATCCGCCGGCGGCGCCGACGATCACAATTTTCGATCCGAATGGAAACGCGCAGGTGACCGCGGCGGCGACCACGCGCCTCTCCGCCGGGCTGTACTCGTATACCTACGTCACGCCGGCGGCCGGTCCCCTGGGGGTGTGGAGCGCATGGTTGGACGCGGTTGACGCGGACGGCAATCCGAACGGCAGCGTTGACGCTCCGGATCTGCAGAAGGCGACGCCGGTTTTTCAATTGGTGTAGATGGGCGGGCCTCGCATGCTTGCGCTTCCTCAACGCTATATGGAGTTCGCGGAATGAGCGGCGTTTTCAGAGTCGGCCTGGTCGCAGCGCTCGACGCGGCGTCAGGCCGGGTGCGCGTGACTTTTCCCGACCGCGACCAGATGCAGAGCTGGTGGCTGCCGGTGGTTTTCGCCAAGACCCAGAACGACAAGGTTTACTGGATGCCCGACGTCGGCGAGCAGGTCGTCTGCCTGATGGACGAATATGACGAGGACGGCGCGGTGCTCGGCGCGATCTATTCGTCGGTCGATGCGCCGCCTTCGTCGGACGCGGACATGGCGATGTGGAATTCGCGAGACGGCGCTTCGTTTTCGTACGATCGCGCGACGCACGCGCTGGCGATCGCGCTGCCGCCGGGCGGCTCGGTCGATATTTCGGCGAACGGAGCGGCGATCGCGATCGACGCCTCCGGCGCAGTGACGATCACGGCCGCCGGCGAAATCAGGCTGGCCGGCGGCGGCGCCGCAATCGCCCGCGTCGGCGACGCGACCACCTGTCCGGCAGGCTCGGGCCAGATCGTTGCCGGCAGCGCCAAGGTAACTTCAGGCTGAGGGTTAGGCGCGCCGTTCGCGCGCGCCGCCGGGAGATTCGGAAAAAATGCCAGCAGGCGCGATCACGCTAGCGGATATCACGTCGGCCGACTGGTCGCTGGCCCTGGACCAGCCCGGCGATCCGGGGTCCGGAATCGGCAACGTCGTTCAGGGCGTCGCCGACGTCAACCAGTGCATCAGGATCATCCTCACCACGCCGAAGGGGAGCGATCCGCTGCGGCCAACGTTCGGCGCCGATCTGTGGAAATTTCTCGACGCGCCGATCAACGCGGCCATCGCCGCAATCGTCACGGAGGTGACGACCGCGATCACGCAATGGGAGCCGCGCGTCAAACTGACGTCGGTGACCGCCGCGCCGATGATCGATTCGTCGGCGCAATCGGGCGCGCGAATGTCGGTGAACGTCTCATGGCGGCTGCAACTGGCGGGCGCGGCGGCGGCCGGCCCCGCGCAACAAACGGTCATCGTCATACCGGCGCCGTGAGCGAGGCGCGTCCACACGTACCGATCGAACCAATCAACCCGAAGGAGCAATCGTAAATGAGCGGAGGAATGCCGTCATTACCGGCTCCGGCGTTCGTCAACGACGCCGACGGCCTCGATCCGAATCTCATTCTGGCTGACATGATCGCCGCGTTCCAATCAGCCGCCGGACGCACGCTGCAGCCGGCGCAGGTCGAACGCCTGCTGATCAATCTGTATGCCTACCGCGAATCGCTGGTGCGCAACGCGATTCAATTCGCGGGCGAACAAAATCTGCTCGCGTACGCGTCATTCCCGATGCTCGACTATCTCGGGCAGTTGCTCGGCGTCACGAGGCTGGGCGCCCAGGGCGCCACGACCACCATTCAATTCACGCTGGCCGAAGCGCTGAGCGTCGCCTACACGATTCCGCAAAACACTCAGATCGGCACGAGCGACGGCCAATACGTATTCGCCACGAACGAGCCGCTGACCATCCCCGCCGGCGCGCTTTCGGGCGCCGTGGCGGCCACCTGCACGACGGCCGGAACCGGCGGCGACGGCTACCTGCCCGGACAGATCAACGTCCAGCTCAATCCGAGCGCCGTCGTCGCGTCGGCGGCGAACACGACCACCAGCGGCGGAGGCGCGGCGCCGGAAACCGACGATCATCTGCGCGCGCGCATCCAGGCGGCGCCGAATCAGTTCAGCGTCGCGGGCCCCGTCGCGGCCTACCGGTTTTTCGCACTCGGCGCGGACCCGTCGATCGTCGACGTGCAGGCGGTTTCGCCGGCGCCCGGCCAGGTCAGCGTTTACGTGCTGACCGGACCAATCCAGCAGCAGCCCGCGCCGGCGCCGAACGCCGCCGGAATCGCCAACGCAAGCCTGCTTGCCAAAGTTCAATCCGCAATTTCCGCCGAAAACGTGCGGCCGCTCACCGACACAGTCACAGCGCTTGCGGTGACGGAAGTTGATTACCAGATAAGCGGCACGATTACGCTTTACGCCGACGCCGACCCGGCGAGCACGATGGCCGCGGTGAACGCGGCGGCGCAGGGCTACGCGATCGCGCTCGCCGGACGCATCCAGCGCGATATCGTTCCCAGCCAGATAATCGAGGCGCTTTCAGCGCCGGGAGTATATGAGGTTACGCTCACCGAACCCCGGTACACGCAATTGCAGCCTGGACAGTGGGCGAACTGCACGGCGATCGCCCTCAATCAGGCGACGTCATCGCAATCCAGTTAGATTATTCGCGGCGCGACGGACTCCGCCATGGCTCATCTACAGGTACAACCTTCGATCAACGACGCGCGTTCGGCGGCGCTGCTCGATCTGATCGAGCGGCTCGGCGCGCTCGATCTGACGCCGCTGCTGGTCTATCGAATCGATTCGGCTCCAGACAGCGTCCTGCTGGCGCTGGCGTGGCAATTCGACATGCTTGGGCCGCAATG
>JADBKU010000047.1 GCA_014896235.1 bacterium | reverse complement strand
GCTTCGCAAAGAAATACTACCGCGCGCGCGGCGTCCTCCGGCGTCCCGATCCGGCCGGCCGGAATACGGCGAATCAGCCGTTCAAGTTCGGCGCGATCGAAATCCTCCGGCGGCGCCACGATTCCGAGCGCGAGCGCGTTGACCTGCACTTCGGGCGCGAGCGCGCGCGCCAGCGCGATCGTCATCGCTTCCAGACCAGCCTTGGCGATCGAATAAGGGATATAGTTCAAAAACGGCCGGCGCGCCGCGACGTCGCTCAGATTGATTATCTTGCCCGCCCCCTGGCCGCGCATCGCGGCGCCCGCCGCGCGCGAGAGAAAAAACGGCGCTTTCAGATTGACCGCGAAGGTCTCGTCCCAGGCGTGTTCGGAAATCTCCGCCAGCGCGCCACGCGTGAAAACCGCGGCGGAATTGACCAGCACGTCGATCCGTCCGAACGCGCCGATGGTCGCGGCGATCAATCCTTCGGCCGCGGCGATCGATTCAAGGTTCGCCGTCAGCACGCGCGCGCGCCCTCCCCGCGCCGCGATTTCCGCCGCCGTCGCGTCAGCTTCGGCGCGGGAATTGCGGCAATGCAGCGCGACCGCCGCGCCGCGTTCGGCCAGCGCTAGCGCGATCGCCCGGCCGACCCGCCTGCCGGCGCCGGTGACGAGCGCCGCTTTGTCCCGCAGAACCATCGCTAGCGCAGCGCGCGAGCGGCAACGGCCCACGCCGCCGTCAGAGCGTCGCCGCGATCGCGCGCAGCAGCGCGAGATTATCCGAATGGCCCGTCCTGGACGCCACGATATGGCCGACGACCGGACGCCCGAGCAGGTAGAGATCGCCGATCAGATCGAGCGTCTTGTGCCGCGCGAATTCGTCGGGAAAACGCAGGGCGGTATTAACCACCTTTTCGTCGTCAACGAGGATCAAATTGTCGAGCCGGCCGCCGCTCGCCAGTCCCATCTCGGCGAGCTTGCGGAATTCGCGCACGAATCCGAAAGTTCGCGCGGGCGCGACCTCGCGAACGTAATCCTCGGGCGAATCAAGCTCGAAATGAACCTGCTGGCGGCCGATCGGAGCGGGATATTCGAGCGTGTAATCGATCACCAGCCGGCGGGCCGGCTCGATCCGGATAAATTCTTCTCCCTCGCCGATCTGAATCGGTTGCGCGACGGCGATCGGTTCGATCTCGGCGTCCTGCTCGACGATTCCTGCCTCGCGCAGATGCCGGCAAAATTCGAGCGCCGAGCCGTCGAGCGCCGGCACTTCGTCGTCGGTCTTGACGAGCAGGTTGGTGACGCCGAGTCCGTGCAGCGCGGACATCAGATGTTCGACTGTGCGGATCGAGTGGCCGCCGCCGCTCAGCGTGGTGTTGTAGCCGGTCTCGGTCACGTTCTCCAGCCGCGCCGGAATTTCCGACTGGCCGGCCACCGAGGAAAAAACGATTCCGGAACCAACCGGCGCCGGATGGAGAATCACGCCGGTCTTGAATCCCGAATGAAGCCCCTGTCCGGCCAGCACCAGCGATTCCGCCACGGTGCGCTGCGGACGCGCGAGCGCGCCGCACGGCGCGCGGCCCGCGGCGGGAGCCTGGGTCGCGCCGGCGGCCGCGTCCCGCCGCGCGACGCGGCCGGAATCGCCCGCCATCACGCGCCCGATCGCCGCCAGCAAGCCGTCCACGGAGAACGGTTTTTCGAGAAAATCTTCCGCGCCCAGCCGCGTCGCGGCGACGGCGTTTTGAATATTGGCGTGGCCCGAAATCATGATCACGCGCGTCGCCGGCAGTTCCGCCTTGATTCGCCGCAACAGCTCGATGCCGTCGAGTTCGGGCATCCACACGTCGAGCAAAACCAGCTCCGGACGCTCCCGTTCGATCAACTCCATCACGCCGGGCGCGTCGCCGGTGTCGAGCACGCGGAAACCTTCGTCGTTGAGAATGCCGCGCAATGAAGACCGGATCCGCTCCTCGTCATCCACCACCAGCACGGTCGCATTCACGTTGTTCAATTGGCCTCGATTATCGATTTGAAATTGCCGCCGCGCGGCGTGGAAGGGAGCGCAGCGCGCGGATTACGCCTTGCCGCCAAGGACGCTCCGAAAGCATAGTAGCCGCTACGCATCGGTTCGGAAAATCGCCTGATCTTTTACCGGAAATTCGACAATAAATCTACTTCCGCGCGGCTTGTTGTCGCGCACCCTGACGAATCCGTGATGGTCCGTCACGATCGACGCGACGATCGCAAGGCCGAGTCCGGTGCCGCCTTTTTTGGTCGAGAAGTAGGGCTCGAAAATGCGCTGGCGCAGGCGCGGATCGATGCCCGGCCCGTTGTCGGATATTTCCATCGTGACCACGCCGGTCTGGTAATCGACCGCGGTGCGCGCCTCGATGCGCGGGCGCTGGCCGTTGGGACTCGCGATGCTGGCGGCCACGCCGTTGTCGAGCAGATTCACGACCGCGCGCTTCAGCGCCTCGCGATCGATCGCGACGTGCGGCAGCGCGGGCGCCAGATTGAGCGCGAATTCGACTTCCGGATGGGCTTCGCGGAAATTCGCGACCGCCTCCTCGACCAGCGCGTTCAGATCGCCCGGCACGGGATTCAGATGCGGCATCCGGGCGAAAGCCGAGAATTCGTTGACGAGGCGCTTGAGGTCTTCGACCTCGCCGATGATCGCGCGCGTGCATTCGTCCAGCAGGCGCGCGTCGGCGCCGTCGGCGCGCGCGAACTGGCGGCGCAGCCTCTCGGCGGAAAGCTGTATCGGGGTCAGCGGATTCTTGATCTCATGCGCGATGCGCCGCGCGACCTCGCGCCAGGCTTCCATCCGTTCGACCTTCGCGATCTGGCTGACATCTTCGAAAAACAGCACCGTGCCCAATTCGCCAGATTCGTCGCCGAGCGGGCTCGCCGTCATCATCAGTTCGGTTTCGGCGCCGCCGGCGTCGAATTTTATCGACGCAGGCGCCTCGTGCGGCCGCGAAACCGGGGCCAGCGCGTCGTCGAGCGCGCGCACCAGCGGGAGCGGGAAGGTTTCTGCGTAACGCCGCCCATGCACGTCCGCCGCGCGCAGTCCAAGCAGCCGTTCGGCGCAAGGATTGATCGCCGTCACCACGCCGTCGCGGTCGAGACCGACCACTCCGGCCGAAACGTTGCGCAGCAAGGTCTCGGTGTAGCGGCGGCGGCGCTCGAGTTCGGCCCGCGAGGCGCGCAAATCGGCGGTCATCCGGTTGAACGATTCGACCAGCCGGCCGATTTCGTCGTCGCGGACTTCCGGAATTTCGAAATTCAGATTTCCCCCGGCGACCGCCTGCGTGCCCTCGGCGAGCATCGCGATCGGCGCCGTAATTCCGCGCGCCAGGTAAATTCCAAACCAGCTCGCCAGCAGCACGACCGCCAAGCCGATCAGCACCAGCGCAAGGATGTAGCTGTGCATGATCGGCTGATGCAGTATGCGGAGCTGGAAATATTCCTCGACCGAGCGCGAGATGCCGGCGGCGCGGCCGGCCAGGCTTTTCGGAATATAGTAATCGATCACGAGCGCGCCGATTACGCTGTCCGAATCGAGCGACGAATAGATCGGCGCGCTGCCGCGAATCACGTCCGCCTTGCCCATTCGATCCGTACGCGTTACCGCGCGGCCGGCCAGCGTCGCCGCGACCATCGGCGAATCCGGGCCGACCCCAACCCCTGTGGGCGTGCGCGGACTGAGCGCCACCATCAGCAGGCTGCGCCGCGCGGAGAACACCTCGATCGTCCCGAGGTTGTATTCCTGCTGGGATTTTCTGAGCATGTGGCGCAGTTTGCCGCGATTCGCCGGATCGAGCAGTTGATGTTCCGTGATTTTTTCGGCCAGCACGCGCGCGAAATGAGCGGTGTTGTTGGCGGAATTGAGATAGTAAACTTTCGCGATCTCGAGCGAATCGTCGAGCACCTTCTGGTATTCGGGATTGAACCAACTGTCGATGTCGGCGTGCAGAAAGGCGCCTGCGACGTACAGCAGAAACGCGCTCGGCACCAGCGCGACGGCGATAAAGCCGAACACCAGCCGCGCCTGCAGCTTCGATCCGATCAGTCCGCGGCCGCGCTCGAAAAAAGTCTTGGCCAGGTTCCGCCCGACCAGCACCAGCATCAGGCCGAGCAGCAGAAAGCTCAGATCGAACAGCAGAATGACGACCAGATTCGAGACCAGCGAGGTATGCGACCTGAGCGGCGGCAGGGTGGTTTGCGCGAGGACGAAAGCGCACAGCGTCGCGGCGGCGATGCCCACCGCTATCAGTTCGCGCCGGCGACGCTTTATTTCCACGGCGCTCGGAGCGCTGTCGGCGCGGTCGGCCATCGCGGCTTAACGCCTCATCAATGCGAACAGAATGGTCAGCACGATACTGATAATAATCGAGGTCGTGAGCGGGAAGTAGAAAGTAAAACCGCCACGGCGCAGGTAGATGTCTCCGGGCAGGCGGCCGATGCGCCCAAGGCCGGGCACGGATGGCGCCGCCCACAGCGCCAGCCCGATCACGACCAGCAACAACCCCAGCAGTACGATCGATTTTCCCAACGACGCCATCGCGGAAAGGCGCGCCGCGCCACGAAAAATCGTATCAGTCCGGACGGCCGGGCGCGACTGGCCCTGCGCGGCTCAGGCGTGGGCGTGGGATTTGGCGTTCGCCTGCGCCTCCCGGGTCTCCTTGATAATTTTTTCGGCGATCGGGGCCGGCACTTCGTCGTAATGATGGAACCGGACCTCGAAAGCGCCGCGCCCGGACGTTAGCGAGCGCAGGTCTGGCGCGTATTTGAGAATTTCGGCCATCGGCGCCAACGCCTTGATCACTTGTGCGCCGCCCTTGCTGTCCATCCCGAGCACGCGCCCGCGCCGCGAGTTAAGGTCGCCGATCACGTCGCCCATGCACTCGTCGGGACACGTGACGTCAATCGCCATGATCGGTTCGAGCAAAATCGGCTTCGCTTTTTCGAGCGCGTTTTTGAGTCCCATCGACGCGGCGATCTGGAACGCCATATCCGAGGAATCGACCTCGTGGAAGCTGCCGTCGTATACCGTCACCTTGACGTCAACCATCGGATAGCCGGCGATAAAGCCCTCCGCGAGAGTGTTGCGCACGCCCTTTTCGACCGACGGAATAAACTGGCGTGGTATCGCTCCGCCGACGATCTCATCGACGAATTCAAACCCTCCGCCGCGCGGCAGCGGTTCGACCCGCAGCCAGCAATCGCCATACTGGCCGCGACCGCCCGATTGGCGCTTGTATTTGCCCTGCGCCTCGGCGCGTCCCTTGATGGTCTCGAGGTACGGCACCTTCGGCGCCTGAAGTTCAACCTCCACATTAAATTTGCGCTTGAGCTTTTCGACCGTGACCTCGATATGCATCTGGCCGGTGCCAGACATAATAATATCGTGCGTTTGGGGATCGCGATGGGTCTCCAGGGCGGGATCTTCCTCCACCAGCCGCTGCAGCGCGATCGAAGATTTCTCTTCATCGGCGCGGGTTTTAGGCCGAATCGCGAAAGAAATCACCGGCGCGGGTTTTTCCCACACCGGATAGATCACAACCGCCTTTTCGTCGCACAGCGTATCGCCGGTGGTGGTCTCCTTGAGTTTGGCGACGGCGACTATTTCGCCCGCGTCGGCAGCGTTGATTGGCGTCTGCTTGCGTCCTTCGAGCCGCAAAATATGGCCGAAATGCTCCTTCGCGCCGCGCGTGGAATTGAGCACGTGCGCGTCCGTGGCGACACGTCCCGAAACCACCCGCATAATCGAGAGTTTGCCTGCAAACGGGTCGATAATCGTTTTGAAGACTTGGGCAGAAAATGGCGCCGCCGGATCGTGCGGGCGTTCGATAACGGCCCCATTGGACGGTCCCGTACCGCGATGCGGCGGACGCTCTTTGGGCGCGGGCAGCAGCGTCGCGACGGCATCTAGAAGAGGCCCTACGCCTATATTTTTCGCGCCTGATCCGGCCAGTACGGGCGTCAGTTGTCCGGAGATTACGGCGTTGCGCAACGCTGCGCGCAATTCGTCATCGGTGAGCGCACCCTGCTCTAAATATTTTTCCAGCAACGCGTCGTCCGTTTCCGCGACCGCCTCCATCAGACGCATCCGGGCCTCTTCGGCGCGCGATTTCAATTCGCCCGCAAGCTCTTCCTCGCGCGGTTTGCCACTGGCGTCGGCGTAAATGAGCGCCTTCATCGCCAGCAAATCGATCACGCCGTTAAAGCCCGCCTCTTCGCCGATCGGCAGCGTGAGCGCGAGCGGCTTCGCGCCAAGCGCCTTTTCAAGATCGGCGAGCGCCGCCGCGAAACTGCTCCGCTCCCGATCCAGCCGGGAAACAAAGGCGATTCGCGGCAATTCCAGCTTGCGAAGCTCATCGAAAACCTTCTGCGCTTCGACCTTCAGATCGCCGCCGGGACTAATCACGACGACCGCCGCGTCAACCGCGCTCAGGGTCGCGAAAGTCTCGGGCAGGAAGGCCGCATAGCCGGGAGTGTTGGCCAGGATGACGTCGGTCTTTTTCCAGCTTAGATGGTGGAAGGCGGAGCTAATCGTGATATGGCGGGATAATTCTTCGGGTTCGAAATCGAGGCTCGAGCTGCCGTCATCGGGACGGCCGAGGCTTTTGACCGCGCCGGCCGTGTACAGCATCGCTTCGGCGAGCTGCGACTTGCCGGCGCCGCCTTGGCCGACGATTGCGATAGTCCTCAACCGGTCGGGATTTTCGACTGCCATAACGATTCACCTCTCCGCAACGTTTGCTTAACGTTAGCTGGAGCACGCGTCGTCATCGCGAGCCGCACCGCCGCAGGCCAACCGATGTGCGGGACGGCGCGCCCCCGCGCGCTCCCGATATGTCCGCAATCCGTTTCGCCGCCCGTCCCGGCCCGTGGCGCCATTTGATGTACCGTGGCGCCACTTCGTGTCCCGGCGCGTCCACCCGCGCCGGTCAGTCGTAAGCGCCCTCGACGCTCACGTCGCCCGTCAGGATTCGCGTCGGGCCGCTCGCCGTATCGAGCATCAGCGCCCCCTCCGCGTCGATTCCGCGGACGGTCCCGGCAATCCGCGCGTCGCCATCGACTATCGTCACGCGCCGCCCGGTCAGCGCCGAGTACCCCTGCCAGGCCGGCCGCACGGCGGCGAAGCCGTGTTGCTGAACTTCCATATAGCGAGAGTCGAGCCGATTACAAAGCGCCGCTTCGAGCGCGATCCGGTCGCATAGCCGGCCGGTCGCGATGCGCACCGAGGTCGCCTTGTCGCGCAGCTCGTCAGGAATCTGGTCGGCGGCCAGATTGACATTGATTCCAATCCCCAACAGGACGCATTTGAGGCCCTGCCCCGGATCGGTCACCGCCTCGGCGATAATGCCGCCGGCTTTGCGCCCGCGCAGCCATACGTCGTTCGGCCACTTGAGCGCGACCATGCCGGGCGCGACGGTCTCCAACGCTTCGGCCGCCGCGACTCCGGCGACCAGGCTGAGCCGCGGAACCTCGGCGAGCGGCATCGCCGGCCGCAGGATAATCGTTTGATACAGATTCAGACCCGGCGGCGAATGCCACGATCGGCCCATCCGGCCCCGGCCCGCGCTCTGCCGTTCGGCGATTACGATCGTGCCGTGCGCGGCGCCCTCTTCCGCCAACTCGGCCGCGACTTTCTGGGTCGAGCCGACCTCGTCGAAATAATGGATTCGCCAGCCGATGCGGCCCGGCGTTCCGCTCTCGATCGATTGGTATGGATTCGCTGGCATCGGGGCGTCTCCGGCCGCCGCTCAGACGACCTCTACACGCATGCTCAGATCGACGGCGCGGACCGAGTGGGTCAGCGCGCCGACCGAGATCAGATCGACGCCGGCCTCGGCGATCGCGCGGATCGAATCGAGCGTGATTCCTCCCGACGCTTCGAGCAGAATCGCGTCGCCGGCGAGCGCGCGCGCGTTGCGCATCTCGGCCGGCGTCATATTGTCGAGCAGAATCGAGGTCGCGCCGTGCGCGATCGCCTCTTCGACCTGCGCCAGCGTCTCGCATTCGATTTCGACGCGAAACGTATGCGGCGCATAGCGGCGGGCGCGTTCGAGCGCGTTTTTGACCGAGCCGGCGGCGGCGATATGGTTTTCCTTGATCAGCACGCCGCTATCGAGGCCGAAGCGATGGTTGAAACCGCCGCCGATACGCACGGCGTATTTTTCGAGCGCGCGCAGCCCCGGATGGGTCTTGCGGGTATCGACGATGCGCGCGCGCGTTCCGGCGATCGCGTCCACGTAACGCCGCGTCGCGGTCGCGACGCCCGACATCAGTTGCAGCAGATTCAGCGCGACCCGCTCGCCGGTGAGCAGGCCCGCGAGCCGGCCATCGATTTCCGCTGCGACCGCGCCCGCTTCGACGCGCTCGCCTTCGCTGATAATCGTGCGGACGGCGGGTTCGGAGCTGGTCAGCGCGAAGACCCGTTCGAGCAGAAAGCCGCCGCAAAAAACGATTCCGGCCGGTTCCTTGACGGTGATTCGGGCGCGGCCGCGCGCGGCGGAATCGACCGTCGCGGCCGTGGTGATATCGCCCTGCCCCACGTCTTCGGCGAGCGCACGGCGCAGCAGCTCGTCAAGATCGATTTGCCGCAGCAGTTCCATCGCTATCGTCGTCTCTGAATCAGTGAATTCACGGAATCAGGGATTCTTCGGCTACGCCCTTCGCTGCGCTCGGCGCGAGCCTCAGAATGACAAAAAACGATGGCCGGCGTAAGCGAACAAATCATACGAAGCACCGGGAAGTTTCGTTGCGGCGAACGCTCAGCCGAGCCGAAGGAGCTGAGCGTGCTGGATGGCGATAAGTTCTCGCTGGGCTTTCAACTCCTCGATGCGCTCGTTGATTTCGGCGATGGTTTCGGGATCGGCTTTGGCGCGAAAGCCCGGATTCTGAGCGCGCTCGAGATGGCGCTCCAAATGGACCTCCACCTCTATGAGCTTTTTGTGCAATGCGGCGTGCGCCTTGTCGGAATCAAATTCGGGTGGCACCGCGACGCCGACTTCAGCCCACTCCAAAGGCGAGAAAACCACCCGCTTCGGGCGTTCCTCCGCTACACCCATAACGCCGATTTTAGCGGCCTTGCCGAGCGCCTTCGCATACTCGCTCCAACGATCGACGCCCCTCAAGCTGTCGCCATTTATCGGTCTGAGCAGCGCTTCGACGCGGGCGCCCGGATGGTGTCCCACGAGGGCGCGCAATGAATTTATGGCCTGAGTCGCCTCGATACATCGCGTCATCGCGGTTCTCTCGTCCTCGCTTAAGCGCGGCGATGCGGCGGGAACAGGCCACTTCGCGATCGGCAGATGGTCCGCGTCGGGATGGTCAGGGAACCACGGGCGCAGCGCCTGCCACAACTCTTCGGAAATAAATGGCATGAACGGATGCAGTATGCGGAGCATCCGGTCGAAACAGGTGAGCAGGACGTAACGCGCCCCATCGGCGCGTTCGCCGCCCGCGCGCAGCGGTTCCTTGGCCAGCTCGATATACCAGTCACAGAACTCGTGCCAGATGAACTGATACACGACCATCGCGGCGTTGTTGAACTCGTATTCGTCGATCGCGCGGGTGACGTTGCGAATCGCTTCGTCGAGCCGATCGAGAATCCAGCGCTCGGCCAAGCCCAGCTTTTCCTCAGCGATCAGCGGGAGCGGTTGTGAAGCGCCATCGAGATTCATCATCACGAAGCGCGCGGCGTTCCAGATTTTGTTGGCGAAGGCGCGCGACGCCGCGAGCCGGTCGTCGGAGAGAATCAGGTCGCGGCCCTGCACCGCCAGTTGCGCGAGCGTGAAGCGCACCGCGTCGGTCCCGTAACGCTCCATGATTTCGAGCGGATCGACCACGTTGCCGCGCGACTTGGTCATCTTTTTGCCGAACTGGTCGCGCACCAGCGGCGTGATATAGACGTCGCGAAAGGGAATATCGCCGGCGCACTTCAGCCCCAGCATCATCATCCGCGCGACCCAGAAAAAAATTATGTCGAAGCCCGTGACCAGCAGCGTGGTCGGATAGTAGCGGCGCATCTCGGGCGTATCGTCGGGCCATCCGAGAGTCGAGAACGGCCACAGGCCGGACGAAAACCAGGTGTCGAGGACATCTTCGTCCTGGCGCAACTCGGCGTTGCCGCATTTCGGACAGGCCGCCGGACGTTCCTCGGCGACGATCGGCGGCTCGCCGGGGCATCGATCGCACCAATAGGCCGGAATCCGATGGCCCCACCAGAGCTGGCGCGAGACGCACCAGTCCTGGATATTGTCGAGCCACGCGAAATAGGTGTTTTCCCAGTGCTTGGGATGGAAGGTCGTGCGGCCGTCCCGCACGGCTTCTTTCGCGCTCGCGGCCAGGTCCGACATCCGCATGAACCACTGCTCGGAAATCAGCGGTTCGACGACGGTGTCGCAGCGCGAGCAGACCGCGAGCTTGTGCGCGTGCGGCTCGACTTTTTCCAGCAGACCCTGAGCTTCGAGGTCCGCGACCACGCGCTTGCGCGCCTCTTCGCGCGAGAGTCCGGCGTAGGCGGCGCCGGCCTGATCGCTCATCCGGCCGTGGATATCGATTACGGAAATTTGCGGAAGTTGATGGCGCCTGCCGATCTCGAAGTCATTGAAATCATGCGCGGGCGTGATTTTCACGGCGCCCGTGCCGAATTCGCGTTCAACGGCGGCGTCGGCGATCAGCGGAATTTCGCGTCCGGCGAGCGGCAGGCGCAGCGTCTTGCCGACCATCGCGCGATAACGGTCGTCAGCGGGATTCACGGCGACCGCCGTGTCGCCGAGCATCGTTTCGGGCCGCGTGGTCGCGACCGTAATCGAGCCGGAGCCGTCAACGAACGGATAGCGGATATGCCAGAGGTTGCCCCTGGCGTCCTTGTGATCGACTTCGAGGTCCGAGAGCGCGGTTTCGCATCGCGGACACCAGTTGATCATCCGATGGCCGCGGTAGATGAGGCCCTCGCGATAGAGCGAGACGAAGACGCGGGCGACCGCGCGCGACAGTCCCGGATCGAGCGTGAAGCGCTCCCGGCTCCAATCGCACGAGGCGCCGAGCCGGCGCAACTGATGCAGAATCTTGCCGCCGTAGGTTTCCTTCCATTCCCATACGCGGGCGACGAATTTCTCGCGGCCGAGATCGTGGCGGGTCAGGCCCTGCTTCGCGATTTCGCGTTCGACCACGTTCTGCGTCGCGATTCCGGCGTGATCGGTGCCGGGAATCCAGAGCGTGTTGAAGCCCTGCATCCGGCGCATCCGTACGATCACGTCCTGCAACGTGACGTTGAGCGCGTGCCCCAGATGGAGCTGGCCGGTGACGTTGGGCGGAGGAATGACGATCGAAAAGGGTTCGCCGGAACGGGCTGGATCGGCGGTGAAATAGCCGCGGTCGATCCAGAGTTGAAACCAGCGCTCTTCGGCGGCTTTGGAATCGAAGGTCTTGCTCAGTTCCATCATCAATAGGCGGCGCGCGGGGCTGGCGTCGCCCGGCGCGCGAAATATCTCATCGGGCGCGCCACGCAAGCTCCACGAGGCGGAATAAACCTTACCAAGAGGAAGTTGGATGGTGCGAGAGGGGGGACTTGAACCCCCACGAAGTTGCCTTCACAAGGTCCTGAGCCTTGCGCGTCTGCCATTCCGCCACTCTCGCGGTTGGAACCAAATTGTTTAACCTTCCGTAGGCGGCAATTCAAGGCGTCCGTTCGCGACCAGCATAACACAGGCGCGTGGCGAATCCGCGCGGCGGGCGGCTTGAGCGTGCGCGGCCGGTGGCGCAAAATCGGGCGCGATGGACGAACGAATCCGCGGCGCGCTGCGGCTTATCCCCGCGGATCTGAAACCCGGCATTGCGATCGATTTGAGCGCGGGCGACGGCCGCGCCGTGCGCGCCCTGCAGGAGCGCGGATGGCGCGTTTTTGCGACCGAGTACCGGCCGCGCGGGGCGGGATGGATCGCGGCGGACCTGAATCGCGATTTTCCGCTGCGCGCGGAACCAATTCGATCTGGTGCTGATGCTGGAAGTGATCGAGCATCTGGCGGACGTTCCGCACGCGCTGAGCGAAATCGCGCGGATCATGAAGCCGGGGGCGACGGCGATTCTCTCGACGCCGAACCGGCTCAACGTGACTTCGCGGATCCATTACCTGCTGAGCGGATTCTACAAGGGGCGGCGCGCGCCCCTGCCCTATCGCTACCGCGCGGCGGACGGCCGCAACTGGCATATCATGGGGCTGAACGATCTCCACTGGATCGCGCACGGCGAGGGGTTGTGGATCGACGCGCTCGGAACCAGCCGCAAAAAACCGCGCGCGATGATCTACGCTCCCCTGCTTTACGGTCCGATCAAGCTGTTTTCATACCTCCTCTACGTGCGCGGCGTGAAGGATCCGGCGCAGCGGCGGATCAATCGCCAGCTTTACCGGCTGATGACCAGCGCGAGCCTGCTGATGGACGAGAACTTGATCATGCGGATGCGGAAGATGCGGCCGGAAGAGAAGATCGGGCTGAACGGCGCCGGCCGGTGAAGCTCTCGATCGTCATCTCGACCCATCGGCGGCCCGAGTCTTTAACGCGGCTGATCGCGAGCCTCGCGCCGCAAATCCGCGCCGGCGAGCATGAAATTTTGATCGCGGAAAACGGCACTCCCGCACCGCTGCCGATCGATTTCGCCGCGTTGGCGCCGGGAATCGACGTAATTCATGAGCACGATCCGCGCGCCGGCAAATGCCGCGTGCAGAACCGCGCGATCGCCAAAGCGCGCGGCGAGATCATCGCCTGCCTCGACGACGACCTCGCGGTCGCGCCGGATTACGCCGCGGCGGTGGAACAATTTTTCGCCGACTATCCGGAGTTCGCCGCAATGAAGGGCCGGATTCTGCCGGCGGAAGATCCAGCGGCCAAGGTCGGAGCGATGGCGCCGTATCTCGACCTGCCGATCGCGGACCACGGCGAGGCGACGATCGAAGTGCGCGGCGTGCTGGGCGCGAACATGGCGTTTCGCGCCGACGCGCTGCGCGCCGTGGGACCGTTCGACGAACGGCTCGGGCCGGGCGCCTGCGGACACGAGGAAGAGACCGAGATGTCGCGGCGGCTCACGCGCGCGGGCTACAAAATCGGCTACGCGCCGAAGGCGCTGGCGCTGCATGAGGTCGATCCCTCGCGCGCCGATCGCGAGCGGTTCATCCGGATCGCGCGCGAACGCGGATTCTGCCGCACGCTTCACGAACGGCATACGGCGAGAGAAGCGATCGCCAAAGAAACGATCGCGGCGGCGCGGCTCTTGATCGCGAAACTGGACGGCGCGTCGGTCGAGCGGATCGCGCGCGAAGAGCGGCGGCTGGCGATCGCGCGCGGGATGCTCGACGGATTGCGTGGAAAACCGGATTAACGCCGGAGCGCCGCGGCCTCGTCGATCAGCGCGAGCAATTCGCGGCCGTGACGTTTCCACGTGTACGCCTCGGCGGCGGCGCGCGCGGCGGCGCGCATCAAGGACGCCTGTTCGATCAGATCGGCAAGCTTCGCCGCCATCTCGGCGGAATCGAGCGGATTGGCGACGACGAAACGCCGCAGCTCCGGCGGCATCACCTCCGCCGCTCCGCACCACGCGCTGACGAGCGCCGGCGCGCCCGAGGCCATCGCCTCGACGGCGACGTTGCCGAACGGCTCGAACAGGGACGGCAGCGCGAGCGCGTCGGCGCCGCGCATCAGCAGATCGACGTCGTCGCGCGGACCGAGGAACGTAACAACACGCGCCATTCCGCGCCGATGCGCCAGCGTGCGGTAGTCGTTGGTCTTGCGATCGGCGCCGATCACGATCAGCCGCGCTTTGGAATTTGCCGGCGGCCAGGCCTCGATCAGATGCCGCAGGCCCTTGCGCGCGAAGCCATTGCCGACAAAAAGGGCGGCGAACTCGCCGTCGCCGACGCCGAGCCGCCGGCGGATTTCGCCGTGCGCGGCGGAATCGGGTTCGGGACGGAACCGATCCAGCTCAACGCCGTTGTAGATCGTGACGGCGACGCCGGGAGCGAGCCGGAACGTGGCATTCAGGTCGTCGCGCACGAGGTTCGACACGGCGATCGCGCGGCGCATCCGGGGATTGCGAAATCCCGCGGCTTCGACCGCGATTTGCACGCGATGGTACGGCGCGAGGCGCATCGCGGCCGCACCCGCAGCGGAACGCCATCGGCGGGCCGCACGTAGATAACTCGAATGAGCGCCGCCGCCCGAGCGCAGAACGTCGGCGTCGACGATGCGCGCGAAACTGACGACGAGTTCGGCCCCGTCACGGCGCGCGATCGCGCCCGCGCTCCGCGCGAACCAGAGCAGGCGCAGCGCGCGGCCAAGCGGCGGGGTGGGAACGCGCTTGACGATCCATTGCGAGGACAGAGCGCGGACTTCGGCGGCGTAAATCGTCACGTGATGGCCGGCGCGGGCGAGAATACCGGCGGTGACGTTGAGGTCGCGCTCGGTGCCGCCGCCGGCAGGATCGAAGCGGCGCGTGACCAGCGCTAGGCGCATCGCGGATGAGGCCAGCGGCGCAATTTGGCCGGATGTCGACGCGGGGCGATTATGTTAGCCTTGTGAGCGGAGGCGGAGGGGCTGTGACGATCGAAGTTCAATGCACGAGCTGCCATACCCGCTATCGTATCGACGAGCAGGTACTGCCTGAAGGCACGCCGACTTTCAAGTGCTCGCGATGCGGCCACGTGTTCACGTTCGAGCCGCGGCCGGCGAAAATCGTGACGCCCGAGCCGTCCGTAAAGCGCTCGCCCGAGCCGCATCCTGAAGCGGCAGCGGCCGGCGCCGGCGAGCCGCGATCGGCAGGCGGAAGCGAACGAAAATCCGCACCGCCGGCGCCGAGCGTGCTGAAACCAGCCGTCGAACCCGCGTCGTTCGCCGCTCCTCGCGAAGCGGCGCCGGCGGAGGCGCCCGGCGCGAAACGTTCGGCGACGGACGATTTGATGTCGCGGCCGATTCGCGACGCCGAGCCGGAGACCGATCCGCCGTCGGGCGAAAACCTCAGCTTCGACTTCGCCGACGAACCGCTCGAAATGGAAAATGCCGGCCCGCCCGAAATGGCTACAGAAGTTCCGGACGACGCGGAACGATGGAGCGTAGGCGACGACGCGACCTTCGACGCGCCGGCCCCGGCGGCCGTCGAACGAAAACGCGCGCCGCGAACCCCGCGCAAAGACTCCCGCGCGGAGCCGGATTTCGTCGTCGATGATGCAGCGGCGCCGGTCTACAATCATCGGGTCACGCACTCCGCGCGCTTCGTGCTCGGATTGATTCTGCTGGTCGCGTTCGGCTATGGAGCGCTGACCTTGCTGGTGCGCAGCGCGCCCGCAGCCGCCGCCGACGCGTTGAGCCGGATGCCGCTGATTGGCGATCGTTTCGTGACGCCAATCATGCCGGCGCGCCTTGTGGCGCTGCGCGCCGTGCACGCGGATTATCTGCGGACGAAGGGCGGGCATCAGGCGCTGGTGATCACAGGAATTGCTGAGAACGTTGGCAATAATCCGCTGCATGCGGTGCGAATCGCCGTGGATCTCCGCGCCAGCGGACAACGCACGCTCGCCAGCCGCTCGATTTTCTGCGGCAATACGCTTTCCGCCACGATGGTCGCGCAGATGACGCCGCACGAAATCGATTTCTTTCAGAAACTCGACCCGCCGAAGACCTTCGACCTCGAACCGGCGGCGACGACGCCCTTCGTGGTCGTCTTCGTCGATCCACCTGCAGGCGCCGCGCGATTCGACGTGATGGTCGCAGAAGCGATAGCAGCCCCGCCGAACGCGGGCTGACCGCAAGACCTCACTCCTTTTCGCGGGCCACCATCTCCTCGTATTCCGCGCTGTCCATCAGATCATCGAGTTCGGTCGGGTCGCTGACTTTTACTTTGATCAACCACCCGTCGCCGTACGGGTCTTCGTTGACAACCTCGGGACTTTCGGGCAAATCCTCGTTAACCTCGACCACGGTGCCGCTGACCGGCGCGTAGATATCGGAGACCGCCTTTACCGATTCGACAACCCCGAAAGGATCGTCCTTGCTGACTTTCTCGCCGATCGAAGGCAATTCGATATAGACGATTTCGCCAAGCTGCTCCTGCGCATGATCGGTGATGCCGACGGTAACGATCGATTCTTCCGTCGATACCCATTCATGTTCTTTCGAGTATTTGAGTCCTGGCGGAGCCTCCATCTTCATCACCCCGGATATCTCGATCGGCGCGACCGCACGAACGCCGCACGCGCCGAATTGAATTCGCGGCACACTGGATCATCAAGCGCGGCGGTAATTGCAATGTCAAGGCTTCGCGAGGCTTGCGTGAGCGGACGATCCGTGATCGTATCGCGCACGATGCGCCCGCCGCCTGGTAAGCGCCCGTCGTCAACGGATTCGCCGCCGCGGATGTCGCAAAAGCATCGCGGGTATGATCGAAGACCCGCACGACGCGGAACGAAGGAGGACGCGAAATGTTGATTGGAGTTCCCACCGAAATCAAGCCCGACGAGCGGCGCGTGGCGCTCACGCCCGCCGGAGCCGCCGCGTTTCAGCATCATGGGCACAGCGTGATCGTGCAGAGCGGCGCGGGCGCCGGCAGCGGTTTCAGCGATCGCGACTACCGGGCCGCAGGCGCGCGCATCGCCGACTCTCCCGGCGCGGTGTGGGGCCGTGCCGCGATGGTCTTGAAGGTCAAGGAACCGCAACCGTCGGAGTATCGGTTTCTCCGGCCCGGCTTGATTCTTTTCACTTATCTCCATCTGGCAGCCGACCGCCGGCTCACGCGGGAATTGATGCGCCGCCGCGTCAGCGCGTTAGGTTACGAAACCGTGCAACTTGAGGACGGCAGCCTGCCGCTGCTGGCGCCGATGAGCGAAGTCGCGGGACGCCTGGCCGTGCAGGTCGGCGGATGGTGCCTGCAAGCGCAAAACGGCGGAGACGGCGTGCTGCTGAGCGGCGCGCCCGGCGTGCGCCCCGGCAAAGTCGCGATTATCGGCGGAGGAATCGCCGGACTGAACGCATGCCGCGTCGCCGCCGGCGTCGGCGCGCAAGTAACCATCCTCGACGTGAATCCGACGCGCCTGCGCTATTTGAGCGATTTGCTCGGCAGTCAGGCCACGACCGTGATGTCGAACCGGGCGACGCTCGAAGAAGAAATCCGCGCGGCCGATCTCGTAGTCGGCGCGGTGCTGGTGCCCGGCGCGAGAGCGCCACGCCTGATTAACGCACGCACGGTGGCGAAGATGAAGCCGGGCGCCGCGATCGTCGATCTTTCGATCGATCAGGGCGGCGTTTCTGAAACTTCGCGCCCGACCACGCATCGCCGGCCCATCTATATCCATAGCGGCGTCGTTCATTATTGCGTCACCAATATGCCCGGCGTGGTGCCGCACACTTCAACTTATGCGCTCACCAACGCCACGCTCTCTTATGCGCTCGAGATAGCGGACCACGGACTGCTCGAGGCGGGCTCGCGCAACCCGGCGTTGCGGCACGGATTAAACGTGTACGACGGAAAAATCGCGCATCCCGCGGTCGCGGAATCGCTCCGGATGAAGGCCGTCGCGCCCTGGGACTAAGCGCCCGACGCCATGCGGCGACGTTCCGGATTACCGAGGCTAATTGCCCTGTACGACCGGCTGCACCGTGAGTTTTGAATAAAGATTCGAGATCGCAGCCTGCACGCCCTCTTCCGCGATATCGTGCGCGCGCACCCATCGGCCGCGATTCGAGATAAAGTTGGGCAGATCGAAAACGTTTTCGGTCAACGCTTTTTGTTCGCGCGCATACTTGGCGGTCCAGACCACCTGGCCCGAATGCTCGTCGAGGAATTTCAGCGTGAAAGCGACGGCCGCAGGGGTTTGCGCGGCGTAATCGTAACCGACGCGTTCACGATATTTCTCTACCATGCCGTAGAGCACGCCATCGGCGGCGACCGCCTTGCCCAACGCGATCGCGTTCTGGTCGAGATTGGACAGGTTCGTCGGCGGCAACTGCTGCATCGCGTCCTCGACGTCATCCTGCGGCACCACCGCCCATCCACCCACCACCGTCGCCTGCGCATAGAGCGCCGCCGTGACCGATTCGGACGAACCGGGCGGCAAGGCCTTGTCGATTTGATCCGGCGCGTCGATCAGCGGCATCACGGCGATCTTGTGAATCACGACCTCCTTGATCGAGCGAACCGCGTGAATTTGGAGGCCGCTTTGATCGCCGATCAGCGGCAGGGAATGAACGGTGTCGCTCACCTGATCCTCGAACCGCTGATTGATCTGTTTGGAGCATCCGGCCGCGGCGAAAAACATAATTGCGGCCAAGACGGCTGGAGCGACGGATCGCTTCACAACGCCACCTTGATCGACAACTCGCGCAACTGGCGCGGATCGACCTCCGAGGGCGCGCCGCTCATCGGATCGACCGCCTTCTGGGTCTTCGGAAACGCCATCACGTCGCGCAGCGAATCCGTACCGCACACCATCATCGCGATTCGATCGACGCCGAAAGCGATGCCGCCATGAGGCGGCGCTCCGAAACTCAGCGCGTCCAGCAAGAATCCAAATTTCACAGCCGCCTCTTCACGTCCGATGCCGAGCAGCTCGAAAATCCGCAGTTGCAGTTCGGCGTTGTGGATACGAATCGATCCGCCGCCCATCTCCTGTCCGTTCAAAACCATGTCGTAGGCGAGCGCGCGGGCTTTGAGCGGCTCCGAATCGAGCAGGCCAATATCGTCAGGATGCGGCGCGGTGAAAGGATGATTGACCGAAACCAACCGCTTGTCTTCTTCGCTGAAATCGAACAGGGGAAAATCCACAACCCACAGGAATTTGAGCGCGGCGCGATCGATCAGATCGAATTTCGCGCCGAGCTTGAGCCGCAAATCGCCCAACGCTGGCCGGACCTTGCCGCGCGGGCCGGCGATCATCAACAGCGTATCGCCCGCGGCGGGCGCGGCGATTTCGACCACGCGGGCGCGCTCTTGGTCTGAAATGAATTTCGCGATCGGTCCCTGCCATGCGTCCGGCGCGATTTTAATCCACGCCAGTCCGAGCGCCTGGCGCGACTTGAGTCCTTCGGCCATGTCGTCGAGTTCGCGGCGCGAAAGCTGACAGGGCGCCGGCAACGCAAGGCCGTAAATCTCGTCGCCGCGAGCGAGCGTTTCAGCGAAAACCTTGAACTCCGTTCCCGCGAACGCCGCCGAAAGATTTTGCATCTCAAGACCGAAACGCAGATCCGGCTTGTCGGAGCCGTAGCGTTCCATCGCGTCCTCGTAACGCATCTTGGGAAAGGGGCGTTCGATCTCGATTCCCGCCACGTACTGATAGATCGACGCCATCATGCCTTCGGCCATCTCGTGGATGTCCTCGGGACGCGGGCCCGTCATCTCAATATCGATCTGGCTGAATTCCGGTTGGCGATTGGCGCGCAGGTCCTCGTCGCGGAAACAGCGCGCGATTTGATAGTAGCGATCGAATCCGCCTACCATCAAAATCTGTTTGAGCAACTGCGGCGACTGGGGAAGCGCGTAAAACCGGCCCGGATTCACCCGGCTCGGCACCAGATAGTCGCGCGCGCCTTCGGGCGTCGCCTTGAACAGGATCGGCGTTTCGACCTCGACAAAGCCGTTTGCGTCCAGATACGCGCGCGCGCCGCGCAAAGCCTGATGGCGCCGGCGGAGATTGCTCTGCATCTCGGGCCTGCGCAAGTCCAGATAGCGGAATTTGAGCCGGACTTCCTCGGCGGCTCCTTCGGCGCCGGACAATGGAAATGGCGGCGGCAAAGACGGGTTCAAAATCTCCGCTGCGGTCACCACCACTTCAATCTCGCCGGTCGGCAATTCCGCGTTGACGGAGCCTTCGGAACGCCGGACCACCCGTCCTTTGACGGCCAGATAAAATTCCGCGCGAGCCGCCTCGGCGACCGCGTGAGCGGCGGCGTCATGCTCGGGATTGAAGACGAGCTGGATAATGCCTTCGCGGTCGCGGAGATCGATAAAAATCAACGAACCGTGGTCGCGGCGCGTGGCCACCCATCCCCACAGCGCCACTTCGCGTCCGGCGTCTTGCGCGCGCAGCGCGCCGCAATAATCGGTGCGCCGCCACGGCGGCGTCGGCATCAATGCTTGCTTGATTTCAGGCATTGGAGATCAGTCCCGAAAGAATACCCGCCACAACGAAGCTTGGAAACCGTCTAGTCCGCGCCGCTCGTAACCGCGGCGGCGACGCTGGCGCGCGGAACCGCCGTCTGCACGCCAGCCTGCAAATCCTTGACCTGGACGACCCCGGTTCGGATTTCGTCTTCGCCGATTATCAACGCATACCGCGCGCACAGCTTGTCTGCGCGCTTGAGCAGCGCCTTGACGCCGCGTTCCGGCGAAAGCAGCTCAACGCGCCGTCCGCTCGCGCGCAATTCCCGCGCCAGCTCGATCGCATGATCAACCGCGCTGGCGCCGATCGCGATAATCGCCACGTCCGGAGCGCCGCCCGCGCCGTAGCGCTCGGGTGCAAGCGCCAAAGCCGTCCGTTCCACGCCGATCGCGAAACCCGTCCCCGGAATCGCTGCGCCTCCGAGCGCCTCGACCAGGCCGTCGTAACGGCCGCCGGCGACAATCGCGCTCTGCGATCCGACCGCGCTCGAAGTGACCTCAAAGGTCGTCCGGGTGTAATAATCAAGACCGCGGACGAGGCGCGGATTAACTTCATAAGGCACGCCGGCGATTCCGATCAGCCGCTCGACCGCGCCGAAATGCGTCCGGCATGGTTCGCACAGATAATCGAGGCTGCGCGGCGCGCTCCGGGCCAACTCCGCGTCGGTCTTGCAATCGAGCAGGCGCAGCGGATTGCGGTCGAGCCGCTGATGGCAATCGTCGCACAATTCGGAATAATGCGCGCGGCCCCATTCGAGCAGCGCCGCGCGGAACGCCGGACGGCATTGGCCGTCGCCCAGCGAATTAACTTCAAAGCGCACGTCGAGGCCGAGCGCGCGCCGGAATTCGTCGATCATGATTATCAGCTCGGCGTCGCAGGCCGCGTCGGCGCGGCCAAAGATCTCGACGCCGAACTGGTTGAACTGGCGCAAGCGGCCCTTTTGCGGGCGCTCGTAGCGAAACATCGAACCGCAGTAAAAGAAACGCTGTTCGGGATCGCTGCGATCGAGGCCGGCGTCGATATACGCGCGAATCACGCCCGGCGTGCCTTCCGGACGCAACGCCTGATCGCCTTCGCCAGCGGCGGATTCCGCCGCGCGCGGCACGCGATAAAGCTGCTTCTGCACGACGTCCGAAGTTTCGCCGCTCGAGCGCTCATACAGCTCGATTCGTTCAAGCGTCGGGATGCGGATTTCGTTGAGAGCGTGCCGATACGCTATCGCGCGCGCCGTCTCCTCGACCAGGCTCAACGCCCGCGCATCCGCGCCCAGATAGTCCTGAAAGCCTCTCAAGCGTGTCAGTTTCAAGTTGGGGATCCCATCGCTCCGGGTTCAGCGAACTCCATGCCGCGCCCGCGGCTCCTCGAAAAATCTATCCCGCACGATCGGCAAGAAAAAGGGGCCGCTTATGTGCGGCCCCTTTTTCTCTGATCTTCGTGCGGACGACCGGCGATCGCAAACGTGCGTCCGCGATCTTCAAGCCGTCAGACGGTCAGCAAATGAATCGTGCAAGCCGAACCAAGCCCGATCACGTGCGCCATTCCGACCTTTGCGTTCGGGACCTGCCGTTGTTTCGCACGTTCGTCGCCGGTCAGATGCCACACAATCTCGCAGATATTCGCGACGCCGGTCGCGCCCAGCGGATGGCCCTTCGAGAGCAGGCCGCCGGAGACGTTGACGGGGGCCTTGCCGCCGAGGTCGGGATGCTTGCCGCCGCCCTCGTCGATAAACTTGCCGGCCTCGCCGTCGCCGCACAGGCCGAGGTTTTCATAATGAACGAGTTCGGCCGTGGCGAAACAGTCATGCAGTTCGGTCAGCGAAACATCCTTGGGTCCAATTCCGGCGATTTCGTACGCCTTCTTCGCCGCGCGACGGGTAAGCGTGCTGACGTCCGGCAGGGTCAGGTCGCGATCAGTGTATGGGTCGGAAGTAAGCACCGACGCCGCAATGCGCGGCCGTTTGCGCCCACCCGCGAGTTGTTTCAACTTGTCCTCGGACACGAGAATCGCTGCCGCGGCGCCGTCGCCGGTGGGACAGCACATGTAAAGCGTATTTGGAAAGGCGACCATGCGCGCATTGAGCACGTCCTCGAGCGTCACTTCATTCTGATACTGCGAGAACGGATTCTTGGTCGCGTGCTTGTGCGATTTCACCGAAATCTTCGCGAAATGCTCAAGCGTCGTCCCGTATTTCCGCATGTGCTCCATGCCGGCCTGGCCGAAAACCGCGGGCATCAGCCCCGAGCCGACCCGTCCCTCGGTCGAATACGCGGGATCGGAGCCGCCGCCACCGCCGCCGAGCAGTCCCTGCTTGCCCATCTGCTCGACGCCGACCGCCATCGTGACATCGTACATGCCCGACGCGACCGCCATGTACGCTTCGCGAAACGCGGTCGATCCGGTCGCGCAGGCGTTCGATACGTTAATTACCGGGATGCCGGTCTGGCCAACCTGCTGCAGGATTCGCTGCCCGACCATCGCGTTGGCCTGGTAAAGATTGCCGCACGCGAACAGCTCAACGTCCTTGATCGTGACGCCGGCGTCCTTCAACGCGATCAACGCCGCTTCGGCGCCCAGTTCCGGCACCGATTTATCCGGATAGCGGCCAAAGCGAATCATTCCCGTTCCCAGCACGTAAACGTTACGCATCTCAAATCCTCCTGAGGACGCCGGTCGCCTGGCCGCGCCGTCCTGGTTCCTGACCTGAAAGTATCCTTAATTCGCGCTTGGCCGAAACTGGAATGCGACCACTTCGTTGCCCTGGCGATCCTTCGCGACGACATTGGCCACCAGTTCGACCGCCATCCCGAACGCCTTCTGCGGATTTTTCTGCAACTCCAGCGGATCGACGTCAACCAGATTCGACTTGACGCTCACGCCTTCGGGCAGATCGACGATCGCCGTCACGTAGGGTGTTTTCACACCGGGAAAAGACTGATGAATCACCGAGAAAACCCAGACTTTGCCCTTGTCCGAAAGCTGAACCTCCTGGAATGGTCCAGTGGCGCCGCACTTGGAACAGGCCAAGCGTTTGACGTCGAGAAATACGGCGCCGCAGGCGGAGCATTTCACGCCAACTAGATGAGGCTTAGGTTCGAGTTTGAAAACCGGCAATATCGGCTTTTTGCCTGGTTGTTCAGCCGTTTGTGCGCTGGCTTGTTCAGCCATGAAAATCCTCCGGCGATACTATGATGCTGGCCCGGAACGCTCACGTTCGCCATCCAAAACGAACCGCGTCCCGCGATTCATCGTTCACTTTTCCACAGGCCTTGCCGGATCGTCAACCACAAGCCGCGCGGGGCCGTTCAACCACGAATTCACGGCTATTCCCGATGCGCCGATTACGACGCAAACAGCGCCATCCCCATCGGTTCGCAAAACGATCGCCCGCGCGGCGCGATACCGCTCAATCACCGCGGGCGCGGGAAATCCGAAACGGTTCAGGTAGCCGTCTGAGATAATCGCCAGCTTCGGACGCACCGCCACGATCAACTCCGGACTCGACGAAGTCGCGCTGCCGTGATGCGGAACCTTGATCACGTCGGCCTGCAGATGCGCTCCGCTTGCGATCAGCTCGCGCTCCCCCTTGGCCTCCAAATCGCCAGTAAAAAGAACCGACGAGCCGTCATACGAAATTCGCACCGCCATCGACGAATTATTGTCCTTGCGCTCGACGACTCCAGGCGCCGGCCAAAGACATCGCACCGCCGCGCCTCCGATCGCACGCGCGGGCGCGTTCGATCCGCAAACCAGTTCGCGGGCGCCGGCGGCGCGCATCGCAGCCAGCAGGCGCCCGTAACTCGAATCAACGCTGCCAACGCCGCTTGTCCAAAACTCGCGCGGACGAAAATTTTCCGCGATAAAAATCAGGCCGCCGAAATGATCGTGGTCAGGATGGCTCAGCGCGACATAGTCGACGCGCATGATCTTTTGCGCCCACAGGTACGGCGCAACGATCCGCTCTCCCGGATCGAACGCGTCGCGATAGCCCCCGCCGCCGTCGATCAGCATCACGCGCGCGCCTGGAAAACGAATCACCGCGGCGTCGCCCTCGCCCACGGAAAGAAACGTGATGCGGAGCGCATCGTTGAAACAACGGCGCCATGTCCACCATCCGGCGTCGATTACGAGCGCGATCAGAATCAATGCGAGCGCCCGGCGCCGCCAAATCGGGCGTGTTTCGGATTTCCCGGCGGTCGCGCCGCTTTCACGCGGAACCTGAAGCGCCGCGTCGGCCGGCGACGCCGTCAGCCATAAAGCGAGCAGCGCATATGCGATCGCGATTTCAACCACGGTCGGCGTGAATATCCGGCTCCATCCCAGCGGCCATCGGTAAAACCATCCGGCGAGCGCGGTTCCCCAGTCGGCCAGCCCTCCCGCCAGCCGCATCGCCAAATCTGCCGCGGCCACATTGATCGAAAGCAGCAACGCGGCGGCCAGTCCCGTCACCACCGCGCCGAAACCCATTACCGGCACGACGACGGCGTTCGCGATCACGCCGACGAGCGAAAGCTGATTGAAGTAAAAAGCCGTCAGCGGCGCCGTGCCGAGCAGCGCCCAGAAGGAAACCGCGAAATAGCCCGCCATGGATTCGGCGGCGGTCAACCCCGCGCCGCCTTCCTCGGCCGCGAAACGCATCCGCCACCACGCCGCGAACCGCCGCATCCCGAGCACAATCGCGGCGACCGAGACGAACGAAAGCTGAAAGCCGATATCCGCCGTCGAACCGGGCAGCGCAAGGCAAATCGCCAGCGCCGCCAACGCCAGGCTCGCCATCACTTCGCGCGGACGGTCGAGCGCGATCGCCAGCGCATACGCGGCAACCATGACGACGGCGCGCATCGTGGACACGTGATGCCCCGCGATCGCCGCGTAGCCGCACGCCGCGATCGCGCCCGCGACCGCCGCCGCCTTGTTGGCGTACCCATACGCCATCAGCGAAGGAAAAAAACTCATTATCAGCCGCACGAGTATGAACGCGGCGCCCGCCACGATTCCCATGTGCAGGCCGGAAATCACCAGCAGATGGGCCATCCCGGTGAAGGCGAAGCGCCGGCGCAGCGCTTGGTCGATTCCGCCGCGATCGCCGATTATCAGCGCGCGCATCTCGACGTTCGCCGGATAGTGCAGATTGGCGTCGATCAGCTCGCCGATCTGGCGCCGCGCCCGCTCGATTTCGCGGCCGAAGAAAGCGGGCCGATACGCTATGATTCGAATCGGCGACCGCTTGCTCGACTTGTCGGGCCGGACAAACATCGTCGCTGAGAGGCCCTGCCGCAGCAGCCAGTCGCGATAATCGAACTGCCCCGGATTTCCTTCGTTGCGCGGAAACCGGATTCCGCCGGTCGTTTCGATCGTCTGGCCCATCCGGAATCGGTCCGCGCCGCCAAGCGCGGTTACCCGGATCAGGCCTTGGCACGGTTCAAGGAGGTTGGGATTCAGTCCGGCGCGCGCGACCTTGACAAATAGATAGGTCCGGCCGCCAGGTTCGCGCTCCGGCGCCTGCGCGATTCGCCCGACGATCGTGACGGAGGATCCGTCGGCGAAACGATCAAGGCTCAACGGACCGCTTGTCGGATTGAGCAGACGCGCGATCGGAATCGTCGCGGCGCCTGCTATCGCGACGTACGCGACGAACAATCCGGCCGGCGTCCGCCGCATCATCATCAGCGCGGCCGCGCCGAGCGCGAGCGCCACGCAGATCCAAAAGGGTATCGCTAATCCCAGATTTCCGGCGCCATCGCCGATTACCACGGCGGCCGTCACGCCATATAACGGCGGCAGCGCGGCGGGCCAATCAAGCCAGGCGAGCGCCGGATTCCGGTTCGCCCCGGAGTTCGCGCCGCCTGATTCGGCGACGCCGATTTGCTTCGCCGCCGCGATTTCCCCCACCCCCGGCTCGCGCCGTCATTTTGAATCCACGTGAATGGGGTATAGTGAAGTGGCTGGCGGATGCCAATGGCGTCTCATGGCCGCCGCGTCGTTCTCTAATCGGCGCCGGGTTCGGCCGAATCAGCAGCGGGCTTTTCCGGTTCGCCCGCCGCGGCTCCGTCGGGACGATCCTTGCGCGCGAGCAGTTCAAGCTGGCCTTGGCCTGCATCGAGATATTCCGATCCGTACTCTTCGCGCTCCACCCGCTCCTGCTCGTCGAGCAGCGCGGCCATCGCGTCAAGATGCCGCCGGATTTGCGCGGCCAAATCCGCATTCACGCCTTTGACCGCCTGCAACTCCGCGAGCGACGCCGCGCGAATCCGCCGCAGGCTGCCGAAATGCCGCAGCAGCTCGCGCCGGCGCACCGGCCCGATTCGCTCAATATCGTCGAGGACCGACTTCAGCCGCGCACGCCGCCGCAGTTCGCGATTATAGGTAATCGCGAAGCGATGCGCCTCGTCGCGGATGCGCACCAGCAGGAATAGCGCGTTCGAATTGCGCGGCAGCACGATCGGGTCTTTGCGATTCGGCAGGAAGACCCGCTCCTCCGATTTGACGACGTTGCGATCGCGCCCGTCATTCAGCACGTGCTGCTTGGCCAGCGAAACCACCTCGATTTGGTCCGATGCGCCAGCGTCCTTCAGCGCCTGAACGGCCACGTTCAACTGGCCCTTGCCGCCGTCGATCACCCACAAATCGGGATATTCGTTTTCCTCTTTCGCGCGCTTGAGGCGGCGGCTCAGCACCTCGTAGAGGCTCGCGAAATCGTCCTGCCCGGCGACGCTGCGAATCCGATAACGCCGGTAAAGCGCCTTGCAGGGCTCGCCTTCGTCGAAGGTCGCCTGCGACCCGACCACCATCGAGCCCTGCAAGTTCGAGATGTCGTAGCATTCGATCCGCTTGGGCGTGTTGCGCAGATGGAGCCGGGCGCGCAGCTCGGCGAGCATCTTTTCACGCGTGTTTTCGTTGTCGCGCCGCGCGGCGAAGCTCTGCCGCGCGTTCTCCACCGCCATCTCCAGCAGCCGCAGCTTCTCGCCGCGCTGGGGCACGATAAATTCGACCTTGCGCCCGCGCCGTTCCGCAAGCAGCTCGGCGCGCGCGGCCGCGTCTTCGAGCGCGACCGGAACGATCACTTCGTCGGGCGGAGTCGGCGCGTTCGCGTAATACTGCGTCAGCAGGTCGGCCAGAATCTCTTCGTCGGAAAATTCGAGGTCCTGAAAGCTCCAGCTCCGCGTGCTGTTGAGCTTGCCGTTGCGGACCATCAGCACGATCGCCTCGATAAATCCGCCCTCGCGATACAGTCCGAAGACGTCCTGATCGCCGCCCCAGTGATGCAGAACGGTCTGCTTTTCGACCGTCTTTTCGATCGCTCGCACGCGATCGCGCAGGCGCGCCGCCTCTTCGAATTCGAGCCGTTCCGCATGCGCCCGCATCCGCTCGCGCATCTCGCGCAGCAGTTCGAGGTTCTTGCCCTCCAGCAGCATCTCGGCCGCATGCAGATGCCGCCCGTATTCGTCGCGATCGACTGGCAAGCAGCACGGTCCCAAGCATCGTTTGATCTGATATTCGATGCAGGGCCGCGCGCGGTTGCGGAACACCGCGTCCGAGCAGGTGCGCAGCGGAAAGACCTTGCGGATTACGTCAATCGTCTCGCGCAGGCCGTCAGCCGAACCGAACGGCCCGAAGTAGCGACCGCCGTCCTTGACGATGCGGCGCGTGACCGTAATGCGCGGCCACGGATGGTTCGTCACCTTCGCGCTCAGGTACGACTTGTCGTCCTTGAGCCGGATATTGTAGCGCGGCTTGTATTGCTTGATCAGATTGTTTTCGAGAATCAGCGCTTCCTTTTCGCTGCGCACGACCAGAGTCTCGAAGTCGCGCACCTTGCGCATCAGGAAGCGCACCTGAAAACGCCCGTCGCCGCCCGGCCGGAAATACGATCGCACCCGCGAACGCAGCGACTTCGCCTTGCCGACGTAGAGCACCTTGCCCGCGCGATCGCGCAGCAGATAGACCCCCGGATCGGCGGGAATCGTTTCAAGTCGCCGTTCCAGTTCGGCGTCGTCGAGCGCGTCGGCGTCGAGCGTCAATGTCTCGCGCGTGTCGGCTTCGGGTTCGTACTCGACCAGCGAATCGTAACGTGGGCCCAGTTCCTCCGGCATGGACGAAACGATCGCGCCGGAGTCTGCCGCGGCCGCGCTGTTTGCGGCGGACTCGGAAGGCGCGCCGATCGCATCGGCCGCTTGGCCGTCGCGGC
>JADBKU010000046.1 GCA_014896235.1 bacterium | reverse complement strand
ACGGTTGAATGGTGCGCCGCACACGCCTATCCGTATATCGGCCTCGGCACCCAGTTGGCGCCGACCTGCGATCTTTGGGACTTTTACGCGGACGAAGCGGCGAAGCATGGCTATCAGGCTGGGCCGGAAAATTTCGGCTATATGATCGCTACCGCGGTTGGCGAAACCGAGGAGAAAGCCCAGGAAGCGGCGGCGGGTTTCGTGTACGGAGGCGGCCAGAACGCATTTTCAGCGCCGCAATTCACGATGCCGCCTGGCTACAACTCAAAAGCCGCGATTCGCGCGCTCGCCAAGCAGCAGACCAGCGCCTGGTTGGGTCTGAGCGGCGAAAAGATGAAGCAACAATTGCAGGACGCCGCCACCGGCGATATCGACTACGCCGAAATTCGGCGCAAGCTGCACGCCGCGTTGCTGCGCGGACAGCAGAACCTGCAAGTGATTGTCGGCACGCCGAAAACGGTTATCCCGAAGCTCAAAACCATTATCAGCGTGCTGCGCACCGGAATTTTCATCATCTTGAGCCTGCAGGGACCGGCCACCAACGACCAGCGCCGCACCAGCATGCGCCTGTTCGCGGAGGAGGTGATCCCGGCGCTCAAAGAGCACGCTAAAGCGATTGGAATTCTCGATCCATTCGAACGCAAACCCGGATCGGTCAAGCTCACGCCTGGGATCAAGCGCGCGCCGGTGGTCGATCGCGAACCGCTCGCACACCTGAAGTTTTAGGCGCGGCTGAACTTCGAATCGATTTTGTCCAAACCTCGGTCGTTTTCCGGATTACCTGCGAATGCCGCCGGTAATCCGGAAATTTGTCAGGCCGCCGCCCAGCCCTTGTCGTAAGGCGCGACGATCCGGATATTCGCGCGCAGATGCTGGTACTTCCAGACTCCGTTGATCTTCACGTAGTCGTCATCGTAGCGGCACGCGATCCATCGCGCTTTATTGTCGGCCCGGAACGTGAACGGCCCGAGCAGATACCATGAACCCGTCGCGCGATCGCCGTTGACCGTGATGCGCGGGTTGAAGACGTTATGCTGAGAGAAGCTGATCAGTTTCTGGAAACCCTTGAACAGTTCCCGAATCGCGGCGTGACCCTGCGCTTTGCCAAAGTCGCCGCCCTCCCAGACGCCATCTTCGGCGAAAATCGTGGTGATGCGGTCGGGATTGTGGTCGTCGTCGCAAATTTCGCAGTAAAGCGCTTTTAACTGCTTTATTGCTTCGATATCGGCGAGCTGCAAGACCACCTTTTCAAGTTCACTGTTGGTCATAGCGGTTTCCTCACGATTTGATTTACGCTCGCAGCTTAGGGCCGCCCGGCAATTCGCGTCAACGGAAGCGTGTCGTGTCAACGACGGTAAACCTCGGTCGCGGCTGGCGCGTCCGTATGATGATTGAAGGTGGCTAAATCGTATGAATCTCGATGTGCAAAAAGTAAAAGCTGAAACTTTCCGCCGGATGCATCATGGCGGCAAAATTCTGCTGCTGCCGAACGCATGGGACGCGATGAGCGCGAAAATCTTCGAAGCCGCCGGCTTCAGCGCGATCGCGACGACCAGCGCCGGCGTGTCGTACTCGCTCGGATGGCCGGATGGAGAATTGGTTCCGCGTGACGAAATGATCGCCGCGATCCGCCGGATCGCAGACGCCGTGACGATTCCGGTCACGGCGGATATCGAATCAGGCTTCGGCGCGACCGCGAGCGACGTTGCCGACACCGTGAGGCAGACGATTCAGGCCGGCGCGGTCGGGGTCAACCTCGAAGATACTGTGCATGGCGCGGGACGCACGCTCTACGACTTGCCCCAGGCAGTTGAACGGATCGCCGCCGCGCGCGATGCGGCGCGGGCCGCCGGCGTTCCGATCGTAATCAACGCCCGGACCGACGTTTACCTGCTCGGCATCGGCGAAAAATCCGGCCGCTTCGACGAAGCCACGCGGCGGCTGAACGCCTATCGCGAGGCAGGCGCCGATTGTCTGTATGCGATGGGCTATTTCGACGCGGAGACGATCGGCCGGTTGGTTCGGGCCGTTGATGGGCCGTTGAATGTGATGGGATTGCCGGGGGCGCCGCCCGTTGCGGAACTGCAGCGTCTTGGCGTCGCCCGCGTCAGCACCGCGTCGGGTCCGACGCGGCTCGCGATGACCGCGACGAGCAACGCCGCTCAGGCGTTGCTCGAAAATGGCGATTTTGACATTTACCGCGACGCGATTTCGCATCCCGAGGCCAACGCGCTGATGGCGCGCGGGAGCTGAACGGACGATTGGGCGCGACGTCGATAAAACGCGGCGAATTTCTGGTTGACCTGCCGTATCCGATCGATCCGGCCGGGTCGCTCGAAATGTTTCGCCGTTCTGGCGACGATCTGCTCGATCGCTGGGACGGCCGCACATTTATCCGCACCATATTGGCGAAAGGAAAACTGATCGCTTTCGCGACCTCTTTTGAGCAGGGCCGCAACGGACTAGCGGCGCGTGTCGTATTGGAACGCCCGCGCGATCGCGAAGCCGTCGAACCGGTGGTGCGCGCGATGTTCGTCACGCCGCCCGCCGAATATCCGGAATTGCGCCGGCGCGATCGGCTGGTGGACGCTCTGGAACGCGCATACCCCGGCGTTCGCTCGGTCCGGCAGGCGAATCTGTTCGGAGCGCTGGTTCGATGCGTCACCACCCAGCAGGTAAACCTGCGCTGGGCGGCGACCTGCCGCCGCCGGATGGCCGAGACGTTCGGACGGATTCATCGCGTCGGCGGCGTGGAGGTTTACAGCCTCGAACCTGAACGAATCGCGGAACTTGATCCGGCGCAAATTCGCGCGCTGCAAATCACCACCCGCAAAGCCGAATACATCGTGAACCTCGCGCGGATAATCGCGCAAGGCGACCTGACGATGGAAGCTCTGGCGCAAGCCTCCGACGAGGATGTAATCGCACGGCTTTCCGCGATTCGCGGAATCGGACTCTGGACAGCGGAATGGATTCTGGCGCGTTCGCTTGGACGTCCGCGCGTTGTCGCCGGCGACCTCGGCGTGCGCAAAGCGATCGGAATCGGATACATGGGTGGTTCGCGGCCCTCGGAAGACGAAACCCGTCGCGCCACCCTCCATTGGGGCGCGTCGGCCGGCGTCGCGCAAGCCCTCATCCTGCACGCGCTCGCCGAAAAACGTCTCCCAAGCCTCGCCGCGCAGGCGGGCGCACGCCGTCATGCGCCCGCCGAAGCCTGATTATTCGCCGCCGGAATGAACGAAATCCGGTTTGCGCTTTTCGACGAAAGCCTTGACCGCCTCTTTGTGGTCAGCGGTCTTAAAGGTCATCATTTCATACGCGAGCGACGCGTCCATGATCAGGTTCGCCTGCTGCTTGAGCCACTTGTTGACCGAAAGCTTGCTCCAGCGAATCGCCCAGGTCGGGCCGTCGGCCAGTTCCTGCGCCAGTTCGCGCGCCTTCGGCATCACCTGCTCCGCCGGCACGGCGTAATTCACCATCCCGATCCGTCCCGCCTCGGCGCCGTTGATGAAATTTCCGCGCATCAGGAATTCCTTCGCGCGATGCGGCCCGATCAAAAGCGGCCAGATCACGGCGCCGCCGTCGCCGGCGACCACGCCGACCTTCACATGCGTATCGGCGAAACGCGCTTTCTCGGATACCACCGTGATATCGCACAACAGCGCGAGGGTTGCGCCCAGTCCCACCGCGTCGCCATTGATCGCGCCGATAATCGGCTGCTCGACGTCGAGGATATTTTCCACCAGCCGCCGTCCATTGGCCGCCCCGATTGGGCCGCGATCGAACCGGCTGCCGCTTTGCCCGCCGCCGACCAGCGTTCCCGCGGCCATCCCTTTAACGTCGCCGCCCGCGCAAAACGCCCGCCCCGCCCCGGTCAGGATAATCGCATTGACCGCGCGATCGGCGGCGAGATCGATCCAAACCTGCTCCAGCTCATGATGCAGTCGGCTGTTCACCGCATTGAGCGAATCCGGCCGATTGATCGTGACCGTGGCCACCCGCTCGGCGACTTCGACTTTAAGAAACTGATAATCGCTGTAATCCATGGCGCCTCCTCTCGATGAGCCGAGATATATAACGCGCGCCGCCGCGATTGCCATCTTTAACGGCGAACGCGAAGACGAATGCGCTAACGGTCGGGCGCGGCGATGCGCTATGGTTGCGCCATCAGGCGCGCGATTGAAGGTTCGATCGCGCGGGCCAAATTGACATGGTTCGGGAATTTTCGATATTTCGCCGCCGGTGCGCGGCTGCGATTGGTTAAGCAAGGCAGGAGCGGGAATCAAATGGCCTCCGGAATAACACGGCTCAGGGACAAGACGGCGATCGTGACGGGCGCGGCCCAGGGAATCGGCCGGGCGATCGCGATGCGGCTCGCGGCCGAGGGCGCGAAAGTCGCCGTATGCGATATTCAGGCGGATGCGGCGCAGCGAACCGCCGGCGAGATCAAAGGAGCCGGAGGCGCCGCGATCGCTGTGCGGCTCGACGTCACCAGCCTCGAAAGCGCCACGGCCGCGGTCGCGCAGGTCGAGCGCGAGCTCGGTCCGCTCGCGATTCTGGTCAACAACGCCGGATGGGACAAGCTCGAACCCTTTATCGAAAGCACGCCTGAGACCTGGGACAAAGTGATCGCAATCAATTTCAGGGGCGTGCTGAACTGTTGCAAGGCTGCTGTGCCGCGCATGATCGAACACGGCAGCGGGAAAATCGTCTCGATCGCGTCCGACGCCGGCCGCGTGGGATCGCTGGGCGAGGCCGTCTATTCCGGATGCAAAGGCGGAATTATCGCCTTCTCGAAGACGCTCGCGCGCGAGCTGGCCCGCAACCAAATCAACGTCAACGTGGTATGCCCCGGTCCGACCGACACCGCCCTGCTGCGCGGGGTGATGGCAGATCGGCCGAAAGTGCTCGAAGCGATGCAGCGTGGAATCCCGCTGCGCCGCCTCGGCAAGCCCGAAGACCTCGCCGGCGCCGTCGCATTCTTCGTCTCTCCGGATGCGGATTACGCGACCGGGCAGGTAATCAGCATCAGCGGCGGCCTGACCATGGCGGGCTGAACGATCACAGCCGCGGCGGCGTGAAGCGATACCAGCAACCTTGGAATTGGAGCGGAAAAAGATGGCTGGCGAGCGTCCGAAACTGGATATGGAACGGGCTAAAAACGCCGCGCAGAGCATAATCGGCGACGTGGCGTCGATGGTTCATGGCGCGATGAGCTTCATCGGCGACCGGTTGGGAATTTTCAAGGCGATGGCCGGCGCGGGCCCGCTGACGATCGAGGAACTGGCCGCCAGAACCGGCCTTGCTCCGCGTTATATCCGCGAGTGGCTCAACGCGATGGCGGCCGGGCAATACGTCGAATACGATCCGATCGCAAAGACCTATCTGCTGACGCCCGAATACGCCGCGGCGCTGGCTGACGACGATTCGCCGTTCTTTATCGGCAGTTACTTCCAGATGGCGCAGGCGGCCGTCAGCGTCGCGCCGAAGGTCGCCGAGGCGTTTCGTACCGGCAAGGGCGTAACGCAGGCCGAATATCCCGCGTCGTTCTTCGAGGCCGCGGAGCGCAACTCTCTCACGCGTTACAAGCACAAGTTGCTGCGCAAATGGATCGCGGCGCTGCCGCACGTGGTCGAGGCGCTCAATGCCGGCGGCGCGGCGGCGGACGTCGGATGCGGCGGCGGGCGCGCCGCGATTATGATCGCGCAGGCGTTTCCTAAAGCCCGCGTGACCGGATTCGATATCCACGCCGAGTCGGTCGAACGTGCGCGCCGCAACGCCGAGGCCGCGGGCGTCGCCGATCGCGTCACTTTCGCGGTCGCCAATGGCTCGGATTTGCCCGAAAACCGCTTCGATCTGGTGACGACCTTTGACGTGGTGCATGATGCGGTCGATCCGGTTGGCCTGATGCGCGGCGTGCGCCGCGCGCTCAAGCCCGGCGGCAGCTACCTGGTGCAGGAAGTAAACGTATCGGACGACATCCAGGATAACATCCGCACGATCGGCAAAATGATCTATTCCGTGAGCACGCTTTATTGCATGACGACGTCGCTGTCCCACGGCGGCGCCGGAATCGGCGCCGCGATGGGCGAAGCCAAGGCGCGCGAATTGGCCGAAGCGGCAGGGTTCAAACAATTCACGCGCTTGCCGATCAAGGACGATTTCGCGGTGCTTTACGAATTGCGTCCGTAACCGCTCGAAGCGTACGATCCGTCCGGCGCCAGCGGACTCCGCTATCGCGCGATTGCCTCCGGCGGTTCGACGGGGCAAAGTGTTTGATCGATCGGAGCCGCTTACATGGAAATAATCGCCCACGACAAAACCCGCTCGGCCGCTATTCGCGAACGCGTCGGCCATCCGATAATCGATTCGGACGGCCACGTGGTTGAGTTCGAACCCGCCCTGCTCGATTACATCCGCGACGTCGGCGGCAATTCCATCCTCGAGCGGTACAAAACCGCCTTCGACACCGCCTTTTATTTTCGCTGGAACCACATGACGCCCGCCGAGCGGCGCGAATTCCGCGTGCCGCGGCCGGTCTGGTGGCCGTATCCCACCAAAAACACCTACGATCGCGCCACCGCCGCACTGCCGAAACTGCTCTATCAGCGGCTCGACGAGATGGGTCTGGACTTCACGGTCCTCAACCCAAGCCAGGGGCTGTTCGCGTCTCATATCGAAGACGGAGACTTGCGCCGCGCGGTATGCCGCGCCTTCAACAACTATCACGCAGATATTTTTCGCGAATATTCGGATCGCATCACGCCGGCGGCCTGCGTGCCGATGCATACTCCGGCCGAAGCGATAGCGGAGCTCGAACACGTGGCGCAGCTTGGCCTCAAGGTCGTGATGATGGCCGGATTCGTCCGCAGGCCGATTCCCGGACTCGCGAAGCAGGCGCCGGATTTGGCGCGATACCTGACCTGGATGGACAATCTTTGCCTGGACAGCGAATACGACTACGACCCGGTCTGGGCAAAATGCGTCGAACTCGGAATCGCGCCGACGTTTCATTCTTTCGGCTTGAACTGGGGAATGCGCATCTCGATTTCAAATTTCATTTACAACCAGATCGGCCATTTCGCGGCCGCCGCCGAGGGCATTTGCAAAGCGCTCTTTCTGGGCGGAGTGACACGGCGTTTTCCCACGCTCAAGTTCGCGTTCAAAGAGGGCGGCGTCGCCTGGGCTGCGACCTTGTACTGCGCTCTGTACGAGCGATGGCACAAGCGCAACCTCGCGATGATGGAAAATTGCGACCCGGCCAACCTCGATCGGAAATTGTATCGCGAATTATGCGAAAAATTCGGCGACGGCTTCACGCGCGGCCGGCTCGAAGGCGACCTCGTGCCATCGGAACTCGAAGGCGGCGGCGGCGGCGCGCCGCATGAACGCGACGAATGGATCCATTGCGGAATCGCGCGCGCCGAAGATATCCGCGACCGTTTCGTGCCGAATTTTTTCTTCGGATGCGAAGGAGACGATCGCATGACCTCGCTCGCTTTCGACACTCGCCGCAATCCGCTCGGGGCAAGACTGAACGCGATATACGGCTCGGATCTCGGCCACTACGATTTAACCGACTTCAAGCTTGCGGCGGCGGAAGCTTATGAGGGAGTCGAAGACGGCTTGATGAGCGAGTCCGACTTCCGCGACTTCGTCTTCATGAATCCGGTCAAACTTCACGCCGGAATGAATCCGGACTTCTTCAAAGGCACAATTCTGGAGCACGAGGCCGAAAAGGCGCTTGCGGAGCTGCGCGCGAAAGGCGAACTGCCAGTGGCTTCCGAAACGTTGACGGCCGCGGCGCGATAACCGTCGCGCGGGTCCGCCAGAATTAAAAATCGCTGACGTTAGAAGCGGGGCTGGATTATCGATCCGGCCCCGCTCTTTTGTGTAATCGCAAATTGATCGCCGCAGCCGCAGTCCCGGCCCATCGGCGACCTTTCAAACGTTCAGCGCGGAACGTGCGGGATTACGTCCTGTACGAATCGTTCCAGCGAACGCATGATCTCTCGATGCGGCATGCCGCCGAAATTCGTGATCAGCGAAATCTGCGTCGCGCCCATCGCCCGGTAATACTCGATCCGCGCAAGGCACTGTTCGGGATCGCCGAAGATCACCTGGTTCGGATACATGGAGTCGTAATTCTCGTGGATATGCTGGAAAATTTTGCCGATGCCGGCGTAGCCTTTGTACTGTTCCGAATCGGCGTCAGTGCGATTCGCCTCCGCCGCCAGTTCGAAATAATTGGTCAGATAGGGCCGCGGGAAATCGCGCGCATGTTCGGCCGATTCGCCGCAAAACGCGTGCAGGCACATCATGACTTCGCGGCTCGCCGGATCGAAACCGGAGCGCTCCAGCGTCGCCCGATAATGGCGCACGCGGGCGACGCCGTCCTCCGGACTGCCAACGTACGGCACGTACATCAGGTGATAACCGTTGCGCCCGGTGAACTCGAACGATTCCGGCGTCATGATGCAGGCGACGTAAATCGGCGGATTCGGCCGCTGCACCGGTTTCGGCAGCACGTTCACCTCGTTCAGCATGCGATATTTGCCGGCGTAATTGATTCGTTCATCGCGCCATGCGCGCAGGATTAGTTCGTGCGCCTCGTCGAAACGCGCGCGACTTTCCGCCATCGGCACGTTGAACGCGTCATATTCCGCGCGTTGAAAAGCGCGTCCGATTCCAAAATTGACCCGCCCGCCCGAAAGATTGTCGAGCATCGCGAATTCTTCGGCGACGCGGATCGGATCGTTCAACCCGATCAGCGCGACGCCCGACCCGATGCGGATACGGCGCGTGCGCTGCGCCGCCGCCGCTGCAATCACGGGAACGGAAGGAATCACGCCGCCGTAGCCGAAAAAATGATGTTCCGCGAACCAGACGGCCTCCAGACCGTTTTGGTCCGCGAATTCGATCTCTTCGAGGATGTCTTCGTAAAGGTTGGCGACCGAGCCGTTGAGCGGCTGCCAAAAGGTCGGCAGATAAAACAGCGAAAATTTCATTCGTTCCTCGCGCCGGCGTCGACGGCCACACGCCGCGCATTTCTGGTATTGAAGCGCATCAGCGCGCCCAAAGAATAACGCGCAGAAGGCGCCTTCGCTATCCGCGTTTCATCCGCGATCGGATTCGCGCGCAATCCGACTCCTTTCCCCGGAAACGCTGCGCGGATTGGATTGCGTTTCGACGGCGGCGTGTCATGCTGATTGGCGGCGCAAGGCTCATGGCGCCGCGCGCGACAAGTTCTGGGGAGGGATCGGGAGTGCGAGATGGTTTTTCGATTCATAGAAGCGGTCCGGCGGCTGGATTCGCCGGCGCGCTGGCTCTGATCGCGGCGATCGCGTTCGGCGCGATTCCGGCGCTCGCGCAGGATTATCCGGACGTTTACCATCCGGCCAGCGAGGAGCATCCGACCAGCGGTAAGCAGGACTTCATGAAGCATTGCGCGCCCTGTCATGGAACGAACGGTCGCGGGCACGGCCCCGAAGTCAACCTGATTCCCGACATCCATCCGCCCGATCTCACGGTTCTCAGCATGAAGAACGGCGGGATATTTCCCGCCAAAAAGGTCGCCGATACGATCGACGGACGGAAATCGATCCCGTCGCACAAACGGTTCGACATGCCGTTTTGGGGCGTCAACTTCCAGCAGCCGGGCAAGGAGTTTTCGCCGGAAAGCGAGGCGCGCGCGAAAGCGCGAATCAACGCGCTCGTCGATTACATCCGCACGATCCAGCGCCAATAGCGATCAGGCGCTCCGGCGCGAACGCTACGGGCGTTTCAAATCCTGCACGATCTCGCGCAACACGCCGCGATCGTGATCGTTGTGGACCGGAATCTCGAAGGCGACGCGGCTCACTCCGGCGAAGCGTTTTTTGATCACGGCGGCGATGTCGTCGTAGGTTCCTACCGCCGCGAACGCGTGCACCATCTCTTCGCTGACCACCTTCGGCATCTCGCTCCATTTCTGCTGGATCGAGAGGCGATGCAGCTCGTCGGCCTGGCGCGACCATCCGTCTAACTCGAAGCTCGAGCGATAAGAGCGCGTCGATCCATAAAACGCGATCGTCGCCTTCATTTTCTCGACCGCTTTCGCCAACTCGTCGCGATCGCACGCCACGCACAGGAAGCCGCCGCCGCCGATTTCGAAATCCTTCCATGCCGCCTGGGGCCTGCCCGATCGTGCGAAGCCTTTTTTCAGATTCGGGAACGCGATTTCGTCCAGGTACTTGCGCGTGACGATTCCGTGCAGCCGCACGCCATCGCAAACCTCGCCCGCCACTTGCAGCATCCGCTCCTGCACCGCCGCGATCAGCACCGGAATATGCGGCTTGTCGATCGGCGGCGGCGAAAAGTTCGGCGTCATCAGCGAAATATTGTAGTGCTCGCTCTGGAAATTCAGCGGCGCGCCGGTTTGCCACGAATGCCAGCACGCGCGCATCGCGCCGACATAATCTTTCATTCGCTGCGCAGGTTTCGACCACGGCATCCCGAAGCGCCGCGTCACGTGCCCTTTGACTTGCGAGCCCAGCCCGAGCACCAGCCGGCCGCCGCTCATCGTCTGCAAATCCCACGCGATATAGGCCGTCGCCACCGGACTCTTCGTGAACGCCAGCGCGATTCCGGTGCCCAACTCGATCGGCGATGGTTCCTGCGCCGCCACCGCCAGCGCCAGAAACGGATCGTGCTGCGTCTCGACCGAGACCGCCGTGTCATACCCGAGCGCGGTCGCCTCGCGCACCTGCTCGCGCAGGGTATCCCATCGGGGCGCGGGGCGCTTGCCGCCCGCGTCCATCTCAGGCGTATATGGAGTTCCCCAATTCAGGTATTTTTCGATTTTGAGCGTCGCCATGGCGCGGTTATCCCGTTGATCTCCAATGCTGTCAACCCCGCGCCGTTTGCTTCCCCGCCGCCTTCTTGCGATTGTTTTACCGATGCGCAGGCCGGATTTCGCCATAGCCGCGCTTGCCGCGTTGCTGCTGCTCGGCGCATGGATGTTCGCGGGACCGTTCGCGCGGCCCGCCTGCACCGCCGTGACCGGTGTCGCGAACGTCAGCATCGCCGTCGCGAATCTCCCGCGAAACACCGCAAAATTCTTCTGTTATCGCACTTCAGCCGGACAGCGCCTGCGCTTCATCCTCGCCCGCGACGACGGTGGAAAAGTGCATGCGGTATTCGACGCCTGCAGCCAGTGCTACCGGTTTCACAAGGGTTACGCCGTCTCCCATGGCTACCTGATCTGCAGACTGTGCGGAAACCGCTACAAGCTCGACCATCTCGATCGCGGAATCGCCTCCTGCGTGCCCGTACGGTTGAATACGGCCGATCGCGGCGCGCAGGTTGAAATCAAAATCGCCGACCTCGTCAAAGGACGCACGCTGTTCTGATGGCGCGATGGCTCAATTCCGACCGCGGATGGGCGCTCGCGCTCATGCTGATTGTCGCCCTCCTGCTCGCCGGCATCCCCGTCGTCGCCGACGCCCCGCTCTCCGGCGGTCCGCCGGCGCTCATGGTCGACATCTGCCATCCGCAGCCCGGAATTAACGTCTCGACCGCTCCTTGCGAGGCCGCGCGGACCCGCGTCGTTCAGTTCCCAGAGCTTTTCAAATGCGATTTTGGCGCGGTCGCGCTCGTTGTTGCGCCCCAATTCGATCGGCCGTCCGACACGCCCGATCCTCCTCCGCCTCGCGTCCTTATCTAACTTCCTGAAATTTTAATTTTTCTCGACTCTGTCAGGCGGAAACCATCGCATCGTCCGGATGCCGGCGACGGCCCATCCGCGACGCTCCGACCGCCGTATATGAGGTTGACGTGAGGCATTTTATTGGCGCGATTGCGCTCCTGACGATTCTTGCGCCGGCGCGAACGGCATTCGCACACGGCGTGGTTGGCGATTACATCTTTCTTGAGCCGCTCATCGCCGAAGACCCGACCCCGGCGAACGAACTCGATATCGTTGAGCCGCAATGGACCAAAACCAGTGACGGCCGGACTTTCTCTCTCGGCACTTCGATCGAAAAAGTCCTCGCGACGGACGCGAACGAGATGCCGCGGCTGAGCGTGGGCGCCGGCAGTTCATGGATTTATCAGTCGCCCAAAGACGGTCCGAATGTGAGCGGCTACGACGATCTCGATCTCTTCGTCAAATATGCCTTTCTCGTCGTTCCGGAACACGAATTTCTGATGGGCGCCATGATCGATTTGCAGGTTCCCACCGGCGATCCGCGCGTCCAGACGCAGAACCATACCAGTCTTGGTCCCGAGATGGTTTGGGAAAAAGGTCTCGGCGATCTGCCGAATTGGCCGTTCGTGAAATATTTCCGCCCGTTCGGTTTTCAGGGCGATTTTGGTTATCTGCCCGCCCTTGGCGGACATGCCAGCCATCTGATGTTCGCCGACCAGGTGGTGGAATACTCGCTCCCCTATTTGAGCAATTGCGTCAAAGACGTCGGGTTGCGATGGCCGTTGCGCAACCTTTTCCTTTTCAACGAGTTCAACTACTCGCAACTTATTACAGGACCGTCCGGCCAGACTTTTCCGAACTTCGTCGCCACGCCCGGAATCGCTTACGTTGGTTACCGCTTCGAGTTGAGCTTCGGAACCCAATTTGCCCTCAATAACGCGAGCGTCCCGGGAACCCATGCAGCGGTGATTGGACTGCTCGATATCTTTTACGACTCCATTATTCCGCAAGGAAACTGGACCCTGTTCGGAGGCTGAAAGTCAGTTACCGCACACACTTTACGATCGCCGCATTGTGCGCCGCGATTATGTTGGCGCCGCGCCGCCCGCGCACGCATTCCCCGAACATGAGAATCCCGCAGCGGGCGACTGTCACGTCGGCGCCAGCATGCCAATAAAATTCGACGCGCCGATCGAAAACTGTTCGCCAACCTCAAGGTGCTCGATTCCTCAGGCCGCAATCTCGCCTGACGCCGGTTGTCGATACCGCCACGCAGTTCTCGGCCGCCGTGCCGCCGTTGAAGCCCGGCGACTACAAGGTCGCGTGGAGCGGGTCTGCGCCGATAGCCATCGCACCGAGGGTTCGTATCATTCGTGGCCGGCGCGCCGCGATGACGCCGATCGGGGCGAACGCGTCGCGCAAGGCCGATCGCTCAGGCGATCCTGTTCGGCACATCCGCCTTCGAGGTCGCGCTCGCCCGCGCATCCGCGCGCGCGTTCGCCGCTCGTCCGCGAGTTTGCGCTCTGATCGGCCTCGCGGCGGTCCTGCTGCTGCCGCTCCTCCTTTTACGGAGGTAACCACGATGGCCGTGGCGCGCCGCGCTCGCTTACGTCCCGGAGGTCTTGCGCGAGACTCATGGCGGACGGCTTTGGATCGTGCGGCTGATTGCGATCGCCGCGATCGCCGCCGTCGCCTTCCGTTTCGTCAATCATGATCGCGCCCCCGCGGCGCTCTGCGCGCTGGCGGCGATTCTGATTCTGGCGGGCGCGTTTGCGAGTCATGCCGATGACTGGGGCGGCGCGATGGTCGCGGTGAACTTTCTTCATCAGGCCGCCGCGGGCGTATGGGCCGGAGCGTTACTGGCGCTCTGTTACGGCGAATTCTTTGGCGATCGCGATCCGGCCGCGCATTGGATCCACGAAGTCGCGCGGCGGGTATCGGCGGCCTCCGGATGGGCGGTCGGCGTCCTGTTCGCAACCGGCGCCGTTCTCGCCCTGCGCGCGCTCGGATGCGATTCGAGCCGCCTGCTTTACTCCGCCTATGGCCGCGCGTTGATCCTCAAAATTGCGGTCTTCGCCGCCGTGGTCGCGATCGGCGGCTACAACCGCTATCGGCTGATGCCAAATGTTCACGATTTGCCGTCGCGCCGAACGTTGGTGCGCCTGGTCGCCGTCGAGTGCGTCTTTATCCTCGGCGTTTTCGGCCTGGCCGCGATGCTCGCGAACACGCCGCCCGCGCATTGACCGCTCGAGAGATGCGCGCCGCCCGGCGCGTCAAAAAAAATTGTCGCCGATACGATTGAAAATATGGCCGGGGTTGGACGGCCGCCTATCCGAGCAGGCATCCGGGCGCCGGAAAGCGCCGGCAATATTCGCGCACTTCGGCGCCGACGCGAGCGATCGCCGCTTCGTCATCGACGTTGCTCACAACCTCGTCGATCCACGCCGCCACCCGCGTCATGTCGCCCTCGCCCATCCCGCGCGACGTCACCGCCGGCGAGCCCATCCGCACGCCGCTCGGACTGAACGGTTTGCGCGGATCGTAGGGCACCGTGTTGTAGTTGCAGATGATGCCGGCGCGGTCGAGCGCTTGCGCGGCCTTCTTGCCGATCACCTTCTTGTTGGTCAGATCGACCAGCACCAGATGGTTGTCGGTGCCGCCCGACACCAGATTGAATCCGCGCTTCATCAACTCGGCCGCCAGCGCCTGCGCGTTGCGCACCACCTGCCGTCCGTACTCCTTGAATTCCGGCGTGGCCGCCTCCTTGAGCGCGACCGCGATCGCCGCCGTCGTATGGTTGTGCGGGCCGCCTTGCAATCCCGGAAAAACCGCCTTGTCGATTTTCTCAGCCAGTTCCTTGCGGCACATGATCATCGCGCCGCGCGGTCCCCGGAGCGTCTTGTGCGTGGTCGTCATCACGACGTCCGCGTATGGAACCGGGTCCGGATGGACGCCGGCGACGATCAATCCTGCGATATGCGAGATATCGGCCAGCAGGTATGCGCCGATCTCCTTCGCGATTTCGCCGAAAATCCTGAAATCGAACTGGCGCGGATAGGCCGTCGCGCCGGTGACGATAATTTTCGGCCGCTCCTTGCGGGCGAGGTCCCGCACCGCGTCGTAATCGATGCGCTGGGTCTCGCGATCGACCACATAGTGCACGGGACGCCAGAACGAACCCGTGATGCTGACGTTCCATCCGTGCGTCAGATGGCCGCCATGCGGCAGCGCGAGGCCCATCAGCGTGTCGCCCGGCTTGAGCAGCGCGAAATAGACCGCGAGATTCGCCGGCGATCCCGAATAGGGCTGCACGTTGACGTGCTCGGCGCCGAACAGCGCTTTCGCCCGTTCGATCGCCAGCGTCTCGATCTCGTCGATATAACGCTGGCCCTCGTAGTAGCGCTTGTGCGCGTAGCCCTCGGAATATTTGTTGGTCAAAATCGAGCCGGTCGCCTCGAGCACCGCCTGAGAAACGTAATTCTCCGACGGGATCAGCCGCACCGACTCGATTTGATAGCGCTCTTCGGGGCGAGCGCCTACCCCAGGACCATCGACTTCGCCCGGTTCGCCGAGATCGCCCGTGCCGTCGGCGCCAAGCTGATGGTGGACATGGCCCACATCGTTGGCTAAGGCGGCGGGCTCCACCTGACGCCGGTGGGCCACGCCGAGTACGTCACCTCCACCACCCACGCAAAGCTGCGCGGGCCGCGCTCGGGCTTCAACATCCACCACCGGGCGCCGAGGCGCGCGCCGTCGACCACGCCGTCTTCCCGGCATCCAGGGCGGCCCCCTGGAACACGTCATCGCGGCCAAGGCGGTTCGCTTTCGGGGGAGGCGCTCCAGCCCTCGTTCCGGCGGTACCAGGAGCGGGTGGTGGGATGGAATCCGTAAGCGAGCAGCCGCTTGGCGATATCGAGCGTGCTCACGCCCGTGCGCGATTCGAGGTCGTGCGTCAGCACGCATTCATGCATCGCCGGTTCCGCTGACGCGCTCGGATACCGCTCGGCGAGCCGCTTGCGCACATACGCGGCGTTCAGGATCGCGATTCGGCTGGCGTCCGCCAGCCCGTCCCCGCCCATCGCGAGAATATAGCTGTACGCCCGCACCAGCATCCCGAAATTCCCGTGATACGCGCGCAGCCGCCCAATCGAATCCGGACGATCGCTGGCGAATTCCAGCGCGCCGTCCGCGCGCCGCACAATTCGCGGCACCGGCAGGAACGGCTCAAGGTGCGCTTTCACCGCGACCGGTCCCGCGCCGGGGCCGCCGCCGCCATGCGGAGTCGAAAAGGTTTTGTGCAGATTGATATGGATGATGTCCGCGCCCATGTCGCCCGGCTTGGCCACGCCCAAAAGCGCGTTCATGTTCGCGCCGTCGAGATAGAGCAGCGCGCCGCGTTCGTGCAGCGCGGCGGCGATTTCTTCGATCTCCGGCTCGAAAATCCCCATCGTGTTGGGATTCGTGACCATCAGCGCCGCCGTTTCGTCGTCGAGCAGGCGGCGGATTTCGCCCGCTTCAAGGTAGCCGCGGCGATGCGACTTCGCGACCACGACCTCGAAACCGGCCAGCGTGCAACTTGCCGGATTCGTGCCGTGCGCGGTGTCGGGAATGATCACCTTGCGCCGCACGCCGCCGCGCTTGCGCTCCCACGCCCGCACCATCAGCAGGCCCGCCAACTCGCCATGCGCGCCGGCCGCGGGCGCGAGCGAGACCGCGTCCATCCCGGTGATCGCGGCCAGCGCCGCCTCCAGCCGCACCATCAATTCGAGCGCGCCCTGCGCCAGATGGACAGGCGCGGCCGGATGCAGCGACGCGAAGCCGGGCAGCGCGGCCATCTCGTCGTTGAGCGGCGGATTGTATTTCATGGTGCAGGAACCGAGCGGATAAAACTGCAGCGCCTGTCCGAAATTTTGCTGCGAGAGCCTGAGAAAGTGGCGCAACGCCTGCGGCTCGCTGACCTCGGGAAACCCGTCGATATCGGCGCGGCACAGATCGGCGCCCAACAGCTCGATCGCGCGCGCCGCGCTCGCGCCGCCGCCGGGCGCATCGACGCCGCGCCGGCCCGGCGCCGATTCCTCGAAAATGAGCGCCACCGTGTCGGCGCTGCGCCGCGTATTGCGGATGTCCTTCGCCGGCGTTTCGGAAACGATTTTCTTCGCCACCGCCATCAGCCCACCCCCGCCAGCGAATCCGCAAGCCGTTCGATTTCCGCCGGAGAATTCGTCTCGGTAACGGTCACCAGAATCGCGTCGGCCAGCTCCGGATAGTCGCGGCCAAGCGGAATTCCGGCCAATACGCCGGCGGCCTCGGCGCGTGCGAGCGCGCGCGCCGGATCGGCGACGGTTATCGCAAATTCATTGAAGAACTTGCCGCTGAAGCGCGCCGAGATTCCGGCCGCGCGCAGACGGTCGCGAGCTTGCGCGGCCAATTCGACATTGCGCGCCGCCAGCTCGCGCAGGCCCCGGCGGCCCATCAGCGTCAAGTACGCGGTCGCGGCCAGCGCGCAAAGGGAATGATTGGTGCAGATATTCGAGGTCGCACGTTCGCGCCGGATATGCTGCTCGCGCGTGGCGAGCGTCAGGCAAAAGGCGCGATTCCCGCGATTGTCGCGGGTTTGGCCGACCAGCCGGCCCGGCATCTGCCGCACTTGCGCCATCCGCGCGGCGAAGAATCCGACGCCCGGTCCGCCGAACTGGAGCGGCATCCCGAAACTCTGCCCCTCGCCGACCGCGATATCGACGCCAAGCTCGCCCGGCGATTTGAGCAGTCCGAGCGCCAACGGCTCGGCGGTTGCGGAAATTGCGACGCCTCCCGCTTGTTTGACGGGGGCGGCAATCTGGCCGAGCGGCTCGATTACGCCGAAGGCGTTGGGATAGCCAACGACCACGCACAGCAACCGATCATTCAGGTACGGCGTCAGGGCGGATGGATCGGTCGCGCCGGTCGCGGAATCGAAGGGCGCTTCGACCAGTTCGAAATTCTTGAGCGCGCTGAGATAGGTCCGAATCGCCGCGCGATAGTCGGGCCATAGCGCGCGGGAAATAACCACGACGGTGCGCTTCGGGTACACCCGATGGGCCATCAGGACGGCCTCGGCGGCGGCCGAGGCGCCGTCGTACATGCTGGCGTTCGCGACTTCGAGGCCGGTCAATTGCGCGATCATGGTTTGGAACTCGAAGATCGCCTGGGTCGTCCCCTGGCTGGCCTCGGGCTGATAGGGCGTGTAGCTGGTGGCGAATTCGGCGCGCGAAATGACCGCGCGGACCGCCGCGGGCACGAAATGGCGATAGTAACCGCCGCCGAGAAAGCTTGCGAAAGCACCGGTTACAGCGCGATTGCGTGCGGCCAATCCATTCAACTCCGCCGCGACCTCGGCCTCGGACTGGCCCGGCGGAAGCGCGATCGCCGCCCGGTCGCGAAGCCTTTGGGGCACGTGGGCAAGCAAATCGTCCAGCCGGGCGACGCCGATCGTCTTCAGCATCGCGCCGATATCGTCTTCGGTATGCGGAATGAATCTCATTCGAGCCTGGCTTTCTTAAGGTATACTAATTAACTACGTGGCCATTCAGGCGGGCCGCCGATAGAACGGAAGCTCTGTAAGCTCCGCTTCGACGGCGCGATTGCGAATCATGACATCCAGCTTGTCGCCGGGCTTGAGCGGCCATTGCGGACGGATAAATCCCATCGCGAGCGGCCGGTCGAAAGTTGGCGCGAAAGTGCCGCTCGTGACCACGCCGATGTCCGAATTGTCCTTACGCAATGGATAGCCTTGGCGTGCTATGCTGCGCCGATCGGTCGTCCGCAACCCGATCAGCCGCTTGCGGACAGCGCCGTCGCGATGGGTGGCAAGGACGTTTTCGCCAATAAAATCGCGGCCAAACTTCACGAAAACGTGCAATCCCGCCTCGATCGGCGAGGTCTGCCGATCCAGTTCATGACCGTACAGTGGCAGTCCCGCCTCCATCCGAAGCGTATCCCTGGCGCCCAATCCGCACGGCTGGATGCCCGCCGCCGCGCCGGCGTCGAGCAGCGCTTCGAACAGGCGCGCGCCGTCGCGTCCATCGCAAAACAGCTCGAATCCGTCTTCGCCCGTATAGCCGGTTCGCGCCGCGATGCATTTGACGCCCGCGACTTCACCGTCAGCGAACCGAAACCGTTTTACTGACGTTATCGGAAAACTCGCGGTTTTGGTTAAAATCTCAACCGCTTTCGGACCTTGAATTGCGACCAGCGCGGTCGCCTCGCTAACATCGCTTATCGCGGCGACGCCGCGATTTTGCTCGTGGAGCCAATTCCAATCGGTCGTAATGTTCGAGGCGTTCACACACAACATATAGCGGTCCGCCGAACGGCGATAAACAATTAAATCATCGATCGCGCCGCCGTCCGGCGCGCACATAATCGTATATTGAGCCTGACCGTCAACGAGCCGCGCGGCGGAATTGGTCAGCGTGCGTTCCAGCAGTTCCAATGCGCCCGCGCCTGATACATGGAACTCGCCCATGTGGCTTAAATCGAACAATCCCGCCGCCGAGCGCACCGCGCGATGCTCCTCGATTATGCCCGCATAACTCAGCGGCATCAGATAGCCGCCGAATTCGGTCATGCGCGCGCCGAGCCGACGATGCGACTCGATGAGCGGCGTATGCTTGACCGTTTCCATCAGTATCTCTAATTTTACCAGAATCCACACGAGCAACGAACGAATCTCACCTGGCGCATTTCCAATCAGATTTAATCGTTTAACCTACAGGCGGTTTACGTAACCGGCGCCATCGCGATGCCAGCGATTATCATGGACGGCCGCAAGGCCGGCGATTTTCTTAAGCCCTATCTTTTGGCGCATGCGCAAGAGTTGGCCGAAAGGCGCCATTTCACGCCCCATCTTGCCGCGATCCTGGTCGGCGACGATCCAGCGTCGGCGCAATACGTCAAGAACAAACAGCGTTTAGCACAGGACTTGGGATTCAAAAGTTCAACGATCCGAATCGCGACGGCGGATGCGACCTCTGACCGCCTGCGAGAGACGATCGCGCGTTTGAACGACGATCCCGACGTCACCGGAATCCTGCTGCAACTTCCGCTGCCCAGCGGCATCGACGTGTTTCCATTATTCGATGCGATCGATCCGATGAAGGACGTCGACAGCGTAGGCGCGGCGAGCATCTCGGGATTTTATCGCGGCCAGTGGGGCCGCTTTATTCCGTGCACGCCGCGAGGCGTATTGACTCTCCTTGATTTTTACAAGACGCCCGTTGACGGCAAGCGGGCCGCGGTGATTGGCCGCAGCGATATCGCCGGCAAGCCGATGGCTCTTATCCTCGGCGGGCGGCTGCGCAACGCCACCGTAACGTGGTGCCATCGCCACACCCGCGATCTCGAAGACATCTGCCGCGAATCGGACATTATTGTTTCATGCGCGGGCGTGGCGCCGCCGGGCCGGGATTTTTTGATCACCGCCGACATGGTCAAACCGGGCGCTTGCGTGATCGACGTCGGTTTTCGGCGGATTGCGCCCGGCCGCTTCGCTGGCGACGTGGATTACGCGGCGGTGCGCGAAGTCGCCGGATGGATCACGCCGAATCCGGGCGGCACCGGCCCGATGACCGTGATCGCGCTGATGCAGAATCTCATCGACGCGGCGCGCTACCGGCTTGGGATGCCGCGCGCGGAATATCCCGTCTGAACTTTCAATCGCGCGCTGGCCCGGCTCTGCGCAAACGTTTACATTCACGCTCAGGAGATTTTCCGAATCCAATCATGGCTTCAGACAGTCCCGTTGGCTCCAACGGCGAAAAACGCACGCTGGGCGAGATTCTGATCGGCCCCGCGCGCGACGTTAAAGACCCGCATATATTCCATCAGCTTTCCCTGATCGCGTTTCTGGCCTGGGTCGGTCTCGGTTCGGACGGCCTGAGCTCGTCATGTTACGGTCCCGAAGAAGCCTATCTCGCACTCGGACAGCATCAGTACATGGCCGTATTCCTGGCGATGCTGACGGCGCTGACCGTCTTCATCATCTCCGCCTCCTATTCTCAGACCATCGATGAATTTCCGACCGGCGGCGGCGGATATCTGGTCGCGACCAAGCTGCTTGGCCGCTATCCCGGCGTGGTTTCGGGATGCGCGCTGGTGGTTGACTACGTTTTGACCATCTCGATTTCGATCGCCAGCGGCGCCGACGCCATCTTCAGCTTTCTTCCCGTGGATTGGCAGGTTTACAAGTTCTGGGTCTGCATTCTGGTCGTCGTCGTGCTGATTGGGATGAACCTGCGCGGCGTCAAAGAATCGGTGCTGTCGCTGCTGCCGATTTTTCTCGCCTTCGTGATCACGCACATCTGGTTGATCACTTACGCCCTGGTCGAGCGCGCGCCCGAAATTCCGGGCGCGGTGCATACCGCGATCACGCAAAGCCGCGCGAGCATGCACAGCCTGGGATTCGTCGCGATCGCGGTCATTTTCCTACGCGCCTACAGCCTTGGCGGCGGCACCTACACGGGCATCGAGGCGGTCAGCAACGGCTTGCCGATTCTCCGCGAGCCGCGCACCGTCACCGGCAAGCGCACGATGCTCTACATGGCGGTTTCGCTGGCCTTCGTCGCCGGCGGAATCCTGTTCGGATACATGCTGTTCAACGTCGAGCCGGAACCCGGCAAGACGCTCAATGCCGTGCTGTTCGAAAAAATGGCGTCGCACTGGACGCTCTTCGGCCTGCATCTGGGGTTGCCGATCGTAACCTTCACGCTGCTGACCGAGGGCGCGCTGCTGTTCGTAGCCGCGCAGACCGGTTTCGTCGATGGACCCCGCGTGCTCGCGACGATGGCGACCGATCGCTGGCTGCCGCGGCGCTTTTCCAACCTGAGCGCGCGGCTGGTGACGCAGGACGGCGTGCTCGCGATGGGCCTTGCGGCGGGCGCGATTCTGGCCGGCACGCACGCCAGCGTCGATCTGCTGGTGGTGCTCTACGCGATCAACGTGTTCGTCACCTTCACGCTCTCCCAGCTCGGCATGACCGTGCACTGGTGGCAGTCGCGCGCGACCGAGCGGCGATGGCTACACAAGATGTCAATCAACGGCATCGGATGCACCTTCACCGCGCTCATCCTGGTTCTCACCATCACGCTTAAATTCGATCAGGGCGGATGGGTGACGGTGGCGATGACCGGCGGCCTCGTCGCCATCTGCGTCAGCGTGCGCGCGCACTATGAACGCGTGCGCAAGGCGATCGAACAACTCGAAGCCGACATTCTGCCCGAAATTTTCGCGGCCAAAGAGAAAGCTCCCGCGCCACGCGATCCCGACGCGCCCACGGCGGTACTGCTGGTCAACGGCTTCAACGGACTCGGCCTGGCGACGCTGACGACGATTCAACGGCTGTTCGACAATCAGTTTCATAACGTGGTCTTCATCGGCGTGGGCGAAATCGATTCCGCGCTGCTCAAGGGTCCCGACGAACTGCGGCAATTGGAGCAGCAGATGGCCGACGACATGGTCGAGTACTGCCGCTTCGCCGCCGATCTCGGATTCCATCCGGAACTGCGCACCGGAATCGGCGCGGACGTGGTCGCCGAGCTGCATCGGCTGTGCCTCGAAGTCGCGCGCGAATTCCCGCATTCGGTGTTCTTCGCCGGCAAGCTGGTGTTCACTGACGAACTCGACGGCTACGTGAGCCGCTTCCTGCACAACCATACCGCTGTCGAAGTGCAGAACTGGCTGCAGCTTTACGGCTACAGCCTCGTGATTCTGCCGGTGCGCGTGAGCATGGGTCAGGCGAAACTTCCGGTCGGCGCCGCGCCGCCGAAGCCCGCCGCGCCTAATCCGCCAATCGCAATGCAGAAATAGGCGAGAGCGCCGGGCCGCGGCAGCGCACGCCGCGCGCGGCCGGCGCGCCCGCGGATCCGCATCACAAGCGCGCGGGCGTGACTCCCGCCGCGTCATTCACGCGCGTGACTCCCTCATCGTCATTCGCGGGCTTGACCAGCGAATCCACAGGGATGGATGCCCGGGTCAAGCCCGGGCATGACTGTTAAGAGGAACTCGCACAATCGACGAATGTCCAGGCGTGACTATTAAGAGGGACTCGCCAGACCGCTGGATGACCAGGCTTGACTATTAATAGGAATTCGCCAAATCGAAGGATGTTCGGCATGACTGACCAGGCGGAGCTTGCAAATGCGTGCGCATTCTCCCAACCGGAGCGTTCCTGACGTCATGCGCGAAATCCGACGCTAAATCAGCGAGGTCGAGTCGGGTTCCGGGATGACGCGGTTTTCGATCGCGCCGATTCTTTCGATTTCGATCTTCACGACGTCGCCGGCCTTGAGGAACCGCGGCGGCTTCATCGCGAACGCCACGCCGCCCGGCGTGCCGGTCGAGATTACCGTGCCGGGCAGGAGCGTGAAGACGGTCGAAAGCGTCTCGACGATCGCGTAGCAGTCGAACACCAGATTCTTCGTGTTGGAATGCTGGCGGATTTCGCCGTTGACGCGGGTGGTCAGTTCGAGCGCGTGCGGATCGCCGATTTCATCCGCCGTGACCATCCACGGCCCGATCGGCCCGTGCGTGTCGAATGATTTGCCAAGCGTCATGGTCTGGGCCTTGAACTGCCAGTCGCGCACGCTCACGTCATTGACGACGAGGTAGCCGGCGATCACTTCGCGCGCACGAGCGCGCGGCACGTGGCGGCATCGCCGGCCGATCACGAAGCCGAGTTCGCCTTCGTAATCGAGCGCGTCCGAAACGCGCGGCAGATGAATCGGATCGTTCGGCCCGGTGACGCAGCTTGATTGCTTGTTGAAGAAAAGCGGAATTCAGGCTTCTTCATCCCGGACTCGGCGATATGGTCGGCGTAATTCAGGCCGATCGCCAAAAATTCGGGCGGACGCGCGATCGGCGCCTCAAGCTTCACTTCCTCCAAATCCAGCCGCGGCGCGCGTGCGGCGGCGCGGCCGGCGCGATCGAGCGCTTCAGGCCCGACCGCCAGCAGGGCGCCAAGTTCGCGGGGCAGTTCCGGCGCGGATTCGCCCAGATCGGCGATCTCACTCCCGATCACGATGCCGACCCGAGTCACGCCGTCATGGGTGAAAGTCGCTAGTTTCATCTCATAATCTCCGCAATGACTATTCGCCGAGCCGCGCCATCGTTGCGCGGTTGAGTCCTTTTTCGGCGCGATAACGGGTCAGTTCCGCGGCCGATTCGCCGGCGCGGTAGCGCCGCGCAAGTTCGTCGGGATCGAAATCGACGCCGATCGGATTTTTGGCGAAATCCGCGCTTTTGAAAAACGCGTGGAGCGATTCGGTATCGGGAAAGTTGTCGATCTGAAGCTCGACTTTGTTGCCGTCAGGATCGCGATAGTACATCGAGGTCGTCATCCCGTGATTGATATTGGCGACCGGCGTGATGCCCGCGGCCTTGAGACGTTCATAGGTGGAAACCAGATCGCCGAGATTGGCGTAGGTGTAGGCGAGATGGTCGAGTCCGGCCGAGCGCGGCGGACGTTCGACCGTGCCGGGAAACGCCGCGAGCGCGAGCCGGTGATGCTCGTCATCGTAGGTCATGAACGCGAGCATCGGGGTCTGGAAAACGACCCGCGCGCCGAGCACCGTGCGATACCATTCGAGCATCTCGTTGAGCCGCGTGGTGCGCAGCACGGCGTGGGCGAATTTGGCGGGCGGAATCGGCGCGGCGGCGCCGTCGGGATGAGCGGAACGGTTTTCAGCCATTGGCTTTGCTCCCTCGCCGGCGCGGTCGCGGCGCGCCGGCTTTGGACCGACCATAGCAAATTCGCCTCGGCCGCCGCGACCGCGCGCGCCTTGCCGAAGCGGCGTCGCAATTGCTAGAGCACGAACAGCGACGGCGCTCGAAACGAAGCGCGCCGAGGCGTCTTCGCCCGTCGATTCGGGCGCGGTTCAGGAGGTTTCGCGATGGCGGCAGGATCGCACAGGCACGTGCTTGACGGCGTCAAGGTCCTCGATTTCACGCAGTTCGTGGCGGGGCCGACGGTGACCAAGCTGATGGCGGAGATGGGCGCGGAGGTAATCAAGGTCGAGCTGGCGCCCGACGGCGACCGCTCGCGCGGCATCGCGTACCTCAAGAACGATCGCAGCGGCTACTTCGTGCAGCAGAATCGCGGCAAGCTGAGCCTCTGTCTGGATCCGCGCACGCCCGAAGGCAAGGAAATCCTGCGCGGGCTGGTAGCGAAGGTTGACGTAATGGTCGAGAATTTCGCGCCGGGCGTGATCGGCCGGATGGGCCTCGGCTACGAAGAAGCGCGCAAGCTCAATCCGAAAATCATCATGTGCTCGGTTTCGACTTTCGGCCAGACCGGTCCGCTGGCGAACGATCCCGGCTACGATTTCATCGGTCAGGCGTATGCGGGCGTGACCTCGCTCAGCGGCGAAGAGGACGGGCCGCCGTATCCGCCGATGCTCGCGATCGGCGACGTATCGACCGGCGTGCACGGGCTCGCCGCGATCGCGTGCGCGCTGTTCTATCGCGACCGCACCGGCGAGGGCCAGTTCATCGACGTCTCGCTGCTCGATTCCTATTTTCACTATCACGATTGGAGCGTGCAGACAGTCAGCGCAAGCGGCGGGGCGCAGCGGCCTACGCGCAGCGGCCGGCACTATCCATCGCTGGCGCCGGCCGGGATGTTCAAAACGCGCGACGGATGGATTTTCATCATGGCCTGGCTCGACCATCACTGGATCAAGCTTTGCGAAATCATGGGGCGGCCGGAACTGGCAAAGACCCGCGCTTCATCGACAATCCAAGCCATTGAAAAACCGGCGGAGATAATCAAGATCTCGAGGATTGGCTGGCGGCTGCCCAGCGACGACGCGCCGCGGTCGCGGCGCTGCGAGGCGCCCTTCCCTCAGCGCCGCGCTGACGGTCGAGCAGGCGATGGCGCATCCGACTGATCGAGCGGCGCACCGTGCGCACGATTCATGATCGCCTGATGGGCGATTTTCAAGTGCCCGGCTTTCCGCTGCGCTTCTCGAATTTTCCCGATGAGCTGGATCTCGACGCGCCGTTGCTTGGCGAGCACAACGCGCGCGTGCTGTCGGATTATCTGGGCTACGCGCCCGGCGAGATCGAGCGGCTGGCGCGCAGCGGAGTGCTTTTCAGCAAGCCGACGTGAGCCGGCCGCGCCGCGGGTTCAGGCGCATCCGGCAAGCCGCATCAATTCGCGCACGCCGTCTTCCGTATCGACCTCCGGCGCCCATCCAAGGACTTCGCGCGCCGCGGACAGATCGGCGAGCGTGTGGCGCGGGTCGCCGGGACGCGCCGGCGCATGAACGACCGGTCCGCCGATTATTTCCGCGATTCGATTTACGCTCGTCGCGCGGCCGCGGCCGATATTGAGCGCCCGGCCGTCGGCAATCGCGCAATCCATCGCGGCCAGGTTGGCGCGCACAACGTCGCGCACATGCGTGAAATCGCGCGTCTGTTCGCCGTCGCCGTTGATTGTCAGCGGGCGGCTGGCGAGCTTCTCGCGAAGAAAGACGCCGATCACGGTGACGTACGCTCCCTCGGTCGCCATTCGCGGGCCGTACACGTTGAAGTAGCGCAGCGTCAGCGTCGGCATCCCGTGCAACCGATGGAACATCCGGACGTACTGCTCGGCGGCGAGCTTTTGCAGCGCGTAGGGATTGAGCGGGTTCGGCGTCATCGTCTCGACGAGCGGCATCGTTGGCTGGTCGCCATAAACCGACGACGATCCGGCGTAGATAAAGCGGCCGACGCCGGCCTCGCGCGCGGCGATCAGGACGTTCAGCGTGCCGATCACGTTGACCAGATCGGTTTCGACCGGCCGCTCGATCGAGAGCATCACGCGGGGCATCGCGGCAAGATGGAACACGCAATCGACGCCCTCCATCGCGGGGCGAATCGAATCGATATTGCGCACGTCGGCGACGCACAACTCGGCCGCGGAGTTCAGATTTTCGCGCGCGCCCGAGGAGAAATTGTCGAGCGCCCGCACCTGCACGCCGCGTTCGATCAGCGCGTCGGTAAGATGCGAACCGATAAAGCCGGCCGCGCCCGTGACCAGGACGCGCCGCCGGCGCGCTCGCAGAATCCCTTCAGCCATCGCGGGAATGTTAGCCGCCGGAGCGCGAAAACGCGATTACCCGCGGCGCGGGCGCGCGCCTTCAGAACGCGATGCCGATTCCGGGTCCGCCGAAACCGAAACCGCCGAACCCGCCGCCAAATCCGAAACCTGAACCATATCCGAAGCCCGGCGGACCAAAGAGGCCGGGGCCCATCATCATTTGCTGCTGCTGCAACTGCTGCGCTTCCATCGCCTGGCGGTCGCGTTCGGCCACCTGGTTTTCAAGCTTGATATTTTCGTAGCGCTGGTAAGCGGCTTCATTGCCGTGGAACAGGCAGTTGCAACTGTCCGGATCGGCCATCCAGTAATGCGTCACGCCGTTGCCGTCCGTATAACTCGACATCTGCAAAGGCGGCAGCGACTTGAGTTCGGCGAGCTGCTGCGGGATCTGGCCCGAACCACCGTGGTCTCCCTGGAC
>JADBKU010000045.1 GCA_014896235.1 bacterium | reverse complement strand
AAGCGAACTGCACGACGCCGCCTCGGAGCCGGCCTCCGCGGCGGCCTCCGATCAGAATCTCGCCGGCGTCTCCCGCGACAAGTGGTCCGAAATCCTCGAAAAGATGTCGCCCGAGGATTTCAAGTACAAAATGTAAATCCGCGCGCCGTCTGACCCGCAGGCGCCGTTGTGGCCGGCAGGGTGGGGCGGTAGTATGCCCGCGATGGCAACCTCCCGGCATCGTATAGACCGCGCCGAGCTTAAGCAGCCCGACGAATTCGTCGTCGGCATCGAGAAACTCTGGCGCAAAGCCGCTGAAAATCTGCCGCGCGTGATTATCGGCGCGGTGGTTCTGATCGCGCTCGTCGCGGTCGGCTTCGGCGTGAATTTTTATTTTGAAAATCGCGATCAGGCGGCCGCGGCCAAGTTCTACGAAGCGATGACCGCCCTCAATCACAAGGACTACAAGCAGGCCGAGGCCGGTTTCGGCGCGCTCGCCGATCAGGGTTCGGGCCGCCTGTCGCGGCTCGCGCGCGTCTATCTCGCCAGCGCCTTGATCGCCCAGAAGCAGTACGCGCAAGCGCGCGACGCGCTTTTGCCATACGTCGATAGCGGCGGCGATTCAATCTTCCAGGGCCTGGCGCTCAGCCAGCTTGCCGTAGCCTATGAAAATCTGGGTGACTTCGCCAAGGCTCATCAGGCCTTCGCGCGCGCCGCGGCGATGCGCGGCCCCGCCAGCGACAGTGCTCAGATTGGCGCGGCGCGGACGCTCGCCGAGTCGGGCGACAAGTCTGGCGCGATCGCCGCCTACCGTAAATTTCTGGCCGATAATCCGCTCGCGCCCGAGCGCGAAGACGTGATCGCCGCGCTGGCCGCGATGGGCGCGGCGCCGGCGGCGACTGCGGCCGGCCGCGGCAAGACGATTACGCTCGATTCCGGTCCGGCGGCCGAAGCGGCGCCGCCGGCGTCAAAGGCTCCCGCCGCGGCGCCGCGGCCAAATCATTAAGTCTCGCGATCGAGGTCGTGGCGGGGCAGGGCGGCGGCTATTTTGCCGCCACTTTGCGGTCGCGCAGTTGCTCGCTGATTACGTAGTCGAAGACGTTGCTGCTCGGCAATCCAACCACCGGAACGCCGTTGATGATGAACGTCGGAGTCGAATTGATCCGGGCTTCCTGCGCATCCTTGATATCCTGTTGCACGCGCGCCTCGGCTTCCTTGCCGAGCATGCAGGCGTTGAGCGCCTTGCCGTCGAGGCCGAGCGAGCGCGTATAACTGTCGATATGGTCGCGCAGATTCTGCGGCGTGATTTCGTTCTGATCGCGGTAGAGGTCGCCGGCGAACCGCCAGAACGCGGCCGGGTTCTGCTGCCGCGCGCATTCCGCCGCCACGGCGGCCTGCTCGGCCCACGGATGCTCATTCAGGGGAAAGTTCTTCCAGATTAGCCGTACTTGCCCCTTGTGGCTGGTGTTGACCAGCGTTTCGATTTCGCCGAACGCGCGCGCGCAATACGGACATTCGAAGTCGGCGAATTCGATTATCGTGATCGGCGCATCGGCCGGCCCGAGCGTCGCGTGGTCGTCCAGATGCAGCTTTTTCACGTCGAGATGGAGCCACGGATGCGCCGCATCGACCACCGCGACTCCGAGAGGCTGCGCGATAATCGCCTTGTCGCCGGCCGCGTTGGAGAAAATTTCCAGTTCGGCCTTCGACGCGGCGCTGGCGGGATTCGTGATCGTCAGCTTGCGCGTGAAGACGCCCGGGAACGGTCCCGGTTTCGGATCGCCCAATTCAATATTTTTAGGATCCGGAATCAGCAGCCGCTTTTGCACCATTATCGTGAGCTGGCGGTCCGCGGCGGACTCGGCGGCGCGAACGCTGGAGGCCCCCATCGCGACGGCGCACACGGCGCAGAGGAGGAGGGCGAGCTTGCGGGCAACGGCAGTAGTCTGGGTCATCACGGACGGACATGATAGAGACAGAAACGGCGTCGCGCCAGCGCCGCGCTCGCTACGCTCGGCGCTTTCCGATTCCTCGCAAAATCTAAAGTAATACTTGAGATTTTACGCAATGCCTGCTGCGATCGTCGCGCCCGACTTCAATCGCCGACCTCGACTCCGTCTGTTCCTTCGCTCGATTTTATGATTCGCATAAGAAATATTATGACAACTTAAAGATCAGGTACAACGAACTTGATACCACAGCACGTATCTCGGCAAGATTGGCTCTATGCCAATCCTCTCATTTGTCATGACCGTGCTCGATCATTGGCTAATTTTCGCCTCTGGAATCGGCGCTTTACTGATCGCGGCTTGGTTCAGGCTGCGAGGTAAAACAACACCGTGCCCACCTCAAACATTGGTCAATATCGGTTTATTGTTCATGATTGTTGCGTTGCTACAAACCAGTTGGAAACTTTATGGGGAGATGAATCAAGTCACGGCTGGCATAGAGACCTTCGATCGCACAACCCAGGAATTGCAATTAAAGGAACAACAAGAGGCAGCGAGAGTCGAAGAGTTAGAATCAGAACTAAAGCAAGCGAAGGTTATGGCGGACGAGGATTCGAAGAGAATTAAATCTCTCGAACAAAGAATATCCCACCTCTCTTGAAGATGTCGGGGTTCTTGCGGTTGTTGAACCGCCACGAAAATTCGTTCAGGTAAAGCGGCAGATTTTTCTTCGAGACGTTGTGGGAGGCGCCGATGACGCCACGCTTGAGCAGTTGCTCGCCGATGATTTTCACTTCACCAATCCGGTCGACAATCGGCTCGATCGCGTGGTGGCGAGCGCGTGTTACTCACTTGCGAAGGACGTGCCGCGCCGGCCGCATTTTCAGCAATGCCGAATTCATGACTATTCGCACAGCTAAGTCGTCGATGTCGAAGTCTATTTCGGATGGTCACTGCCGCATCCGGCACCAGCCGGATGCTTTATCGAACCGCCGACCGGATGACGCTGAATCGACCGTCGGCCGCGAGCGAAAATTCCGCGGTGGGAAAAATAAAAGAGGCGGCGCCTAAGCGACGCCGCCTCTCCCCCACCCCTGTCAATAATCAGTTCACTCCGGGCAATGGGTAGAACACCACTCCATTGCCGTTGTCGCACTTGGTCACGGTCGTGGTCGTGCCAGCGCAATTTCCCGCCGGCGGCGCGATGCTGATATTCGCCGGATTGTTCTTGAAATCCGCGAGGCTCACCTTGACCAGGAAAGTGAAGTTGTAATTGATCGCGAATCCGCTGGACGGAATGTTTTTGCATGCCGCGACCGCGACCGCATAAGGATCGCCCTTCGACGACCAGGTGTTGTTTTGAGGATCGTTCGGCAGCGCGGAGGACTCAGACGCGATATTCGAAGGCTTAAGCTGCGTGACCGGCGTTTTGGGCAACTGCAGCAGCGCGACGCCGTTGCCGCCGTCCGAAATGAGAAACGCCTGATGCGTCGTGGGATCGACGGCCGAACCGGCGGTGCCGTTCGGCAGGCTGCCCACCAGCACCGAGTTCGGCGGCGTGCCGCCCTCGTCCAGCGTGCAGGGCGTGCCCGATGCCGGGTTGAACGACGCCCCCTTGAGATTGATTACGGTCGCATTATCGGACTCGTTGCTGACCACGACGATGTTGGTCGTGCTGTCGAAGGACGAGCCGTCGTTGTCGTCGCCGATATTAGTGTCGCTCAGAGTGCAGGCGCGCGCGCCCGGCACGTCCACCGCGCCGATTTGCCCGCTGTTGTCGTCGTCGCTCGCGTCGATCACCGTGTTGGTCTTCGAATTCAGCGCAAAGGTCTCCGCGTAATTGGCCGGGATAATACTGCCGAAGGTGTGCGCGACCGGATCGAATAGCGCGAAGCCTGTCGCCGCATTGCCGCTGCTGCAGGTGGCGCTGTCGCAAGTCGCGACCACCGCCTGATGCGTCGTCGGATTGTAGAGCACCTGCCCGAAATAGCCCGCCTGCGATCCGGCCGGAAATGCGAACGGCGATCCGGCAACGAGCGTGTTGGTGTTCTCGTCGATCAGATCAACCTTGCCGTCCTGATTTGAAGTCTTTCCGCTAACCACGATGATTTGCGAGTCGTCATTGTCGAGCGCGGTGCCGGTCGGAATGTCCGGATGGTTCAGATGGACAATGGTGACGCGCGGGTCGGTTGTGTCGGGATCGACGGCTAGATTGATCACTGCGACCTGGCCATTGCCGTTGTTGTCGAGGGTGTCGAGTGGAACGTATGCAAGCTGGCGGGCGCAATCGATCGCGAACAGGCCGGAACCCGGAGACGTTACGGCCGGTGGCGGCGGTGGCGGAACGACGGTCGTGCCACCGCCGCTGTCCGAACCGCATCCGAATAACATCACAGCGCCAAAGACCGCTGCCGCGACTCCACAGGCCGCTTTAGACAATTTCATCTCAGTTCTCCCCCTCTCCACATAATCTCAAAAGAGGTTTTTTTGGCCGATTTAACTCTTAATGTGCCAAAAACGATCAGACGCTTTTCTAACGTGACGCCGCCGCCGTTGTCAAGACGTTATAAAATGTTAAATCGCTCTAAGAGATAAAGTTTTAATTTGACATTATTTTTGCAGGGTAAATTTGGTACATTATTATCTATGACGTGGACAAATTCCTCGTAATTTAGGTTTTCTGAGGCGAAATGCGCCGTTCATCGCGGTGAACGGTTGAGGGTGAAAAATTTCGCCCTGACGCGACGACGGAGAGCCGCGCTAAAGATGCGCCTGTGAACGGATTACCGGACGGCGCCGTCGCCCTGCTAATTGCGCTTGTTGGCGGGGGCGTCCTTGCCGGGATTGGGCGGTTTGTCGGCTGGCGCCGGTCGCGCCTGAACCTTTGGGCGGCGGCCGAGATCAGCCAACGCTCGTCGTACGGCAAAGTTTCCCGGCTCCAGCTCGAAGGCTCGTTCGAAATAGTTGATGGCGCTCGCGACGCGTTCGGTGCGAACGCACACGCGGCCCATCGCAAGCAGCAGTTCGGCGTCGTCGCCGCCGGCTTCGCGCGCAAGCTTGAACATCCTCAACGCCGCCTCGAAATCCTCGCGATCGGCGAGCAGCACGCCCAAGCCGTAGGTGGCGGCGCGATTGAGCGGATCGAGTTCGAGCGCCTCGCGATAAAGCGCGTAGGCGCCGCGGCGGGCGCCCTTGAGCCTGAGGTCGTCGGCCGCGGCGGCGAGTCGGTTTGCCTCCGCGTCGAGCGCCCGCATCTCGATTTCGACTTCGGCGGCGTCGGCGGTCAGCTCCGCCATCACGATGCGGACGCGCCCGCCGAGGTACTCGCCGATCCGTTCAAGAATCGCCTGATCGTGTCCGGGCGCGATGTCGAAGAAAATCGCGCCGAGCAGATCGCCGATATGGTCGTCGCGCAGAATCCGGAGCTTTCGACGCTGTCTCGCCCGCCCCATTCCTTCCGCCCCGCCCGCTTCTCCAGACTTGGTCAGACCCGCTCGTCGGGGTCGAAAAGTTTGCGATACTCGTCGAGCGCGAACCGATCCGTCATCCCGGCGATATAATCCGCAATCACTCGCGGCAGAGGTTCGCCATCGCGTTCGACGCGCGCCAGCACATGCTCGGGCATCTGGCGCGGCTCCGCCATGTAGGTTTCGAACAGGCGCGCGAGCGCCCTGCCCGCCTTCTCCGTCATCCGGATGACCCGGTGATGCCGATAAAGGCGGTCGCGCATGATGCGCTTGAGTTCGGCGACTTGCTCGCCGATTTCGGGACTGAACGCGGCCAGCGCCCGGCCCGCCCTTCGCACCGCCTCGACGCTGTCGATGCGCGCGGCGGCGAGTTCGCGGTCGATATTCGCGGTCAGGTCTGTCACCATCGCGTCGATCATCCGAATCACGGTCTGGTAACGCGTCACCCGCTCGTCGGCGCCTGGCGCGGCCGCGCGCGCCGCCGCGGCCGCATCGCGGTACAGCCGCGATTTTTCCAGATCGGCCGCCGTCAGCATCTGCGCCTTCAGGCCGTCATCGACGTCGTGCGCGAGATAGGCGATCTCGTCGGCGAGATCGACGATCTGCGCTTCGAGGCAGGGGTAAAGTTCGGGGTCGAATTCGCGCGCCGCCGCGCGGCCCTTGAACGCCGAATGCTTGATCACGCCTTCGCGCACTTCCCACGTCAGGTTGAGGCCGCGGAAATGCGGATAGCGCACTTCGATCCAATCGACAGTGCGCAGGCTCTGCGAATTGTGATCGAATCCGCCGTGTTCGCGCATCAGTCCGTGCAGCACGCGTTCGCCCGCGTGCCCGAACGGCGTATGGCCAAGGTCGTGGGCGAGCGCGACCGCCTCCGCGAGATCGCGGTTGAGGCCGAGCGCGCCGGCCACCGTGCGCGTGATTTGCGCGGCCTCGAGCGTATGGGTAAGGCGCGTGCGGTAGTAATCGCCCTCGTGGTTGACGAAGACCTGCGTTTTGTATTCGAGCCGCCGGAACGCGGCGGAATGGATGATGCGATCGCGGTCGCGTTGAAAAACAGTGCGCATCGGATGCGGCGGTTCGGGGATGCGCCTGCCGCGGCTCATCCGCGCGAGCATCGCATAGGGCGCGAGCGTGCGCTGCTCGATTTCTTCAAGGTCTTCGCGCGTCCGCATCATTGTGGCCGATCTCGACGATCTGGAATCTACCACGCTCACGCGGCATTCCGAACCGCCCGGAGATCTTCATGCGATTTCACCGCGCCGGCGGCGGGCGGAATTCGTATTCTGGCCGGCGCGGCGAAGACGTATAATCGCCGCGCGGAGGTCGTGGAGGTGGAGCGGAGAACGGCGCTTCGATGCGCGCGGCTCGGCGCGCTGATGCTGGCGGCCGCGGTCTTCGCGGCCTGCTCGGCGACGCGCCCGGCTCCGTCCGCTCCGAGCGCGGCCGCGCCCGCCAACGGCGCGTCGATCATGGGAATCGCTTCATGGTACGGGCCCGGCTTCAACGGCCATCGCACGTCCAGCGGCGCCATTTACGATCAGAACGACCTGACCGCCGCGTCAACGGCCTTTCCGCTCGGCTCGCGCGTGCGCGTCACCAATCTTGATAATGGAAAATCGGTGGACGTTACCATTAACGATCACGGCCCGTACGTAAAAGGCCGCAAACTCGATCTGTCGCGGCGCGCGGCGCGCCAAATCGGGATGATCGGCACAGGCACGGCTCCAGTGCGGATAGCCGTGCTGGAGACGCCAGCCGGCGGACCCGCGCTGGGCGAAAGATACTTCGTGCAGGTCGGGTCCTTCGCCGATCCGGCCCATGCCGAAAGCGTCCGCAAGCGGCTGGCGGCGCGGTATAGCGATGTCGAAATTCAGCCGGTCAGCGATGGATCAGGACGGTTCTATCGCGTCCGGATGGGCGCGTTCGCGTCGCGCGAGGACGCGGCGGCGCGGGCGGCGCGGATGGTCCGGAGCGGCTTTCCCGCGTTTGTGATTACCGAATGACGTCCGGCGGCGCCGCGCGACGGCCCGGGCGTGGCAATCGCTTGCGAGCCGGTTGGCCCGACGACTATCGTGCGGCATGCGGTCCGCAGGCCGGTTCGGCCAGATCGAGCGCCCGATGACCAGCGGCCCCGCGCCGCAACCGCAATGACGCTTTCGATTCGCCACTTTCGCCGGCTGACCCGCGTCATGCTGCCCGCGATTGTCGCGATCGCCGTGGCCGGATGCGCCTACGCGCTCGTGAACGGCGGCGTCGTCGATCAATCGAAGGCGGCGGAAGTCCGCGCGCAGATTCAGAAATTCCGGGGACTCGATTTTCTCAGGCCCGTGCCGCTGGTGGTCAAGACGCGCGACCAGGCGCAGGCGATGCTCGAAGCCGAGATGGCGCGTGAGCACAGCGACCAAGATTTGCGAATCGGCGGGATGAGCGGCGCGATGACCGGCCTGTATCCGCGCGGAATGGATTTGAAGAGCCGCACGCTTGCGCTGATGCGCAGCCAGATAGCCGCCTTTTACGATCCGCACGACAAGCAGATGGTGCTGGTCGAGGGCCAAGCCGATCGCAGCCTCTGGAACCGCGCCGCCAGCATGATGAACCATCGCGACATCGTGGGCGAAATGATCCTCGCGCACGAACTAACGCACGCCTTGCAGGACCAGCACTTCCATATCGAAAAGATGCTGGACAGCGTCAAGGACAACGACGATCGCGATTTGGCGCTGAAATCGCTGGCGGAGGGCGACGCCACGCTCTCCGGATACGGCTACGTGATGGGCGGGCTGAACAGCCAGTCGCTCGACGCGATTTTGACGCGGATGCAGGATCTGCCGCGAATTTTCGCGGCGCAATCCGGCGACGTGCCGATGGGCTTGAGCGCGCCGATGATTTTCCAGTACGCGGACGGCGCGCGTTTCGTCGCGATCGCGTATGAACGAGGCGGATGGCCCGCGGTGGACGCGCTTTACGCGCATCCGCCGGTTTCCTCGCTGCAGGTGATGTACCCGAATGACTATTACGAACGACGGCTGGATCCGGCCAAAATCGAAATCGCCGGGTACGAACCGTTCTTCGCCGGATGGCGCAAAGCCGACGACGACGCCTACGGCGCCTTGCTGCTGCGCACGATTATCCGGCGCAATCTCGGCGCCGATTCGCCCGACGCCGGAATCGTCGAGCAGTGGGCGGGCGATCGAATCCTGGTATTCGAGAAGAACGCCGACCTTGCGATTCTCTGGATTGTCGCCTTCCGCGATGCGGACGCGGCCGCGCGCTACGCGAAAATCTACGGCTCCATTTTGAGCCGGATTTCGGGACCGGGCACGCCTTGGCGCGTCGCATCAAAAAACGCGGCGGTATTGATCGCGATCGGGCCGCCCGCCCGTGAATTCGATCGGATGGCGCCGGAAGTATGGCGCGCCAGCAGGATCTTCATCCCGCCGCCGTCCGCGCCTGCGGCGATGAGCACGATACAGGCGCGCGCCACGCCGGGCGTTCCGGCAATCAAACTGGCGGCGCCGCCCGCCGATCCGGCGCCGCGCGCCGCGCTCACGCCGCGCTCATAGCTTCTCCGCCAGCAGCGCGCGGGCTTTTTCGATCAGTTCGCGCTCGCTCTTATGGCTTGCGCGCCGCAGCGCTTCGTCAAACCCGAGCCAAACGACTTCGTCGATTTCTGCGTCGTGATCGCGAGGATCGCCGCCAGCGAATTCCATCAGGAAAAAATGCACCCGCTTGGCGATTCGCACGAACGGCTTATTCGGCCGGTCGCGCCAGGTATAGATGTAGAACACCTCGCCGAGCGGCGGTCCGGCTACGACCTCGAGGCCCGTTTCTTCTCGGACCTCGCGCACGGCCGCTTCGACCGGGCCTTCGCCGGGCTCGAGGTGGCCTTTCGGCAACACCCATGTTCCGCGTCCTGCGGGCCGCACCAGCACGACCTCGACGGCATCGCCGCGCCGGCGCCATACCAGGCCGCCGGCCGAAACTTCGTGACGTAACGGGATACGCGGTTTGTGCGGAACGGAGGGCTTGGATTTTGATTTCATCCTGAAAGGCGATTCCATCTGGCGCAGCGGCGAGAAATTGGTCGGTACCGCGCCCCCCGGAACGGTCCTTCCAGACCTTCTAGCCTATATCGCCGAGGCTGAAACCGGAATTGAGCAATTTCCTGATCGCGGCCCGCGCGCCGGCGGAAGCCTCCAGCTCCAGCTTTGGATCGCGCGCCAGCCATTCCGCCGCCAGATCCGCCGCGCGCGAGATTATCGCCGGATCGCGGATAAAAGCGGCGAAACTCAGCGCCAGCGCCCCGCTCTGACGCGAACCAAGCAGATCGCCCGGACCGCGCAGGCGTAAATCCTCATGCGCAACGTCCGCCCCGCTGGACGATCGGGCGAGCGTTTCAAGCCGCGCGAGCGCCTGCCCGCCCGCATTCGCCGACGCGATCAGGAAGCATCGCCCCGGCGCGCCGCCCCGCCCCACCCGTCCGCGCAACTGATGCAACTGCGCGAGGCCGTAACGCTCCGCGGCGGTTACCACAATCACGGTCGCTTCGGGCACGTCGATGCCGACTTCGATAATCGTGGTCGCCGCGAGCACGTCGAGCCGGCCATCGCGGAAATCGCGCATCACGCGTTCTTTTTCCGCCGCGCGCATCCGCCCATGCATCGTTCCGATGCGCGCGCCCGGCAACACGCGGCCGAGATTCTTCGCCAGCGCGGCGACCGACGCGCCGCCGCCGTCCTCGTCGTCTTCGGTCAGCGGTGCGACGCAGTATGCGCGATGGCCGGCGGCAACCTCCGCGCGCATCGCCGCATAGGCTTCGCCACTCTCCGGTTCGCGGAGCACGCGGGTGACGATCGGCGCCCGTCCGGGCGGCATTTCGTCGAGGATCGAAACGTCTAGATTGCGAAAAAGCGCAAGCGCGAGACTGCGCGGAATCGGCGTCGCGGTCATCAGCAGCACATTCGCCTGCGCGCCCAAGGCGACTAGACGGGCGCGATCGAAGACGCCGAAGCGGTGCTGCTCGTCGATAACGGCGAGTCCAAGGCGCGCGAGCCGGACGGAGCGTTGAATCAGCGCATGAGTGCCGAAAACGATCGGAATTTCGCCCCGTTCCAAGGCCCGCAGAATGCGCGCCCGCTCCGCGCCGGCGACGCTTGCGGTAAGCAACGCCGACAGATAACCGCATCCGCCGGCGATTCGCTGGAAATTGCGGAAATGCTGCTCCGCCAGCAATTCGGTCGGCGCCATGATCGCGGCCTGCCATCCCGATTCGGCGGCGCGCAGCGCCGCCCAAAACGCGATCAAGGTTTTGCCGCTGCCGACGTCGCCGAGCAGCAGGCGGTTCATTTGCGCGGCTGACGCAAGCTCCGTATCAACTTCAAGTATTACTTTAATTTGAGCTGCGGTCGGACGGAACGGCAGCGCCGCCAGAAACCGCGCCGCGGCGCCGTCCGCCTTGCGTTCCAGCGCGGCGCCCGCGCGCGCCCGCGAGCGAACTCGATCGCGGGCCAAGGCGAGCTGGAAAGCGAACATCTCGTCCATCGCGAGCGCGCGATGAGCGTCGGTCGCGCCGTCGGCGAGCGCGGCGAACTCGGTATCGGCCGGCGGTTGGTGAAGGCGCGCGAGCGCCGCACGCGCGCCGAGCAGATTTTCACGCGCCCGCAGTTCAGCCGGAATCGCGCCTATACGATCGTCCGGCGCGCGGCGCAGCGCCGCCGCCACGATCTCGCCGAACAGGCGCTGCGGCACGCCGGCGGGCAGCGCGTAGATTGGACGAATCGCGGGCGTTTCGCCGGCGGCGAGGCGATAGACTTCGGGATGGACGATCTGCAGTCCGCCTTCGGGCGCGGCGGCGATCCGCCCCACGATCAAGACGGGTTCATCCGTGGGAAACTCCGCGTAGGAGGGAAGATTGAACCAGACGACACGCAGCCTGGCGCCCGCCGCATCGCGAATCCAGGCGCGGCTGACGGAGCGAAAACGGCCGTAGCGGCGCGCGCGAATCGTCAGGCCTTCAAGGCGGCCTTCGATGACCGCGTCGATTCCTTCGCGCAGCCCGGCGATCGGGTCGCGGCGGCGCAAATCGAGATAGCGCCGCGGCAGATGGGCCAGAGCGTCGCCGAGCGTTACAAGTCCGCGCTCGCGCAACGCGTCGGCGCGCTTCGGACCGACGCCGCGCACCGTGTTCAGTTCCGCGGCGAGCGGATCCGCGGACGAAGCGGCTCGCGGCGTTTGAGGCGGAACGCCGGGCGCGGATGGTTCGCGGATGGCCACGGCGATCGCGAGCGGCGCCTGCCTCAGGCCGTGTGATAATCCTGAAGCGCGCGTACTCCGGGACGGCCCCGTTTGAGCGCGGCGATCGCTTCGACGGCGGCGCCGGCGCCGGACAGGGTCGTGAAGAACGGCAGGCGCATCTCGAGCGCCGTCCGCCGGATTGAGAACGAATCGGCGGCGCCCTGCTGGTCGGGCGTGTTGATTACCATCGCGACCTCGCCCGCGCGCATCAGATCGACGATATGCGGACTACCCTGCCCCACCTTATTGACCGAATCGCAGGCGATTCCGAGCTGGTTCAGATGGCGCGCGGTGCCGCGCGTCGCGACCATCCGGAAGCCCATCCCCGCCAACCCTCGCGCGATCGGTTCGAGCGCGGGCTTGTCGGCGTCGCGCACGCTGATAAAGACCAGGCCGCCGGCGGGCAGATTGGTCGAAGCCGCGATTTCGGCCTTGGCGAAAGCGGCGGCGAAGGATTCGTCGATGCCCATCACTTCGCCGGTCGATTTCATTTCGGGTCCGAGTATCGTATCGACGCCGGGGAAACGGACGAACGGAAAAACCGATTCCTTGACCGCGACATGGCGCGGAACGCGCTCGGCGGTGAAGCCGAAATCGGCCAGTTTCGCGCCGGCCATCACACGCGCGGCGAGCTTGGCCAGCGGCACGCCGATCGCTTTGCTCACGAACGGAATCGTGCGCGAAGCGCGCGGATTCACTTCGAGGATATAAATTTCGCCGTTGAAAATCGCGTACTGAACATTGATCAGGCCGACCACGCCCAATTCCCGCGCGAGCATCCGGGTCTGTTCGATCAGGCGCTGCTGGGTTGCGGCGTCGAGCGTGCGCGGCGGCAGCGCGCAGGCGCTGTCGCCGGAATGGATTCCGGCGTGCTCGACATGCTCCATCACGCCGCCGATCACCACGCGTTCGCCGTCGGCAATCGCGTCGACGTCGACTTCGATCGCGCCGGCGAGATAGCGATCGACCAGCAACGGCCGCCGCTCGGAGGCCTGCAGCGCCTGTTCGAGATAGGCGCGCAGTCCGTTTTCGTCGGCGATGATTTCCATCGCGCGCCCGCCGAGCACGTAGGATGGGCGGATCAGGACGGGATAGCCGATGCTGGCGGCGCCATCGATCGCTTCGGCCGCGCTGCGCGCGAGGATTCCCCGCGGCTGGCGCAATCCGAGCTGTTCGACCAGTTGATTGAAGCGCTCGCGATCCTCGGCGCGATCGATCGCGTCGGGCGGGGTGCCGAGCACCGGAACGCCGGCCCGCGCGAGCGCGGTCGCAAGCTTGAGCGGAGTCTGGCCGCCGAACTGGACGATCACGCCAAAGGGTTTTTCGCGTTCGACAATAGCAAGCACGTCCTCGAACGTGAGCGGCTCGAAATAGAGGCGATCGGAAATGTCGTAGTCGGTCGAAACGGTCTCGGGATTGCAGTTCACCATGATCGTTTCGAATCCGGCTTCTTTCAGCGCAAGGCTTGCGTGCACGCAGCAGTAGTCGAACTCGATGCCCTGGCCGATGCGGTTAGGACCGCCGCCGAGAATCATGATTTTGCGGCGCGCGTCGGGCGGCGCTTCGTCCTCGCCCTCGTAGGTCGAATAGAGGTAGGGCGTGAAGGCCTCGAATTCCGCGCCGCAGGTATCGACCGATTTGTAAACCGGCGTGACGCCGAATTCGCGTCGGCGGCGCGCGACCTCCTCTTCCGCCACGCCGCGCAGGTCCGCGATGCGCCGATCGGAAAAGCCCATCGCCTTGGCCTCGCGCAGCACGCCCGGCGCGAGCGGCTCGCTGGAGATGCGCGCTTCGGCGCGAACGACGTCGGCGATCGCGTCGATGAACCAGGGATCGATTTTAGTCAGGCGATGCACTTCGGCGGGCGACGCGCCGAGCCGCAACGCGTCCGCGACATAGTAGAGCCGATGGCTGTTCGGCACGACGAGGCGCGCATGAACCGTCGCGAACGCCTGCTCGCGCGTCATCCCGAGCACGCGGCTTTCGAAGCCGAACGAACCTAGCTCCATCGAACGCAGCGCTTTCTGCAGCGATTCTTTGAAAGTGCGGCCGATCGCCATCACCTCGCCGACCGACTTCATCTGCGGGCCAAGCTCGTCGGCGGCGCCGCGGAATTTCTCGAAAGTGAAGCGCGGAATTTTGGTGACGACGTAGTCGATGGTCGGCTCGAAGCAGGCCGGCGTTTTTTTTGTGATGTCGTTGGGTATCTCGTCGAGCCGGTAGCCGACGGCGAGCCGCGCCGCGATTTTCGCGATCGGGAAGCCGGTGGCTTTCGAGGCGAGCGCCGAGCTGCGCGACACGCGCGGATTCATCTCGATCACGACCATCCGGCCGGTCGCCGGATCGACCGCGAACTGGATATTCGAGCCGCCGGTATCGACGCCGATTTCGCGGATGATGCGCAGCGCCGCGTCGCGCATCAACTGGTATTCCTTGTCGGTGAGCGTTTGCGCGGGCGCGACCGTGATTGAATCGCCCGTATGCACGCCCATCGGATCGAGATTTTCGATCGAGCAGATGATGACGACGTTGTCGGCCATGTCGCGCATCACTTCAAGCTCGAATTCTTTCCATCCCTCGACCGACTCCTCGAGCAGGACTTCGTGATTCGGGGACATCTCGAGGCCCCATCGCACGCGCGCGCGAAATTCGTCGGCGGTGCGCGCGATCGAACCGCCCGTGCCGCCGAGCGTCCGCGAGGGCCGGATAATCAGCGGCAGTCCCAGGCGTTCGCAGGCGCGGGCCGCTTCGGCCTCGGAATGGACGACCTCGGACGCGGGAACTTCGAGGCCAATTTTGAGCATCGCGCGCTTGAACAGGTCGCGGTCCTCGGCCTTTTTGATCGCTTCGAGCTTCGCGCCGATCAATTCGACGCCGAAGCGATCGAGCACGCCCGATTCGGCCAGTTCGATCGCGAGATTCAGCGCGGTCTGGCCGCCGACGGTCGGAAGCAGCGCGTCGGGGCGTTCACGCTCGATAATCTTCGCCACCGTCTCGGCCGTCATCGGTTCGATATAGGTGCGATCGGCGAGTTCCGGGTCGGTCATAATCGTCGCCGGATTGGAATTGACGAGGATCAGCCGCAGCCCCTCTTCGCGCAGCGCTTTGACCGCCTGGGTTCCGGAGTAGTCGAATTCGCACGCCTGCCCGATAACGATCGGGCCGGAGCCGATGAGCAGAATCGATTTCAGGTCTTTACGAAGCGGCACGGTTAAAGCGCAATTTTGGATTTGTTGTTATCGTTTGCATGCATGGCGATGCCCGTCAGGCGGACTGCTCCGCGGCGGTAATGCGATCGAGCGCCTCCGCGCCGTAGCGCGGAAATTCCTCGACGAGGCGGCGAAAGCGTCCGAACAGGTAATCGGAATCATGCGGGCCGGGCGACGCCTCGGGATGGTACTGCACGGAGAAAAACGGCACGCCGATTCCGCGCATACCCTCGACCGTACGGTCGTTAAGGTTCAGGTGCGACAGTTCGGCTTTGCCCCGCAGCGAATCAGCATCCACCGCGAAGCCGTGGTTCTGCGAAGTGATTTCCACCCGCCGCGTGCGCAAATCCATCACCGGATGATTGGCGCCGTGATGGCCGAAGCCGAGTTTGAACGTTTGTCCGCCAAGCGCGAGGCCCAGAATCTGATGGCCGAGGCAGATGCCGAAGATTGGCTTTTTCCCGAGCAGGCCGCGCACCGTTTCGATCGCGTACGGCACCGCGGCGGGATCGGCCGGGCCGTTCGATAAAAAAACGCCGTCGGGATTGAGCGCGAGCACCTGCTCGGCCGTCGCGCGCGCGGGCATAACCCGGACCCTGAAGCCGGCCGCCACCAGCCGCCGCAGGATATTGCGTTTGATTCCATAGTCGAGCGCGACCACCATCGGCGCCGCGGCGAGTGCGGCGGCGGACGGCCGGACGAATCCGCTTTCAATCCGCCAGGGTCCGATTTCCCAATCGTACGGCTGCGCGCAGGTTACTTCCTTGACGAGATCGCGTCCGATCAGTCCCGGCGACCTCCTGGCTTTGGCGACCAGCGCTTCGGGGTCGAGGTTGACGCTCGAAATCACGGCCTCCTGCGCGCCGGCCGAGCGGAGATGGCGCACCAGCGCCCGCGTATCGATTCCTTCGATGCCGACGACCCCGGCGCGTTCGAGGTATTCGCCCAGCGTCATCCGCGCGCGCCAGTTCGAGGGACGCTCGAGATATTCGCGCACGACGAAGCCCTCGACGTAAATGCGCGAGGATTCCTCGTCGTCGGGATTGACGCCGACGTTGCCGATTTCCGGATAGGTCATGCATACGATTTGACCCTTGTAGGACGGGTCCGTCAGCACTTCCTGATAGCCGGTCATCGACGTGTTGAAGACGGCCTCGCCAGTCGTTTCGCCGATCGCGCCGAAGGCGCGGCCGCGAAAGATGCGGCCGTCGGCCAACGCCAGAATAGCTTCTCTTGACTCGTTCACTGCCTTCCTTCCGCGCGATAAACGATATGTCCGCCGACAATCGTCATCGCGGCGATGCCTTTCAACCTGCGTCCGCCGAACGGCGTGTTGCGGCTGCGCGAACGGAATTTGTCCGGCGCGACGATCCACTCGGCGTCCGGATCGATTACCGCGATATCGGCCAAGGCTCCGGGCATGAGCGTGCCTTGGCGTTCGAGCCGAAGCAATCGCGCCGGATTGAGCGCCATCAGTTCGACCATCCGCGACGCGCTGATCACACGATTATGCACGAGTTCGAGCGCGAGTCCGAGCGCGGTCTCGAGTCCGACGACGCCGTTGGCAGCGCCGGCCAGAGCTTCCGCATCGCCGGCCGCGAGCGGCGCGGCGTCGCGATCGCCGGCGAAGAGCGGCCCGAAGCGCTCCATCAGTTTCGAGGCGGGATCGTGCGGCGCATGATCGGTCGCAATCATGTCGATCGAGCCGTCGGCGAGACCGGCGCGAAGCGCCGCGACGTCCTCGGCGGAACGCAGCGGCGGCGCCATCTTGGCGTTCGGCCCGAGGCGCGCGAACGCGGAATCGTCGAGCGTGAAATGATGCGGCGCGGCCTCGCAAGTGACGGTCGCGCGGCGCGCGCGCGCCGCGCGCACCAGGTCGAGTCCCGCAGCGGTCGAGATATGCGCGATATGCACGGGCGCGCCGGAGCCGACCGCGATCGCAAGATCGCGGCGGATCCGATCCGTCTCGGCCGCCGGCGGAATTCCGGCGACGCCGAGCCGCTTTGCAACGGCGCCCGCATGGCAGCATCCGCGGCCGGTAAGCGCGCGATCCTCCTCGTGAAGCG
>JADBKU010000044.1 GCA_014896235.1 bacterium | reverse complement strand
TCAGGCCGGGCTCGATCAGCGCGGGCGGCATCCCGGCGTGCGACATATAGCCCGCCGTGCCCGTCATGTTCATGATTTTGCTGAATCCCGACAGCACGAAAATCAGCGCCAGCAGGATACGGCCGACCAGGGTGAGAAGCTTCCGGAATCCGTCCATGCGCACACCTCGGGCGAGGCCCCGCGCCTCGCCACCCGGGTTAGTCCGCCGCTGCCAACGGATTGGGCGGTTGTCGCAGATGATTAGTCGCTTCGACTGCTCAATTCAACGCGCGAGCTATTCGCCGAGCCGCTTGACGCGGGGTTCGCGGCGAGGTTTCGCGTGGCCGTGGGTATGACTATGCGCGGACGGCGCCGGTTGCTCCGGCGGCAGCCCTTCGTTTTTGCGGCGTTCTTCGCGCGCCGCCATCGTGTCGTCGTACTCGGCGCCGCGGCCGAGTTTATACGCGGCGAAACGCGCGGCCGACCGATCGTCCATCCAGCACATCCGCGCCCACGGCGGCGGCTGCAGTTTCGTGACGTCGTTCGCCTGCGGCGCTTGCGCGCCGGCGGCGCGCGCTTCGCCTTTCACAGCGAAGCGCGCCGCCGACATGATCCGTTTCGCCCGCCGCCCGCATTCCGGGCACGGGCGCGCCTTGGCGGCCTCGGCCGCCGTCGCAAGCCCCTCGAACGTCAGTTCGCAGGGCTGGCAGCGCCATTCGTAAATCGGCATCGTGCGCGCCGCCGCTCAGCCCACGCGATGCGGATGTTCTTTCCAGTCGTCCGGATCATGCGTGATCCAGACCTTCGCGCCGTGCATGTCGCGCAGCGCCTTGACGCGGCGAATCGAGTGGCTCGCCGTGCCCGGATCGACGTCGATCGGCATTCCGGCCTCCTTGTCGATCGCGGCGCGCAGATGCACCGTGTCGCCGGTCAGCAGAAAGTTCTGATTCGGCAGATGCACCAGCAGCGAGCACTCGCCCGGCGTATGGCCCGGAGTGTAAAGGAATTGCAGCGCGCCGTCGCCGAAGAGATCGAAATCCTGCCCCAGCTCCAGCCAGTCGTAGCCGCGCGTCGGCGCGAAGTCGTTGAAGATGAATGCCCAGCGGCGATCGAAGTCCGGCCAGTATGCGTACCGCAGTTCGCCGGCGCCGACGATGAACTTCGCCTTCGGGAAGTAGGTCAGTCCGCCGGAGTGGTCCAGATGCGAGTGCGACAGGATTACGTACTTCACGTCCGACGGCTTGTAGCCGACGCCCTCGATCTGCTTGTCGAGCGTCTCGTTCTTGCTCCACTTGACCGGCAGATGCGCCGCGACGTCGCCCCAGTAGCCGACCGCATCGTCGATAATCTTCGCGTTGCATCCCGTGTCGAACAGCACCAGGCCCTTGGGATGCTCGATCAGGAATGAAGGGCAGGGCAGATCCAGCAATTTGGCCGGATCGCCGCCATGCATCAGCAACGCCTCGGGCGCGGTCAGTTGCGCTCCGGGCAGCGCCCACATCTTTTTCGCATTAGCCATCTTGTCGTCCCCATTCCGGACGGCCTCGGCCGTCCGCTTGTCCGGCCTGCGCGGCCGGTCCGGCGCATCGCTCAGACGCCGGTGAATTCACGATTGTAATAGCGGGCCGGATTCGCCCGCAAAAGCTTGTCGGAAATTTCCGCCGGAAAGTCCGCGAGTTTTTCCCTCAATTCATTGAGCGCGCCGGGATAGAGGCAGTCGAAATGCGGATAGTCGGCGCCCCACAATATATTGTCGCCAAGGCCGTGCTCGACCACATACTTGAGCGTCGTCTCGTCGGCGTCGTAGGCGATAAAGCATTGCCGCCGGAAATAGTCCGACGGTTTTTCTTTCAGCCACGGCGTCAACTTGCCCATCTTTTCGTAATGGCCGTCAAGCCGGTCGAGCCAGTAGAGCAGCCATCCCGCGCCCGCCTCCAGGAACGCCACGCGCAGCTTCGGAAACTTCGCCAGCACTCCGCCGCACACCACGTCCATCGAGGCCATCTCCTGCTCCAGCGGATGGCAAATGACGTGGCTGAAAAACAGATCGCTGTTCGGATAGCGGTCCGCCGCGACGCTCGGCACCGTGTCGATCGCGAAGCTGCCGTGAATCGAGACTGGCATATCGAGGTCTTGCGCCGCCGCCCAGAAGCGATCGTAGGCTGGATCGTTCAGCCGGCGATGGTTGTACGGCGTCGGCCGGATCGTGATTCCCGGCAGCCCCAGTTTGGCCGCCCGGCCGAGTTCCGCGACCGCCAGCTCAACGTCCTGCAGCGGAACCGTGCCGACCGCGAGCAGGCGGCGCGGCGCGACCGCGCAGAAATCGGCGACCCATCGGTTGTACGCTTCCGACGCCGCCGCGGCCACATGCGGATCGCGGATTCCGGCGTAGAGCAGGCCGATCGTCGGATAGAGCACAGTGGCGGCCAGGCCTTCGGTATCGATCACCTCGAGCCGCGCGTGCGGTTCGAGCGCGCCGCGCGGCACTTCGTCCCACCGCGTGCGCAGCGTCTTTTCAAGATCGGTCAAGCCGTTGGGCGTCGAGGCGGCGGCGATCGGCAGCTCGTCGAAAACCCGCCCCTCGATTTTCAGATAGGCGATGCCGTCGCGCTCGACCACCTGCGGCACGAGTTCGCGATACTTCGGATCGGCGTATTCGAACGCGAGTTCGTTGGGTTCCAGCAGATGCGAATCCGAATCGACGTAAACGCTCATCGTGGCTATCCTTCGCGGCGCGCCGATGCGTATCCGCGGCTGCTTGGGCGCGAACTTATGCGATTGCGCGGCGCACGCGACCCCAGAGTCTGGCCATACCGCAACCGCTCGCGATTTTGCAAGGCGCGCCCGCCGCGCCCGGCGCGTCACGCCTCTTGCAGAAAAGCGCAAGAGCCGCGCCGCGCCCGCGTTCCCGATACGCCCTTCGCTAATACAGCGGGCCTTCCACTTCGAGCCCGTCGATCGACCCGATCACGCCGTTGAAGCGCGCCGGCACCGCCGGATCGTCCATGCTCGCGTAGTGATCGTATTCGGGCGAGACGATCCGGATATCGAACGCCTTCTCGATTTGCCCGATCGTCCCTTTGAAGCGGATATAGTCGGAGCTGCCCCCGTAATTCTCTCCGGTAATCGTGAAGCCCTGCGACTGCAGCCACGATTTCACGTCGTCGAACTGCGCGCGGGTTTCGCCGAAACGCTCGTGAATCTGCTCCGGCGTAAGCCATTCCTTATGTTTCGGCGCGCCCGGCGCCTGGATCTGCTGCATCAATTGGTTGAACTCCGCCTGATTCCGCATCGCGAATTCCAACTCAAGCTGAATCACTTTGTCCTCGGGCGTCGGATGGTACGTGCAAAGCTCCATTCCGGTCGGCCGATCGTGCGGCAGACGCACGACCGATTCGCCGGTGGTGCTGACGTTGCCGGTGCGCGGCGGCGCGCACGGCTGCACCGCCGCGCATCCCGCGCATGCCAGCGCGAGCGCGAGTCCCATCGCCGTCCTGCCCCGCCATGCCGCTTTTCGCCGCCAGCTTCTGTTGGCTCGGTTCATACGAAGTGGAACACATAGCTGGCCGCGAGCCGTCTGGGAATATGAAATTTGCGCTATGCGGAGGGCGCCTGCCAAAGAAACGATCGCTCGACCGGCGGAAATCGGGAAATCCAACCGGCCGAGCGAATTCGATCCTTCTTTCGGCGCGTCCTGAGAACCGCCGCGCGCGGCTCTCAGGACTTTGGCGGCGCCGATTTACGGACCGCGGTCAGATGCCGCGGTCTTGGTTTCCGCCGCGCGAATGGTTGCGCGGCGGACGTCGGCTCGCTCGGCGCGGAGGCGTTTTTAAGCCGCGCGATGTTCGAGCTGTTTTTTTTCCGCGCCGGCTTCGACCGGAATTTTCCGACCCTGCATCTCCGGCGCGACCGGCATGGTCAACTCCAGCACGCCATGCTGGTAGTTGGCCTTGATTTTTTCCGCATCCACGCCTTTCGGCAGGGTTATCGAACGCTCAAAGCGTCCGTATTCCACCTCGCGCCGCTCATATTCGGCGTCGCGATGCTCCTGGCGGCGCTCGCGCGATGCGCGAACCGTCAGGATGTCTCCCGTGACCGAAACGTCGATGTCCTTCGGCTCGACTCCGGGCAGGTCGAACCGCATGACCCATTTGCCGTCCTTAAAGAACGATTCGGCCGCGGGCAAAATGCTCGCCGTCCCATCGGCTCCACGGACCTCCGTGTCGCCAAAGAAGCGCGAGAACAGATCGTCCATCTCGCGCCGGAATCGTTCCAGCGACGGCCATCCCGGCATCCATGGCTGAAGTTCGCCCAGCATTTTTTTCACCTCCTTTGTTCGGCTGGACGCCTCGAATGGATACTCTTTCCGATTGAAAAAATAATGCGGATCGGAACGGATGCAAGGGGGGCTGCGGCAACGCGTCGCGCATTGGCCAAATCCGCGCCGGCGCCGAGCCTTTGGCGGCATGCCATCGGATTCGCGCGGCTGATTGCTTGGCGCGCCCGAACGCGATTTAATCGTCAGCCGCTGCCGGCGGCGCCTCCGCCCTGCCGGTAAAATCCTAAACGAGGTGAGATCGCGATGGCGCTATGGAAACCCGATCCGAGTTTTTATCCGTCTCCGCGGATGGCCGCCGAGGGGCCGCGCGAAAAGCTCGCCTACGTCGTCGTCTTCAATCCCGATCCGTCCAACGGACGCCACGACGCGCTCTGCGTCCTCGACACCGATCCGCAATCCTCCTCCTACGGCAAAATCGTCGGCCGCGCCGAGGTCCCCAACGTCGGCGACGAACTGCATCACTTCGGATGGAACGCGTGCAGCGCCGCGCTCTGCCCCTATGCGCCCCATCCGCACGTCGAGCGCCGCTACCTGCTGGTGCCGGGACTCCGCTCCTCGCGCATCTACATCTTCGACACCAAGCCCGATCCGCGCAGCCCCAAACTGATCAAAACGATCGAGGCCGCCGAAATCGCCGCGCGCTCCGGCTATAGCCGCCCGCACACCATCCATTGCGGTCCCGACGCGATTTACGTCTCCGCCCTCGGCGCCGCCGACGGCGGCGGGCCGGGCGGCGTCTTTCTGCTCGATCACGACAGCTTCGACGTGCTCGGCCGATGGGAGGTGGATCGCGGTCCGCAATATCTCGGTTACGATTTCTGGTGGCATCTCGGCTACGACGTCGCGATCACCAGCGAGTGGGGCACGCCGAATATGGTCGAAAACGGCCCCGACCTCGATTTGCTGACGCAGGGCAAGTACGGCCACCAGCTCCATCTATGGGACCTGCGCCGCCGCCGCCATCTGAAGGCCTTCGACGTCGGCGCGGAAAATCAGATCGTTCTTGAATTGCGCCCCGCGCACGATCCGACCAAGGCTTACGGCTTCGTCTGCGTGACCGTCTCGACCAAAGACCTCTCGTCGTCCATCTGGATGTGGTATCGCGAGGGCGGCGATTGGAATATCCGCAAGGTGCTCGAAATTCCCGCCGAGCCGGCCGACCCCGCGTTGCTCCCGCCCGCCATCAAGGGCTTCAAGGCCGTGCCGCCGTTGGTCACCGAAATCGCGCTCAGCACCGACGATCGCTATCTCTATACCGCCTGCTTCGGCACCGGCGACCTCCGCCAGTACGACGTTACCGATCCGTTCAATCCCAAGTTCACGGGCGCCGTCCGCCTCGGCGGCATCGTTTCGCACGCGCCGCATCCCAAAGCCGGCGCGCTCAACGGCGGGACCCAGATGCTCGAAATCAGCCGCGACGGCCGGCGCATCTACGTCACCAACTCGCTCTACGGCCCGTGGGACAAGGCCTTCTATCCTGAGGGCGTGCGCGGATGGGTCACGCTGGTCAACGTCGGCGCCGACGGCGAGATGACGCTCGATTGGCGTGCAGCACTAAGGCGCTTTCCCTTAAGCGCGCGCTTTCACACGGAGTTTTCCGATCGGCGCCGCGCTCTGCCGGTCCGCCGTTCGCCGCTATCCGTGACCGGCGCCTGGCCGTGGTTCGCCGTCGCGCTGCTCGGCGCATACCACGGCGTCGATCCCTCGATGGGATGGCTGTTCGCGGTCGGTCTGGGCCTGCAGGATCGCAGCCGCAAGCGCGTCTTCGCCGCGCTCATCCCCATTGCGATCGGCCATCTGCTTTCGGTCGCCGCCGTGGTCGCGCTGATCGCCTCCGCGATGGGCCGCGGCTTCGTATGGCTGCGGCCGCTCGGCGCCGTGATCCTCATCGGCTTCGGTATTTTCCGCCTGCGCCGCCCGCTCGCGCATCCGCGCTGGGTCGCGATGCGCGTGGGATTCTTCGACCTCGCGCTATGGTCGTTCCTGATGGCGACGGCGCATGGCGCGGGCCTGATGCTGTTTCCCATCCTGATGGCGATGCCGGCGGGCGCGACGCCGCCGATGCCGCATCATCACATGCCGATGCCGCCTGCGGCCGGCCATCTCGGCCCGTTCGCCGCGGCCGCCGTGATCGCGGTGCATACCGCCGCGATGCTGCTCGTGATGGGTTCGGTCGCGATCGCCGTCTATGAATGGATTGGGCTGAAAATCCTGCGCAGCGCATGGATCAACCTCGACACGATTTGGGCGATCGCGCTGATCGCCGCCGGCCTCCTCTCGCTCGTCATCTGACCATTTCGCCCGCCAACATTCTCTGGTTCTGCCTCGGCTTTCTGGTTTGTCATGCCCGGGCTTGACCCGGGCATCCATCCCGATCGCACCGCCGCGGAGGCATGGATTCGCGGGTCAAGCCCGCGAATGACTTTCTGGTTGTACCTGGAGTGTGGTTGGACCAGGCGAACCCTCATCTCAGTCATGCCCGATGCTTCTTAATTAGTCATGCCCGGGCTTGACCCGGGCATCCATCCGCCGCCGTTTGGCGGCGAACTCCCGTCCGTTCTAAATTGACGCTCGCAAGCGGCCGGCCATCACGGCCGGAACGATCGGAAATGGAGTCAGCGATGGAAATCAAGCGAGTCGGCTCACGCGCTTCCCGCAAGGGACCCGCCGAAAATTTCACCGGCAACGTGCGCGTCGATCCTCTGTTCGATCCGCCTGCGCCCGCCCGCTCCTACGGCGCATTGGTGACGTTCGAGCCGGGCGCGCGCACGGCATGGCATACCCATCCCCTCGGCCAGACGCTGATCGTCACCGCCGGATGCGGCTGGACGCAATGCTGGGGCGAGCCGAAAGAGGAAATCCGTCCCGGCGACGTCGTATGGTGTCCGCCCGGCAAAAAGCATTGGCACGGCGCCACCGCGACCACCGCGATGTCGCATATCGCGATCGTCGAGAAGCTTGACGGCAAAGCGGTCGACTGGATGGAAAAAGTCAGCGACGAACAATACCTCGGCTGACCGCCCCGCAGCCTCCGGCTACGCTGCGTCATTCCGTCGGTCATGCCCGCGTCTTCTTGGTGGTCACGCCCGCGCTTCTTTCATCCGTCATGCCCGGGCTTGACCCGGGCATCCATCGCGCTCGCGCCGCCGCGGCGGCATGGATTCGCGGGCCGCGCCCGCGAATGACGATTTGGCGTTAAGCGATATATGTTCGAGACAAGCGAACCGCCGCGGCCGTCGCGCCTGTGAATGACGACCGAACGTTTGCGACGCATGGCCGGAACGGCGTGAAGTTTTGTCAGGCGCTTTGAGGCCAGTCCCGCGCGCGCTCCGTTCGTCATGCCCGGGCTTGACCCGGGCATCCATCCCGATCGCACCGCCGCGGAGGCATGGATTCGCGGGTCAAGCCCGCGAATGACGAGTTGGCGCAGCTCCCACTCGACATCCTCGTAGTCCTCGATGGCGGTGTCGCCGATTTTGATCTGGGAAATGTCGAGCGGGCCGTAGCCGAGCAGGAAGAGCATGCGCAGGTACTGGTCGAAGCCGACCAGTTCGTTGTAGGGGCTGGCCGCGTATTGCGGGAAGATGCGCCGCTGGCCGTAAAGCTTGGGGATGGGAGAAAACGGCGCGGCGGCGTTGGCCGTCCCCGACACCGTGTAGCTGTGCGGCGTCGTCTCCTGCTTCGCAACCGGCGTCCGCGGCGGCGGTATCAGCGCGTTGATTAGCTGCGTCCCACCGAATTGGATCGCTCCGCTTACGAGCGCGTTAAGGCCCGCAATGAGTATACTGCGCGCAGAGGCTTCTATTCCCGCCAGACCAGCGAACTGTAATGAGCCGATCGACAATGTTCCCGCAGAGCCTGCAGTTACGCCACCCGCGCCTGCAGTTGCGCCAGCAGCGGTTGGCGCGGCAAGCGCTGCTCCAATTCCAGCGGTCGCTATAGCGGCGACCGCAGCGACCGCTAAAGTGATAAGTTCGACATCTTTGCTTCTACCGCCTCCGGCGAGAACAGCTCGAATCGTTAATATCTGGCCAGCCCTTGGAAAAACTAGGTGGCGTTCAGCCGGCATAATTCTTCGATCGTCAACAAAAATTCGGGCTGGAATTGCCGGGTCGAGTCCGAGCGCACGAATCAAGTCGGCGACCGAGCCGCCCACGGGTACCTCAACTAAAAGCCGTTCTGTTCTGAACGGATGTCTGCATGTTGCGATCTTTACTGTTTCCGTCGCATGCATCGCGGAAGAGTGAGGTTGAACCGACCAGAACGAATGCTTTATAGAATTATGCATGAGAATTCAGCTCATGGGCTTGTTGATCGCTACCCTGTTTTTTCTCGCCGGATGCACCACGCAAAGGGAGGCTGCCGCCTTCCAAGAGCGTGATGTCCATCGAGTAATTGACGAACAACGGATTTGTGATGCCAATTCCAAGAGTGAGAATCCTTCGGCTTGGCTAAAGACTTCGTGTACGGGTAGAGATCTCCCAACGCAGTGCGAAAAGCCGGGAACAGACGATTTCCCTGTTTGCCATCGATGGGGACTGGAACAAATCGGAGCATTGCAGGCATTCGCGGCTTCCAATGCGCAGCTCAATGAAAATGTTCTTATAAGCACTTATGGCCTTCATTAAAGTAATACTTCAGGGTGAATGGAATTGTTTGAAGATGGGTAACCGCAGTGTCGATTGGGCTTCCAGCGAACTCGGTTTGCCAACCACAAAAAACTCTCCGACTGCATCAAACGTTACTTTTCGCACGATAGGAGCGTTTCTCCTGATACTCATGGCGATAAGCGGATGCGCATCGTCCTCGCCAGAAGTAGCCGCTGCTTTGAAGGAGCGAACGCTTCACGAGGCGATCGACCAACAGCGCATTTGTGACGCCCATAGTTCCGCGTCGTATGCTTGGCTTCGCAAGGGAATCTCGTGCTGGAGAGGCAGTAAGCTTCCACCTGAGTGTGAAGGATTGGGGACTGACGATCATCCCGCATGTCGTCAATGGGCGCTCCGACAAATCAGTGATCCGCTGCCACGCACTTGAGCAATGCATCGCGCGAGTTTTTCCGTTACCCCGCATAGCGGTAGAACCCCATAATACGGCGGCGCCATTTGAGGCCGTCGTAGCGCTCGACGCAGGAGCGCGTGCCCTCGAAGGCGTGCAGGAACTTGCCGCGCGCCACCACCACGCCGACATGACACGGCTGTCCGCGCACCCGCAGCAGGATCACGTCGCCCAATTGTTCCGGCGCCGCTTCGCGCCAGCGCGTGACGATCTCGCCCCTGACCAGCGCGCCGACCATGAGCAAGCCGGCTCGCTTCCAAAGCCGCATCGGTATGGATTCGCGGGTCAAGCCCGCGAATGACGATCTGGCGTTATGCGGCGCAGGGTCGGAACAGGCGAACCCGCCCATTAATCAAGCCCGCGGATGGCCAGAGGGCGGTGAATCGGAGCCTGTGATTCGATACCCGCGGAAGCGCGGCGGGGCGGACGGGCGAATGGCGGCGAAGGGACAGAAAAAGCCGCGAAGTGGCGCGAACGGACACGATCGGGCGCCACTTGGCCTGTCCCAAAGCGGGGATTTTGGCGATCGCGGACGGATAGGCGCCTGTTCAGGCACGCGATAACTCGCCTAACCAGCGAATAACGATGATTATAGGCAATTTACGAACGCTCGTATCGTGGCGGATGCCATAATACGAGCGCGGCGCAATCGCCTAGAGCAGGCCGGGAATCAAGCGATAGCGGACTTTGCCGGCGTAGGTGCGATATTCTGGATCGGCCATTAGCAATTCTTCTTCCTGTTCGATGCGCCACATCATGAACGGCAGACTGATGACGTTGATCAGGAAGTTGAGCGCGCTCGGATAACAAATCGCGTAGCCGATCGACAGCAGCAGCCATCCCGCATAGATCGGATGGCGCATCAGGCGGAACGGACCGTTGCTGACGACGCCGCGATTAGCCGGCAACAGGCCGAAGCTGCGCCCAAGAAAGACGCGCGCGACTTGCGTAAAGAGCATTCCGGCGATTTCGATTCCGATTCCCACGGTTTGCACGATACCTGTGGACGGCACGGTCAGTTGGACCATCGCGGGTACAATCAGCATCCCGCCCGTCGCGGACAGACTGCGCAAATTGACCATCGTGGCCTTCGGCATCGTGCGGACCAGCGAGAAGAAGCCCATCAGGAATGCGCCGACGCTCCAGATGATATTAGCCGCGCTGAAGTCGTGATGGCCGCCGAGCGTGAAAGCGCTGGAGAAAAAACATCCGGCAAGCAGCAGATTTCCGGTCGCGTTGACGAGGCCCTTGCGCGTGAAGCCCTTGAATTCGCCGGAATTTTCCGGCGCTTCGACGGGAGCGGAGAAGCTCTTGGAATCCGACAATAATGCTTCGACTGAGTTGCCCATACGGCGTCGTTAGACCTGTCGCTCGAAACTATCTTAAATGCAGCGATAAGAATAGAGGTTGATTCAGAAGATAAAAATCGACGCTTGAGCAGCAATTAACTCGCGTCGCCTTCATGCGTCGGTTGGCGCGGCGCATTTCGCATCCGTGGCGATTGTGCGCGAAATAAGTGGAATAAGCGCCGCGTATCCAACCAAGCTGCATCCGCCGGCCATCGCCGCGACCCATAGATAACTGCCGGTGCGATCGATCACGAGTCCGGCGAGCGGCGGACCGGCGAGCGCGCTGATCGAGGAGCTCGTGTAGAGCGCGCCGAGAAGCGCGCCAAGTCCGCGCACGCCAAAGATTTCGGCGACCACCGCGGGCGACAGGGCGATCATCCCGCCGTACGACGCGCCCATCACGAGCGCGAATACCACCAGCGTCGCGTAGGAGTGCGCGCCGATCCAGAACGCATAGCTAAGCCCCAATAGCAGCATCGTGGCCTTGTAAAGGCTGATCGTGCTGGCGCGACCGGCGACAGCTCCCAGCCCCAGCCGCCCGCCGACGCTGGCGGCGCCGATGATTCCGACCAGGGCGGCGGCGGCAACTTGGCTGGCGCCGTGGCTATGCGCGAAATCGGGCAAATAAACGAAGGGAATGTAAATCGAGACGGACGAGAGCACTGCGGACACGTAAAGCAAAACGAAATCCCGCGTGCCCATCGCCGCCGTCAGTTGAATTGGCGCCGCTGCGGCTGTCTCGTGGAGCGGAGGCGCTACGATGACCCAAGCGCATCCAAGCAGCGCTAAGGATGACGCCATGCCCATTATTAGGTACGCCTCGCGCCATCCGAACCGCTGGATTAGGGCGGCGGCGATCGGAACGACCACAAGAGTGCCGCATCCGACGCCCGAGACCGCGACTCCCAAAGCCGCCGTGCGCCGTCTCAGAAACCACCCGCCGACCACGGCAAGCGCGGGCACATACCAGCACGCCACCCCGACGCCCACGCCCAGTCCATAGGCGACGCATCCGAACCACAAACTACCCGCCGACGCAGTAAAGAATAGTCCCGCGCCGATCGCGATGGCGCCCGCAGCCATCACGCGACGCGGGCCGAAACGGTCGCTCAGATGTCCTGCGGCGAGACCAAGCAGGTTATAAATGGCCGCGGTGAGCGAAAAAACGATCGAGGTGTGGGCGCGAGAGCCGCCGAATTGCGCCGCCATCGGCTTGAAGAAAACGCCAAAGCTATAGACCACGCCAAATATCGTGAAACAGGCGAAGAACGCCGCGACCGCCATCAGCCACGCGCGCGGCGAGTCGAGCGCGGGTTGACTCAAGCGCGGCGAAACGGCGTTGGCGTGATTGGCGATTTCGTCGGCGGACATTTTCGCGATGAGCGCCTAAGATGCGTCGGATGAGCGGCGCAAGCCGAAGAAAATTACGGTCCCCGAGGTAGCCGCGCAAGCGGACGGACGCCGTGCAATTGAATCTGAGCGAATCTGAATTGCGGAATTTGCGTTTGCTGGCGCCAATCGTGTCAAATTAAACTTATTGACGCCCGTTCGGTATGGTTCGCGTATTGGAGCGTAATCCAAGGCGGCGCCTCGATGAGCTACTGCAAAATCGCCCCGGGCCATCCGCTGCATGGCCCGTATCACGACCGCGAATATGGCTTCCCGACTCGTGACGAGCGAGCGTTATTCGAACGGTTGGTGCTCGAAATCAATCAGGCAGGACTTTCCTGGCTGACGATTTTGAAAAAGCGGGAAAGTTTTCGCGCCGCCTTCGACAATTTTGAGGTGGATAAAATAGCGCGTTATGGCGAACGTCAGCGAGCGCGACTGCTTGCGGACCAAAGCATCATTCGCAATCGGCTAAAAATCGACGCGGCGATCGAAAACGCGCGCAGAGTCGTCGAGTTAAGGCGCGAGCACGGATCGTTCGCGGGCTGGCTCGACTTGCATCATCCGATGGACAAGCCAGAGTGGGTTAAATTGTTCAAACGGACGTTTTTATTTACCGGCGGCGAGATAACCGGCGAGTTCCTGCTCAGCACAGGCTATCTGCCGGGTGCGCATGAGGAGTCGTGTCCGATATTTCGGAAAATCGTGCGGATGCGGCCGCCGTGGGCGCGCGCCACGTCGGAATGACGGCTTCGTTCGCACGCGAAACGAAAATCCGCCGTAGTACGTATCAAGAATTAGCGCCCGAAGGTCCGCGAGAAGTCATTGTTGGTTGCGGACGAATCGTACGGTTATCGATGTATTGCAAGAAATGCGGGGCGAAAATCCACGAGAATGCGCGGCATTGTTCGGCTTGCGGCGCCGAAACCGGCCAGATTCAAGGCAAAGGTTCGGCAAAAAATAGCCGCAACCGGATTGTTTTGGCCAGCGCGGGCGCAGCCGTAATTTTGATCGCAATCGCGGCGATCGTCGCCGAGCGCAGCGGGATGTTCGGCAGCAGGGTAAAGGCGTCAAACAGCGCGGATCTTGCCGCCAGCTTCGATCATGTGCAAGCGCATTCGTGGAATGCGGCCTCCGCGATCATTCCTGACGCCAATCTGCTTTATCTGCCGCACGCCGACACCGGTTTCGTGGGCACATGGGGCGGGACCGTGCATGTTGTATCGGTGAGCGGGCAGGGACGCCCCGCGACGACCGGCGGCGTGCCGATGAGTTACCTGTTCGGCGAGCGCAACGGTGAAGTGTTTCTCAAGACTCGCGTCTACGGCGATCCGAAATGGCCCGTAGTGAAGAGCGCCGTCAAGGTGCTGAGTCCCAAAAGCGTCGAATTCACGCTCAATTCGGTTTGTGCGAGCTGCATGCCTCCGGTCAGCCAGACCGAAACGACTCGCCTCACGCTAATCGCAAACGACAAACTTTCCGCTGAGTGCGAGACGTATGCGTTTGCTAGCGGCGGCGGCCATGTCGACGTCAAGTACGCGGGCACGCTCCATCCGCTGACTCCCCAGGAGCTTGAGCAACTCGACGCAAAAGTGCGGGAAGAGGGCAAACTGCTGACGACGATCGATAGCAAGTCGCGCGTCGGAGGCTGACGCGCGCCCGGAGGCCGCGAAGTCGCGCGATAAATCGCAACCGCGCCAGCGGGATTTTTAATCGCGTAGTTGTTTCGCCGCTCAAACAGCCGGCCGCTCGGGTTGGTCGCGACCGGATCGCGCCGACAAAGATTTCAGCCGCCGCTTTCGGCTGGTATTACGCCCTGGATGGAAGCCTTTCCCTCGTTCGACTGCCCCGAATGTCGTTCAACTATGGAAACTCAGTAAGCAGGCGCGCGCGTCTTGGTGTGCGGTCTGCGGAAAAAACGAATGGCCGGACTGTGTCGGCGCTCCTCCTTGAGACATCGCGGACATGTTCCATAAAGCTCGATCTTTTGGCGGCCCAGCAGGACGCCCAGCTCGCGGGCCACAGCGAAGCTGATTCGCTCCAGCCGCGCGTTCTGGAATTCGATGATGCGACCGCACCGATCGCAGATAAACTGGTGACGAGGGTCTTTGTCGTTAACGATCTCATAACGCCCTTTGCCGTCACTGAAATAACGTTCATAAACCAGCTCGCATTCCTTGAGCAGCCGGAGTGTGCGATAAACCGTGGCTTGGCCGGCGTAAGGATTGACCTTCTTAACCTCGACGTACAGTTTTTCAGCGCTGATGGGGCGGCCGAGTTTGAAGAAAGTCAGGGCGACGTTGTCGCGCTGGGCCGCGGGTTTGAGTCCTCGTTCGCGCAGGCGTTCACGGAAGATTGCCATCAGCTTTTCCGCGTCATTACGCGTTCTATCGCGAACAGAGCGTGCCATCATTGTACCGGCGCATGGCTTTGGAATTTCGGTTTGGAGCGCTCCGTGGATTTTGCGCAGCCACGACCGCGCCCGGAGAGCCGAAGGTTCGGCCGTGGCTGCGCTGTTGCGGTTGTTGGAAGCGGACCGCTTGAACAGGATCAGGCGAGGTCGAAGCGATCCGCGTTCATCACTTTGTTCCAGGCCGCCGCGAAATCGGTCACAAATTTCGCTTGCGCGTCGTCCGCGCCGTAGACTTCCGCCAGCGCGCGCAGTTCCGAGTTGGAGCCGAAGACAAGATCGACGCGGGATGCGGTCCACTTCAATTGACCGCTCTTGCGGTCGTATCCCTCGAAGACGTTTTCGTCTTCGGTCGCTTTCCATTCCGTGCCCATGTCGAGCAGGTTGACGAAAAAGTCGTTCGTCAACGTCTCGGTCCGCGTGGTGAAGACGCCGTGTCCCGAACCGCCGTGGTTCGCGCCCAGGACGCGCAAGCCGCCAACCAGCACCGTCATCTCGGGCGCGGTCAGCGTCAGCAGCTGCGCCTTGTCGATCAGCAATTCTTCGGCCGGCACGGAGAATTTCGTCTTGAGATAGTTGCGGAAGCCGTCCGCGACCGGTTCGAGATAGGCGAACGACTCGACGTCGGTCTGTTCCTGCGATGCGTCCGTGCGGCCCGGCGCGAAGGGAACCGTCACGTTGTGCCCGGCCCTGCTCGCAGCCTGCTCGATCGCCGCGCATCCGCCGAGAACGATCAAATCGGCGAGCGACACTCGCTTGCCGCTTGCAGCCGTGCCGTTGAACGCTTTCTGGATGCCCGTCAGGGTTTCGAGCACCTTCGCCAGTTGAGCGGGCTGGTTGACTTCCCAGTCCTTCTGCGGTGCAAGGCGGATCCGCGCTCCGTTGGCCCCGCCGCGCTTGTCGGAGCCGCGGAAGGTGGCGGCCGACGCCCATGCGGTCGAGACCAATTGCGAGATCGACAGGCCCGAGGCGAGAATCTTCGCCTTCAAGTCGGCGACGTCTTTCGCGTCGATCAGCTTGTGATCAACGGCGGGAACGGGATCCTGCCAGATCAATTCTTCTTGCGGAACCTCCGGTCCGAGATAGCGAGAGCGCGGGCCCATGTCGCGATGGGTGAGCTTGAACCACGCGCGAGCGAAGGCGTCCGCGAACTGATCGGGATGCTCGAGGAAGCGCCGGGAAATCTTTTCGTAGGCGGGGTCCATCCGCAAAGCCAGATCCGTCACCAGCATCGTTGGCGCATGGCGCTTGGACGGGTCATAGGCATCCGGAATCGTTGCGGGCGCCCCTTTCGCCACGAATTGATACGCTCCTGCCGGGCTTTTCGTCAGCTCCCATTCGTAGCCGAACAGGTTCTCGAAGAAGTTGTTGCTCCACTTCGTCGGCGTTGTCGTCCAGGTGACTTCCGGGCCGCCCGTGATCGCATCCTTGCCTTTGCCCGTGCCGTAACTGCTCTTCCATCCCAGACCCATCTGCTCGATCGGCGCCGCCTCGGGTTCCGGCCCGACCAGCTTCGGATCGCCGGCGCCGTGGGTCTTGCCGAAGCTGTGGCCGCCGGCGATTAACGCCACAGTTTCCTCGTCATTCATGGCCATGCGCCTGAAGGTCTCGCGAATGTCGATTGCGGCGGCGACCGGGTCCGGCTTGCCGTTCGGCCCCTCCGGATTCACGTAGATGAGGCCCATCTGCACGGCGGCGAGGGGATTTTCGAGCTGCCGGTCGCCCGTGTAACGCTTGTCCTCCAGCCATGCGCCTTCCTTGCCCCAATAGACGGATTCGTCAGGCTCGTAGGCGTCCGGGCGTCCGCCGCCGAAGCCGAAGGTCTTGAAGCCCATCGATTCCAGCGCGACGTTGCCGGCGAGGATCATGAGATCGGCCCAGGAAATCTTGCGGCCGTATTTCCGCTTGATCGGCCAGAGCAGCCGGCGGGCTTTGTCGAGGTTTGCGTTGTCCGGCCAGGAATTGAGCGGCGCGAAGCGCTGTTGCCCGGAGCCGGCGCCGCCGCGGCCGTCGCCGATCCGATAGGTGCCGGCGCCGTGCCACGCCATCCGGATGAACAGTCCGCCGTAGTGGCCGAAATCGGCGGGCCACCAATCCTGGCTCTCGGTCATCAACGCTTGAAGATCGCGTTTCAGTCCGTAGTAGTCGAGTTTCTTGAACTCGCCGGCGTAGTCAAAGCCGCCGCCCATCGGATTGGACAGGGGCGAGTTCAGGCGGAGAATCTTGAGATTGATCTGATTCGGCCACCAGTGGCTGTTCGAAATCATGCTGAGGTTCGTCGTGCCGTGCACGACCGGGCATCCGCCCGCCTTCTTGTTAGTCTTCTCGTTCATTTTTTTCCTCCATTGATAGTTTCGATTTCTGCCGCAAGATTTTTTCCATTTGGCGTCAGTGTTTGCCGTAGTCGAGCGGAACGCCTCTGCGCTGGGCGAGTATGTAAGCCTCGAGCGCGCGCATCCTGGGATCGTTCGGCTGCAGGGTCGCTCCTCTCACAGGATTCTCGATGCACCAATCGATCATGTCGCGGAGCAGAGCGACGCGTTGTAACTGCTCCTGATATTTTGGATAGGTTTCAGGGTGTGTGTTGGCGGCGTTAGGATGGCACATGTCGCAACTGACGCCGATCGTCGAGCCGAGCAGCTTGGCGGAATGAAAAACCTGGTCGCCGTACGCGACGAAGGCGTCTGTTTGAGCCTTCCAGATTTTATAATCGCGCTCATGAAAGCTTGCGTACGTATCGCCCTGCTGGAGCTTTGGCGGCGACGCCGGAGAGGCGGCGGATTTGGCCGCGCCGGATGCGGCAGCCATGGCGGACGGCTGGTCGTTTTCGGCCATTTGCCATGGCACGCCCGGATGTTTGCGCCGCCATTCAGCCATCAGCCGGCCGGTGACGGCGAGCGCCTCTTCGCGCGACATCGGTTCGCCTGGCTTCAGCCCTTTGACTTCGGTGTGAGTGACGCCGTCGCACAATTCGATCACGACCCCGCCGCTGGTTGGAGAGGGCAGGGTGTGCGCCGGGATAGACTGCGCGTACGCGACCGGGGCGACCGTTCGCGAAGGGAAATATCGCGCGCCGGCGGCCCCCGCGATGCATGCGGCCGCGGCGATTAAGAGAATTCGACTCTTGGGCATGTTCCGGCCTCTCCTTCTCGAACGATTGCTGCCTGTTTCAATAACTGGCGAACTGAGGCGCCGGCGGACGATCGACTCTGCCGCGCGACACCAGGTAGTCGGCTCGAACGTTGACGGGATTGCGGTCCCACAAGTTGTATATCGTGTCGATCAGGCCGTCGGCGCGCGCGCTGAACTGGCCGTCGCCGCAACCGTCGAATTGATCGAACGGATCGGCGCGATTCATCTGGACAGTCAAGGGCGGCAGCCCTTCGGGGGCGTACGGCCACGGCCACGCGGTCGAAAGCATTCCGTAAAAGCTGATATTGCCGATCTGATTGAAGAGCATCTGATGAGTATGGCCGTGGATTACCGTCACTTTGTGGAATGGACGCAGAATCGCCTGCACTTCATCAGCGTCTTCGGTCCAGAAATTCCACGGACGGTAGTATTTGTATAAAGGCGAATGCGAAAAGATCAAAAGCGGAGTCGCGTGCGGAACCTTGGCTAGATCGTTCTTCAGCCAACCCCGTTGCTTCTCGCCAACCTCGAAGCGCGATTGGATTGGATTGTCCAGGCCGGCGACGGTTTGCATCCGTTCTTGCGGAGTGAGTCTCCGCGCCGTCCAGAAATCTTTTTCATAGACGCTTTGAAGTACTACTACGTGAACGCCCTTCCAATCGAATGAATATGTCGGCGCTCCGAACAGCTCCTGCCACTTTTCGCCAAGATCTAAAAACCAGTCGTGTTCGCCGACCATCATTTTGACCGGCGCTTTGAGGTTACTGAGTATCTGTTTGCCCATTTCGAGCTGTTGCGGCGACCCGAGCTGGGCGAGGTCGCCGCCGTAGAGCACGAAGTCCGGCTGAGGGTCGAGCGCATTGACGTCGTCGACGGCCTTGACGATCGCGCGGACGAAGCGCTGGTTGAGGGTCCGCTCATAGAGATGGGCGTCGGAGATATAGGCGAATCGGAAAGGCGCGGCGCCGGCCGCGCCGGTTCCGCTCCATTCTTTGTCGACGCCGGCATTGGCGACGTCAACCAACTGGAACGTATGCGGCGGCGTCAGCCCTTTGGCCATCACGGCGCCAAGCGCGGCGGCCGAGAGTTTGAGAAAAGTGCGGCGGTCGCAATTGCGCAAGGCGCGCAGCACGCGGTCGCGGCCCTCATAGTATTTGGTTTCGACGCTTTTGTGGCGAGCGGCCATGACGAATTCTCCCCGGATGGTTGAATGCCTTAGTTGCCGCCGAGACTGGCGGGATTCTCGTTCATCGCGGCCTGGCCAGGACCGATATCGCCGAACGGGCCGGAGAAACCGGGACCGTTGCGGCCTTTGAGGCCCATTGCGGCGGCGGTATCGCGCTGCGGCCGGGTGGTGCGGGAAATCCGGAACTGCCGCTGGTATTCCTTTTCCGCCTGAGCCATGTAGCGCTGGCTGGTTAGAGAGAGCAGGAAGGCCGCAAGATCGTCTTCCTGTTGACCGCTCAAGCCGAGCGGCACGATGCCGCCGTCGAGGTAGGGATTCTGCACGCCGCCTTTGTTGTAATGATCGAGCGTATCCCAGATCGTAGCCTGCGATCCGTCGTGGAAATAAGGTTCCGTCAGATAGAGGTTGCGCAAATCCATGGTGCGGAACGCGCCGATGTCGTGCGGCTGCTTGGTGACGAGAAAGCGCCCGAGTTCGCTCATATCGGTCGAAATGGCGAGCCGATCGATCTCGCGGGCGCCGCCGCCTCCGTGAGCCAGCAGCGCGAGAGCCTCGCGCGCGTGCGGTACGAAATTCGCGCTATGCGCGGAAACGCCGATATTGTGGAAACGATCGTCGGTAAAGAGCGGCCGCGTGGGATTCCATCCGTGGCACGACATGCATCGGCCCTGGCCGTTGAAAATCGCCCAGCCGCGCTTCTGTTGAGCGGTCAGCGCATTGGAGTCGCCGGCCATGTAGCGGTCGAAGGGAGAGTCGAAAGCGATTTGCGTGCGCTCATAAGCCGCGATCGCCGCGACAACGCTGGCGTAGGCTGGATCGGATCCGAAAACGCTCCTGAACGACGCCTTATATTCGGGAATTGAATCGAGCTTCGCGACGACCGTCTTTTCGTCGGGCATGCCCATTTCGATCGGATTGAGTATTGGCTGCTCGGCTTGATCCTCGAGCGTCGCGGCGCGGCCGTCCCAGAACTGTTCGATGTTGAACAGCGCGTCAAGGACGGTGGGAGCGTTGCGCTGGCCGAATTTGCCGTGCACGCCCATGGAGGTCGGCAACTGGTCGGTGAAGCCTTTGTCAGGGTCGTGGCAGTTGGCGCAGGCGACGGTATTGTCGACCGACAGGCGCGGATCGAAAAACAATTCCTTGCCCAGCGCCACCTTGGCCGCCGATTGCGGATTATGCGCGGGAATCACCCATTTATAGAGTTGCTCGGGAAATCCCGGCTGATCGACGCTCTTGGGTTGCGCAAGCTCGTCGGGCTTCGGCGCAGGCATCGTTGCGGAAGCGCGCCCGCCGCCGCTGAACGCCATGAACGCGGCGATCGCCAGCGCCCGGATGAATGATCTCACCGACATTTGCCTTCCTCCCCATTCGCTTGCCGATCGCCGGCCGCCGCGCCGGAGGCGGATTCGCCGCGGCGTATATTTGATCAATTCCAATTTTAAAATATGTCTAAATACAGGTCCAAAAAAACGCTCTCGTCAGCGCTGGTGATTTTTTGCCCGGCCGCGCACCACCACATGCCATTCCCGCACTTCAAAGCCCTTTAGCGAATCGAGTTTCGACACGGTCAACGCCTCCCACGGAAGGTCGTAAATGCGCCGCGTTTCTTCGTCGATGAAATGATGGTGCCGGCCGACGTTGGCGTCGAAGACCATCCTCCCGTCGTTCAGCACGAACTGGCGGAGCAGGCGCTTTTTCACGAACAGATTGAGCGTGTTGTACACTGTCGCCCGCGAAATCATCGGAAAGCTTTTCCGAACCTTCGCCCATACCTGGTCCGCGGTTGGATGATCTTTGGTCATTAGAACGTACTTCGCAACGGCGACGCGCTGCGCCGAGGGCTGCACGTTGGCCGTCCGCAATCGTTCCGCGATCCAAGCCTCCATCGTGGCTTAGATTAAGTCTAAAATGAGAAGAATGTCAAGTTGATTTGCGGTCGCGGGCGGAGTCTTGGCGCAACCGGCCGGCCAAGGCGGCGGTTTGCGGTCGTTGTCGCACGCGAGCGCCATCTGCTAGACGAGAAACGGCGCGCGAAAGGGGACTCGCGCCGGACGGCGCGGAAATCCGCGCGCGGATCGAATACGGGGTATCGAGCGATGGAATACGACGACGTCGTTGTGGGCGCCGGATCGGCCGGCGCGGCGCTGGCCGCGCGCCTGAGCGAGGATCCGGATCGCAGCGTCCTGCTCCTCGAGGCCGGCGCGGATTATCAGGCGGTCGAACAGACTCCAGACGATCTGCTGCGCACCTGGATTTCCGCCGGGCCGCATGACTGGGGTTTCGTCGCGAAAGCCACGGCGGATCGCGAAATCGCCTATCCGCGCGGCAAGGTGACCGGCGGATGTTCCGCCGTGAACGGGCATATCGCGCTGCGCGGGACGCCCGAGGATTTCGACGAATGGGCGGCGTGGGGCAATCGGGAATGGAGCTTCGACAAAATCTTGCCCTACTACCGCAAGCTTGAAAACGATCGCGACGCCGAAGGCGATTTTCACGGCGCGAGCGGTCCGATCTGGATCGAGCGGCCGCGGCGCGAGACCTGGCAGCCGATCAATAAGGCGTTCTACGACGCGTGTCGGGAGATCGGTTACGCCGAGGCGTGGGACCATAACGAGCCGCGCGCGACCGGCGTGGGGCCATGGCCGCGCAACCGGCGCGACGGCGTGCGCATCTCCACCGCGATCGGCTACCTGCATCCGGCGCGCCATCGCTTGAACCTTACGATTCGCTCGTTCTGCAACGTCCATCGCGTGATCGTCGAGGGCGGCCGCGCGGTGGGCGTCGCGGTGGAATGCGGCGGCGCGGCGCAAACGGTCCGGGCGCGCCGGGTCACGCTCTCGGCGGGCGCGATCAATTCGCCGGCGATTCTGATGCGCTCCGGAATCGGCCCGCGCGCCGAACTCGAGGCGCTGGGCGTGCGCTGCGTCGTCGATTCGCCCGGAGTGGGCGCGAACCTGATCGATCACGTGCTCGCTCCGGTGGTCGCGATTCCGGCGCCCGGCGTGCCGCATGACCCGCAGGTCACGAACCCGGTCGGAATCCGTTACACCGCGAGCGGCTCGAACGAATTCAACGACATGCAGATGTACGCGCTGAATTTCTTCGATAAGTCGCTCTGGATCGGTTCCGAGCTCGATTTGCCCGTGCCGAGCATCGCGCTCGCGCCCGGCCTGCAGCGACCGCGGGCGCGCGGCCGCGTCAGCCTGCGCAGCGCCGATCCGAACGTTCCCGCGGCGATCGATTTGAACTATCTGGGCGATGCGGAGGACCTGCGCCGGATGGCGGACGGCGTGCGGCTCGCGTGGCGGATCATGAACAGCAAACGCTTCGCGCCTTATCTAAAGGAGTTCGTCAACATCAACGCCGAAACGGTTGCGTCGGACGCCGCCGTCGCCGATTTCGTGCGCGCCAACTGCGGCACCATTTACCATCCGGTAGGCACGGCGAAGATGGGACCCGAGAGCGATCCGATGGCGGTGGTCGATCAATATTGCCGGGTGCGCGGCGTCGAAGGCTTGCGCGTCGCCGACGCCTCGGTGATGCCGAATATCGTGCGGGCCAACACCAATTTGACCTGCATCATGATTGGCGAGCGCGTCGCGGACTGGATGCGCGCGCAGGCGTAGCGCTTACGCATCGCCACATAACGAACGAGCGGATTGGAGACAAAGATGGGCAAACTCGATGGACGCGTCGCGGTAATCACCGGCGGTTCGGGCGGAATCGGCCGCGCGGCGGCGAAACGTTTCGTTGAAGAGGGCGCGAAGGCGCTGCTGGTCGATCTCGACGAGCGCGCGTTGCGCGACGCGGTCGAGGCGATCGGCGGAAATCACGCGAGTTCGATCGTCGCCGACGTGACCAGCGACGACGACACGCGGAAATACGTGGACGCCGCCGTCGAGCGCTACGGCCGGCTCGATATTTACCTCGCCAACGCGGGCATCGAAGGCAAGTTTATTCCGATCAGGGAATTGCCGACTGACGCGTTCGACCGCGTGATCGCGGTCAACGTGCGCGGCGTATTTCTTGGGCTGAAGCATGTGATTCCGGCGATGGCGAAGAGCGGCGGCGGCAGCATCGTGATTACCTCGTCGGTCGCCGGCATCCACGGTTTTCCCGGCGGCGCCGCCTACGTTGCGAG
>JADBKU010000043.1 GCA_014896235.1 bacterium | reverse complement strand
GATTTTCCGGCGCTGATGCTGCGCGCGCGCGCAGTCCGGGCCAGGGAGCGGGGCATCGCGCGGCGCGAAAAGATGCTGGGCGATCCCGATCGGGCTGGCAAAATCGGCTCGAAGATTCCGGCGCTCGCGAACTGGGTCTGCCGCAGTCCGTTCCAGCGGCGGATGATAGAGCGGATGCTGGGAATCCATCGCGATAAAAAGCTGCCTGAATTCGCCGGCGAAACTTTCGAAAAATGGATTGAGCGCACGGGAATCCCCGCGGCGCCGGCGGAGCCCAGCGCCAAAGTCGCCGTTTTTCATACCTGCTTTGTGAATTACTACAATCCGGGGCCGGGACAGGCGCTGATCAAGCTGCTGGCGCGGAATGGATGCGCGATCGCGAGCCCGGAGCAAAATTGCTGCGGGATGCCGGCGCTGGACGGCGGCGACGTAGCTTTCGCGCAGAAGCAAGCGCGGGCCAACGTGAAAAGTCTGCTGCCGCTTGCGCGCGAAGGCTACAAAATCGCGGCGATCAATCCGACCTGTTCGATGACGCTCAGGCGCGAATATCCGACGCTGGTCGGCACGCCGGAAGCGCGCGAAGTCGCTGCGGCGGTGGTCGATCCGGGCGAGATGCTTTATCAGTTGCGGCGCGCCGGCAAATTCGATCGATCGTTCAAATCCACGCCGGGCAAAGTGGCCTACCATGTGCCGTGCCATCTCAAGGCGCAGGCGATTGGGTTGCGATCGCGTGACCTGATGCGCCAGATTCCGGGAGTCGAAATCGCCACGGTGGACGCCTGCACTGCGCACGACGGCACGTGGGCGATGAAGAAGGAATTTTTTCCGCTCTCGATGAAGTGGGGCGAGAAGGCTTTCGCCGGCATGCGCGATGCTGAGGCGCAGGTGATGGCGACCGATTGTCCGCTGGCGGCGCTGCAAATCGAGCAGGCGATCGGCGCGCGCCCGATCAGCCCGCTCGAAGTGCTGGCGCGCGCATACGAGGCTGACGGCTTCGCGACGCCCGTGCCGGCGCCCGCTGGGGAAGAAAAATCGTGAAGCCGATTACGCTGAAAGAGCTGCTGCCGTGGCGGCAGTACGAGATTCTCCGTCCGCTCCTGCGCCCGCTGTTTATCGCGGAAAAGGAGCGGCGGCGGCTGGCGGTCGGCGACCATCTGACGCTGCTGTTCGAGAACGGCCAGACGGTTTGGTATCAGATCGAAGAGATGATCCGCGCGGAGCGGATCGAAGCCGAAGACGCGCTGCGACATGAGATCGACACCTACAACGAATTGCTGCCGCGGCCTGGCGAACTGACGGCGACCATGCTGATCGAATACGCCGACGTGAAGGAACGCGACGCGGCGCTGCGCGAGCTGGTCGGCCTGGAGCGGCACTTATGGATCGCAATCGGCGCGCGGCGCGAACCCGCGCGCTTCGACAGCCGCCAGATCGCGACCGACCGGATCAGCGCGGTGCAGTTCGTGCGGTTTCCGCTTGGCGGGCTCGACGCGGTGGAATTTCACGATCATGCGGCCGCGGGCAAAATCGCGATCGAGGCGGACCATCCGCGTCTGACGGCGCGCGCGCTGATTCAGGGAACGCTCGCGCGCGCGCTTGAAGGCGACCTGATCGGCGACTAACGGGGCGGATTTTCGCGCCGAACGGGAGCGGCGCGGATTCGGTGCGGAACGGCGATGCGCACGCAGATCGGAATTGTCGGCGCGGGGCCGGCGGGCACGATGCTCGCGCATCTGCTGGCTCGGGCCGGCGTCGAATCGGTCGTAATCGAAACGCGGAGCCGCGAATACGTGCAGGAGCGCGTGCGCGCGGGCGTGCTCGAACAGGGCACGTGCGACCTGATGGACGCGGCGGGAGTCGGCGCGCGGATGCGCCGCGAGGGATTGGTCCATCACGGAATCGAATTGCGCTTCGGCGGCCGGAGCCGCCGCATCGACCTGAGCGGCCTGACCGGCGGCCGTTCGATTATGATTTATCCGCAGCGCGAAGTGGTCAAAGACCTGACCGACGCGCGCGTCTCCGCCGGGCTGCCGATCTATTTCGAAGCCGAAGATGTGCGGGTCGGAAATATCGACGGCGATCATCCGGAAATTCTTTTCATTCACGCCGGCTTCGAGCATCGCGTGGACTGCGACTTCGTCGCCGGATGCGACGGTTTTCACGGCGTCTGCCGCGAAGCGATTCCGCGCGCCGCGCTGACTATCTATGAGCGGGTGTACCCGTTCGCGTGGCTGGGCATCCTGGCGGAAGTCGCGCCGTCTTCGGACGAACTGATCTATTGCAGCCACGCACGCGGTTTCGCGCTGCATAGCATGCGCACGCCGTCGCTCACGCGGCTGTATCTGCAATGCGATCCGGGCGAGGAGATCGAAAACTGGCCCGACGATCGAATCTGGCGGGAGCTGCAAACGCGGTTCGCGACGGAAAGCGATTGGCGGCTCGCCGAAGGGCCGATCGTGCAGAAGGGAATCACGCCGATGCGCAGTTTCGTCGCGGAGCCGATGCGTTACGGGCGGCTGTTCCTGGCCGGCGACGCGGCGCATATCGTGCCGCCGACAGGCGCCAAGGGGCTGAACCTGGCGGTCGCGGATGTGAAGGTGCTGGCCGCGGCGATCGCGGAGTTCTATCGGTCGGGACGGCGCGAGCCGCTCGACAATTATTCTTCGGTTTGTCTGCGCCGGGTTTGGAAAGTGCAGCGGTTTTCGTGGTGGATGACCTCGATGCTGCATCGCTTTCCGGACGAAACTCCATTCGATTGGCGCCGCCAGCAGGCCGAATTGGATTATGTGACCAGTTCGCGTGCGGCGGCGACGAGTCTCGCGGAGAATTATGTCGGACTGCCATTCGACTGATCTGGCGGATTATCAATCGGAGCCTTCGCCGCGTCGGACGAAGGTCTCAAGCTGCGAGAAAATCGTGACGCCAGACGCCGGTCGACGTCTTGTGACGACGCCGGACAGTAGCCCAATCTGAAAAAAAATTCCTGTCGCGCGCAATTTGCCTGGCCGGTCAAATTTGCGAATCGTCGCCGTCTGGTTGGCGATATTCATCTATTCACAGCGGTGTTAAGCGGCGGGCGGTTGGCGGTCTCGGCGTGTTTTCAGCCAATGTTTGACGCCTTCCGCGCGGATGCCTGCTAAAATCGTTGGCTGGCGAGTTGTTTGGATAAGGTGTTGATGATTGTACGGGGATTCGGCACGGCGCCGAATAACGGCAGCGCCGAAGGAGCGGATTGACATGGAGTGGTATTTAATCCGCACCAAACCGAACAAGGAGCGATGGGTCAGGGATCAGCTTGCGGCGGTTTTGCCGGAGGTGTTTCTGCCGCTGCTGGAAGCGCGCACGCCGCGATGGGGCAAGATGGCGTGGACGATCACGCCGCTGTTTCCATGTTATTTGTTCGCGCGGCTCGATCCGCAGCTTCATTATTTCGACGTCAAATATCTGCATGGCGTGCAGGGGATCGTCGGCGCGGGAGCCGATCCTCTGACCGTGCCGCAAGGCGTGATCGAAGAGATACGGCGGCGCGGCGTCAACGGCGTCGTCAAGATTGAAGAACAGGCGCTGGGAAGCGGCGAGCCGGTGCGCGTGGTCGAAGGGCCGTTCCGCGGTTTCGCGGCGATTTTCGAGCGCTACATGTCCGGCGCGGAGCGCGTTGCGATCCTGCTCAATACGCTCGAAGCCACGGGCGTGCGCGTGGTGCTGCCGGCCTCGGCGGTGACGAAGTTTTCGTGACCGGCGCGGCCGGCGCTCTTTACAGGCTGTGCGGCTAGGAAATCCGCGTATAAAGCCGGCGCGGATTGTCCCACAAAATCTTCCGCTGTACCTCGGGCGGAAAGACTTCAGGCCGCGCCGTCAGCTTGACCGTATCGGGAAAGCGGCCGTCGAAATGCGGATAGTCCGAAGCGTAGAGGATATGCTCCGGGCCGACGAAATTCGCGACGAACGGCAACGTCTCCTCGTCGGGATCGCATGAGATAAAGAAATTCTCCGACCGGATTGCTTCAGATGGTTTGCGCCGCAGGAACGGCACGTACTCCGGCATCAGTTCGTAATGCTCATCCAACCGCTCCATCCAGAACGGCAGCCATCCCACGCCCGCCTCCAAGATGGCGACGCGCAGCCGATCGAACATATCAAGCACGCCGCCGCCGACGAGCGACGCGACCGCCCGCATCATTTCAAACGGATTGGTCGCGGAATGTTGCAGGAAGAGATTGTTGGTCATCTCGAACGTGCCAAGCCCGTAAGGCGGACGCGCGGTGCCGCCATGAAAGCAGGCCGGCAAATCGGTTTCCTGACAGGCCTGCCAAATCGGATGAAGCGCGGGATGGTCGAGCAGGCGGTCTTCAATATGGCCGGATAGATAGACGCCGACCGCCCACGGCGTGCGCGCGGCCTCGCGAATCATCGTGGCGGCGCGCTCCGGATCGCGCATCGGCACGACCGCGACCGCTTTCAATCGATTCGGATATGCGGCGCAATAATCGGCGATCCAGCGATTGTAGGCCTGGATCATCGCAACTTCGAAATCGACCGTTTTCAAGGAACAGAAGCTCGAAACCACGGTCGCGAACAGCACCGCGACGTCGATGCCCTCGCGATCCATGTCCTTGATGCGGATGTGCGGATCCCATCCCCCGCGCATGTCGGGTTTCTCGGCGCGCGGGTTGCGGCCCGTACGCACGAGCGGTTTGTCCGGATGAGGCACGCCGAGCGGACGGCCCGTGTCGAGCTGATGGAAGATGCCGAAGAAGAATTTCGACGGGCGGCGTTCAGCCGCGCGCTTGAGTTCCTCCAGGTCCGGTTTGAACTTCGCTTCGAGATATTGATCGTAAAGATCGTTGGGCTCCATCACGTGGCCGTCGGCGTCGATCACCTTGATGCCGTTGAACATCGCCAGAACCTCGCTGGTTTCCTTGCGGTCGCGTTATCGAGTTTCTTATCATCCGGCGCGGCGGGAATCTCAAGCGGATGAAGAGTCGGAAGTTAGGAGACATTTACCATGGCGACTAAAAAGAAAATGCAGAAGTCGAAAAAAGCCGCAACGCCCAAAAAATCGGCGAAAGGAAAAACTCCAAAGCGGCGGGTAGCGAAGAAAGCGGTCCCGAAAGCCGCCAACAAATCCGCGCGCAAAATGACCGCTGGCGTGCACGGAAAAAAGATTGACAAGTTGATCGCGACCGGCGTGAAAGAGGCGGTCAAGGTTGTGCGCGGCAAAAAGAAGCTTTCGGCCGCCGCCAAGACGGTAGTCGCCGAGGCTGCGCGCACGCTTTCCGACGAGGAGTAGCGTCTCAGGCTCCAGACTATTCGGCCGCGAGCGGCGGCGCGATGCTCTCGAGGCTTTGCCGTTCCGCCGGCACGCCGATAATTATCTCGACCGCCGCCGCCAGCAGCATCAGCGCCGTGGCGGTCAGATAGCCGTGGAGCAAGGCCACGCGCGAACCAGTGTCGATCAGCCGGCCGAAAAGCCATGGCGCGGCGACTCCGCCTATCGTGGTGCCGGCGGCGAAGAAAATCGCGATCGCCAGTGCGCGAATCTCCAGCGGAAAAATTTCGCTCACCGTAAGATAGGCAGAACTCGCGGCCGGCGAAGCGAAAAAGAACATCAATGTCCACAGCAGGCCCTGCTCGAAGCTGGTGAGCATCCCGCGCGCGAACATCGCGCCGGTCAGGATCAATATCAATGCGGCGATCGCGTAGGTCGCGGCGATCATCCGCCGCCGGCCGACCGTGTCGAACAGCGGACTCATGATGACCGGCCCGGCGAAATTCGCCGCCGCGAATGGAAGCAGATATGCCGCCGCGTGCGCGGCGGCGACGCCGTAAAAGCGGTTCAGCACGATCGCATAAGTGAAGAAGATGGCGTTGTAGGTGAACGCCTGCGCGACCATCAGGGTCAGCCCGAGCAGAGCGCGCCGCCAGTAGCGGATCGCGATCGTGCGCAGCGCGCCGGCGATTCCGATCGGGCCGCGAGGGCGGATTCGGATCGCAAGCGCGGCGTCAGGGAGATCGAGCGGATATCCGATGCGATCTTCGACGGCTCGCTCAATCTCCACGACCACCGCTTCCGCCTCGCCGCGATGGCCGTGCATCAGCAACCATCGCGGGCTTTCCGGAATGAAATTGCGCAGATAGAGGATCGCCAAACCGATCACCGCGCCGATCGCGAAACCGATGTGCCATCCGAAGCGATACGGCACAAAACGCGGATTCAACAGCACGATTCCCGACAGCGATCCCGCCGCCGCGCCCAGCCAGAAACTGCCGTTGACGATCAAATCGACGCGCCCGCGAATTCGCGCCGGCACGAGCTCATCGATCGCGCTGTTGATCGCCGCATATTCGCCGCCAATCCCCGCGCCGGTGAGCGTGCGGAAAATCGCGAAGCTCGCCAGATTCCACGCACACGCCGTAAGCGCAACGCCGATCAAATAGAGCGCGAGACTGATGAAGAAGAACCGGCGCCGGCCATGACGGTCGGTCAGGTGGCCAAAGACGAGCGCGCCGGCCACGGCGCCGGCCAGATAGCAGGAGCTGATAAAGCCGATTTGCGCGGCATTGAGGCCGAGCGTATCCGGACGCTGCAACACCGCGCCGATGGCGCCCATCAGCGTTACTTCGAGGCCGTCGAGCGCCCACGTGATGCCGAGACCGACGACAATCAACGTATGGAAGCGGCTCCAGGGCAGCCGATCGAGCCGCGCCGGAATCAGCGTCAGAAACTCGTTGGCGCCCGAAGGCGAATCGGATGAGCGCAATGAATCCATCGAGTGCAGGAACGCGGATGCGTCTCGTCGCGGCTCCGCCGGAGCCGCGACGAGACCGCGTGTTACCGCCCGCGGCTTTCTAATCCGGGCGGCTATCGCATATCTTAGGCGGCACCGATGGCCTCAGAACCCGGAATGGCAATCCCGGCCGGCGCCGCGCGATCCAATTCCGAAGCGTTCCATACCCTTTTCGCCAGCTTTCTGGGATGGACGCTCGACGCATTCGATTTTTTCGCGTTGGTGTTTGTTTTGCCAACTATCGCCAAAGATTTCCATCGCAGCGTCGCCGATGTCGCATTCACGATCACCGCGACGCTGGCGATGCGTCCGGTGGGCGCGCTGATTTTCGGCTGGCTCGCGGATCGTTATGGACGGCGCGCGCCATTGATGATTGACGTGCTTCTTTATTCGCTGTTTGAAGTGATGAGCGGATTCGCGCCGAGCTTTGGATGGTTTCTGTGCTGGCGGACGCTGTACGGCGTCGCGATGGGCGGAGAGTGGGGGGTTGGCGCGTCGATCGCGATGGAAGCTGTGCCGGCGCGTTGGCGCGGGTTGCTCTCGGGACTCCTGCAGGAGGGGTACGCGGTCGGCTACTTGCTCGCAGCGGCGGCGTATTTTGTGGTTTTTCCGCATTTCGGATGGCGAGCGATGTTCTTTCTGGGCGGTGCGCCGGCGTTGTTGACGCTGTATATCCGCGCCAAAGTTCCGGAGTCGAAATCGTGGGAGTTGATGCGGCCGTCGCGCGGCGATATCTGGCGCGCGCTGCGGCGGAATTTCCGGCGATTCGTTTATCTGGTCGCGCTGATGACGATGATGAACCTGATCTCGCACGGCACGCAGGACCTCTATCCGACGTTCCTGCATCTTGAACGCAAGCTCGAACCAAGAACGATCGCGACGATCGCCATCATTTACAATGTCGGCGCGCTGCTCGGCGGGCTCGCGTTCGGATGGCTCTCCGACCGTATCGGGCGGCGGCGGGCGATGGTGGCCGCGGCGCTCGCTGGCTTATTGATTGTGCCGTTTTGGATATTTCCGCGCTCGCTAATCTGGCTGACCGCGGGCGCGTTCCTGATGCAATTCATGGTGCAGGGCGCGTGGGGCGCGATTCCGGCGCATCTAGTTGAACTTTCGCCGCCGGAGGTTCGCGGGTTATTTTCCGGTTTCGCTTATCAACTGGGCGTGTTGTTCGCGTCGAACGCGGCGTTCGTCGAGGCGCTAATCGCGCAGCGGCTCGGCTACAGCGCGGCGCTGGCGCTCGTCGCCTCGACGGTTTTGCTAATCGATGCTATCGTTATTGCGCTCGGCAGCGAGCGGAAGGGATCCGACTTGAATCAGATCGCCGGCGGTATAGCGGCCGGATAGGCGATCGGTTCGCCCGATGCTGCAATTCCGGATTGCAGAGGGCGGCAGGCGGGTACCCGGCAGGCCGAATTTACGATCGGTCCGGAAATTCGGCGGCTTTCCCTTCCGTACGGATTGCGCTAAACGACGGCATTGCGGAGGGTATCAGGATGAAATTCGGAATCTTCTATGAAATTTCGGTGCCGCGTCCGTGGGACCCAGGCGTCGAAAAGCGGGTCTTCGACAATTGTCTCGAACAGGTCGCACTGGCGGATGAACTCGGTTTCGATTCGGTCTGGGCGGTCGAGCATCATTTTCTGGAGGAATATTCGCATTGCTCCGCGCCCGAATTGTTCCTGACCGCTTGCGCGATGCGCACCAAAAAGATGCGCGTGGGCCATGGGATCGTGGTTTGCGTGCCCGAATTCAATCATCCGATCAAAATCGCGGAGCGGACCGCGACGCTCGACATCCTCTCGGGAGGCCGGCTTGAAGTCGGCACGGGACGTTCCGCCACATGGAACGAGTTGGGCGGCTTCCGCGCAAATCCCGATGAGACCAAGCGTACTTGGGACGAATTCGTGCGCTGCCTGCCGAAGATGTGGACGCAGGAGCGCTTCGGCTATCAGGGCCGGTCATGGTCGATGCCGGTGCGGACGATTCTGCCCAAGCCGATCCAGAAGCCGCATCCGCCGATGTGGGTCGCGGTGACCAGCCCCGGCACCGAGATCGACGCAGCGGAACGCGGCCTTGGCTCGCTCGGCCTGACCTTCGGATCGGTCAAGGAGCAGGAAACCAAAGTCCAGAATTATCGCCGGATTATCGCCAACTGCGAACCCGTCGGCGAAGTCGTAAACAATCAGGTCAGCACGGTCAATTTCCTTTTCTGCCACGAGGATACGGAGAAGGGAAACAAGCTGGGCCGGCGGATGCTCGGGACCTTCAATTTCCTTGCGGCGCAACTGCTCGCCGCGCGCGAAGCCTATCCGACCAAATCGTACCCCTCGCTGGGATTGCTGCCGTCGCTGCGCAAAGAGGCGTCGGGACCGGCCGATCCGGCGGGCGTGCCGGAGGGCATCGCGATCGGCGACCCCGAGCGGGTGCTGCGCGCCTGCAAGCGATGGGAGTCGGTCGGCGTCGATCGAATCAACTTCCTGCTCAACGCCCTTGAAACGATTCCGCAGGAAGAGGTGCTCAACAGCCTGCGCACCTTCGCCAAGCACGTGATGCCGCATTTTCAGGACAGTTCGTCGCAGGCCGCGGCGGCGGGAGGCGGACGCTGATGCCGCTTTCGGGAACAATGGATGTGGCGGCCTTCGCGGCCGGAGCGCATCTGGCCGAGATTCACGGCTTCAAAACTGAGGAATGGACGCTCAAGGGCGCCCAGATCCTCAACGTCTATTACGAGGTCGATATCGATCTCGCGCAGCAGTTGCTGCCGGTTACTGTTCATCCGGTGATTCCGGCCTACGCGATGTTCAATGTAACGCACTACCCGGAAAGTCCGGTCGGGCCGTTCACGATCGCCGACGTGCGGCTCGGATGCCGCGCCGGCGTGCGGCCGCGCGGCTTCACGCTCGCGAGCTACGTTGACAGCGAAGCGGCGGCCCGCGAACTGGCGCATCGATGGGGATTTCCGACGCGCGTCGGCAAGGTCGCTCTGCGCGCTTTTCACGATCGCGTGGTGGGCCGCGTCGTCACGGCCGAGGGCAAGCCGGCGCTGGAAGTCGAGATGCTGGATCGCGATTTTATCAGCGGCGGCGATATCCAATACGTTTCGAGCATGCATCTGTGCCGGAATCGCGAAGACGGCAAGCTGACGATCGTGCAGTGCGATCCGGAATGGACCTTCAGCAAGGCCGAACGCGGACGGCCCAATCTGGTTTCGTTCGACTCAGCGTTATGGAACGGCGGGGATAAAGTCAGGCCGAATTGGCCGATTTCCGGCAGCTACGCAATCGCTGACGTCTTGATCGGAAAAATCCGCTACGTTAGCGATCCCAATCAGGACGCGTTTCGCGGCACGACGCAGGTCGCTGCCTGAACAGCCGCGCCGGGTTCGGCAGGCTATCCCATCAATCTGCATCCGACGGCCGGAGCGCGATAGCTCCGGCCGTTTCTTTTTGGAGCGCTCGTTCACGGTTCCAGCTACTCCGCATCCCTTGGACATCCAGCCTCGGATTCGCGATATTAAGACTCCACATAAAGGAGACGACGATGGGCGAAGCATGGATTATCGACGCTGTGCGCACTCCGCGCGGCCGTGGCAAGAAAGACGGCGCGCTCGCCGGACTGCATCCGCAGGAACTGATGGCGCGCACGCTCAATGCGATCAAGGACCGCAATCATATCGATCCGCGCGACGTTGACGACGTCGTCGTGGGATGCGTCACGGCCTATGGCGATCAGGCGATGTGCATCGCCCGGATGTCGGTGCTGGCGGCGGAGTGGCCCAACGATTCGACGGGAGTGACGATCAATCGCTTCTGCGGTTCAGGCCAACAGGCGGTGAATTTCGCGGCGATGGGAATCAAAGCCGGCGAACAGGATCTGGTCGTCGCCGGCGGCGTGGAATCGATGTCGCGCGTGCCGATGGACGCCGACCGCGGCGGAATCGACGGCCACAATCCGCATCTGCGGCAGCTTCATCCGTTGGTTCCGCAGGGAATTTCGGCCGACTTGATCGCGGCGATCGAAGGCTTCACGCGCGAGGATTGCGACCGGTTCGCGCTCGAAAGCCAGCGCCGCTACGCGCGTGCGCACGCCGAAGGCCGTCTCAAGAAAAGCCTGATTCCGGTGCATGACGCCGACGGCCGTCTGCTGCTCGATCATGACGAGCATCCCCGCCCGACCACGATGGAAGGACTCGCCAAGCTGCCGCCGTCGTTCGAGCAAATCGGCAAATACGTGCAGAAGGGCGACACGCTGAGCTTCGATCAGAAAGCGCTGTCGCGTTATAAGAACGTCGAATCGATTCCGCACGTCCATCACGCGGGCAATTCGTCTGGCATCGTGGACGGCGCCAGCGCGCTGCTCCTCGCTTCGCCTGAATACGCCAAATCGCATGGGCTCAAGCCGCGCGCCCGCGTCGTCGCGACCGCGACCGCCGGCGACGAACCGATTATCATGCTTACCGCGCCAGTGCCTGCATCGCGCCGCGTGCTCAAAAAGGCCGGCATGACAATCAAGGACATCGACCTCGTCGAAATCAACGAGGCGTTCGCCGCCGTGCCGCTCAAGGTGATGCGCGACTGCGAGATGGATCCGGAGACCGTCAACGTCAACGGCGGAGCGATCGCGCTCGGCCATCCGCTCGGCGCGACCGGCGGAATGTTGATCGGAACCGTGCTCGACGAACTGGAACGCCAGGACAAAACCACCGCGCTCATCACGATGTGCATCGGCGGCGGCATGGGCGTGGCCACGATTATCGAGCGCGTTTGACGACGGCTGGATCGCGAATCAGGTAGCTTAGGAGTGATTGCGGATGTTGCAGGAATCGACGACCGTTGATGAGAAAAACCGCTGGCGGCTTGAAACTCCCGGCCATCAGGGGTGGCGGCGCACAGCGCGCCCGGAGGATCCGGGCCGTTATCTGCTGATCTCAGCCGATTGCCATTGCAACGAGCCTGGCAGCCTCTGGTGGCAACGCATCGACAAGAAGTTCCAGCATCGCTTGCCGCATGTGGAAGTCGACGCGAACGGCGAAAAATGGATGGTCGTCGAGGGTTACCAAAAGTCGCGCATCCGCGCGGTCAATATTGGCGACGCTCCCAAGGGCGGCGAAGATCGCCTGCGTGGCAACGCCGGACGCACGCCCGAAGAGCGCATTCAGGATCATCTGCGCGACGGCATCGACGCCGAAATCATGTTCCCGAACAAGGGTCTCTCCATGTGGGCGACGCTGGATGCAGAGTTCGGCGCCGCGCAGTGTCGCGTGTGGAACGACTGGGCGTGGGAGACCTTCGGTCCGTACAACGATTTCATGTCGCCGATGGCGGCGATTATGACCGCCGACGTCGATATCGCGATCGCGGAAATTCAGCGCGTCGCCAAGCTCGGCTTTCGCGGCCTGAACCTTCCCGCCAAGCCGATTTGGGGACCGCACGATGCGCGGCATCCCAATTACAACCTCCCGATTTTCGATCCTATGTGGGCGGCGATTCAGGACACCGGCCTTCCGATCACTTTCCATATTTCCACCGGGATGGATCCGCGCGCCGCGCGCAAAGACGGCGGCGCCGTGATCAACTACGTCACTCACGCCTGCACCACGGTGATCGAGCCGATGGCGTGCCTGTGCGCGTCGGGCGTGCTCGAACGGTTCCCGCGCCTGCGGTTCGCGCTGATCGAATCGGGCATCGGATGGGTCGCTTGGGCGCTGGGCGCGATGGACGAAGCCTATCTGAAACATCATTTGTGGGCGTGGCCCAAGCTCAAGCGGATGCCCAGCGAATATTTCCGCGAGCATGGCGCGGTTTCTTTTCAGGAAGATCCCGCCGGGCTGCAGTTGGCCGAGTCCTTCAAACTGGTCGACAATTTCCTGTGGGCCAATGACTACCCGCACGCCGAAGGCACGTGGCCGCATTCGGCCGAAGCGATCGAGCGGCAGATGCAATCGCTCGATGACGGCGCGCGGGCGAAAATCCTCGGCCTCAATGCCGCCAAGATGTTTCGCTTCGACGTCGAACGGTTGTTGGCGCGGCGCGCCGCCGCGGCCCATCCGGCGCAATAGCCGCGTTCCGGCGGGCGTGCGATCGGCGCCGCCGATCGCCCCCGGTCGTCACAGGCATTGGCCCGCATGATAGCGATCAAGCGCGCTTACGAGCCTCCGGCCGACGCCGACGGCGTTCGGGTGCTGGTCGATCGGGTATGGCCGCGCGGCCGCACTAAGGAAGCTTTGCACATCCTGAAATGGATGAAGGATCTGGGGCCGAGCGGCGAATTGCGCCGCTTCTTCGGACATGACCCCGCGCGCTGGTCCGAATTTCGCACACGCTATCTCCGCGAGCTCGCGCGCCCGGACGCCGCGCCGCTGATCGATGAACTCGTCGCGCTCGCTCGCGCCGGCAAGTTGACGCTCGTGTACGGGGCGAAAGACGTTGAACACAACCAGGCCGCGGTGCTGAAGGAGTTTCTCGAAACAAAGCTGCGCAATTCGTGAAATCGGTCTATCTGGAGACTGGAGGGCTTGAGGAAATGGCCGAATTGAGCGACCCGCTTGAAGCGCAACTGACTCACGCCGACGATCGCGTGCGGCTCAGCCACTGGCTGCCGCCGCAATGGGGCGTCGCGCCCCGCCTGCGAATCGGCCGGCGCTGGTTCAATCTGCTCTGGCTAATCCCTCTCGGCGTCGCTTTTCTGATCGTCGGAATTCCGGTGGCGCAGGAGCTGCGGCAGATTCCCGCCGTCGCGCATTTCATCGCGCGCTATCCCGGACAAAGTTCCGTGCCGATTCACTATGCGGGCTTTCCGGCGTGGCTGCGATGGCAGCATTTTTTCAATTTGTTCCTGATGTTTTTCATCATTCGCGCCGGCCTGCAAATTCTTGCGGACCATCCGCGGCTCTACTGGAATCGTGATTGCACCCCCGGCGCCGAATGGTTTCGCTTTCAGCATCCGGTGCCGACCGATCGCATCTGGACCGCTAAAGACGATTCGGTGACGCTCCCCGGGTGGCTCGGCATTCCCGGCATCCGCCACTCGATTGGATTGGCGCGTTGGTGGCATTTCTCATGCGACCTGCTGTGGACGCTCAACGGCGCGATCTTTTATGTGATGCTCTTTTCCACACATCAATGGGAACGAATCGTTCCGCGCACCTGGGCCGTATTTCCCAACGCGCTTTCGACCGCGATTCAATATCTCTCGCTGAATTTCCCAATCGAAGAGGGATGGGTCAGATACAATGGCCTGCAGCTGCTGTCTTACTTCGTGACGGTATTTATCGCGGCGCCGCTCGCGATCGTCACCGGACTGATGCAGGCGCCGGCGATTTCAAACAAGACCGGATGGTTCGGCCGGGTGCTGCACCGGCAAGCCGCGCGCTCGATACATTTCATCGTCCTTGCGTGGTTTCTATTTTTCATTTTCATCCATGTGACGATGGTCTTTGTCACCGGTCTTTTGCCGAACCTCAATCATATGTTCGCCGGCAATGACGGCGCGGGTCCGGAAGGATTGGTAATATTCGCCGCGGCGATGATTATTGTCGCCATCGCGTGGGCGCTCGCCACGCCGATCACGCTGAATCACGCGCGCGCCGTCCAAAAAACCGGAGAATTCCTGATCGGTTGGCTGAAGGGCGTCGCCGAATGGTGGGATCCTTCCAATCAATATTCCGAAAGCGACATCTCTGAACACTTCTGGCCCAACGGCACGATGCCCGCGTCCGACGAATATAATGCGCTGGCCGCCGGACAGTTCGCCGATTACAAGCTGCGCGTTGACGGCCTCGTCGCGAATCCGCGCGAGTTTTCCTTCGCCGAACTCAAGGCGATGCCAAAGCAGGAGCAGATCACCTGCCATTTCTGCATCCAGGGATGGTCGGGCGTCGCGAAATGGGGCGGCGTGCCAATGGCGAAAATCATCGAGGAGGTGAAGCCGCTGCCCGCCGCGCGCTATGCGGTCTTTTACTCATTCGCCGACGGCACCGACGGTGGACGCTACTATGACGTCCACAAACTCGAGAACATGCGGCATCATCTGACGATTCTCGCGTACGAGATGAACGGCCGGCCGGTCAGCGTCCTGCATGGCGCGCCGCTCCGGTTGCGCTGCGAAAACGAGCTCGGATTCAAGCAGGTCAAATGGATCGCCGCGATCGAGTTCGTCGCCGACTTCAGGAGCCTCGGCGCAGGCCAGGGCGGCTATAATGAAGACCACGAGTTTTACGGCTATCGCATGCCAATCTGATCTTTCCGCGGAGGGGAATTTCGCGCAAAAAATAACCGGAGCGGCGCCAATGCCCCGCTCCGGCTTGCGCGTCGCGCTGCTGAACTAACGCGCCAAATCGGTCGCGCGCGTTTCCCGGATAACCGTTACCCGGATTTGTCCAGGATAGGTCATGTCGGTTTCGATCTTGCGCGCGACCTCACGCGCCAGCATCGTCGCCTCTTCGTCGGAAACCTGGTTCGGTTCGACGATCACGCGCATCTCGCGCCCCGCCTGCACCGCGAAGCACTTGTCCACGCCCTTGAACGACTTCGCGATCGTTTCCAGATCGTCCAGCCGCTTGACGTAGCTTTCCAGCACTTCGCGCCGCGCGCCCGGCCGCGCGCCCGAAAGCGCGTCGGCCGCGTCCACCAGCGGCGCGAGGATCGTCTCGGCTTTGACTTCCTCGTGATGCGCCGCGATGGCGTTGACGATCTTCGCCGACTCGCCGTATTTGCGCGCGAGTTCGCCGCCGATCAGGGCGTGCGATCCTTCGACCTCATGCGTCAGCGCCTTGCCGATATCGTGAAGCAGCGCCGCGCGGCGCGCCTGCTTTTCGTTCAATCCCAGTTCCGCGGCCATCGCGCCGCAGATGAACGCAGCCTCGATCGAATGCATCAGCACGTTCTGTGCGTAGGAGTAGCGGTATTTCAGCATCCCGAGCAGCTTGACCAGCTCCTGATGCACGCCGTGGACGCCGACTTCAATTAACGCGCGCTGGCCCGCTTCCTTGATCGATTCCTCGACCTCCTGCTCGGCCTTGCGCACGACCTCTTCGATGCGCCCTGGATGGATGCGGCCGTCGGAAATCAAGCGCTCCAGCGCGACGCGAGCGATTTCTCGGCGAATAGGGTTGTGGCACGAGATGACCACCGCTTCGGGCGTGTCGTCGATGATTATATCGACGCCGGTCGCGGCTTCGATCGCGCGGATATTGCGCCCCTCGCGCCCGATTATCCGCCCTTTCATCTCATCGGACGGCAGCGCGATTACCGAAACCGTCCGTTCGGCGACGAATTCGCCCGCGAGCCGCTCGATTGCGATGGAGATGATTCGCTTGGCCCTCCGATCAGCCTCCTCGCGCGCTTCTTCCTCGACCACTCGTATATGGCGCGCCGCTTCATGCCGCGCCTGTCCGACCATCTCGTCGATCAACGTGCGTTTGGCCTCTTCGCGGGTGAGCCCGGCGATCGTTTCCAGCCGGGTGCGCGCTTCTTCGACCAGCGCCTGGCGTTCGGCTTCTTTATCGCCGATCGCTTTTTCACGGTTGCGCACGCTTTGATCGCGCCGGTTTAATTCGGCCTCACGGCGTTCAAACGCCTCCTGGCGTTTTTCGAACGCCTCCTCGCGCGCTTCCAGCTTGTTTTCCAGCGTGGCCAGTTCGCGCCGCCGTTCGCGCAGCTCGCGCTCCGCTTCGTCGCGCGCGGCGACGATCACGTCTTTGGCCTTGAGTTCCGATTCCTTGATTAAAAGTTCGCTTTTGGTTTTCGCCTCCTCGATAATTCGTTGAGCTTCGCCGGCGGCGTTCCGCGCCGCGTCGGCGTCGTTCCGGCCGCGCGCGTTCAGAATAAACAGGAACGCCACGCCGGAGATTACGACGCCCAGGATTAACAGTCCCGCGTCCAACAACACCGGTTCATACCTCCTTGGTCGTCCGGCCGCGCCGCCGCCCGAATCACGGATTGGGCGGGCTGCAGCACGGCGGACTCGGTGACGATTAGGCCGAGACGCCGGTCGTGCGGCTCCTCAGGCAACCGATCCAGCACCTGAAAGTCATAAGCCAGACCGGCCGCCACCGCTGCGTCAGCGGCGCCCGCCAGAAATCGATCGTAATGGCCGCCTCCGCGGCCGAGGCGTCCGCCTTCAAGGCTGAATGCCAGGCCGGGGACGCAAATCAGCGCCCGCCGCAAATCCCGCGACGACGCGATTTCCGCCCCCGACGGCTCAGGTATTCCAAACGCCCCCAAGCGCATTTCCGACGGATCGTGCACGCGGACCATCTGAAGGTTCCGCCGCTCCGGCGCGACGCGTGGAAAATAGACGCGCCGCCCGGAGCGCAGCGCGTCGCGCATTATCATCTCGGTCGATACTTCATTGCCGGCGGCAGCGTACAGCGCCACCCGATCGGCGGCGGCGTAGCAGGAAGATTCGAGCAGGTTCCGCTGAATTCGGCGGGCGAGCGTGGCGGCGCGATCCGCGCCGAGCGCATTTCTGCACTCTCGGAAAATCCGCCGCAAACGATTTTTTTCGTCCGCCATGCTTTCGCGCGATGGCGGGAGCGGGGCTAAATCGGCGTGCTTTTCGCCTCTTGCGGATGGTTGTCGCGTCTCATCGCAAAACTGGCTTCCACCTCTCGGAAGCGAACGACGAGCATGCGTCAAAAGTCGAAATGCCGCTATTCGTCATTGAAATATAATGCGTCAATCGCTCTCAATTGCGAGCGCAGCAACGCTAATCCATCCCGGCCCCGCGAAATCCCGCCCCCTCGAAACCTTCGCCGCCTTATCGTCAACGCGCTCGCGGTCAACGCCGGTAAATTCAATCTCTCGCTTCAATCGCCGCCGAGAGCCGCCGGTTGAGCGACTCAAGATGGCTCAACAGGTCCTGATGGTCTCGGCGCAGTTGCTCAAGTTCCTCGGCAAACTGAAGCGCCGCCAGAATCGCCAGATTGATCGAATTTACCGTCTGCCCGCTGGCGCGAATATTCCGAATCTTTTCGTCAACCGTCGCCGCAATCGCGCGCACCCGCTCGTCGTCATCTGCGCCCGGGCCGCTGCTGAGTTTCAACTGCTGCCCCATGATTTCGACGTTGACGCCGCTCATCTTCAGCCAAGATCGAGACCGTCAAACCGCGCCAGAATGCTTTCGATCCGTTCCTTTACTTCCGCGCGGGCGGCCTCGTGTTCGCGTAGCTCGGCGCTCGCCTGCTGAAAGCGTTGTTCGCTTTCCGCCAACTGTCGCGCCAATTGTTCATTTTCGCGCTGTAATTGCTGAATTCTGCTGATTGATGCCTGTATACGTTCGTCCAGTTGCTTGAGGACGTCAGTCGCCATATCTGCCAATTTCCACCTTCACTTTAATTTTGGATTAAATATAGTGTCAAGCCGCATAAGAACCGCTAGCCGTCGCACCTCCGCCGTCACCCTCGTCAAACAACGCTTCGACGAATTCGCGCGGGTCGAACGGCCGCAAATCCTCAAGATTTTCACCCAGGCCGACGTAGCGCACCGGCAGTTTCAGCCGCTCGGCGATGCCAACGATTACGCCGCCCTTGGCCGTGCTGTCGAGCTTCGCCAGCACCACGCCGGTCAGCGGCGCCGCTTCGCCAAAGAGCTTGGCTTGGCTGAGCGCGTTTTGGCCGGTCGTCGCGTCCAGGACCAGCCAGGTCTCGTGCGGCGCGCCGGGAAGCTCGCGCCCGACCACGCGCGCGATCTTCTTCAGCTCCTCCATCAGGTTGACCTTGGTCTGCAAACGCCCCGCCGTATCGATCAGCACCGCGCGCGCCCCCCGCGCGACAGCGGCCTTGACCGCGTCGAAGGCCACCGCAGCCGGATCGGAACCCTGTTTTTGCTTGATTAAATCGACTCCCACCCGATCGCACCAGACCTGGAGTTGATCGATCGCGGCGGCGCGAAAAGTATCCGCCGCGGCGACTAAAACCGGCCCCCGCTCGGCCTTGAGCAGC
>JADBKU010000042.1 GCA_014896235.1 bacterium | reverse complement strand
TCCGGAGACTCGACGCTTTTGGGTGTGAATTCAGCGGTCGGCGAGATGTAGCCGATCCAGCCGCGGAAAATCTTGCCCGGATAGCTGTCGGTGGTGATCGAGGCCGTCATGCCGAGATAGATGCGAGCCATATAGGTTTCGGGAACATATGCGCGCACCCAAAGCGGGTTCGTGAGCGCCATCGTGAACGCCGGCACGCTCGGCGAAGCCATGTCCCCGGGCTCAAGGATGCGATCCTCGATTACGCCGTCGGAATGCGCATAGAGCTTGGTGTCGGCAAGCTCGCGGTCGGCAAAAGCCAAGGCCGCCTCCTGGGACTTAAGCGCCGCTTCTGCCAGCGCCAACTCGCTTTGGGCCACCGCCAGATTGGCGGTGGCGACGCGTAGTGTGGACTCGTCAGTCTGCGCTTGTTCCTCCGAAACGGTGCCCTTTTTGAGCAGTCGGGCATCACGCGCACTGATTCGCGCCGCATTGATGCGAGTGGCCATGGCGCTTGCGATGTCTGCCTGGGCCTTAACGACGCTGGCGCGCGCCTGCACAACGTTGGCCTTTGCCTGATCCGCATTGGCGGTATAGCGGCGCGCATCGAGCTCCGCGAGCAGCTCTCCTCGCCTGACAAAATCGCCCTCTTGGACAAACATTTGAGCGATCCGGTCCGAGTCATTGAAGGCGACCTGGACCTCGCGGATGTCGACGTTGCCGTAAAGCGTCAGGACATTGTCCGAACCGCCACGACCACGCAAAAGCAGAAACGACGTGATTGCCGCCACGGCCACGACCAGACCACCAATCGCTAGCCTTCGTCGTTTGGTTGATGTAGCTGCCATGTATGTCGATCGTTTGCTTGCCGAAAATCTTAGGGTTTCATTTGATATATCTCCTAGCTGTCATGCCAGCGTTCGCCGGTTTAACGTGATACGGCGGTTGCATTGCTTCCGCTCATGTTCACCGCCATCGAGAGTGCGACTGGATGAGAAACGGGCTTGCCCAATCTGTCTGCGTCAGGCGTGCACATCGCTGGAACCCGGCGCCGATGCTGGTGGCCGAACGGACATTCGCGCGAGCGCACCGTGAGCTGTTCGCGGCGCTTGCGTTTGCCGTAGTGCTCGCCGGATGCGCCGTCGGACCTGATTTTGTACGTCCCGCGCCCCCTGGAGTGACCGCCTATACGCCAAAAAGGGCGCCGACCGCATTCACCCCGAGTGGCAACGAGCCTGCCCAGCATCTGGTGAGTGGTCAGGCGATTCCGGCAGCGTGGTGGGGAGTGTTTCGTTCGGCGGCACTAGACAGCGTCGTCCGGCAAGCAATCGTCGCCAGCCCCACATTGGAAGCGGCCAGAGCGACACTGGAACAGGCCCAACAGACGGTCCTCGAAGCTCGCGCCGCCTACTATCCCTGGATGGACTTCGCTGCCGCGGCCGAGCGTCAGCAAGGACCCGCCTTCGTCCTTGGAATTCTGCCCGGCGGTAATCTTCCGGTCTTCAACCTCTACACGCTTGGACCAACCGTGAGTTTCTCGCCCGACGTGTTCGGCGCCGTGAGACGGCGGGTCGAGCAACAGGCGGCTCTCGCTCAAAATGAAGCGTTCGAGCTGGCCGCGGCGCAACTCACGATCACCGGCAATGTCGTTACCGAAGCGTTGACCATTGCCTCGACGCGGATACAAATTCGCGCCGTTAGGGACATCGTTGCTGACGACGAAAAAAATCTGGCGCTGGTGGAGGAGAAGTTCCAGGTTGGCCGCGTTCCTTCAACTGACGTTCTCCTTGCTGAGAGCCAACTGACCAATGATCGCGCGCTCCTGCCGCCGCTGAGCCAGCAATTGGCCGCTGCGGAAGATGCGCTCGCGGTCCTGGTCGGCAAATTTCCGGCGGACTGGCGACAACCCGATTTCGAGCTGGCGGATTTCAGCCTGCCAGCCGAGTTGCCGGTCAGCGTGCCTTCGAGTCTGGTCCATCAGCGTCCCGATATTCTTGCGGCGGAGGCGCAACTCCACGCCGCAAGCGCCGCGATCGGGGTCGCGGTCGCGCAGTTGTATCCGACCGTCACTTTGTCCGCATCGGTGGAGACTGCGGCCTTGTTCCCCAGCGACTTGTTTCAGGGTTCGGGCCTGGTCTGGACTCTGCTCGGAGGCGTCACCAACCCGATCTTTCACGGCGGCGCTCTCAAGGCGCAGAAACAGGCGGCGATTGACGCTTTTCGCGCGTCACTTGCAACATACCGGCAAACGGTTCTGCAGGCTTTCGGACAAGTCGCCGATAACTTGCGCGCGCTCGGTCACGACGCGCAGCTGATTGAAGCCACCCGCCACGCCCTCGATGTAGCTGACCGGTCCTTGGAACTCCAACGATTCAGTTATGCCGGCGGCAAGACCGACATACTTCTCCTCCTCGATGCCGAACGCAGCGACCAGCAGGCCCGTCTGACCTATGCACGGGCTGAAGCGCAACGCTACATTGACAGCGCGCAGTTGTTCGTGGCCATGGGCGGAGGCTGGTGGGAAGACCGAAACCTCTGCGGCGACTGCCGAGAATTGCTTGGCAGATAAGGGGGTTTGACCCGGGCAATCGGCGCGCCGCCCTCGCATGTCGCCAAATGACGGGGTTCTGCGGCAATAAGTGTGTAAGGCGGGGTTGAGGAGGGTAGTGTCGTGAAGGTGGTGGAAAAAGCGGAAAAGCGTCAGGATCCGGAGTTGCCCGCTTCGCTGTTGGATTTGAGTGACGGCTCGACAGTCATTTAGGCTGTTTGCTTTCGATTATCATCTGCGCGTTGGCGGTCGACTATCGTATCATGCGCGCGTAAGGCAACTACCAGTACGGGGATGGCTCGATAACCTGCGACTTTGCGGAAGTGACGCTTGGCTTCGGGAACGCCAGCGGCCGGCGCGGGAGCGTCAGGAATTTCGTGTGTGAGCAGTTAGTAGAGACTGGCTGCCTAGCGCAGCAGTCGCCAGCGGCGACTGCATAATCACCATCCAGCCGGAGCGATGGTCGCGGTCAAGGACGCCGCAAGCCGGCGCGCGCAGCGCGCGAACCCTTGACGGCGAGCCGGCGCGGAGGCTAGCGCGGCGATATGACGCCAGTGGTTCAATAACTCATTCCGTCAGCGGGAATCGGTCCTCGAACTGGATCGCCAATTGAGCTTTCGCAGCTTGCCACGTGATCGGCGGATTTTTCCAGCGCGCCCGGACATTGCGCAGCGCCAGCCAGATGAGCTTGGCGGCGGCCTCCTCGCCGGAAAAATGGCCGCGGACTCTTACCGCCTTGCGCACTTGGGCATTCAGGCTCTCGATCGCCTTGGCGGCGTACATGATTTTGCGCAGCTCGGGGGCGAACGCGAAGAACGGAATCGCCTGTTTCCAGTTGCGCCGCCAGCTTTGCGCGAAGCGCGTTTCCCTGACATCAAGACCCTCAAACAGGTGGACTGGCCGGCGCTCAAAGGCGTCTCGGAGCCGAAGATCCTCGAGCTCGCGAGCTGTCAGTTCATCGACCGCGCCGAGAGCGTGACCGCCGCCGGACTGATCGACACGGGCAAAACCATGCTGGCCATCACGCTCGGCGTAGAGGCGGCGCGCCGTCGTTATCGCGTGCTGTTTACTAGCGCCGCAGACCTGGTGCAGAGCCTAATCGAGGCGCGCGACGACCGCACCCTTGCTCGCTGTTCGGGTTTTGGGTCAGTCGGTGTAAAGCGAAGGCGCTATCATTGACAAAAGCGAAACAAGAGCGAAAATCGAATGGTGCGAAAGGTCGGCGACAGCGCGAAACTACCTATCGTCGAGCGCGACGCCGGCGGACTCGCGCCCGTCCGCGACGTCGAGTTCATCGCGATGCCCACGAAGCAGATTCTGAACCGCTGCTCCAACCCCAATTTGCGCTTCCAGTGGACGATCAACCCCTATCGCGGATGCGAATTCGGATGCGTCTACTGCTACGCCCGCTATACCCATGAATTCCTGGAGCTGCGCGATCCGCTCGACTTCGAACGGCGCATCTTTGTGAAGGAACGCGCCGCGGAGGCGCTCGCCCGCAACTTCGCCCATACCGCCGTCGGCGCCGGGCAGATCGCGCTCGGCACAGCGACTGACCCCTATCAGCCGGCCGAACGGCGCTTCGGCCTGACCCGCGCGATGCTCGCGGTGATGGCGCGGCTGGGCGGCCTCGACCTCTCGATCACCACCAAGTCGGGCCTGATCGTCCGCGACCTCGATCTGCTCGGCGAAATCAATGCGCGCTCGCGCCTTTCGGTTAATTTTTCGCTGATCACGCTCGACCGGCGATTGCAGCGCGCGCTCGAACCGCGCGCCCCGCGTCCGTCGCTTCGGCTCGGCGCGCTGGCGCGGCTCGCCGCCGCCGGTATCCGCTGCAACGTCCTGATGATGCCGATGATACCGGGGATAACCGACGACCCGCGCGGAGTGGAGGCGGTGATGCGGGCGGCGCGGCGGGCGGGCGCCGCCAACGTGTGGCATCGCGCACTCTTCCTCAAGCCGGCGGCGGCGCGCCGCTTTATCCCGTTCGTCCGCGAGAAGTTCCCGGCGCTCGCCGCGCGCTTCGAGGATTACTACGGCCGCTCGGCCTACGCGCCGCGCGCCTATGACGAACGGCTCGACGCGCTTTTCGCGATGCTCAAGCGGCGCTGCGGTTTCGATGCGGAGGCGTCGCGCGGAATGGGCCATGCCTCTCCCGCGCCGCCCGACGGAATCGCGCAGCGTCAGCTTGTGCTCGGCGTGGCGCCGGATGGCGCCGCGGGGCGCCATTAGCCATGTTTGGTAATGTCAGGAAAGATGGTGCGCGGGGCGGGACTTGAACCCGCACGGTATTTCTACCACGAGCCCCTCAAACTCGCGTGTCTGCCTGTTCCACCACCCGCGCTTGCGTCGAAAAAACCCGTTGTTGGCGCGCCGTTATTTGGGCTGTGTCGCCGGATTGCCGACCGGAGCGGGAGCGCCGCTCGCCGGTCTCGAAGTGGCGCCTGCCGGTACAGCCGGGGCGCTCGGTTTGGCGCCAAGTGGCGCCGCATGGATCGGTATCGATCCGCCGGTGAAGATGCTGCCGGTCATCCGGCGCGTCGATGCGTACGCCAGGTATAGCGACGTTGCGGCGAAGATAGCCGCAAACGCCCAAGTCAATCGAAACAGCGCTCCGCCCGAACCGCTCGATCCGAAATTGGTCTGACTGGCGCCGCCGAACACCGCGCCGACCTCCGCGCCCTTGCCGCGCTGCAGCAGCACGACCACGACGATCGCGATGCAAACGGTCACATGAATGGCGACTACCGCCGTTACCATTATTGACTAATATCCTGCCGATTCCGTCTTTGGCCCGTTATTTCGCAATTTGCCGACGGCGTCGGACGGCCGCTTCAGGCCATCCCGGACGATACGATGCGCGCGAACGAGTCAGCCTTCAAGCTTGCTCCGCCGACCAGAGCCCCGTCAATATCCGGTTTCGCCATTAAAGAGTCAACATTGTCTGGCGTGACGCTGCCGCCGTACAGGATGGGCAGTTCATTGGCGGTCGCGGCGCCAAAACGATCGCGCAGGGCGTCGCGGATCGCGCCGTGGACGATCGTGGCCTGCTCGGGCGTGGCGTTACGTCCGGTGCCGATCGCCCATACCGGTTCGTACGCGATTACGACGCGCTTCGCGCCATCGTCGGCTATTCCCGCCAATCCCGCCTGCAATTGCCGCAGCACGACGCCGAGCGTGTCGCCGCGATCGCGCTCGTCGGCGGTCTCGCCCACGCACAGAATCGGCGCAAGGCGCGCCGCGGCGACCCCAGCCGCACGTTTGCCGACCAGTTCGTCGCTCTCGCCAAAGATATGCCGGCGCTCGGAATGGCCCACGATAACGTAACTTACGCCAAACGAGCGCAGCATCGCCCCCGACACTTCGCCGGTGAAAGCCCCTTTCTCCTCGAAGTGCATATTTTGCGCGCCGAGCGCGATCGACGATCCGGCGAGCGCCTGCGCCGCCGCCGCCAGCACGGGGAAGGCCGGCGCTACCATCACGTCGCGGTCGCGGGCGAGACGCGCGGCGAGCGGATCGAGGATCGCGCGAATCCCGGCGATCAGCGCCCGGCCCTCGGTCGGCGTGAGATTCATCTTCCAGTTGGCGGCGAATAACTTTCTTCGCATCGCAAAATCCTGCACAAAACCCGAACGGCTTGTTGGCGTGTGCGCGCGTCAGACTTCGAGGGCCTTAACGCCCGGCAGTTCGATTCCTTCGAGATATTCCAGCGTGGCACCGCCCCCGGTCGAGATGTGGCTGAAACGAGCGGCCCACGGATGGCCGGCGACGGCCGCGGCCGTGTCGCCGCCGCCGATCACGCTCATCACGCCGTCAAGGTTGGCGAGCGCTTCGCCGACGGCAAGGGTGCCGTGGGCGAATTCCGGCGTTTCAAAAAGTCCGAGCGGGCCGTTCCAAACTACTGTCTTGGCGCCGTGTATGCGTGCGACGAAAGCGGCTACGGTCTCGGGTCCGATATCGAGGCCCATCCGATCGGCCGGAATATGGCGCACTGTCGCTACAGTCGGGCCCGGCGCGGGCGCCTCGGCGACGACATGATCTGTCGGCAAAACGATCGCGACGCCACGCTTGGCGGCCTCGGCAAGCAGGTCGCGGGCAAGGTCGATTTTGTCCTCTTCGACGCGTGATTTGCCGACCGTTTCGTTTTGGGCGCGCAGGAACGTGTACGCCATCGCGCCGCCAATCAGAATCGTGTCAACCTTGGTCAAGAGATTCCGGATGACGCCAATCTTGTCGGACACTTTGGCGCCGCCGAGAATCGCGACGTACGGATGCGCCGGATTTTCAGTCAGCGCCCGCAAAGCCTCGAGTTCGCGCAGCATCAGAAAGCCTGCCGCACGCTCCTCGATAAAACGCGCGACGCCCGCAGTCGAGGCGTGCGCGCGATGGGCCGTGCCAAACGCATCGTTGACGTATATTTGCTTGCCACGCGCCAATTCGTGTGCGAAATCGCGATCATTCGCCTCTTCTTCCGGATGGAACCGCAGGTTTTCGAGCAGCAGCGCGCGGCCCGGCGCAAGGTCCGCGACCATCCGGCCGGTTATATCGCCGATACAATCGGGCGCCAGGCTGACTTTATGTCCCAGCGCGTTGCTCAAATACTCGGCGACCGGCTTGAGGCTCAGGTCCGGCGTGCGTTCCTTGGGCCGCCCCAGATGCGAGCAAAGAATCGCGGCGCCGCCCTGCGCCAGGATGTAACGAATCGTATCGAGACTCGCATCGATCCGATTCGGGTCGGTAATCTTTCCGGCCTCCAGCGGCACGTTGAAATCGCATCGCACGAGCGCTTTCTTGCCGTTGAACGCAAGTTCCTTGATCGAACGAATCGCCATCGCCGCAATCGATTCCTGAACTAATCAGCCGTGATCCAGGTAATTCGACTCAGGCTTTGGACGCGACATAGGCGGTGACGTCGGCGAGTCGATTCGAATAGCCCCACTCGTTGTCGTACCATGAAAAAATCTTTACGAGGCGATGGTCCAGCACCTTGGTCAGGGGCGCGTCGAAAATGGAAGAATGCGGATTGTTGTTGAAATCGATCGAGACGAGCGGCGCGTCGCTGTATTCCAGAATGCCCTTAAGCTCGCCTTCCGAGGCTTTTTTCATCGCGGCGTTGATCGATTTCTCGTCGGCGTCGCGCTCTACCGTCGCAGTCAAATCGACCACCGAGACGTTCGGCGTCGGCACGCGCACGGCGATGCCGTCGAGCTTGCCTTTGAGCGCGGGTAGCACGAGGCCGATCGCCTTGGCGGCGCCGGTCGAGGTCGGCACCATCGAGAGCGCCGCCGAACGCGCCCGCCGTAGATCCTTGTGCGGCCCGTCTTGAAGCATCTGGTCCTGCGTATAGGCGTGCACGGTGGTCATCAGGCCATGCACGATGCCGAAATTTTCATGCAGCACCTTGGCCACCGGCGCGAGACAGTTGGTGGTGCAGGAGGCGTTGGAGATGACGTCGTGGCGGCGCGGATCGTACGCGTCCTGATTCACGCCCAGGCAGAGCGTGATATCGGCGCCGTCGGCGGGTGCGCTGATCACGACTTTGCGGGCGCCGGCGCCCAGATGGAGCGCGGCCTTGTCGCGCGCGGTGAACAGGCCGGTGGATTCGACGACGACTTCGACGCCGAGACGTTTCCATGGCAGCTTCGCCGGATCGCGTTCGGCGAGAACGGTCAGCGCGCGTCCGTCGAGCATGATCCGATCGCCTTCGGCCTTGACGTTATAGGGCAGCGCGCCGTGAACCGAATCGTACTTGAGCAGATGGGCAAGGGTGGGAGCGTCCGTGATATCGTTGACCGCGACGATTTCGAGATCTTTTTTATTGAGAGCCGCGCGAAAGAACATGCGGCCGATACGGCCGAAGCCGTTGATAGCGATCCGGGTGGCCACCGGTGAAACCCTCCTGGCGAGTGCGCCAAACGAAATTCTTTCTTCAAGCTACCATAATCGAATCGTGATGCCACGGTTTTGGGCCGCGATTGAAACGATTGACGCGCGGCGCCGTCCAATCGCGAACATTGGCGCGTATTGAGCGCCGCGCGCGCAATCAGGCGTGCGCCGCCAAAATTGACTGCGGCGAACATGCCGTAAATAATGATCCTGTTTGGCCGAGGCGTGATGAAAAGCAAGTTAACGCTGGCGTCCGATGACTTAACGGCCGGCGGCGCTCAGGCGCGAAGCGCTAACCGGCGCCATCTAAAAGGGCCGCGGGGCGGAGGAGACGGGTGAACGGCGCGGGCGGTCTGTCAGTGGTCGATCTGCTGCTGGGCACGGGCCCAGTGGTCAAGGCCGTACTGCTCACGCTGGCGGGATTTTCGATCGCCAGCTGGGGCATAATCCTTTACAAGCTCGTTCACATATCGAGGGCGCGCAAAGAATCCGAGCGCTTCATCACGATCTTCTGGGAGTCGAAAAATCTCGCCGCGATCCACACCGCGAGCGTCGGCCTGAAGCAGAGTCCGGTCGCGCAGGTGTTCCGCGCCGGCTACCAGGAATTGCTGCAACTGACGCGCGCGAAGCGTCAGGCGGTGGGCGCCGAAGGCGGCTTTTCGACCGATCTCGGCGGCGTCGAGAACGTGACACGCGCGATGAAGCGGCAGAGCAACGTCGAGCTGGTCAAACTCGAAAAGGGCATTCCGTTTCTTGCGACCACCGCTTCGACGAGTCCGTTCGTCGGCTTGTTCGGTACGGTCTGGGGCGTGATGACGGCTTTCATGGGATTGTCGGCGGCGCATACGTCGAATATCCAGGCGGTCGCTCCGGGCATCGCGGAGGCGCTGATCACGACGGCGTTTGGAATCGTGGTCGCGGTTCCGGCGCAGGTTTACTACAACCACTTCGCGACGCGGGTGCGCGAACTCGCCACCGAGATGGATAATTTCACGTCCGAGTTCCTGAACATCGCCGAGCGTCATTTCCTCTCCTGAGGAGCGTCGAGCATGGCGTCGGACAGCCCGCAACGCGGACAATTGGCTTCGCAAATCAACGTCACGCCGCTGGTTGACGTGATGCTGGTGCTGCTGATCATCTTCATGGTGACCGCGCCGATCATCCAGCAAGGCGTGCAGGTCAGCCTGCCGCGCGTGAAAGCCGCGGCGCTGCCGGGCAAGGAAGAGCAGTTCGTCGTTTCGATCACGCGCAACCACGAGATCTATCTGAACGACACGCCGATGAGCGCGGCGCAGCTCGGCGAAAAATTGACGGCGATCGCGGCGGAGCGGCCCGATCGCGAAGTATTCATCCGCGCCGACGAGGCCGTGCCGTACGGCGAGGTGGTGCGGACGATGGCGGCGATCAAGGCGGCGGGAATCGAAAACGTCGGCATGGTGACGGAGATGCCGCCGGCGGAGGGCGAAGAAGCGGGGGCGGGGAGCGGCGGATCGAGACGTGGCGGCGCCAGTCCTTAGTCTCGACGATCGGCAGAGCCGCTGGGGTTATGCGGCGGCGATCGTCGTTTCGGCGATTGCGCACGCCGGGTTGATCTACCTGGCGCTATTCATTTTGCCGGGATTTTTACGGCCGCACGATCTGCCGCCAGCCGCATACACGGTAAAAATCGTCGATTCGATACCGGCCGGCGATTTGGGAACCCGATTGCCGGCGATCAATCAGGAGCGCGCGCGGCGGCCCGAGCGGCCACGCCCAACGCATCAGGAGCCGCAGCCGAAACCGGCGCCGACGCCGCCGCCGGTGAATGACCGCAACGCGATCGCGTTGAACGCGCTCCATCGCACGCCAACTCCAACGCCCACGCCGACCCCGGCGCCGACGCGCGCCGCGACTCCGGCGCCGACCGCGACTCCACATCCCCGCCGCACCCCCCGGCCCACGCCGCGGCCGACTCCGCAGGAGCGGCACAAACGGCCGACGCCAGAACCAAAGCCGACGCCCAAGCCCAAACCGCGCGCGACGCCGATCGCGATGGCGAAGGCGGCGCCGACGCCCGACGTGAAGCGCGAGTTGGAAAAAGTGCGCGAGCAACTGCTGCGCGAGCATCTGGCGGCGCTGAAGGATAAGACGCATCCGGCGAGCGGTCCGGTGCTGGCGGATCGCGAACATCCGGGGGCGGGGATGGGCGTCGGATCGGGCAGCGGCAGCGCGGGGATTCAACAGGACCCGAATTTTCTGCTCTACTACCAGCAGGTGCAGGAGAGTATCAAGAACGCCTGGAGTTTCACGGGCGGAAATCCGGACTCGACCGCCACGGTCGAATTCGGCATTAATCCGGACGGCAAACTCAATTCGATCAAGGTGATTCAGAGCTCGCGCGATCCCGCGTTTGACGACTCGGTCGTGCGCGCGATTCGCGGCGCCAGCCCATTTCCGCCGCCGCCCGATAAATACCGGCAACAATTCGCCGCGGGCGTGGAGGCGGTTTTCAAACTGAGCGATCTGAAAGCGGGCGCGCCGAGCGACGACTAGAAAACATTGCGGCGGACAGTGAGGAGGCGGTGATGAAAGGCATGGCGGCGCCGGATAAACCAGGAATCAGCGTACAGGCTCGCGGATGATGAAGTCTGTAATCAAGATAGTATTCGCCGCGGCGGCGCTGATGCTCGCGCTCGCGCCGTCCGCCGCGCTCGCCCAGATCCGGTTCGATATCAGCAAGGCGCCGACGGCGGCGCCGATCGCGGTCTCGGCGCTGAAGAACCTCGCCGGCGACGACGACCACTCGGTTTCGGCGGAATTCGACCGAGTGCTGATGCGCGACCTGAAACTGTCGAGCTACTTTCGCATCATCAGTCCGAAATTCTATATCGAGGATGCGCAGAACTCGGGCTACGATATCGGCCAGTTCAATTTCAGCGACTGGAGTTCGCTGGGCGCGGACTTTCTGGTCAAAGGCGCGGTCAAAGCCAGCGGCGACTCGATCATGGTCGAGGCGCTGCTCTTCGACGTGCCGCAACAGCGCCGGATAATGGGCAAACGCTTCACCGGCGGGCTGGGCGACGTGGGCGAGATGGCGCGGCGATTCGCCGACGCGGTGCTGCAAGCGGCAACAGGGGTGCGCGGGCCGTTCGATTCGAAGCTGGCGTTCGTTTCGACGCGCGGCGGGCGCTTCAAGGAAGTCTATACGGCGTGGCTGGACGGCGGCGACTTGTTCCGCGTCACCGACAATCCGACGATCAATCTTTTCCCCAGTTTCGACAGCGGCGCCCGGCATCTGCTGTACCTTTCCTACAAGACTTATACGCCCGTGCTCTATCTGGTCGATCTTTCACGCAAGGTGGAGACTCCGATTGCGCCGGGCCTTGGCCAGGCGGTGGGCGGCGCGCTCACGCCGGACGGGCGGATCGTCGCGGCATACTCGCGCGGCGGCCATACCAATCTTTATCTGCTGGATTCGTCGGGCGGCGAGATTCGGGCGCTCACGCAAAATCGCGCGATCAATGTAAGCCCGTCGGTTTGCGCCGACGGATCGCAGATCGCGTTCACCTCGGATCGGTCGGGCACGCCGCAGATTTACGTGGAAAGCCTTGATGGAGGCGACGCGCGTCGCGTGACCTATCAAGGGTCGTACAATACCGCGCCGGCGTTTTCGCCGGATTGCAAAAAAATCGCGTACGAAAGCCGCGAGGGCGGCGCTTTCCAGATTTTCACGATCGACGCGGGCGGCGGCAACGCGCGCCAGCTCACCGTGTCGGGATCGAACGAGTCTCCGACCTGGTCGCCCGACGGACGTTATATCGCATTTGGATCGACCCGCGGCGGGCGTTCGAGGATTTACCTCATGCGCGCGCTCGACGGTTACGTAATCGCACCCTTAACAGAAGGAGAAGGAAATGATTCGAACCCATCGTGGTCGGGATGGCTGGGCGATTGATCTCGGCGCGCTGACCAGGATCGCCGGCGTGGCGCTGGTGGCGGCGGCGCTCGCTTTGGGCGGATGCTCGTCGAAGAAGAGCGGCGCCGAAGGCGCCAACGGCGCGAACGGCAGCCAGCTTGGCTCCAGCGGGTTGGGCGGGGCCGGCGGCAGCTCGCTGGCGCAGGCGCAGAACGGCACGCTCGGCAGCGGCGCGCAGGGGCCCCTCAGCGATATCCACTTCGACTACAATGATTCGACTATCCGCCCGCAGGATGGCGAGATCCTGAAGTCCAACGCGCAATGGCTGCAGAGCCATCCGAACAGCCGCGTGCAGATCGAGGGGCATTGCGACGATCGCGGCTCGGAGGAATACAATATCGCTCTCGGCGCGCGGCGCGCGCAGGCGGCCAAGGACTATTTGAGCACGCTTGGAATCGCCGGCGACCGCATGTCCACGATTAGCTACGGCAAGGAGTTGCCCCTTTGCACCGAGGAAACCGAAGATTGCTGGGCGCAGAACCGCCGCGATCATTTCGTCGTATCGCAATGACGGAGGCGGCGACGAAATCGCGGCGCTGGCGATGGGGCGCGCGGATTTGCGCGCTCGCGGCGGCGGCGGCGCTGGCCGGATGCGCGGCGTCGTCGGACGTGCAGCAATTGCAGGAGAGCGATTCGTCGCTGCGCGGAATGATCGCGACCGACCGCCAGCAGATCGCCGATCTGCAAGAGCAGGTGAATCGCCTCAACGACCAACTGGTCGAGATGCGGCATAACGGCGGCGCGGGCAAAGGCCCGTTGAGCGCGCGCGTCGCGCGGCTTGAACAGGAAGTCGCTGCGCTTAAACAGACACAGGCGCCTGCGGTTCCGGGCGCGGCGGGCGTTCCCGGCGCGGCGGCGATGCCGCCGCCCGGTGCGAACGCGGGCGGCGCTCCGCCGCTCGGCGCGCCGATGGTCGCGTCGGGAGGAGTGGATACGGCTGACAGCGGCGGTTTAGCCGCCGCGCCGCCGGCCGCGAATCCGCCGCCTCCGGCGGTTCCGCAGACGGCAGCGCCTTCGTGGCGCGAGACGCTTGGGCATGAAATGGCGGTGGCGCGTTCAAGCAGCGCCGGCGGCGCGGGCCTGTATCGCGCGGGATTGTCGGACATGCAGCAGGGGAATTACGCCAACGCGCTGGCGAAATTCCAGGGCTTGCAGCGACGCTATCCGAAATCGGAATTGAGCGAGCCGGCCGAATACTTTTCCGCGGTCGCGCTCAACGAGATGGGCAAGTACGATCAGGCCATTCTGCAGTACAACGATCTGGCGATGCGGTTTCCAAACGGCCGTTTCGCGGCGGCCTCGCTGTTGGGCGAAGCGCAGGCGTTCATGAAGATCAACGATCGGATCGATGCGCGCCTGACGCTGCAAAAGCTCCTGAACGATCATCCGAATTCGCCGCAGGCGCCGCCGGCGCGTTCGATGCTGGCGTCGCTGGCGAATGGATGAGCGCGCGCCGGATTACTCGATGACGGGCGCGGGAAGACAGGCGATGGCGGCGCGGACGCGGCGAAAGGCGGCGGCGCGATGGAAATAATCCGCGACCTCGCCGCGCTCAAGCCGCATCCGTGGCCCGTGGTGGCGCTGGGCAACTTCGACGGCGTTCATATGGGCCATCAGGAGATCCTGCGCACGGCGATCGAGCTTGCACGGCCGCGCCGGGGCGCGGCGTTCGCGCTGACCTTCGATCCGAATCCGGCGAAAGTGCTCGCGCCCGAGCGCGCGCCGCGGATGATCATGACGCCGGAGGACAAGCTCGAGTTCCTGCGCGTCTCGGGAATCGACGCGGTGCTGGTAATCGAATTTTCGCGCGCGTTCAGCATGGTCGAGCCGCGCGACTTCGTGCGCGATTATCTGATCGGGCGAATCGGCGCGCGCGGCGTGGTTGTTGGGCACAGCGTAAGTTTCGGCCATAATCGTGCCGGCAACGCCGAGGCGATGCGAGCGCTGGGCGACGAACTGGGCTTCGAAGTGCGGGTGGTTGGTCCGGTGAAGGTCGCGGGGATCGAGGTTAGTTCGTCGCGGATTCGTGAGGCGATCGCTGACGGCGATATGCGGACCGCGGCGCAACTGCTGGGCCGCGCGCATTTTCTGCGCGGTCCGGTCGTTCACGGGCGCGAGCGGGGCCGGAAGATAGGTTTTCCGACCGCGAATATCCAGAGCCGGACGGAGTGCCTGCCGCCCGATGGCGTTTACGCGACGCGCCTCGTGCTTGACGATGGCGCTTACGCCTCGATCACGAATATCGGGATGCGGCCGACGTTCGGCGAGCCGGAACGCACGGTCGAAGCGCACGTATTTGATTTCAATCGCGACCTCTACGGGGCCGACGTGCGGCTTGAGTTGATCGAACGAATCCGGCCCGAGCGCAAGTTCGAGTCGGCCGCCGCGCTCGCCGCGCAAATCGCGTCGGACCTCAAGCGGGCGCGCGAAATCCTGGCAGCGTGAACAGCGCAGCGCCACTTCAAAAGCGGCGTCGCGCTGTTCCATCATCCAAGTTTAGCCGCAGGTTCCACCCACTCGCGCGCCATCGCTTCGAGCGCCTTGGGCAGTTCGGCCTCGCGTTCGGGCATCCGGAACGTCTTGACGATTTCGCTCACCCCGGCCTCGCGATAGCCCTTTAGATCCTTGGGTGCGACCGGCTGAGTGTAGGGCGCGGCGATAATCTCTACATCGGCGGGCGCACGGCCGTTTTCCTTGAGCAGCGCATGCAGGCGCGCGACCTTCGCCTTGGCGGTATCGGGCGTGAGATTGAAGCCGAACCATCCGTCGCCGACGTCGGCCACGCGGCGCAGCGCCGGACCGCTTTCGCCGCCGAAAATAATCGGCACGCGGCCGCCTTGCGCGGGCTTGGGATAGCTGCGCGCACCGTCGAAGTTGATGAATTCGCCGTGATACGTCGTACGCTCTTCACTCCACAGCCGCCGCATCACGTCGATATATTCGCGCGTGCGTTGGGCGCGGCGCTCGAACGGGATGCCGAGCGCCTTGAATTCTTCCGACGACCATCCGATGCCCACGCCGAGCGCGAAACGCCCGCCGCTCAGCCGATCGACGCTCGCGACCGCTTTCGCGAGTTCGAGCGGGTTGTGCTCCGGCACGAGGCAGATGCCGGTGGCGAGCCGAATCCGCTTGGTGTGAGCGGCGGCCCACGTCAGCGCGATAAACGGATCCATCCAATCCGCGTCGGCGGGGGTCGCAAAGGCGCCGTCGGCGGAATACGGGTATTTCGATTCGGCATAGGCGTCGAAGAGTACGACGTGCTCGGGCGCCCAGAGCGTTCCGAAGCCGAGCCGTTCGACTTCTCGCGCCATCGTGCGCAGATAATCGGGTTGCGCTCCTTGCATCAGGCCGGCGGCCAGTAATCCGATCTTCATAGTACTGGTTTCCTCGATAACCTGTTCGCGGCTTCCGCCGCAATCAAGGCTTGACGAACTTCAACACGAAGCGATCCTGCGTGTGGTTCATTTTCCAGAACGGCTGCGTGCGTGGGTCATTGGGATTGCGCAAGACGTTCGAGGTCGCGGCAAGCCTGAATCCGGCCGCCTCGACCTGCTTGATCAGGGTCGCTTCGCCGATGCGGTGAAGGGTTTTCGTCTCGCTCGTGCCGGCGCCCGGCTTGGCGCTGTTGTCGACGATCGCGTAGATGCCGCCGGGCTTGAGCGCTTTGAAGACGGTGGCGTTAAGCGCCGCTGGATCCGCGCCGATGTTGAAAAGATCGTGGTAGTTCATGTTGATGAGGACCATGTCCAGCGAGCCCGGCGCGACCGGCAAAAGATCCGGCGAGCCGAACGGCTTCGTGACCTCGACGACGTTTGACATTCCCGGCTCTTTCACCCGGCTTTGCCACAGCGTTTCGTTCTTCTTGAATTTCTCCGGAAAAGGGCCGTTTTGCGAATAGACTTTGCCGCTGGGACCGACAATTCGCGCCAGGAGTTCGGTCGTATAGCCGCCGCCGGCCCATAGGTCCGCTACGCGCATTCCGGGCTTTACGCCGAAAAACGCCATAACCTGGGCCGGTTTGCGCGATTCGTCAAGCTTGCGATCGGCGGCCGGCCGATCCGGCGAATCGATCGCGGCGGTGATGTACGCCGGAATCTTCGCCGCCGGTATCGCGCTTTCGTGAACAACCTTTGCATGACCGGACGCGGCGCGGGCGCGATTCGGCGCCACGGCCGTCAGGGCGAACATCGCGAGCGCGGCGAGCGGGATCGCGGATCGAACTTTCAAAGCGCATGGGCGGTATTGGTTCAAGCGAGTCACCTCATTCATTTGCGCGGCCCCGATTGCATCCGTCCGCGTTCCATCACGGCCTCGCGTTGCTTCTCGAGGTCTTTGAGATTCGCGCGCGAATTGAAGGCGCGGAACGCCTCCAATTCCAATTTGATCGCTTCGCCAAGCGTGGCTCGCGTGGTTTTGTCGTAAAGCTGTTTGAGCTCGCGCACCACGGTCTGGTTGGCGCTTAGGATTTGCGCCGCGAGCGCGCGCGCTTCGTCGAGGGCCGCGCCGGCCGGCGTCACGCGATTAACCAGACCCATTCGCTCGGCCTCGCGCGCGGTCAGATAATTTCCGGTCAGCGACAGCTCTTTCGCTTTGCGGACGCCGACAGCGCGAGGCAGTCGGGCCGTCATCCCGCCCCCCGGCATCACGCCGACGCGCGCGTGAGTATCCGCGAATTGCGCATTTTCCGCCGCGACGATCATGTCGCAGGCGAGCGCCAGTTCGAAACCGCCGGTCACGGCGAAGCCGTTGACCGCCGCGATCACCGGGACCTTCATATCCTCAATAACCGAAATGAAATTTACCGCTGAGCCGTCGCGCGCGAGCGCGCCGCTTTCGCGGCTGGAATCCGCGCCAAGTTCGCGCAGATCGAGGCCGGCGCAAAACGCCCGGCCCGCCCCGGTGATAATCACCACGCTCGCCTCAGGGTCGTCGCGCAACGCGGCCATCGCGCGGCAGAACGCGCCGCGCAGTTCGCGATTGAGGGCGTTTAGTTTTTCAGGCCGGTTGAGGGTGACGACGGCGACTCCATCGGACTTGTCGACCAGAACCACGGCTTCGCTCATGATATTTTGGCGACCTCCGCAGCGAAGTCGTAACATAGCGGCGGCGGGCTTGCCAAAAGCGCTGAAGATCGGTCCGTGCCGACGGCAGTCGCAGCCGCTCCGGAACCGCGAAATTAATAGCGCGAAAGGGTTCGCGTCATCGTATAATCTGGTTCATAACGAATAATCTGGTTCATAACGAAGAGGTGTTCCGCGACATGCGGAGAGCGAGACGAAATTGATGATCGACGCGACGGCGCGCGACGAAAAGAACGGCGGATTCGGCGGACTGCGCGTGATCGCGTTTGAAAGCCGGATGGCCGCCGAGACGCGCGCGCTTATCGAACGTTTCGGCGGGCGCGCGATGGTTGCGCCGGCGATGGCCGAAGCGCCGATCGAGGACAATCCGGCGGCGTTCGAATTTGCGGATCGCCTGCTCGCGGGCGGATTCGACGTGGTAATTTTTCTCACCGGCGTTGGGGTGCGCGAGTTGTTCAGGGCGCTCGACGGACGTTATCGGCGGCAAGATTTAGTTGCGGCGCTCCGCGGCGTAACGGCTGTGGCGCGCGGGCCCAAACCGGCGGCGGCGCTGCGGGAATTGGGCGTCGAACCGTCGATCAACGTTCCGGAGCCTAATACCTGGCGCGAAATTCTTGCGGCTGTCGACGGACTTGGCGAAATTGCGCGGCGGCGGATCGCGATTCAGGAGTACGGCGCGGCGAATCACGATCTATGCGCTGCGCTTGAGGCGCGCGGCGCGGTTGTGACGCCGGTGCCGGTTTACCGATGGACCCTGCCCGCGGACCGAGAGCCTTTGCGCGCCGCGATTCGGATAATCGTCGAGCGGCAAGCCGATTGCGTGCTCTTTACCAGTTCGCATCAGATCGCCAATCTGATGCGCCAGGCGGCCGACGACGGCGTGCTTCCCCAACTGCGCCACGGGTTGAATCGCGCGGCGGTCGGTTCGATCGGTCCGATCTGTTCGGCGGAATTGCGCGCCCGCGGAATCGAAGTCGATATCGAACCGGCGCATCCGAAGCTCGGTCATTTAGTCAAAGCTGCGGCGGCGCAGGCTCCGGCGGTCGTCGAACAAAAACGAAAATCCGCGTTGGCGGGCGCGCGGGTGGCGGCGTCGCAAGCACGGACGGCCAAGGGCGGCGGAGCGGATCAAAGTCCGCGATATGCGCGCGCCGACCATCCGCTGCTGCAAGCATGCCGACGCGAACGGTCGCCGTATACGCCGGTCTGGCTGATGCGACAGGCGGGCCGGTATATGCCGGAATACCGGCGCGTACGCGAGCGCCATTCGTTTCTCGAGATGTGTCAGCGGCCGGAATTGGCGGCGGAGGTGACGGTCACTGCGGTCGAGCGCCTGGGCGTCGACGCGGCAATTATTTTCGCCGATATCCTGCTTCCCTTGCTGCCGCTGAACGTCGGCCTGCATTACGAAAAGGGCGACGGGCCGGTCATCGACCGGCCGGTGCGGCGCGCCGCGGACCTCGAGCGGGCCGCGCCGCTGGCCTCGGCGGAATCGCTGGGCTTTGTCGGCGACGCGATCAAAATGACGCGGACGGCGCTTGGCGACGGCAAACCAATAATCGGCTTCGCCGGCGCGCCCTTCACGCTTGCGTCGTACCTGATCGAGGGCGGCGGATCGCGCAACTATCAGGCGACGAAAACCCTGATGTACACGCAGCCGGACCTGTGGGATCGCATCATGAAGATGATCGTCCGGGTCACCGGCGACTATTTGAATCTTCAAATCGAGGCGGGCG
>JADBKU010000041.1 GCA_014896235.1 bacterium | reverse complement strand
CAGCGCCAGAAACGAGGTGCGTGCTCCGACCGCGAGGATGAACGACGCAAGGTTGCGCAACGCCAGATCGGGATCGGCCAGCGCGCGAATCTCATCGATCAACACTGGAGCGAGACGTTCGATCAGCTCGCGCTGGTGCGGACTCGGCGAGGCGTGCGGCGCGCCTTCGGCCAGCAGCGCAAGATGGCCGGCGCTTTCGGCGGGGTGGGCGAAGCCCAATTCCTTCAAAACCGCGGCCGACTGCTCGCGGTCAGCGGCTTTGCGCCAGGCCGCCACCGCGGCGTTCGAGGCTTCGCGCTCGCCGCGCTCGCCGCCGCCTGCGAGCATCTCGCGGAACTGCCGCGCCACGAATTCGCGATGCGCGCGTATGCGCGCTTCCAGGCGCGCCGGCGCTTCCATGTCCTTGCCGAAGCCCATCCGCGCCGCGAACGCGGCGAAATTTGCCGGGTCCGCGGGCAGGGAATGGGTCTGCAAGCCGGCGACGATCTGCAACTTGTGTTCGGCGTCGCGCAGAAATAGATAGGCGTCGCGCAGGCGACCGGCCAGCCGCGGCGCGACATAACCGTGCTGTTCGAGCCGATCGATCGCCGCGATAGTGCCCGACACGCGCAGCCGCGGATCGCGGCCGCCATAGATCAGCGTCAGCGATTGCACGAAAAATTCGAGTTCGCGGATGCCGCCGCGCCCAAGTTTCAAATCCCGTGCGACCCGTTCCGGCGATCCCAATTCGTGCTCGATCTGCCGTTTCATCGCGCGCAACTGGCGCAGCGTGTCGAAATCAAGGAAACGGCGATAGATGAACGGCGCAAGGTCTTCGAGAAAGCGCGCAGCGGCGGCGCAAGCGCCGGCGACCGGACGCGCGCGCAAGAGCGCCGCGCGCTCCCACGTGTCGCCCATGCTTTCGTACCATCGCAGCGCGCTCTCGAACGGAAGCGCCAGCGGCGATCCGCGTCCGCCCGGCCGCAAGCGCATGTCCACGCGGAAACAGCGCGCCGCCAGCAGTTCCGTCAACGCTTCGCCCAACCGGCTTGCGGTTTCGATTCGGTTCGGATCCGCGGAGCCGGAAAAGAGATAGATCAAATCGATATCCGAACTGAGATTAAGCTCGCGCGCCCCCAGCTTGCCCATCGCGACCACGCAAAAATCGGCGCCGAGCCCGAAGCGATCGCCGGTTTGGCCAAGCACGATCGCCAAAGCTCCGCGGATGCATTCGTCCGCCAGCCGCGACAGCGCTCGCGCGGTCGCGAGCGCGTCGGTGCGGCCGAGGAGATCCGCGATCGCGATTTTCAGAAAATCGCGCCGCTTGAAACGGCCCAGGTAATCGGCGCCTTCGCCGACCCGCGAGTCGTCGAAGGCGATCGTGTCTGGCCAGCCCGCCGGCGCCGCATCGCGCGCCTCCGCGAAAACACGGGGCCAGTCGGAACCGAGTCCGCTGAGACCGTCGCCGACCAATTCCGACGCGCCGAGACAAAAAATCAGGTCGCTCGCGAATTCATCGTCCGCGAGCACCCGCGCAAGGACGACCGCGTCCTGCTCCGCCAACTTGAGCAGCATCGCAAGCGCCAATCGCTCATCCGGCGCCCGCGCGTGCGCCAACTCGAGCAGGCGTGCGCCGGAAGCCGCGCCGGTCTCGCGCGCAACGCGGCTGGCGAGACCGCGCAAATCTGGCGAAAACGAACCGGGTTCCATCGCTTTGAAAGTCTAGCAGAGCGAAATCGAAGACGCCGGATTGTCGCGACGCTGCGGTTCGACGCGGTAAGCAAGAGCTTCGAATAGGCGGCGGCACGATGGTCCGCAGCAGGGCGTATCAGGTTTCCATTCGGGGCGGTTGATTTCAATGAACCAATGTTTAGCCCCGGGGCATCCAAATCTTCGCGACGGTCCGGTGACGTCAGTTGTGCTAAAGACGCCCCCTCTATCGCCCCGTCAATTCAGGTATTCAAGAATCTCGCTTCAGAGCGTCGGCGAAACGGCGGAAAAGCGTACATGTGAGGCCGCCGCGGTACATTTTGGGCGCCACAGGGCGTGCCGGGGCGCCGCGATAGGTCTATGAACCAGGCGAACCAGAAATCGGCATCCGTCACCCGATCGTTTTTGATTTTAAGGGAGATCGGATTGATTAAAATAAAAAAACGGCCGGGCTACTTTCTTTGACCGCACGTTGGGGGGACCTACGGTCGCAGTAGCCCGGCCTTGCTTGGGGACAAAGCGCTGAAGGTCTCGGGGGGAGATGAACAGCGCTGTCAAAGATACGAAGCAATTCTGGTGCCGAAAAATACCTCAATTTTCTCAAGAATCCTTTATTGATAATTTTCGCAATTTCCGAAATTTCTTCATAGAAACTCTAAAGTTCCATTTTAACCATCCAATAAATAAGGATTTTTGTATTTTGCGAAACCGATACGCGAATCTATGCAGTTTTCGCTCTTTGCGGTGTAAAAGATCGTTGATCATTTCCGTAACCGCCGGAAAATCTGGCGCCAATGAAACGAATCGAATGGTGTATCGGCCGCGTGAACGGCCATGCGATCGCGTGATGGTCAAAACGTCGCATCGTGGTGATGAAACAGGCGAAGAGTTGAGAGCGCGGTCAGGACATGTTAATGAATTCATCTTCGGGGCGTGGCGCAGCCTGGTAGCGCACCTGCCTTGGGAGCAGGGGGTCGGCCGTTCAAATCGGCTCGCCCCGATCGCGCCAGTAGCTCAGGTGGACAGAGCAGCGGCCTTCTAAGCCGCGGGTCAGGGGTTCGAGTCCCTTCTGGCGCGCCACGAGCGGAATGCGGGCGCGACGCCGCAGCATGAAGTCGCATTTGAAAAACTGCGCACGGTGAGTGTAGCTCAGCTGGCAGAGCACCGGATTGTGGCTCCGGTGGTCGAGGGTTCAAATCCCTTCACTCACCCCAATCTTCCTGCTAGGGATAATTCCCCGCATCGGTGGGCCGTTAGCTCAGTTGGTAGAGCAGCTGACTCTTAATCAGCGGGTCCGGAGTTCGAGTCTCCGACGGCCCACCAAAAAAACCTCGAAAAACAAAGACTTTCTCTGAGAGAAACGCGGACATCGCGGCGCCAACTGACCGGATTGTCCGCATTATGTCCGCATTTGTCAAGGGCGAGCGTTGGCGGCGCCTCAAAAGCGGCCTACGAAGCCCTTCGGAATGCGCCTCAAAGCGTCCGATTCGGTCGAGTGAAGTGGGTTAAGCTGGGGGGGCAGGTTGGTTTTCAACGAGTCGAGCTTCATGCTGCTTGATGGCGTGGCGCGTGACGAACCGGCGCCAGCCGAAGCTGTACGCGGACGCCGGCGCGGGCCAGCATGTCGACGAGCGTTTCGATGCTGAACAGATCGATCTTCCCGCGGACCAGGTCGCTTACCCGAGGCTGCGTTACTCCGAAAAGTTTGGCGGCGGACTTCTGCGTGAGCTTGCGCGCCACGATAAGCCGTTTGAGTTCCGCCATCAGCTGCGCGCGCAAGCGCAGGCTTTCGGCCTCTTTTGGTTCGAACCCGAGGTCTCGAAACACGTTCCCCGACGAGCGCTCGATTTTCATTGCCTGCTCCTAATTTTTCTGGCGGCGCGCCGCGTCAACAACCCCCTCAGTCGTGATCGGGCTAAATCCAAATCGGCTTTTGGAGTCTTCTGCGTCTTCTTCTCGAAGGCATGCAGAACGTAAACTCCCTCCTCGAACTTCGCGACGTAAAAGACCCGATGCTCCCGCCCGGTGCTCACCCTGATCTCCCTTACGCCGACGCCCACGGATGGCATCGGCTTCCAATCGGAAGGTTCTAGTCCCGATTGCACGAGATACAATTCGTAACCAGCGCGCCGTCTGGCGCCGGCCGGAAAGTTTCTGATGTCGTTCCGGGATGAGCCGAGCCAGAAGAGCGCTTTCAGCATTCGTTCGCTCAATATACAAGTTTTTGTATCGAGCGTCGATTCCAGTAGCTTACGTGAGTTTTTGCCGGCGGCTCAGCGCCCTCAAGTTGAAAATGCGGGCGGTGGTTCGGGTCGCACCAGTGCCCCGTCATATTTTAGATTCCTGGCCTGAATCCTGGTCGGCGCTGATCGCAACGATCTTGCTTTGAGTCCTTTGGGTCGCCAGATGGGACTGCAAACGTTCTGTTGCCTGCTCAAGGTCGGCTTCGCTCACGATGTTGTAGCGGTCGAAGACGCTCCGCGTTTTATGGCCTGAGAGCGCCATCGCGATGCGGTCAGGAATCCCCGCGCGCACCATGTTGCGAACCGCAGTTCGGCGGAGATCGTGAACCAAAATCCGCCCCAGTCCCGATGCCTTGCAGGCGTTCGACCACGCCTTTCGGAAATCGCCGATCGGCTCTCCGCTGCGATGGAACACATACGGACAGTCGAGTCGCCGTTTTGCGTGCGCGCATTCGATGATCTCAAGAAGCTCTCCGGAAAGCGGCAGCACCCTTCCATCCTTATTCTTGCTGGTCTCGGGTCTCAGGTGGACGACCTTGCCGGCGATATCCACGTCACGCCACTCAAGCGCCTTCATTTCGCCTAGTCGCCAGCCCGACAAATAGAGGAAGGTCAGAGGGTCTTTAAGATATTCCGGCAGGTTTTGCCGCAAGGCCACGAAGGCGCCGTGATCGATAAATCCCTGGCGGACATTATCCTCTTCGAGCGTGGGAATGAACGGCATCGTGCTCAACCGGCCGTCTTGAACGGCGAGGCTGAACATCCGCTTGAGCGCCGCCAGTTCGCGATTGATGCTCGCGTTTGCGGCTCCCTCCTGCTGGCGGCTCCGCGCGTAGGCCTTCACGCGGTCGGTCGTGATGTCGATCGCCAGTTCGAGACCGAAAAACCTGCGCAGATGGCTGATGGAAAGCCGTGCTGAACGTAGCGAGCGCCGTCGGTTCACCTGATAGTCGATGAGAAGCCCTTTCGCGAAGTCCTCGAACGTCACTCGTTCCTCGCGTATCCCGGTGAAGCGCCCGGTCCCGACTTCTCCGATTCGCTTTTTCAAAAGTTGGCGCGCTTCCTTCTCGCTTTCCGAGTGGGAGCTTTCGCGGTACTCCTTGCCGCGATGGTAGTAGGCGATCCAGTAAATGGCGCCGCGCCTGAAGATGCGGCCCATTCCTCTGATTGTCTTTCGCTCTCCCTGTTTCAATCCGCTCAAACCTGGCTTCCGATATTCGCTCACGCGAACGCCCGTGCGCCTGCCGGATACCGCCCGAAGGCAGACGATTTCCGTCCGCGCCCAGCGCATCGCCACAATAGATCAATGTTTGAGATGCGGCCGTGTCAACGACACGGCGAGCGATTCTTCAACCGCGCTGCTTGCGGACGTGCTCGTCCATCGCGCGCTCGGAAAATCGCAGTGACCTGCCGCACCGCACAGCCGGACCGTATTTCTTGTGATTGCGGTAGAGCCAGTCCTCGGTGACCGAGAACTTCTCCGCGGCTTCCTTCACGCGGAGCAACCGCTCGCCGCCTGTCGCGCGAGCCGCCTCGGCCTCGCGCCGAAGCAGACGCAGGTCGTGAGCATTTAGCGACAACTATCCCTGCATTAACATTCTCGGTTGAGGCAACACGACCGGCAAAAATAGTTGACGTTGAACACGCGCAGCGCAAACGGCAACTGGAGCCGAATCATGCCAACCCCTTCGACTACCAGGTTTTGCTCGCGCACCACCAACGCCGCGCATTCGGTCCAGCCGCTGTGGATGTCGGTCAGGGTAAGCGTGTGAGCGAAACTGCCCTCCTTGACCCCGCCACCGTGTTCCACCAGGTCGGCCTCGCAATATCCCGGCGGCGGGTCATCCCAGTCGTCAAAGGTCGGCACCGGCACGCTCTGCCGGATTGCCGAACCAACTCCTCAGCGCCGCCGCCGCCCGCGCCCGCTTGCTTCCCTAACCGGGCGCAGCAGCCGATCGCTGGCGGCGGCGCTGATATCCAGCCATGAGCTTCTTACCACCGGGTCCAAGCACAAGGGACGAAGCAAACCTCGCTGCTTGCAAAGGGCTTTTTGGTGCCGAGGGCGGGACTTGAACCCGCATGTGGTTGCCCACGGTGGATTTTGAGTCCACTGCGTCTGCCGTTTCGCCACCTCGGCATTTGTTATTTGTGCGGCCTCTATCCGGGGCTTCCGATTCTCTCAGGGCCAATACTGCCAGAGGAATCTCAACCTTCAAAGCGTTCCAGAAAGACAGGAGTGGTCAAGAAAATCGACATCTAGACTCGCGAGTCCGACTGTCTGCAACCCTCGACCGCCCTTCTTTACGACAACCCAACGATTCGCGCGAAGCCGCTGAACCGGCCGCCTACAGCGATCGCATCAGTCGGGGCATTATTTCTTATCCGGTTCCCAAAGGCGCTGCCATGCACGCAGTCCGTCCTGAAGGGTTTTCTGTACAGCTTCGGCTTGTTTGCGCGCCTCGTCACCCCATCCGCCGACGTTGCCGAACGCTTCCGTGGCGCGCCGCCAATTTTCAGCCCAAACATCGGCTGGGTTCGATGGCCGTTCGCCCCCAGCGCTTCGAGCCAGCGCTGCGGTCCGGCGAATTTCGCGCTCCCATAACTCGAAGCCCTGTTCGAGCGCGGTAATCACGCCATCTTTGCTCATTCGGGCGACGCGAAGCCAATTTTCGACCAAACGATCGCGATCGGCGCCTGCCGCTGAACCGGCGACATCCTGCAATGCCTTGCCGACCGCGGAAAGTGCGTCGGCATAAGCCGCCGCAGCTTTGCGTATCGCTTCGCCAATCCCTGCGAGAGTATCGTTCGCCATGGGTTTGCCTCCTCTCGTGAGCGCCACAAAACGAGCGAAAATATCAGCCAAGCTGGCGCATTCCGAATCCGATCAAATACGTTGGCGTCTTACATGTCGAGCGGCAGTTCCAGGTGCTCATGATAAATGAAATCGCGATGCGCGAGCAGATGCGGCGACATTGCGGCCCGCACCGTCGGATCGGTGCAGACGTACATCTTTCGGAACCCCGGCGACATCGGGCACAGTTCTTGGGGCAGAGGTTCGAATAACGCCGCGAACGCCGCCCAGTAGATGTCCAGCGCGCTCAATCGGTCGCCAATCATATAGCGCGAGCCGCGTTCCCGCTGAGCCGCGAGCTGGCGATCGAGCGCCCCGACGATTTCGGCGACGCGGCGCGGCGCCGCTTCCGCCAGCGCCGGTTCGTAACCGTACTTCGCGCCCAGGAAGCGCGCGAAGCCCTTCGCGTCCTCTTTGGCTGACGGATTTGAAAGCGTGCCATGCAGCATCATCAGCCGCCGCGCCCATCCGAAGCCGGTTTCGCCGCAAATCTCGTTCGCGAGGCCGAACATCCTGACGCGATCTTCGATCGATGACGGTATGAGCGCCGGTTCAGGCTGGAGCCGCTCAGCCAGGAAAAGCTGATCGTTCCACAGAGAGCGAGGCCGTTCATCGTTATAGACAAAGACCGGCGCTGTCGTCTGACGGGTCCATTCGAGCAGCGGTAGATTCGCGCCGCCAAGTTCCTGACGTACCTTGATATATGGGATGCGCTTGACGTGCAGGATTCCGCGGGCGGCTTCGGTCCATGGGCCGGGCACCGATGGCGTTAACACCACTCTCAGTCCACTCATGGATTTCGCCTCTTCGACTTCAACATATTCTGCCATTTCCCGAATCCTCCACGTGCGGAACCGCGACATTCGCCACGGAACTTGGATTGCTAGGGCAACTATTATCGGAAGCGATTCACGACTTGCCACTCCGCCGCCACAGCTTACTTTAGGTATCCTCTCTCACGATTGATTTATTGGTAGGTCGATCAAATAGCGCTGTTCCAAATGGTGTATGTGATTTTCGATTTCTTGTGTGGCTTCTTTTTTCCATGAACTCCACAATTCGGCATAACTCTGCCATCGAAACTGGATTTCCGAGCCTTTGACCATCTCCGCAAATTTTCCGAGATGGCCACGATGTTCCTGAAATGCGGCGATCGAATCAGCATTGCGCGGCTCCCAAAAAAGATACAGCAGTAATCGACGCTCGGCCTTTGCGCATCGAATGCCTAGATAGTGTTTGACTATCTGCGCTGCATCAAAACCGCCGAAATGATCAGGTTGTTCTCGAATGATTTGAAATGCCTTTCGCCAACCGTCTTCCATATTAGGAACAAGTTTGTCGTACGATGCAGAAAATTCCCCGTGCTTTATGGTTAACGGCTCGGTCAATTTCGATTCTATCGCGACAATGGATTTGCCGCCGGTCAGCACGGCATCGAGAGTCGGCGCGTGTCCGCCAAGACCTGCGATTGGCAGAGTCTGTTCGAATCCTGCAAGTGACAGGGCATTAAATCCGGCCGTTTCCGGCATTAGATGATGACGCTCGTTCCGGAACAAGCCGAACGAATTGGCTACTAATGCGGCGGAAGAATAGGCCGCGCAAAATTTTCCTGCCAATTCTCTGCCCGCTGCAGTCGCATAATCACCCTCGATATCGGCGAACGAAACCGTCGGAATCAAGTTGTACTCCGGGAGTGTGACGTAATCCTTATTATCGGTGCGAAAAAAACCTTCGCCCTTGATTTTTCTCCAAGTTTCGGAAAGCGCCGCTTCGGCTATCTTTAAGATTTGCGAGTCAACCATGAAATTCGCAGAGCCTCCGGATTTCTGAAAAGTCGGAAACGTTAAAAAAATATAGTGTAACGGTCAATTAGGCGCAAATGGCGAAGAATAAAACCGAGTTGCGTTGCTCGCTGACGTAAGCAGTTGTATCGCGTTGAAAACTTCGTGAATGGTAAAATGGTGCGAGAGGGGGGACTTGAACCCCCACGCCTTGCGGCACCGGATCCTAAGTCCGGCGCGTCTGCCATTCCGCCACTCTCGCGCATTAAAACGAGCTGTTGGGCGGGAAATAACGGCTAAATACCGCCCGGCTTTCGGGCGCTTCGCCAGCCCATCTGAAGATGGCGGAGAGGGGGGGATTCGAACCCCCGGAGCCACAAGGGCTCACGTGATTTCGAGTCACGCCGGTTAAACCTGACTCCCGAACCTCTCCGCAACCCCGTCAGCATTTACGTTTGGTCAGATGCAGTCAAGCAAGGCTTCCAAGCGCCGCTTCAGTCATCGCTGCCAAACGATATGGGTCGCTTCGAGCGGGACCGAGGCGTCGGGAGCGCTGGGCACGATGCGCGCGGTGAAATGCTCGGCGGGCCGATCGGCGGCGACCTCGGCCCGGTAATTCCAGCCGCGGGCGGCGCCGACCAGTTCTTCGCCGCGGGTCATCGCAACGCGCACCGCCGGCCGGCCGGACGCCGCGTCGGCGAAGAGTTCGACCGCGACGGCGTCGGGCGGGAGTTCGTCGAGATAGGCGTGAATGCGAAACTGATAACGGCCGTCGCGGGTTTCAACCTCGACGTTGCCGAAGTGAAGCTCGTTCCAATGGCGATCGAGTTCATCGCGCCATGCGAGCAGGCGTTCGGCGCGCCCGCCGCCGTCGGCCTCGCGGTCGCGATACTTGGCGGCCATCGGCAAATAATACTTCTCGAGGTATTCGCGTACCGACCGGTTCGCAGAGAATTGCGGAGTCAGCCGGGCCATGCTTTCACGAATCATCGCGATCCATCGCCGCGGCAGGCCCGCGCTGTCGCGCTCATAAAACCGCGGCGCGATCTCCCGTTCCAGCAGGTCGTAGAGTTGAGTCGCTTCTGCGGCGTCCCAGGCCGGGTCGGCGTCGTGTTCGCGGCCGTCGCCGAGCGCCCATCCGACTTCGGGCGTGTACGCCTCCGCCCACCATCCGTCAAGCTCCGATAGATTCAGCCCGCCGTTGACCAGCACCTTCATTCCGCTCGTGCCGCAGGCTTCCCATGGGCGGCGGGGCGTATTGATCCAGACGTCGACGCCGCGGACCAAGGTTTCCGCCAGGGCCAAATCGTAATCGCTGAGGAAAACCGCGTGACTGCGAACGTCCGTCCGCCGCATGAACCCAAGCCATTCACGGATCATCGCCTGCCCGGCGAGATCCGCCGGATGAGCTTTCCCGGCGACGACAATCTGCACCGGACGATCCGCGCGCGTCAGCAGCCGCGCGAGGCGATCTTGATCATGCAGCAGCAGATTCGGCCGTTTGTAGGAGGCAAAACGCCTTGCGAAACCGAGCGTGAGCGCGTTGGGATCGAACACGCCGGCATGGATTGGCTCCGTCTCTCCGCGCGTGGCGAGTTCGAGCGCCATGCGCGCACGCACGAAGTGAACAAGGTCGATACGATTTTTGGCGCGCATATTCCAGATCGCCTCATCTGGCATGCAGCGCAGTTGCACCGAGGTCTCTTCCATCGCGCCGCGCCAACGATGGCGCCCGCATGCGCCTGTCCAAAGCTCGTCGGCGGCCGCGGAATCCCAGCTTGGCGTGTGGATGCCGTTCGTGACATGACCGACGGGCACTTCGTCGCCGGGCCATCGCGGGAACAACGGCTGGAAAATCGCGCGGCTGACCTGAGCGTGGAGGCGGCTCACCGCGTTGATCGCGCCGCTGCCGCGCACCGCCAGCCAAGCCATGTTAAATGGTTCGCTCGAATCGGACGGATTTATGCGGCCGAGCGCCAGCAATTCGTCAATTCCGATATGCAGGCGGCGCTCCGCATACAGTCGCAGATACTGGGCGATCAACTCCGGCGCAAAGCGGTCGAAGCCCGCCGGGACCGGCGTATGAGTGGTGAAGAGATTGCCGGCGCGGGTGGCCGTCAGCGCCACCGCGAATGATTTGCCGGTGGTTTCCATGAAATCGGCAGCCCGCTCCAGTACAGCCATCGCTGCGTGGCCTTCATTGAGATGGCACACTGAAACGCGCACGCCGAGCGCGCGCAGCAGGCGCCATCCGCCGATTCCCAGCGTCAATTCCTGCTGCAGCCGCATTTCCGGGCCGCCGCCGTAAAGTTCGCTGGTGATGCCGCGAAAAATGGGAGGATTGGCCGGATCGTTCGAGTCGAGGAGATAAAGCGGGACGCGGCCGACTCGCGCCTGCCATACGCGGAGCCACAGCTTCTGGCCCGGCAGCTGGAGCGGCAAGCGGAACCATTCGCCCTCCCGGTCGCGCACCGGCGAGATCGGCAACTGGCCGGGGTCATTGTAAGGATAAAGCGCGGTTTGATTGTCGGCGTGGTCGATAAACTGCCGGAAATAGCCTTGCTGGTAGAGCAGACCGACGCCTGCGACCGGCACGCCGAGGTCGCTCGCGGCCTTGAGTTGATCGCCGGCCACGTTGCCCAATCCGCCGGAATAAATCGGGAGCGCCTCGCTCAGGCCGAATTCCATGCTGAAATAGGCGACCGACCCTAGAGCGGCGCCCGGATGCGCGCGCTCGAACCAGTTGACCGATTCGTCGCGCTGGCGTTGGTTCGCCAGAGCCTGTTCGAGGTGACTGCGAAAATCCCGGTCGCGCGCGGCCTGCTCGAGGCGCTTGCGCGAAACGGTTTGCAACACCACCCATGGATTGTGGGTGAGCCGCCACAGGTCGTGATCGAGATAGTCCCAAATATAGTCGGCGCCGTGGTCCCAGCAGTTGCGCAAGTCCAGCGCCAGTTCGGCCAATTGTTCGATGCCTTCGATATCCCTGGGCAGAAAACCGTAATACGCGTTGTACATATGATGTTCCGTCGATGCGGGCATGCGCCGCCGCGCGCGCCGTCCGCGATCAGGCCGCCGCCAGGCCGTTGCGCGCGAAGAAGCGCGCGATCAGGTCTTGCGCTTCTTCCTGAATGCGCTTCAGGTGGTCGGCGCCAAGGAAACTCTCCGCATAGATTTTGTAAACTTCTTCGGTGCCCGAAGGACGCGCCGCGAACCATCCGTTGTCGGTGACGACTTTCAATCCGCCGAGCGGCGCGTTGTTGCCGGGCGCGGTGGTGAACGTCGCGCGAATCGCTTCGCCCGCAAGTTCGCCCGCTTCGATTTGCTCGGGCGTCAGCCGTGCGAGCGCTTCCTTCTGCGCGCGATTCGCGGGCGCGTCGATGCGCGCGTAAACCGGAGCGCCCAGCTCGCGCGTCAATTCTTTATAGAGGTCGCCGGGGTCGCGGCCGGAACAAGCGGTTATTTCAGCGGCCAGTAGACCCATCACGATGCCGTCCTTGTCGGTGGTCCAGACCGAACCGTCGCGGCGCAGGAATGAGGCGCCCGCGCTTTCCTCTCCGGCGAAACCCAGCGAACCGCCGCTCAATCCTTCGACAAACCATTTGAATCCGACCGGAACCTCGACCAGGCGTCTTCCGATCTTCGCCGCTAGGCGATCGATAATGGCGCTGCTGACGGCGGTCTTGCCGATCGCCGCGTCCGCCGGCCATTCCTTGCGCCCGCCGTACAGCCACGAGATCGCCGCCGCCAGAAAATGATTCGGATTCATCAGGCCCACCGAACGCGTCACGATGCCGTGGCGATCGTTGTCGGTGTCGTTCGCGAAGGCGACGTCGAAGCGATCACGAATCGCGACCAGCCCCGCCATCGCGTAGGGCGACGAGCAGTCCATCCGGATTTTTCCGTCCCAATCGACCGGAACGAAGCGGAAAGTCGGATCGACGGCGTCGTTGACGACCGTCGCGTCGATGCCGTAGCGCTCGATGATCCGCGGCCAGTAATGAACGCCGGCGCCGCCGAGCGGATCGACGCCGAGTTTGACGCGGGCGTCGCGGATTGCGGCCATATCGACGACGTTTGCGAGATCCGCGGAGTACGCGCCGATAAAATCGTGCCGATGCGTCGTCGGCGCGGCGAGCGCTCTGGCGAACGGGATCCGCGCAATCTCGCCGCGTCCCGCCGCGAGAATCGCGTTGGCGCGATCTTCGATCCAGCGTGTGGCGTCGGCGTCGGCGGGACCGCCATGAGGAGGATTGTATTTGAAGCCGCCGTCGGCCGGAGGATTATGCGACGGCGTCACCACGATGCCGTCCGCGAATCCGCTCTTGCGCCCGCGATTGTGAGTCAGGATCGCGTGGGATACGGCCGGCGTGGGCGTATAGCCGCGCGCTTCGTCGATCATCGTTTCGACGCGATTCGCCGCCAGCACTTCGATCGCGCTGGCGAACGCCGGCTCCGAAAGCGCGTGGGTGTCGATGCCGAGAAACAACGGGCCGCGCACGCCCTGTTGAGCGCGGTACTCGCAAATCGCCTGAGTGATGGCGAGGATGTGCCATTCGTTGAAAGAGCCGTCCAGCGCCGATCCGCGATGGCCCGACGTGCCGAAGGCGACGCGCTGCGCCGGATTTTTGACGTCTGGCCGCTCCGCATAATAGGCGGTCACGAGCCGCGGTATGTTGGTCAGCATCGATGCGGGCGCGGTTTTTCCCGCGAGTGGACTGATTGCCATGTCTTCCTCAGGCGGCGTTCAGAACGGCCATTTCCAGTCGGTGATTTCCGGTTTGTCGATACCCTGATCGGCGGCGTAGGCGAGATGTTCGCAGATCTGATCCTTCAGCCAGTCCTTGACGTGCGCGCCGATCGTTCTCAAGCGCGGCACGCGATCGATCACGTCGATCGCGAGGTTGAAACGATCGGTCTGATTGTTGATCGCCAATTGCAGCGGCGTATTGATATTGCCGCGTTCCTTGTAGCCGCGCACATGCATGTTTTCGTGATTCGTCCGGCGGTATGCGAGTTTGTGGATCAGCCACGGATAGCCGTGGAAATTGAAAATGATCGGTTTGTCGCGCGTAAACAGGCTGTCAAAGTCCGCGTCGGACAGGCCATGCGGATGCTCGCTCGCGGGCTGGAGCCGAAACAAATCGACCACGTTGACGAAACGGATCTTCAAATCGGGGAATTTCTCACGCAAAATCGCCGTCGCCGCCAGCGCTTCGATGGTCGCGACATCGCCCGCGCTCGCCATCACCACGTCCGGTTCCGCGCCCTGATCGTTCGACGCCCATTCCCACAGCCCTGCGCCTTTGGTGCAGTGCCTGATCGCCGCGTCGATCGTGAGGAATTGCGGATGCGGCTGTTTGTCGGCGACGATCACATTGATGTAATCGAGGCTGCGCAGGCAGTGATCGACCACGCTCAACAGGCAATTCGCGTCGGGCGGCAGGTAGATTCGAGTGACGCTGGGGCTTTTGTTGGTGACGACGTCGATGAAGCCGGGATCCTGATGTGTAAAGCCGTTGTGGTCCTGGCGCCAGACGGTCGAGCTGATCAGGATGTTCAGCGAGGAAATCGGGGCTCGCCAGGCGACCTCGTTGCGGCATTTTTCCAACCACTTGGCGTGCTGGTTGAACATCGAATCGATGATGTGCGCGAACGCCTCGTAGGTTGAGAATAGGCCGTGCCGTCCGGTCAGAAGATAGCCTTCGAGCCATCCTTCCAGAGTGTGTTCGCTCAGCATCTCCATCACGCGGCCATTGCGCGCCAGCTCGCCGCCATTCTGGTCCTCGGGGAGATATTCGCCGAGCCAGGTTTTCTTCGACGCCTCATAGATCGCCTGCAGGCGGTTGGACGCGGTTTCGTCGGGACCGAAAACGCGGAAGTTGTTCATGTTCGCGCGCATCACGTCGCGCAGGAATTCGCCCGCGATATAGGTGTTCGATTTCTGGTCGCGTCCGGGCCGCGCGACTTCGACCGCATATTGGCGGAAATCCGGCATCCGCAGCGGCACGCGGAGCAAGCCGCCGTTGGCGTGAGGGTTGGCGCTGATGCGGCGATTGCCCGTCGGAGCGAGCGCCTTCAGTTCGGCGGCGAGCGCGCCGGTTTCGCTGAAAAGCTCCTCTGGCCGATAGCTCCGGAGCCATTTTTCGAGAATCTTCAGATGTTCGGCGTTTGCGGGCACGTCGGCGATCGGCACCTGATGCGCGCGCCAGAAGCCCTCGATTCGTTCGCCATCGAGCTCCTTGGGCGCGGTCCATCCTTTGGGCGTACGGAGGATAATCATCGGCCAGCGCGGCCGCTCGGCGTTCGCTTCGCCGGCGCGGCGCGCGGATTCCTGGATCGAGCGAATTTCGAGAATGCAACGCTCCAGCGTCGCGGCCATCAATTGGTGCATCTTCGGCGGATCGTCGCCGGCCACGATGTAGGGTTCGTAGCCGTAACCGCGGAATAGCTGCTCCAACTCTTCGCCGGTGATTCGCGCCAGAATCGTGGGATTCGCGATTTTATAACCGTTCAGATGAAGAATCGGCAGCACCGCGCCGTCGCGCGCGGGATTGAGAAATTTGTTGGAATGCCACGACGTCGCGAGCGGCCCGGTTTCCGCCTCGCCGTCGCCCACGACGGCCGCGGCAATCAATCCCGGATTATCGAAGACCGCTCCATAAGCGTGCGAGATGCTGTAGCCGAGTTCGCCGCCTTCGTGGATCGAGCCGGGCGTTTCGGGCGTGCAATGGCTGCCGATGCCGCCGGGAAACGAAAACAGCTTGAAGAAGCGGCGCATCCCTTCGAGGTCCTGGCTGCGGTCGGGATAAACCTCGGAATAGACGCCTTCAAGATAGCTGTTCGCCAACGTCGCCGGCGCGCCGTGGCCAGGGCCGGAGATATAAAGCAAATCGAGGTCGTATTTCTTGATCAATCGATTCAGATGAACCCACACGAAGGTCTGGCCCGGATCGGAACCCCAGTGTCCGAGCAGCCGGCGCTTGATGTGCTCGGGGCGCAACGGTTCACGGAGCAGCGGATTATCCTGCAGATAGAGCATCCCGAGGCACAGGTAATTGCAGGCTCGCCAGTAGGCGTCGGTCTTGCGTAATTCCTCGGGATTGAGGGGCTTCGCGTTGAGCAGGTCTTTTTTTTCGAACGCTGACATTCGGATTCTTCCTCGCATGGCAAGCTTTTGGCCGCCCGGGGGATGCGCGCGCGCAGAAATAAGCGCGGCGCGCTGCCCTTTGACGCCGGCCGGCTCGAACGATTCTCGGTGCGCCGATTGACGCCGAACGCAAAATCGACCGGGCGCAGGATTGTATCTTCGATAAAATGCTGACCGCGCGGAATGCGGGATGCAACAAAGACGCCGCACGCGAGCGATTTCGCCGCGGTTAAATCTAGATATCGGGCGCTATATGAGAATTTGGAATGCCGCGAGCCGCTGCGCTCATCCCCAAATCTCTCGCGCGACTTCGACCACGAGCCTGAGCTTCGCTTCCTGTTGCGCGGGCGTGATGCGATTCCCCGGCGCTGTGCTCGCGAATCCGCACTGGGGACTAATCGCCAGACGATCGAGCTCGATATACTTCGCCGCTTCGTCGATACGCCGCTTCAGCGCGTCTTTCGATTCGAGCTCGGGAAATTTGCTCGACACCAATCCCAGCACCACCGATTTATTGCGCGGCACGAGGCGCAGCGGTTCGAACGATCCGGCGCGCGGCGTGTCGTATTCGAGAAAATATGAATCGACGTCGATTTGATTGAAAAGAATATCGGCGATCAAATCGTAGCCGCCTTCGGCGCTCCAGTGGCTTTGATTGTTGCCGCGGCATAGATGCATCGCCAGGTGGATCGAGCGAGGCCGCCCGGCGAACGCGCGATTCATGATGCGCGGATAGGTTTCAAGCAGAAGTTTGCGGCCGTCGTCGCCGCGTTTGCGCATCGGCTCCCAACTGCGCTGGTCGCTGAGCGACGCCAGCGTCGTCTCGTCAATCTGAACGTAGCGGCATCCCGCGGCCGCCAACGCGTCGAACTCTTTGTGGAATGCGTCGACGATGTCCTCCCAGAAGAGGTCGAGATCGGGATACGCATCCTTGCTGATATTGGCGCGGCCGGCGCGGAAGTGAATTATCGTCGGCGACGGCATGGTCAATTTCGGCGTCTGCCTCGTGAGGCCGCTCAGGAACGTGAAATCATTGACGTGGATCGGCTGCCGCCAACGCATCCGCTCGTGCACGCGCGGCACGATGATCGGCAGCTTGTGCCCTTCGCGGTCGATAAAATACTGCTCGTCCACCGCCGCGGGATCGTAAGCGATCGTGACGCCGCCGAGTCCGCGGCAATAAAAATCGGCGTAAAACACGTCGCGCCGATATTCGCCGTCCGTAATCGAGCGCAATCCGACGCTTTCCTGAAAGGCGACGGCGCGGCGAATCGATTCGTCCTCGACGCGTTTCAGATCGATTGGCGCGATCGTGCCGGCGGCGGCGGCGTTGCGCGCCTGCAGCAATTCCGGCGGACGCAGCAGGCTCCCGACGTGTTCGGCGCGGAATGGCGGATCGTGCGGCGCTATTGCGGTCATGGCGGCGTGACCTCCACTGGAGTTGCGCCGCAATACTAGCGCAACCCGCGATCCGCGGGTTAGCCTGCCGCGGCTATTGCTGCGACTGATCCGCGCCCGGGCCGCCCGAAGATTCCGGCTCGGCGCGCTCGACGCTCAATTGGATGGTCATTTTCGAAGATTCGCCCGCGCTGCGGAACACGCCGCGAATCGGCGGCGCGTCGGCATAATCCCGCCCGACCGCGACGCCGATCTGGCGGCCGTCGATCGCGCATCGATGTGTCGGGTCGAAGCCGCGCCATCCCTGGCCGGGCAGCCACGCCTCCAGCCATGCATGGCTTGCCTGCGCGGTTATGTCCGTTGGGCCGCTTCCAGCGGGCGGCGGCGCAAGATATCCGGAGACGTAGCGCGTCGGCACCCCCGCCAGCCGCAGAATGCCGATCGTAAGATGCGCGAAATCCTGACAAACGCCGCCGCCGCTCGCCAGGATGTCGTTCAGGCTCGAATGCACATGCGTCGTTCCGGACTCGTATTCGAATTGATCCCGCACATAGCGCGCCATGCGGACCACGTAATCCGCCACGTCTTCGTCGTCCTCCGGATGGGCCATCCAGAAGAACCGGCGCAACCGTTCGCTGAATGGGACATAGCGGCTCTCGGCGAGAAATTCGAAATAGGCGCGGCCGCGAATCGCGTCGTTCTTGAGAAACTCGCCGAACGTCACGCCGCACGGACCGGGTTCGATCGGCGGATCGATTTCGACAATCGAGCGCGCCACGATTTCCAGCTCGCGATGCGGTTCGGATACGGAAAGCGAGTGCGCCTGATTGCCGAAAAAGTCCTCGAACGGCTGAATCGACGCCGGCGCGCTCGCGCTCAATGAAAATTCCACGCATCGCTGGCCGTCGCGATCCCACGGCCGCAGGCGCACTTCGTTTTGCGAGTCGTACGCGGGCGCGTCATACACGAACCGCGTGGAGTGGATTATCCGGTATTTCATCGCCTGCTTAATCGACTGTCATGTACTCGGCGTACGCCGCGTCGGAAAGCGCGGCGCACTCCCGCTCCACGGCCAGCAGATATTCGTGCAATCCCGCGACAATAACGTCGCCAGCGGCGCTGGTCCGCAGCAGCGACAGCAACCGATCGCTTGCGAGCGCGGGCGCCGATACGCCGCCGCCCGCCGCCACGCGATCGAGCGCCGCGCTCAACCGTTCCACGCTGAAACGGACCGAGCGCGGAAAGTTCGGATCGAACAGCAAAATCTCCACGACCCTATCCACCCGAATCGAATAGCCGTACAGCTTGCGAAACGCCTCGAGCGCCGACGCGCTGCGCAAGACCGCCGCCCATTGGCGGTTGTCCGCCGGCCCGCCGATATCTCCCGGCCGCGGCATCAGATAGTGGTATTTCACGTCGAGCAGCCGCGCGACATTGTCGGCGCGCTCGAGCATCGTGCCGATCTCCAGAAAATCGTACGACATGTCGCGCGGCATCGTGCTCCGCACAATTCCGGTAATCGCGTAGAAATGATTCCGCAGTTGCGTGAAGAAGGCGGAGAAACCCGTGCGCGCGAGGGTTTCCAGCGTCCATTCGCGCGCTTCCAGGTAAAGTTCGTTCATCTCCAGCCACATTTCCGAAGAGATCATGTGCCGGAGCGAGCTCAGGTTGGTGCGCGCCGCCTCGATACACGAACAAATCGAAGACGGGTTTTCGCGATCGAACGTGAAAAAATTCGCGACCGATGCTTCGTCGGCGCGCGCATAACGCTGCGCGAACGGCTCCCGCTCGCCGGTGATTCCGAGCAGCGGCTCCCACGGATCGGCGGCGCGCGGCGGAACCTCCAGAATCAGATGGTAGTTCACGTCGACGAGGCGCGCCCGCCATTGCGCGCGTTCCAGATAGCGCGCCGCCCAGTACAGATGCCCCGCGACTCTTCGCAGCACTAGTTTTCCAGCACCCAGGTGTCTTTGCTGCCGCCCCCTTGCGACGAATTGACGATCAGCGAACCTTCGCGCAGCGCCACCCGCGTCAGGCCGCCGGGCAGCACGCGCGGCTTCGCCCCGAGCAGCACGAACGGCCGCAAATCGACGTGCCGCGGCGCCAGCGTCGCGCCGCCCGCTCCCGCCAGCGTCGGATGCACCGAGAGCTGCACGACCGGCTGCGCGATAAATCCCGCCGGATCGCGCTCGATCCGCCGCCGCGTTTCTTCCAGTTCAGCCTCGTCCGCGCGCGGCCCGATCACCACGCCGTAGCCGCCCGACGCGCCGGTCGGCTTGACCACGTAGCGATCGAGGTCTTTCAGCACCATCGCGCGGACTTCCGGATCGCGCAGCAAATGGGTCTCGACGATCGGAATTATCGGCTCTTCGCCGAGATAGTACTTGATCATTTTCGGCGTGTACGCGAAGACCGCCTTGTCGTCGGCGATGCCGGTGCCGATCGCGTTCGCCACCACGGCGTTGCCGGCCCGCAACACCGCCGTCAGGCCGGGCGATCCCAGCAGCGAATCCGGACGGAACGCGACCGGATCCATAAAATCGTCGTCCACCCTCCGATACAGCACATGGATTCGCTTGAGGCCGTGAACGGTCTTCATGTACAGCTTGTGATTCACGCAGGCCAGATCCTGGCCCTCGACCAGTTCCACGCCCATCTGCTGCGACAGGAAGACGTGCTCGAAGAACGCGGAGTTGAACGGCCCCGGAGTGAGAATCGCGATCGTGGGATCGGAGCCGCCGCCGGGCGCGAGCTCGCGCAGGCTGGCCAGCAAGTCCGCCGGATAATGCTCCACCGACCGCACCTTCAGCGCGCGCATCAATTCCGGCATGATTCGCGTCATAATCACGCGGTTTTCGATCAGGTACGAAACTCCCGACGGGGTCCGCACGTTATCTTCGAGAATCTGAAAGCGCCCGTCGGCGCTCCGCACCAGATCGATGCCCGCGACCGTCACGAACGAATCGTGCGGCGGCCGGATTCCGGCCACGGCGTGCCGGAATTGCGGCGAGCCCACGATTAGATCGCGGGGAATCACGTCGTCCTTCAGGATCTCGCCGGGACCGTAGACGTCGGCCAGAAACGCATTGAGCGCGCGCACGCGCTGGATCAGGCCCGCTTCAAGATTCGTCCAGACGTCGCTCGAAATAATCCGCGGCACGGGATCGAACGGAAATATCCGCTCCGCTCCCGATTCGTTGCCGTAAACGTTGAACGTGACCCCCATCCGCAGGAACATCCGATGCGCCTGTTCGCTCAGCTCGGCGAGCCGGCCCGCTTCCATCGCGAGCAGATAATTCGCCACGCGCGCGCACTCCGGACGGGCGCGTCCCTCGTCGTCGAACATCTCGTTCATCGGCCGCTCGAACGCCGTCAATGCCTGCTTAACCGGCATGTCGCT
>JADBKU010000040.1 GCA_014896235.1 bacterium | reverse complement strand
AGAATCTGACCGCCCCGACGATCTCGTTGACCGAACTCTTGCCGTGCGCCGCCAGCAACTCGTCGAGTTCGCGGTCGATTCGTCCGAGCGCGCCAGCGCCTTCCTTAATCAGCGCCGAACCGACTCCCACCGCGCGCGCGCCCGTCAGGTGCGCGACGTAGGCGTCGCGTCCGCCGTTGACGCCGCCGACTGCGACGATGTCCAAAAGTCCTTCGCTCGTTTGAAAAAACGCGTGAGTTTGCGAAAGCGTACGGACCGGCCCTTTGACCGTTCCCGACGCGAGGTCCAGCTCGAGATCTTTGGGCAGGTCGTTGGCGCAGACGGCGATCTTGACGCCCATCGCCTTGAACAGATCCGCGATCGCGCGCGGTTCATATTCCATCTGCGGCGGGACTTTTACCGCAACCACGGACTGAATGGCGCCGCGCACGCGCCCGATCAGCGCCTTCAACCGATCCAGGCTCGCGAACGGCGCGACGGATTTTTGCACATAGTCGTCGGCGAGATTGAGCTCGATGATTTTCGCGCCCGCGCGATCGAGCGTGGTCGCGACCGTGACGATTTCGTCCTCGGTCGCGCCGACCACGCTTGCGATCACTGGTTTGCCGCGCGCGCCGAGTTCGCGCGCGATTCCGGCGAAATGCTCGACGCCGCGATTTTTCAGGTTCTCGGGCGCCTCCAAACCGGCGATATTGCACGACTTGAAGACGATCGCGCCGTTATGGCGCGCGCTCAGCTCGAAAATTTCGCCGCGTTCTGCCGAATGCGGTCCCGATGCGTTCATCACCGACGAATTCAGCGCGATCCCGCCCAGCCGAATCGATGTGCGTTCCATGGCCATCTACCTACAGCGCCTGCGGCTGCACGGCAAGCGCCGCGCCGCCATGCGCGATTTTACGCGCGCGGAATGCTATTGATCATGCGGCGGCGAGGCTTCCGCCGCTGAAAGGTTTCCGGATGCGAAGCGTAACGCTCCGTCGCGCCAGTTTCGACGCGATTGTCGCGCAGGCCGAGCGCGAATTTCCTTACGAATGCTGCGGGTTCATCCTTGCGGGGGCCGGCGTCGAGGAAGTGCGGCCGATCCGCAATATCCAGAACGAAAAACATGCGGAAGACCCCGCCGCGTTTCCGCGCGATGCGCGCACCGCGTTCCTGATGGAGCCGCGGGAGCATCTGGCGGCGCTCAACGAAATCGATCGGCGCAAATTGAAGCTCGCCGTCGTCTATCATTCGCATCCCGACCACGACGCCTATTTCTCGCCGACCGATCGCGTGCAGGCGTGCTCGTTCGATCCGGACGAGCCCGATTATCCGGGCACGGCGTATGTGGTGATGTCGGTGCGGAGCGGACGCTTCGTGCGCGCGGCTGCGTTTGTATGGGAGCCGGCGCAAAAAGATTTCGTCGAAACCACGCTCGAACTCGTGGCCTGAATTACGCCACACACGCGCATCAGCCGGCGTATCGCTCGATTATGAGGCGGATGCGATATAGCTGCGCAGCGCCTCAAGTTCCGCCTGCGCTTCTTCCAGCCGCTGCTTGACCACGTCGCCGATACTGACGATTCCGGCCAGCGCGCCGCCACGAATCACCGGCAGATGGCGGATTCGTCTGAGCGTCATCGTCTCCATCAGCTCGACGATCGGGTCGTCGGGCGCGCAGGTCTGGACCTCGCGCGTCATCAGGTGGCTTGCCGGAAACGCCAGGACCGATTCGCCATGCTCGGCGATACCGCGGATGACGTCGCGTTCTGAGATGATTCCGACCAGCGCGCCGTCCTCGGCGATAACCGGCGCCGCGCCGATCCGGTTGCGGTTGAGCGTGGCCGCGACTTCGGCGATCGTCGCCGTCGGAGCGACCGTTACGACTTTCGCGCCTTTACTCTCGATAACCGACGCTACCTTTTTAGACATCGCGCGTGCTCCTGATTGCGAGAATTCAGGTATTAGCCGATCTGATTACTCAAATCAGCATTCGTAATGACTTGTCAAGCCTTGTCCAATCTGGCTCCACGCTTGCTTCCGCCGCCGCGGCCGGGCCGGTATGATTAAGGGATTAAGCGGCGTTTTTGGCTCGGAACGTCGCCATTGATTCGCGCCGCGGCGGTGTGTGCGGACGCGGCGCCCAGCGGGAAATTTCGTTGCTGACTCTCGACAATATCTCCAAATTTTACGGCGGTCGCGCCATCTTCGACGGCGTCAGTTGGGCGATGCCCGACGATGGCCGGGTCGGGTTGGTGGGACTCAACGGGGCCGGAAAATCCACGCTGCTGCGGCTGATTGCCGAACTTATACCTCTGGACGGAGGACGCATCGTGCGCCCGCAACGCACGCGCGTCGGCTATCTCCATCAGGATTCGCCCGAAATGGGCGGCCGGTCGGTGCTCGAAGAGACCTTGTCGGCGCTGGCCGAGGCGCGCTCGATCAACCGCCGCCGGCTGGAGCTGGAAGAAATTCTCGCCCGCGAGCATTCGGGCCCCGCCCATGACGCGGCGCTCAACGAACTCGGTGACGTTCTCAGCGAACTGGAACGGCAGGATTTTTACAGCGCTGAGAGCCGCGCGACGGCGGTTCTGTTCGGACTGGGTTTTCGCGAAAGCGACCTCGATCGCGACGTTGCGGAGTTTTCAGGCGGCGTGCGGATGCGGATTGCGCTGGCGAAGCTCCTGCTGCGCCGGCCGGAATTCTTGATGCTCGACGAGCCGACCAACCATCTTGATATCGAAGCTCGCAACTGGCTCGAAGATTACCTGGAAGATTACGCCGGCGGCATAATCCTAGTCTCGCACGATCACTATTTTCTCGATCGCGTCACGCGCAAGACGGTCGAAGTCGCACGCGGCGCGCTGATCGAATACAACGGCAACTATTCCTATTACCTCGCCGAGCGCGAGCGGCGCTTCGAGCAGGAATTTGCCGCCTACGAGAAGCAGCGCGCCGAAATCGAGCATATGGAAGCGTTTATCAGCCGCTTCCGCTATCAGGCGAGCAAGGCGCGGCTCGTCCAAAGCCGCATCAAACAGCTCGAGAAGGTCGAGCGCTTGCAGCCGCCGGTCGGACTCGAAAAACCGCCGTCGATCGCGTTTCCGGAATGCGAGCGCGGCGCGCGGCGCGTCGTGGAGTTACGCGGAGCCGTCAAGCGCTATGGCGAATTGACGGTGTACGACGGCGTGAGCCTCGAAATCGAACGCGGCGCCCGGGTCGCGCTGGTCGGTCCCAACGGAGCGGGAAAATCCACGATGATCCGCATGCTCGCCGGAATCGAATCGCTCGATGGCGGCGAACGGATTGTCGGCGACCGTGTTGAAATCGGTTATTTCGCGCAAAATTTGTCCGAATCGCTCGATTATGAACGCACGATTTACGACGAACTGAGCCGCGATGCGCAAGGGATGACCACCAGCGAGATCCGGAGCCTGCTGGGCGCGATGCTGTTTTCCGGCGACGACGTCAATAAGCGTGTCGGCGTGCTTTCCGGCGGCGAACGGGCGCGGCTGGCGCTCGCCAAGGTGATCGCCCGGCGCAACAATTGCCTGCTGCTCGACGAGCCGACTAACAATCTCGATATCGTCGCCAAAGAGACGCTGCTCGAAGCGTTGAAGCGTTTTCCCGGCGCCGTGGTAATCGTCAGCCACGACCGTCACATTTTGAACCAGCTCGTCACGCAGGTGATCGAGGTAGGGCACGGCCACGCGACCCGGTACCTCGGAAATTATGACGATTATCTGGCGAAGAAAGCCGAGGAAGAAGCCCGCGCCGTCGCCCGCCAATCCGGCGAAAACGGTAATCGCGCCGACAGCGATGCGCCTGACGGCGTATCCGCGGCCGGAGCCACACGTAACGGATCGTCAAGCGCCGTGAAATCGAACGGCGACGCGGCGGCCAACGGCAACCATAATGACAAGCCGCGGAATCACGCCGCGTCCCGTTCCATCGATCGCGAAGGCGAGCGGCGCCGTTCCCGTACCGCGCGTCGGCGCGCCGATCTCGAAGCGAAAATTGAAGCCGCGGAAAGCGAGCGGGCGAGTATCGGCGTGGAAATGAACGATCCGAATTTCTACCTCGCGCGGCCGGATGCGAATCAGTTGATCGCCCGCTACGAAAAGCTCGGCAAAGAAATTGAGCGGTTGTACGAAGAACTGTTGGGGTTCGAGGCGGCCGAAAACGCCGGCTGACGCGCGCATTGTGCCATCGAGAGCGGAAAACGCCCCACAGTCGGTGCCTCAGCGATGGATCGCCGGGGCGGTCGCGCGCCGCTGGCCGAACGCTTCAATAGCCTCGCTTACGCAACTTCGCGGCGACGCCTCGGCGCGGCGTTTCTGGCGCATAACGATCGACGGCGAACGCGTCGGCGCGCCCGCATCCGCGATCGCGGTCGATCTCGGACCGGACGATCTTCCGCATTACGTTCGTGCATTGAACCTCGTTCCAACGCCGCCGCCGGAGCCGCCATGGATCACGATGCGCCAGCTTTTCGCGGCCGGTGGAGTCGCCGTGCCGGAGCTTTTCGCCGCCGACGCTGACGCGCGGATGCTGCTGGTCGAAGACGTCGGCGAATTGCCGCTCGCCGTCGCCGCTGCGCGGGGCGAGGCCGCCGATCTTTATCGTCTGGCCGCCGATCAGCTTCTGTTGATCCATCGCGGCTGTACTGAACTGCTGCCTGCGGATTGCATCGCGGCGAAGATCGCGTATGACGAACGGCTCTTCCGATGGGAATTGGAGCAGTTCGTCGAGCTTGGCGCCGCCGACGTTCCGGGCCGCTTCGACGCGCGCGCGGTGGCGCGCGATCTTGACGACCTCGCGGCCCGCTTGGGCGGCTATCCGCGCGTGCTCTCGCATCGCGACTATCACGGCGAAAACCTCTATCTCCAGTTCGCTTCCGCAGGCGCGCCGCGCCTGCGCGTGATCGACTTTCAGGACGCGCTGATGGCGCCGGCGGCGCAGGACTTGTCGGTGTTGCTGACCACGCGCAATGCGTCGGAAGTTATTACGCCGGCGATCGAGCGCCGCGTGCTGGATTATTATTACACCGCCTATTTGCGCCGCGGTCCTTCGATGCCGCTCGGGATGGACGAGTTTGTCGAGAGCTACCGTCTTTGCGTGATTCAGCACGCGCTCAAGGTGATCGGCCGGTTCCGCCGCCTCGAACTGGACGGCAAGCCCGGCTACGCGCGCTTTATCCCGTACGCGCTCGCGCAGGCGCGCCGGATGCTTGCCGGGCGCGGCGATTTCGCAGGCCTGCGGGCGGCATTCGACGCCTAGGCGATCGCGAATGAAGGCGCTGGTGCTATCCGCGGGTTATGGCGAACGGCTGAAGCCGCTCACCGACATCACGCCCAAACCCTTGCTTGAAGTCGGCGGCCGTCCGCTGATTCATTATCCGTTGCTGATGCTGCGGCGGGCCGGAATCCTCGATGTCGCGGTTAATATTCATCATCTGGGCGAAAAGATAAAAGCCGCGCTTGGCGACGGCGCCCAACTGGGATTGAGAATCGCCTATTCGCCCGAACCGAAACTCGCGGGCACTGGCGGGCCGCTGCTCGCGTTGCGCGGTTTTTTTGGCGCGGAGCCGTTCGTTCTGCTCAATTGCGACACGCTGGTCGATCTGGATTTGCACGCGATGATCGATTTTCATCGCGCGCGCCCGGCGATCGCGACTTTTCTTTTGCGTGCTTCCGCCACGGACGATCCGTACAGCAGGATCGAGTGCGACGATGAAATGCGCATCCGCCGGATGCGTCTGCTGAAGGGCCGCACGGCCGGCGAGTTCAATGATTTTCCCGCCGGATTGAGCGAAACGATCGCGCGGGCGCTCCGGCCGTACATGTACTGCGGCGTGATGGTTTGTGAGCCGGAAGTCCTGACGATCACGCCGGCCGCGCCGCCGTTCAGCCTGATGAGCGAGGTCTTCGCGCCGGCGCTCGCGCGGGGCGCGACGCTGCGCGGATTTTTCCATGAGGGTTATTTCCGCACCGTTGACGATCTTGCCGGCTACCGCGAACTTTGCGCCGAACTCGCCGTCGCTCCGCCGCCTTTGAAATATCTTGACTGAACGCGGCTGCGCGCGTTTGTCGTGTGCGGGTTGCGATTGAGCCGCGTTTGGCGCGGGATATCGCCGGCAAATAAGCGTTTTGCGCGAGCGCGGGCGGCGATCACAGGGATCGCCGCCCGCGCTTTGAATGTATTGGTTAGGCTAGCGCTGAGGTTCGAAATCGACGCCGAGGGCCGGATTTTCTTTCTGGCCGCCGCACGCGCGCGCAATCAGCGGGCGAACTTCCTCCGCGAAAATGCGCATCTGATCTTCGACCTCGCGCCCTTCGAAACCGCCGGTCTCGAACCAGGCGTGGAACATGAAGTCCTCATAACCGCAGCTTTCTTTAACCTTCATGATTTGCTCGGCCACTTCCGCAGGCGAGCCGAACAGCGCGACATGCTTGTCGAGCAGGGTCTGTCCATTGACCTTGCGCGAAAGATCGAGCATCGGTTCGTCGGCCTCGGCAAGCACGGCGGCGAATCCGAACGGTCCGTAGTAATCCCATTGCAGTTCGAGCGCGTTGCGGAAACGGGCGAGTTCCCGTTCGCGATTCATCCCGGGCGTCACCAGATGGATATAGCGCGCGGTCACGACCCCACGCCGGCGCTCGGCGTCCCATCCGAATTTGAATTTGCCGCGCCCTAGGCGATCGGGCCATCCGCATTTCTCGGATTCCTCGTAGTACATCTCGATATTCTTGCGCAGGCGCGAATTGGGTTCGACGATAAAGTAGCCGTTTACGCCGCGCTGCGCCGCCCATCGGATCGAGCGCTCGGTCGTCAGCGGCTCCCAGAGTTGCGGATGCGGACGTTGCAGCGGCTGCGGAAATACCTGCAGCTCCTTGAGCACGGTCGCGGATTGCGTCACCGGGTTCGGACCGCCGTAGGGATCGGGAGGGCCGACCGCCAGCACCTCATCGAGACGCCGCCCGGCCTTGCCGCTCTTGAAGTACGCGATCGTCTGCTTGTGATTCCAGCGCGTGAAGATCGGCGGGATCGTGTAGAACTGGCCGTGATGCGAGAATGAGGGCTGCGTCCACGCCTTGATGATGATGTCGTACGCTTCCTGATAGAACGCGCGATTGCGCTCCTGATCCTGAATCGTCGAAAACGGCCAGCCGAAGACTTCGGCCTCGCGCGGTTGGTAGCCGCGGCCGATGCCGAATTCGAGCCGCCCGCCGCTCAGCACGTCGAGCATCGCGGCCTGCTCCGCGATTCTGATCGGATGCCACCACGGCAGGATATTGGCGGCCTGCCCGAGCCGGATTCTGCTGGTGCGCGCCGCGATCGCGGTTTCGGAAAGCAGCGGACTGGGCGAGAATTCGGCGCCCTCGGGCTGGAAGTGATGCTCGGTCATGAAGAAGTAGTTGAAACCGAGACGGTCGGCGAGGATGCCCTGCCGCACCTGATTCACCAGCACCCGCTGATTGCTCTCGTGGACCTCGGCGAGACTGCCGTCGTTGACGACCACGCCGTCGGAAGTCGTCGTCACCGGCAGATCGCTTGCGCCGTTATGAAAGACGCCGATTTCGAGCATTTTGCTTAACTCCTTTGCCGCCTTGCTTCATTTGCCGATTCGCGCGAACGAATCACACCGCCGAATAGCCCCCGTCCACGACGAATTCCGCGCCGGTCACGTACGACGCCTCGTCGCTCACAAGGAACAACACCACGTTCGCGACTTCGTCCGCCGTGCCCTCGCGGCCCATCGGCACGACGGCCTTCACGCCGGCGCGAAGATCGTTCGGTATCAGGTCGGCCATCTGCGTCGAAATCACTCCCGGATGGACCGAGTTGACGCGAATTCCCTCGCGGGCGTACTCGGCCGCCGCGGTCTTGGTGAGCAGTCGGACGGCGCCCTTCGTACCGTGATACGCCGCCGACGTCGGCGTGCCGACCAGGCCCGCAACCGACGAGATGTTCACGATCGCGCCCGCGCCGCGCCGGCGCATCGCCGGCGCCGCCGTCTTCATCCCCAGCCACACCCCTTTTTGATTGATGTTGACGATCGAATCCCAAAGCTCTTCGCTGGTCTCTTCGATTTTCGCGCCGTTGTACACGCCGGCGTTGTTGACCAGGATATCGAGTCCGCCGAATTCGCGCTCGCACAAATCGACCGCGGCGCGCCAGTCGGCCGCGCGCGTCACGTCGAGCCGGACGGCCGCCGCGACTTTCGCGCCCGCCTTCGCGTTCAGTTCTTTGGCGAGGTCCGCGGCCTGCGCGTCGAGCACGTCGCCGACGACCACCTTCGCTCCCTCATTGACGAACCGGCGCGCCTCGCACGCGCCCTGGCCGCGCGCCCCGCCGGAAATCAGCGCCACTTTGCCTTTCAATCGATCCATGGTTGATGTCGCTCCCTGAGCTTGCCCGATGCGTCATGCATAGCAAGCGGTCTGGCCAGATCAAACGGAACCTTCGCGCGGCGGTGGCGCCAAGCTAGCGGTCGCCGCGACACAGCACGCCCGCGTTTTCGAGTTCGCGCACGCGGTCGTCGGCGAGGCCGAGATACTCGCCCAGCACCTCCGCGTTATGCTCGCCCAGCAGCGGCGCCTCCAGCGCCAGTTCGCCCGGAAATTCCGAAAAGCGCAGCGGAAAACCCGGTATGTCGAATTCGCCCAGGATGCGATCGCTGACGCGGCGCACCGTGCGGCGCGCGCGCAGTTGCGGATGGTTCACCGCCCGCTCGACGCTCAACACCGGCCCGATCGGCACCCGCGCTTCGTCGAGCGCGGCCATCGCCGCCTCGTCGCTCGGCTGCGCCTGCAGCCACGCCTCGATCGCCGGGATGATTTCCGCGGCGCGCTGCGCGCGCAACGCGCCGGTTTTCATCGTCGGCTCGTCCGCCCATTCGGGCCGTCCGATCACGCGGCACAGGCGCGCCCATTGCTGGTCGAGCGCGACGATGAACACGTAGCCGTCCCGGCTTTTGAAGACGCCGCCCGGACAGATCAGGTAATGATGCGGGCCGTTGCGCCGCGGCTTGATCGCGCCGCCGCTCGCCGTCAGCAACTGCACGCTCAGATCGTGATAGTGGAAGTAGGTGTCGACCAGCGCGGAATCCAGATATTGCCCCTTGCCGGTCCGCTCCCGATAGAGCAGCGCCGCCAGCACCGCGCTCAACGCATGCACGCCCGTGCTCACGTCGCCCATCGCCATTGTCGTGAACACCGGCGATCCGTCGCGTTCGCCGGTCATGTCGATTACGCCCGCATACGCCGCCGCGATATGATCGTAGCCGGGCTTGTGCGCCATCGGCCCGGTCTGGCCGAGCAGCGAGATCGAGCACATCACGACGCGCGGATTCAGCTCGCGCACCGTCTCGTAATCGAAGCCGAGCCGCTTGATCACGCCGGGCGCGAAATTCTCGACCACGACGTCCACCTTGCGCGCCAGTTCACGCACCAGCTCGCGCCCTTGCGGATTTTTCAGATCGACGCAGATGCTTTTCTTGCCGCGGTTCTGCTGCACGAAATAGGCGCTGCGCCCGTCGCGCACGAACGGCAGATGGCGCGAATGGTCGCCGTTCGGCGCCAGCTCGACCTTGATTATCTCCGCGCCCATCTCGGCCATCATCCGGGTTACCGTCGGTCCCGCGACGAGCTGGCTGAAATCAAGAACCTTGTATCCGTCGAGCACGTGGCGCGGCGATAAGTCAGGCATGGCGTTTTCTCCCCGGGCGGCGCCGATCCGGCGTCCGCGGACGCTTCGATTGCTAGAACCGATCGGCTATCCGCGTCAACCCGGATACGAATGGACGGCGCGGACGATGCGCGCCGCGCGCCGATCGTGCTAGGCGTCAGAGCATGAAATTCGGACTGTTTGGCTTCAACATGCGGCCGTGCGTCACGCCCGACGCGATCGCGCAAGTCGCGCGCGCCGCGGAGGCGGCAGGATTCGAGAGCATGTGGGGCGGCGAGCATCTCGCGCTCGCCGACCCGCAAACGCCCGACTCGCCGCTTCCGCCGCGCACCGAATTCGTCGATCTGATTTCCGCCGTCGCCTTCGCCGGCGCGCATACGCGGACGCTTCGTTTCGTTACCGGCATCCTGCTGATCACGCTGCGCAATCCGATCATCCTGGCGAAGCAGGTTGCGTCGCTTGACGCGCTCACCGGCGGGCGGTTCACGCTCGGCGTCGGCATCGGCAACCTCGCCTTCGAGTTCGCCGCCGTCGGTGCGCCCTTCGCTTCGAAAGGTCCCCGCGCCGAGGAGGCGGTCGCCGCGATGCGCGCGTTGTGGTCGATGGAGCGCGCAGAATTTCACGGCCGCTGGTTTTCGTTCGCGGGCGTGCGCGCCGAGCCGCGTCCGGCCGCGGGCGCGCGGATGCCGATCGTATGGGGTGGCAAGTCCGCCTACGCTTTCGCCCGCGCCGCGCGATCGGGCGACGGATGGTTCGGTTACGCGCTCGACCTCGACGCGACCCGCCGATGCATCGACGGAATTCGTCGGGCATGCGCGAAAATCGGCCGCTCGCCCGCCGCGATCGAAATCAGCGTCACGCCCAAAGGCAGTCTCGATCGCGACCTCGCCCGCCGCTATGCGGATCTGGGCGTCGCGCGGATCGTATTGCCGCCGCCCGGCCGCGACGTCGATGAGGCGATACGGACGATCTCGACCGCCGAACGCGACCTGATCGGCCGCATCTGAAGCGACGGCGGACGGTCGCGCATGCACAGACCGCAATAATGCTTTATCTACCTATTTTTCTCAATTGAAGCTTAATAAGAGCAAAATTAGCGATAATAGGCCGGTTAGGCAATACAGTTCTAAGCATTGTAAAACAAAGCACTGTAATCCAGTCTATTCCATCTAGATTTGACAGCTATAGCTCTCTGAGTTAACTAATGAAAACGATGGTGCTCCAACATGCAAAAGCAGCGAGGAGGTTGAAGCATGAAATCGAGCACTATGAGAAACAAATGGGTAGCGACGTGTCTGGCCATTGGAGCCGCGTGGTTGGTCTGGGGGATCGGCACGGCGGCCGCTGCGATATTCAACGCGCAGATGTTGCGGGGTACTTACGCCTACTCGGTTAGTGGCGGCCCCAGCTCTTTGGTTCTCGTCCCACCAGGACCTGGACCTACCCCTGTCCTCGGCTGGACAGTCCAAAACGGCGTTATCACCCTCTTGCCGAATAGAGGCTCAAAAACGGAGGGCACGGTCACCGGTCAAATTACTTCAACCGGTAACGGCGCCCAGGGAGCCTGTACCGGCACAATTGACGGGACCTACACCGTGAATCCCGATGGAACCGGAACCATTACTTTCAACTTTACGAGCACGAGTCCTGACGTATGCGGTGGTCAAAATAACGTCAGTCAGCCATTTGTGGCTATAAACAGAAACTTGATCAGCCTCATACAGACCGCGACGGCTAACAATCCCACGACCTTGAGCGGAACTTTGGCCTTGAGCGGAACTTTGCAACGGCAGCAATAATTGGGGAGGATGACCAACGATTAGCCCGCTGACGAGCATGTTGGAGCGCCGCCTGACGTAAATGTGAAGAAGCGGCGGCGGAGATTAATCTCGTTGCCGTCCGCGTGATGCGACATGACGAGTTGTTCGATTATTTATTGGCGGGGAGCGGGGGTGATTTCCAGCGCGTGCTTTTCCACGCCGCGAATTACCGTCAACTCCGACGGCTTGCCGACTCGATCTCCCGTCAGCATCCGCTGCAAATCGTCGATTCCCGCCACCGGCGAGCCGCCGAACGCGACGATCACGTCGTTGCGCATCACGCCCGCTCGTTCCGCCGGACTGCCCGCTTCGACCGACGCCGCCATCACGCCGCTATGCGTCGGCAGCGAATGGAACCGCACCAGCCGCCGCGGCAGCGGCACGTCCTGGCCGGCCATCCCGATCCACGCCCTTTCCACCCGGCCATGACGCATCAGTTGCGCCGCGACCAGCTTGGCCGTGTTGACCGCGATTGCGAAACAAAGTCCCTGCGCCGGCAAAATCGTCGCCGTGTTGACGCCGATTACCTCGGCGCGCGAGCTGACCAGCGGCCCTCCTGAATTGCCGGGGTTCAAAGCCGCGTCGGTCTGCACCACGTTGTCGATCAGCCGGCCCGATTGCGAGCGCAGCGAACGGCCGAGCGCGCTCACCACGCCGGCCGTCACGGAGTATTGAAAGCCGAAGGGATTGCCGATCGCGATCGCAAGCTGCCCGACCCGAATCCGCTGCGAATCGCCGAGTTTGGCGGCGATCAGATCGTTGCCGCCAATCCGGATTACGGCGAGATCGGTGTCGGGATCGTCGCCCACCGGCTCAGCGCGCATCCGGCGGCCGTCGTTGAGCGTCACGTCGATCCGACCGGCGCCGTGCACCACGTGGCTGTTGGTCAGAACGTAGCCGTCGGGCGTGAAGATAAAGCCGGACCCCGTCGCGTGCGGCCCGGAACGCGCGGCGCGCGCGTCGCCCGCCGCGGGGTTGCGGCGCGAAACCTCGATATAGACGACGGCGGGGCTGATTACCTCGGCGGCGTGAATCACGGCGCTGGAATAGGCGTCGAACAGTTCGGCCTCCTCATGATTTTCCAGCGGGCCGGCGGCGCCGTGCGCCCCGCTTGACGCAGACAGGACGCGGATTTTCGGTTTCGTCATGAAACTCTCCTGTCCTTTATTGTAACCATCGCGTCAAGTCTCAGCCTTCCGCGCCGGATTCTTCGCCTACTTCGGATAGCGGGCGATGCCGTCGTTGATCAAGCGCGCCGCCTCCTCGATGCCGCTCCATTTGATGATTTTGACCCACTTGCCCTTTTCGAGGTCCTTGTAGTGATGGAAAAAATGCTGGATCTGCTCGCGTAGAATCGCCGGCAGTTCCTCGTAACTCTGAATCCCGCTGTAATAGGGATTCAGCTTGTCCACGGGCAGAGCGATAATCTTTTCGTCGTGGCCGGCCTCGTCCTCCATCATCAGCGCGCCGATCGGACGGCATCGCACGACCGCGCCCGGCACCACCGGCGTTTGCGAAACGACCAGCACGTCGCAGGGGTCGCCGTCTTCGGCCAGAGTGTTCGGAATAAAGCCGTAATTCCCCGGATAAAACATCGTGGTGTGCAGGAAACGATTGACGAACAGCGCGCCCGATACCTTGTCCAATTCATACTTAACCGGCATCCCGCCCTGCGGAATTTCGATCAGCACATTGATATCGAAGGGCGGCGCGACTCCCGCGGGAATTTTGCTGATATCCATCGGCAAGCGAACCTCGGCGTCAAATTTTAGGCCTTGACCGCGCGCTCCGCTATCGGCGTCCTTGCCGAAACGCGGGCGCATCGGCTACCACCTGCGTCAGACGCACGATCTCCGGCCGGCCGTGATCGGATGAAGGAAGGATTCGCAATGGCTGTACAAGCAAAGCTCACCCCGCCTTTTCGCGCCGAACATATCGGCAGTTTGCTGCGGCCTGAGGAACTGGCCGCGGCCTTCAAGGAACGCGCGCGCGGGAATCTTTCCGCCGCCGCCTACCGTCAGCTTGAAGATCGGTTGATCCTCGACGCCATCCGGATGCAGGAGGAGGTTGGCCTGCGGTCGATCAGCGACGGCGAGTATCGGCGCAGTTCGTGGGCGTACGGTTTTGTCGAGGCGCTCGACGGTTTCGTCAACCGGCCCTCGCCGTGGCCGTTTCACGACGACGCCGGACGGGAATATCCGATCGAAACCTGCTATGCGGCGGGCCGATTGCGGCGGCGCAGGGGAATCGCCACGCCGGAGTTTGAATTCGTGCGCGCGCATACCTCGCGCACCCCGAAGGTCACGATTCCCTCGCCCAGCTTCATGCATTTCTTCCAGGGCGGTCGCGCCGCCGATCCGGCGGTCTATCCCGACCCCGAGAAATTCTGGGACGACCTGCTGCGCATCTATGAGGAAGAAGTCGCGGCGCTCGGCAAAATCGGCGCGACTTGGCTGCAGATCGACGAGGTGCCGCAGGCGATGCTCTGCGATCCGAAAATTCGCGAGCAGGTGCGCGCCTTCGGCGAAGACCCTGATCGCCTGACGCAAAAATATATCGACGCGGTGAACCGGATTCTGAAGGCGCGTCCGGCCGGGATGACGATCGGGATGCATATGTGCCGGGGCAATTTCCGCTCGCGATGGCTGGCGGCGGGCGGCTACGACGCGGTGGCGGAGCGGCTGTTCAACGAGGTCGAGGTCGACGGATTTTTCCTCGAATACGATTCGGCGCGCGCCGGCGGTTTCGAGCCGTTGCGCTTCATGCCGCGGCATAAGTTCGCGGTGCTCGGAATCATCAGCACGAAGACGCCCGCGCTCGAAGATCGCGACGCGCTCCGGCGGCGCGTGGACGAGGCGGCGCGCTTCATGCCGTTCGAACGGCTCGCAATCAGTCCTCAGTGCGGTTTCGCCAGCACCGCCGGCGGCAATCAGATTACGCCCGAGGATCAGCGCGCCAAGCTGCGTCTCGTAGTCGAGACCGCCGCCGCGATCTGGGGTTGATGCGCGGGCGGGCTGGCGAATAGCGGCGGATTCGATGGATTCCGCGGCGGCGGCGTGCTTGGTTCTTCGCGATGCATCCGTTCATGGTGGAAACGATTCGGCAGGCACGCCGCCTGATTATCGCCGTGGTGGGCGGCACGCTCGTGCTGATTGGAATCGTGATGATTGTCACGCCGGGGCCGGGATGGCTGGTAATCCTGCTCGGCCTCAGCGTGCTGGCGGCGGAATTCGTGTGGGCGCGCCGGCTGTTGCGGCGTCTGAAACGCAAGGGCGCGCAAATCGGCGGGGCGATTCTGAATCGGGTGCGGAACGGAGAGTCGCGTTCGCGCCCGCCTCATGAAGCAAAATGACCAGTGTTGTGGCCGCCCGGATGGTCAAGAGTGGAAATTACCGTTAGGCGTCGTCGGGACGGTTTGGCGCACGAAGTGGCGCCGCGGGCCGCGAAATGTCACGCGCGGGATTCAGCGGCCGGCGTGACGCGCATCGGCGTGTACGAATCTAATTCCACGTCGCCGATAATTACGGCGCCGGCGCATTCGAGCCACGCGTGGGCCGCAAAACGACCGTCTTCAGATTTGCGTACGCCAATTTTAAGCTCGGACGGATAGCCATAGCGCGCCAGCATCGCTTGCGTCGCGAGCGCCCTGACGAGGCAGTTCGAGCCGCGCGGCGTCACTACGCCGACCGCTCGCACCGCCCAGGCGATCCGTTCGGGCGGCGGGGGCGCGACCGTCCGGCGCGGCGGCGGACCGCACCAGCCATGTGATTGGCGCAAGGGCATTTGCGCGCGTTGGCGCATCCGGTCGAATCCGTGCAGACGTAAGCCAATCGCGGCGCGAACCATCGAGAGCGCGGCCGAAACCACCAATTCCCGGTCCCGCGACGACAGCCGCAAAAATTTACCGACTCGGCCCATCGGCGACGCTAATCAGCCCGCGTTTGTTCAATTCGTCCAGCAGGCGCATCAAATCGATCTGACACGCATCACGTTCCACCTCGAATTGCGCGAGCATCGCTTCAAGCAATTCGCGCACGGAAATGGGTTTTTCAAGCATTTGCCAAATCGCCGCGCCGACCGGATTCAGGCCGTGGTAAACGCCGGTTTTCAGGTTGAGAATCGCGGCTTCGCCTTCGAGGTCGCAGGAAAAGTGATGCGAGGCCGCGCAGACCGTCGAATCAAGCGTTATTTGAGCGGTGGTTGACTCCACAACTGAATCACCATCGATCAGGCTCGTTGACGCCGCGTCAAAATGCGCAATTGCTTATTATATGACGCTTTGCTTCCGCGAACAACGAATGCGCTTCATATCTGCCCGTACGCCGCCGCCTGGACTAATTCACGGCCATCGCCGGTCCACTCGCCTCCGCTTGTTCGTAACGCATGATGAACCGCGGGCGGCGCCACGCGATATAAGCGGGAAGTATCAAGACCCCGGCGATCATGTTCGTGCCCATCAGGAAAATCAGCAGCACGCTCATTTCGTTGTGAAACATCAGCGGCGAGAAGACCCACGGCACGATCCCGCCAATCATCACGGCGAAGGTGCTGAAGACCGACGCGCCGGTATGCCGGAGCGCCGTCGTGATTGCGTTTTCGAGCGTCGCTCCGCCCATCACCTCGTCGCGGATCCGCGCGACGGTATAGATGCCGTAATCGACGCCCAGGCCGATTCCGAGCGAAATAACCGGAATAGTGTCGATCGTCAGTCCGATGCCGCGCGCGTTCATATAGACGAACGCGCCGAAGTTCGCCATCACGCATGAGATGATAAACAGCACTCCGGCGGTGAACGAACTGAAGGTGAAGGCGCAGCAAACGAAAATCACGAGCAGAACGAACGTCAGATTGATAATATCCAGCCGATAAAGAACGTCGTTGGCCGCCAGATACAAGCCCGCGAGGCCGCCTAAATAACTGACTTTGATTTTGCTGAGCGACGGATCGGGCCCGACCCGCTCCGCGATGAACGTCTTGATGTCGTCGCGAACCCGGTTAAGCCGGTCATAGGTATGATCCGGCAGCAGCACGCGGATGCACGAGTTGGTCATTTTCGGCGAGTAGGCGAAGAAGCGTTCAATTTCGCCGGGCGCGGTTCCGGCGAAGAACATGTACCAAAGGTTCCCGCCCAATTCGGTCTGTCCTGGAATCGCGTTGTATTTTGGAAAGCCGTTGTGGAACATCATGTTCAACGGCTTAATCGCCAGATTGGCGAACGAAACGACCGCGACCGCGTCGCCGCGGCTGACGAGATACGCGCCCATGTCGTCGGCCATGCGCATCACCGCCGGGCCCAGACTCGATTGCGGATCGGGATAATCGGGCGTCGAGAGCACCACCCATCCTTCGTCGGTCGGGAAGTATTTGCCGATTTCGGCAATGTCTTGGTTTACTTTCGAGTCTGGCTTGTAAAGCGGCGTGCCTTCGGTCGCATAGCCGATACGCGCGCGTTGTCCCGAAGCGACGCCAAACACGATGAACGCCGCGCCCCCCACCAGCAGCGCGGTGCGAACCGCTCCCGGCGTTACGGGGACATGCACGAGCCAATTGGTGAATTTCGCGAAGATTGATTGGCGTTCGCTCCGTTCGAGCTTTACCAGCCAACTGCGTTCACGGATGCGCGGACGGGGCAGATAGCTCATGAAAATCGGCTGAAAGACGAAGACCATCGTCAGACTTCCCGCCAACCACATGGCGCCGCCGAAACCGATCTCCTTGAGGACGGGTATGCCGCCGAGCGAGATAAAGATAATGCCCGCGATGTCGGCCAAGATCGACAGCAAACCCGGCGGCAGCATCACGTCCGTGGTGGTGGCGCAGGCGAGCAGTTTGTCGTCAAGCCGATCGAGCTCGTCGTAATAGCGGCCTTGCCACTGGATGCCGTGGCTCAAGTCACGCGCGGTCAAAATGAACGGAATGACGAGCATTACCGGGTCGAAGTTGTAGCCCATCAGACTGACGAACCCGAGGCCCCAGATGGCCGAGAAAGATCCCGTCAGGATCGGCGCCCACCAGCTGCTGCGCTCGCCGATGCTCAGGTAAAGAATCAGGAGCATCAGCGCGACCGCGGCGACGAAGATGACCTTGATATCCGTCAGGTAGTAGTAGCCCCATCCGGAAATGACCGGCTGGCCGGCGGTATAGATGACCGTGTTGGAATCTTCGTACTTATGAACCAGCGCCTGAATCGCGTCGAAAAGCGCTTTATAGTCAAGGCCGGTTTCATTGAAACTCGCGGTGATTAGCGCGCCCTTGTTGTCGTAGGTGATGAGGCCTGCGACCGGCGCGCGATGAGCCATCACGTTGTGCCGCAGTTCGTCGAGACCCTTCTGGGTCGTCGGCACGTTCGGATACATGTAGCAGGTGGCGATCAGGGCGCCCGGGACGGCGTGGGTAAATGCGACGCGGTACGACGCGAGCGAAAAAATCTCGTTGTGGTCCACGCCCGGAAGCGTGTTGACCTCGCGCGTGATGTCCTGAATTTTCTTGAGGGTCGCGTAATTGAAAATATCCCCGTGCTTTACGCGCAACATCAGGTAGAGCGACTGCGCGCCGCCATATTGCTGCTGGAACTTGCGATAGAGGAGGGTGTCTTCGTGATCGGCCGGAAAGAAGTTCTCGAAGCGCGTGGCGATCTTTACGTTGGCCGCCCAATAGGCCATGAAGATCGTGATCGCGATCAAAAGCAGGCCGATCGGCGCGCGAAACTGCAGAATATACTTGCCCAGCCCCCAAGGCTCCTGGGTTTTCGACGTGGCCATTAATCCTTTTCTCCGCTAATTCCCGAGTGTAGGGCGGGCGCAAGCTCTCCCCCGATTGCCCCAATCGCCCTGCCCCCACCGGGAGCAGACTGCCTAACATCCCCGGCTCACCTTAGCAAGGCTCCGCGTGCAAATCATGGTCTAATTTGTGCGGCTGACGGAAGTTTTGAAAGCGCCGATAGCGTCCTTAAACCGCTAAACGAACCTTTCGCTTTGCGTTTTAGGTCCGCATGGCCTAACTAACGGTCGAAGCACGATCGCGCGGATGAGGGGCCCGGGGGGCGAAGCGCGCGATCGATCAAATTCCGGTCGGTTCTCCGCCGCGCCATCCGCGTGGCGGACAAGCCCGTTTGCGCGGCTTCCGGTTGAAAGGTCGAGTGATGCTGTCTAGACGCTGTCTGTTCATAATTTTGTGTGTCGTGGCGTGTCTGAACTCTCCGCCGGCTTCAGCGCAAAACGCAAACCGCAGCGCGGCATCGGCGCCGCCGCCCGCCAACGACCCGCTTCCGGTTGGAACAACCATCACGATGCAGAACTGGCGGCAATTCCAGAAATTCATGCCCGACGGCATGATTACGCTCTTCGAGGGCCAATATTTCTGGAAGATGCCGGACGACGTCGCGATGGAGGTCGGTCCCCGGGCAATCAATCCGCTGCCGAAAACCTATCTCGCGGCGACCGAGAAATATGCGGGCCAGACGAAGATCGAAACATTGCCGGACGGCGGTCTGACGCTCAGCGGCTATCAGGGCGGCATCCCGTTCCCGACGCCCGCGGCGCCGCACAAAGGATGGAAAATTCTCGCCGATTTCTGGTACCGCTACATGCCTCACCTGGTCGTCAACACGCCCAACAACCTCGGCTTCTTTTGCACGCTCGATTCATACCGCAATGTGAGCTGTACGAAAGGGCTTTGGGTTTACCGGCAACTCTCGTACAACACCGATCCGGGAATACCCGCGACGATTCCCGGCGGCGAGGGCAAGTTTTATACGACCTGGTTCATGGTCGAGGAGCCGGAGCAGGCGAAGTATACCGCGACGCTTACGATCGGCTACGCGGACCTCACGAAGCCCGAGAAGATCTATACCTTCACGCCCGCGTTGCGCCGTGCGATGCCGCTTTCGACAGCGGCGCGCTGCGCGTCGTCTGGCTCGGACACGACCCCCGACGATGGCCGGTTCGGTTTCGACGGCAATATCCCGGAATTTTCGGCGCATTTGCTGGGCGAGAGAAAAATTTTGGCGCAGATGAACGTGGGTTCGGCCGGCGCGAATTTTCCCCAGGATTACGACATGCCGCTCGGATGGTCCAAGACGTCATGGGGCAAATGGGAATTGCGCGACGTTTACGTGCTGGACGTCCGCAAAATTCCCGCTTTGGCCGCGGGCTATTGCTACGGCAAGCGTATCATGTATCTGGACAAGCAGTTTCTGGGCGCGCTCTGGGAGGATCTTTACGATTCTAAAATGCAGCTCTGGAAGGTCGCGCTGCTGCAGCCGATCGTAATCACGGTGCCGCGGCTCGGCCCGCAAAATTCCTCCGGCGCGCAATTCTCGCATTACTGGGACCTGCAGAACCATCATGCGACCTTCAGCGGACCCAACGACGGCCACGGCTACAACATCCTGATTAACGAGGAAGCGCCCAGCGAATACGGCGACATAGAAAAATACACTACGCCCGGCGGTCTCAATCAGGTCATGCGTTAGGACGCGCGCCCATTGCGCAAAAGCCCAAATATCGGTTTGATTGCTGGACGAATTCAGCGATAATCGCTGCGGCCATGGCGGCTTGCGCATTGCAAATTGGACGGAGCGCCAGCGTTGCGCGGCGCAGCCGGAGGAATCTGGAATGAGCGATCGAATTATTCTCTGTGACGTGGCGCCGCGCGACGGCATCCAGAATGAAAAAGTGATGCTGTCGTCGGAGCAGAAACTGGAATTGATCCGTCGCCTTGCCGATTCCGGACTGCGCTGGATCGAGGTCGCTTCCTTCGCGAGCCCCAAATGGGTGCCGCAGATGGCCGACGCCGAGGTGGTGCTGCGCGCGGCGCTGAAGCTGCCGGAAATCCGGCCGATCGTGTTGGTGCTGAACGACCGCGGTTACGATCGCGCAGTGCAGGCCGGCGCCCGATACGTGCGGCTGGTCGTGGCTTCGACCGACACGATGAACCAGAAGAACGCCAATGCGCTGCCCGAGGAGACGATGGCGTCTTACCGGCCGATTTTCGAGCGCGCGGCGCGCGACGGCGTGGAATTGACCGGAACGATCGCGACGTCCTTCGGATGTCCGTTCGAGGGCGCGGTCGATCCGGACCGGGTGCTCAAGCTGGCGGAGCGGTTCGTCGCGGCGGGCGCCGCCGAGGTGGATTTCGCGGATACGGTCGGGATGGCGGTGCCGCCGCAGATTGAACGGATGCTCGCACGGGCGCGCGAGCGGTTTCCGCACGTGCGAATCGGAATACACGTTCACAACACCCGCAATACCGGCCTCGCCAATGCTTACGCCGCGGTCCGCGGCGGCGCCGACGTGCTCGACGCATCGACCGGCGGCGCCGGCGGATGCCCGTTCGCGCCTAAGGCGACCGGAAATATCCCGATGGACGACCTCGTCTTCATGCTTGAAGGCATGGGCGTCGCCACCGGCGTCAATCTTGCGAAACTGGTCGAAACTTCGCGCTGGTTCGAAACCATCCTGGAGCATCCGTTGCCCGCGATGCTGCCGAAGGCGGGACCGTGCTGGACGACGCCGCCGCCGCTCGCGTGAATCCGCGCCGCGGCAAACGTCGCCACAGGGAATTTTCGCTTTATCGCTGAACCCAAAATCCGCCGGCCGATCGATTGCCCCGGTCGGCGAATTCGCCTGATTGATAGCCATTCCGGGGCGATTCAACCTGCAGGGACATTTCCATGGAAACTTTGCGATTCGACTGGGACGGCGCCGCCGCGAGCCCGGCGCTGCTGACGCTCAATCGTCCGGACGCGTTGAATGCGATGAACACCCGGATGATCGAGGAGTTGCTCAATCTGTTTCGCGCGCAGGCGTACAACGATTCGCTGCGATGCCTGGTGATGACGGGCGCGGGCGATCGCGCGTTTTCGACCGGCGGCGACCTGAAGGAACGCAATGGAATGAGCAATGAGCAGTGGCGCCGCCAGCATCACTTGATCGAGGACATGTTCGACGCGCTGTGGAATTTTCCGGTTCCGACGATCGCCGCGGTCGAGGGCTTCGCGTTTGCCGGGGGATGCGAACTGGCGCTGGGCGCGGATTTCATAATCGCGTCGGCGAGCGCCAAATTCGCGGTCAAGGAAATCACGCGCGGCATCATGCCGGGCGGCGGTGGAATCCATCGTCTGGCCCGCGCGATCGGCGTGCAGCGCGCGAGCGAGATGATATACACCGGCCGCGAAATCGGCGCGGAGCAGGCTTTCGCGTGGGGGATGGTCAACCGAGTGACGCCGGTGGGCAAGGCGCTTGCAACCGCG
>JADBKU010000004.1 GCA_014896235.1 bacterium | reverse complement strand
AAAGAAAAACCGCTCGATGGCGGCATCAACTGTCACCGCGACGCTTCCACATGCCGAGGCCCAGCGTACCCACAAGTGGCTGATCGCTGCGGCGGTGATGCTCGGGGCGTTTCTCCAGGTTCTCGACACCTCGATCGTCAATGTCGCGCTGCCGTACATGCAGGGCAGCTTCGCCGCGAGCGTCGATGAAGTGACGTGGGTGGTGACGAGCTTCCTCGTCTCCAACGGCGTGATGATTCCGATGACGGGATGGATCGCGGCGCGGATGGGCCGCAAGCGCTACTTCATCCTGTCGGTCGTGCTCTTCATGATTTCGTCCGCGTTGTGCGGCGTCGCCCAGACGATCGATCAGATGGTCGTGTTCCGGCTGGTGCAGGGCGCGGCAGGCGCGGCGATGATGCCGCTGGCGCAGGCGATTCTGTTCGAAACCTTCCCGCCCGCCGAGCATACGCTGGCGATGGCCGTGTTCGGGCTGGGCCTGATGGTCGGCCCGATCGCGGGGCCAACGCTGGGCGGCTGGATCACGATGAACTGGAACTGGCGCTGGACGTTTTATATCAACGTGCCGGCGGGCGCGGTCGCGGCGATGATGGTTTACGCGTTCGTTCACGATCCGCCGTATTTGCACAAGCAGCGCGGCAGCGGACGCGTCGATTATCTCGGCATCATCTATCTCGCGCTCGGACTGGGGTTGCTGCAAATCGTGCTCGATCGCGGCCAGCGGGCCGATTGGTTCGCGGCCACATGGGTGCGGATTTTCAGCGGCGCGTCGGCGCTCGCGCTGGTTGCGCTGGTATTTCACGAGCTGCGCTTTCCTGACCCGATCCTCGATTTGCGGATGGTCAAGATTTTCGGTTTCACGCTCGCGATCATTTTGATTTCGCTGCAATCGCTGGTGCTGTTCAGCATCAATCTGCTGAACCCGCTGTTCACGCAGGAGTTGCTCGGCTATGACGCGTGGCAGGCGGGACTGGTTGTGGCGCCGCGCGGTTTGGGCGTGGTCGTGGCGCTGGTCGCAGTCGGCCAATTGTCGCGGCGCGGCTACGACATGCGGCCGTTGATCGGCGCGGGATTTCTGCTCGCCGCGTCGCAAATCTGGATCATGTCGCATTGGAACCTGCAGGTGAGCGAGCGCGCCGTGCTCTGGCCGATACTTTTATTCGGATTGGGACTTGGCGTCGTCTTTCCGACCGTTACCGCCGCTGGATTGGGCCAAATTCAGCCGGAACGGATGGGCTTCGCGTCCAGCCTGTTCAACATGATGGTCAACACCGGCGCGGCGATCGGCATCTCGAGCGTCAGCAACATGCTGACCGGCCGCGAACAGGTGAATCAGGCCTATCTTGTGCAGCACTTTTCGGTGTTCGACGCCTGGCGGGTGAGCGGCGGCGCGCCGTTGATGCCCGGCAGTCCGAGCTTTTCGTTCCTGCATCAGATGGTCACCGGGCAAAAGCAGGGGCTTGGGATGGTTTACAACATGATTCAGGCGCAGGCGTGGTTGCTGGCGTACAACGACGTCTATCGGATGCTGGCGATAATCGCGCTGCTGTGCGCGCCCTGGTGTTTTCTGTTGAAACGGGTCGGCGGCGGGACCAAGACCGACGCCGTGATGCATTAGCGATCGCTTTAACGATCGATGGCGGCATCTAATTTCACGTCCGAAGTGGTATAGAGAAACGGGGCGGACGGCCGCGTCGAAGTTTCAGGCCGTGGTCAAGGGGAGACCGCATGAGCGCAGCGAATCCGATTCACGTTCTCGAAGGGTACAAAGTCCTCGATTTCACCCAATTCGTCGCCGGGCCGACAGTGACCCTGATGATGGCGGAAATGGGCGCCGAGGTAATCAAGGTCGAGGTCGCGCCGGCCGGCGATCCGAGCCGCGTCTGGCCGGTGCAGAAAGACGGCCGCAGCGGCTATTTCGTCCAGCATAATCGCGGCAAGCAGAGCCTGTGCCTGGACGCGAAAAGTCCCGAAGGTTTGGCGATTCTGAAGGAGCTGGCGTCGAAGGTGGACGTTATCGTCGAGAATTTCGCGCCCGGCGTGATCGCACGCCTCGGACTCGGCTACGATGTCGTCAGCAAACTCAATCCGCGGGTGGTGATGTGCTCGGTGTCGGCGTTCGGCCAGACCGGACCGCTGGCGCATGAACCGGGATTCGATTGGAGCGGCGCCGCGTATGCCGGCACGCTCCACATGATTGGCTTGCCCGACGGCCAGCCGATCGTGCCGACTATCGCGATCGGCGACGTTTCGACCGGCGTTCACGCGCTCGGCGCGGTCGCCTGCGCGCTGCTCTATCGTGAGCGCACTGGCAAGGGACAATATATCGATTGCGCTTTGCTCGATAGCTATTTCCACTATCACGAGGCGCCGGTGCAGCTTCAAAGCCTGAGCGGCGGCGCGATCCGGCCGAAACGGATGGGCAGCCATGCGACCTACACCGCGCCGGCCGGCATCTTCAAAGGACGCGATCGTTATTTCGTCATCTTCGCCCAGATCGATCATCTGTGGGCGAAACTGTGCGCCGCGATGGGCCGTCCGGAACTCACCAACGATCCGCGCTTTGCCGACAATTCCGCCCGCGTCGCGCATCTGGACGAACTTGTCGCGCTGACCGAGGGATGGATCGCGTCGTTGCCGGACGACGACGCGGTAATGGCCGCGCTGCGCGAGCATCGCGTGCCCTTCGCGCCCGTGCTGACGCTCGAAGAGGCGATGAACCATCCACATCTGCGCCAGCGCGGCACCGTGCGTCGGGTGCGCGACCGGATACTCGGCGAATTCGATGTGCCGGGGTTTCCGCTGCGCTTTTCGGAATTTCCACGCACGCTCGAACTTCAGGCGCCGACGCTCGGCGAGCACAACGAGCAGGTGCTCATGCGCCATCTCGGCTACGCGCCCGAGCAGGTGCGGGCGCTCGAAGCCAAAGGCGTGCTGCATCGCGGCGAACGCTGACCACCATTCTCGACCTTACGCCAGACCGTGGAGGCAACTATGAATCCGGGCATTGGCCGGCACGTGCTTGACGGTTATCGCGTGCTTGATTTCACCCAGGTGGTGGCGGGACCCACGGCGACGCTGATGCTCGCCGAGATGGGCGCCGAAGTGATCAAGATAGAACTGGCGCCGGACGGCGACCCGGGGCGCCTCGGACCGGTGCGCGTCGGCGAACGCAGCGGCTATTTCGTGCAGCATAATCGCGGCAAAAAAGACGTTTGCGTCGATCCGAAAAACCCCGAAGCGCGAGCGATTCTGCGCGAGCTCGCCGCGAAGGTCGACGTGCTGGTGCAGAATTTCGCGCCCGGCGTGATCGATCGGCTCGGCCTCGGTTACGAGACCGTGCGCGCGATCAATCCGAAAATCGTGATGTGCTCGATATCGGCCTTCGGCCAGACCGGACCGCTGGCGCTGGAGCCTGGGTTCGATTTTCTCGGCGCCGCGTATGCGGGCGTCACCTCGATGGGCGGGGAAAAGGATGGCGCGCCCTATTTTCCGATGATCGCGATCGGCGACGTTTCGACCGGCGTCCACGCGATGGGCGCGATCTGCGCAGCGCTGCTCTACCGCGAGCGCACCGGGCGCGGCCAGCATCTCGATATATCCCTGCTCGACACCTATTTCCACTACCACGAGGCCAGCGTCGAGACGCATTCGCTAAGCCGCGGCGAAATCCGGCCGACCCGCTCAGGATTGCACTCGTGGTACGCAGTTCCGGCGGGCGTTTTTCGCGGCCGCGACCGCTACATCATCATAATTGCGCCGCTCCAGCAGCACTGGCGGAAGTTGTGCGCCGCGATGGGCCAGCCGGAACTGGCCGACGATCCGCGCTTTGCGACCAACGACGCCCGGCTCCGCAATCTCGACGCGCTGATCGACACGATCGAAAGCTGGATTCGCTCGATGCCGAGCGACGACGACGCGATCGCGGCCATGCGCGAACAGCGCGTGCCGATGGCACCGGTGCTGTCGGTGGAAGAAGCGGTGCGCCATCCGCACCTGCGCGAGCGCGGCACAGTTAGGACCATTCGCGATCGCATCCTTGGCGAGTTCGACGTTCCGGGATTCGCGCTGCGCTTCTCGGATTTTCCCGAGCCGCTCGCGCTCGACGCTCCGCTGATGGGCGAGCATAACCGCGAGGTGCTGACCGGCCTGCTCGGCTATTCGGAAGAGCGCGTGCGCGATCTCGAAACGCGCGGCGTGCTCCGGCGCGGCGAGACCTGATCCGCCGCGCCGGCGGCGTCAGATGCCGGCTTCGGCGAGAAACGGTTCAAGCGCGTCGAGCAGCGCGCGCGGGTTGTCGCCCTGAATCGTATGACCGGCGTTCGCAATCCGCATCCACCTGCCGTGCGGGACTGAGTTCGCAAATTTCTCCGCGCTTTCGTCGGTCAGCACGTCGCTGCGCTCGCCGCGCATCACCAGCACCGGACATATGATATTCGCCGCGTTGTCGTTGATTCGCGTGACGCGGTCGCGCCGCTCCTGCTCGAAATCCGGCGAGATGCGCTTGGGATCGTGCTTCCACGTCCACTTGCCGTTCGGCAACTGCCGGAGATTGTGCAGCAGGCTGCGGCGCAACAGCTCCCGATTGCGCATCGGATTGAATTTCAGCGCCCGTTCGACGAACGCCTCGACGGAATCAAGTTCACGATCCTGGTTGATGAAATTGCGGATGCGCAGCGAACCCTGCGTCGCGATTTCGGGCGCGATATCGACGAGCACCAGCCCCGCCATCTTGTCCGCGTGCCGGATCGCATAGCCCATCGCGGCGAATCCGCCCATCGAATGGCCGACGATCAGCGGGCGCGTCAGTTTGAGCTTTTCGATAAAACCTTCGAGGTCGGCGACCTGGCTTTCGAAGCGATAGTCCGCGGTCGGCTCCCATTCGCTGTCGCCGTGGCCGCGCTGATCGAGCGCGATACAGTGGTAGCGCTCGCGCAGCATCAGACACACGAGGTCCCACGTATGAGCGTTCAGCCCGCCGCCGTGAAGAAAAAGGATCGGATGGCGTCCCTTGGCGCCCCAATCGAGATAATGCAGCCGCATCCGCCCGATTACCACGTGATGCGATTCGGGCAGCGCGACTTGCGGCAGGTTCAATCCGGCGTGCTGGGCGGACAATTTGAGATGATCGATCTGTTCGGCGGCGCTTAACACTTGCGATTCTCCTGGTCTGTTTCGTATGGCGGATAACAGCCCGACAACCTCACGACCTATAGCAAAGTGCGGAAAAGCGCGGCAAACCGCGCTCGAGGATGGCCTTCGCCGGAAAGTCCCATGAAATAGCCTGTTCCCGAACCGAGGCGTCGCGGCGATTCAAGGGCAAGCAAGATTTCCGTACCGAGAGACGGCCCATCGCCCAGCGGTCCCGCGTGAAGCCCGGATATTCGGGCGATCTGGGAACTGGCAGGAACTGAGCCTGGCGGTCTTCAAGATTGATGAGATCCGGCGTTCGGCGTCCGCCTTGATGGCGGCAAATCCGTTCTGATGCGCTCGCGGCGCGGTTCGATAACGCCCGCAAACGCTTACGCGCCCCGAGCCGCGGAGGACCGAAAATGAAGACCCGGAGCGGCGTTCGGCGCGCTCCGGGTCTTGGATGTTCAGCTGTTACCAGCGGCGATCGCGTCCGCCGCCGCCACCACCGAAACCGCCGCCACCGCGCGGACCGCCGCCGCCACCGCCCCGACGATCACGGCCGCCGCCGCCACCGCCGCCGAAACCACCCCCGCGCGGTCCGGAACCGGCCTCGCGCGGACGCGCTTCGTTAACGCGGATATTGCGGCCCTTGAGTTCAGCGTCGTTGAACTCTTCGATCGCCTTGGCGGCTTCGTTCGAATCCGCCATTTCGACGAAACCGAAACCGCGGGACTGGCCGGAGAATTTGTCCACTACCACAGTGGCGCTGTCGACCTTTCCCGCCTGCGAAAACAACGCTTCCAGGTCGTCATTGGTAACCGAGTAGGCGAGGTTGCCTACATACAATTTCGTGGGCATCTATTGCCCCTCCTTCAATCAAGGCCGGGAAGCGCGCGAGACAGAAAAACCCGAGGCGGGTTTAAATGAAAAGTGCGTCCGGACAATTACGGAAACTAATGTATGCCGCGCGCGGAGGATTGTCCACTACAAGACAGCGCCGCCCGCGCGATTCGTCATACGTTGAGAGTTTGCGGGAAATGCACGCGAAAAGTCGTGCCGGCGCGCTTTTCGCTGCTTACATCGACGCGAGCGCCATTCAGCTCCACGTAGCGCTTCACCAGCGCGAGTCCCAGCCCGGCGCCTTCGAAGCGCCGCGTCGCGCCCATCGCCTCCTGCGAAAACGGCTCGAACAGATTCGGCAGATAGAGCGGATCGATTCCGACGCCGGTGTCCGCCACCTCGAGACAGACGCCTCCGTTTTCCTGGAAAATACGCAACGTGACGCCGCCGGAGTCGGTGAATTTGATCGCGTTCTGCAGCAGGTTGGTGATCGTGTTGGAGAGGCATTGCTCGTCGAACATCACGGTCGCGTCGGGCGTTTCAATGTTCAGCACCAGTTCGAGACCTTTTTTGCGGGCCAGCACGTCGAGATCGCGCACGTGCCGCTCAACCACGGTCGCCAGCCTGATCGGCGCGGGACTGATTTCGTAGGCGCCCGATTCGATTCGCGACAGGTCGAGGATCGCGCCGATCGTGGCCAGCAGGCGGTTGCCCGCGCGACGGATCGAGTCGGCATACTGGGCGGCGCTTTCGTCGCGCAATTCCGCCAGCCGTTCGGCCATCAGATCCGCATAGCCGAGAATGACATTCAGCGGAGTGCGGATTTCGTGTGTGACGTTGGCGACGAACGCGGACTTGAGCCGCGACGCTTCGAGCGCGGCGTCGCGCGCCGCGATCAAAGCCCGCTCCGATTCCGCGACGATTTCGCGGTAGAGCCGCGCGTAGATAATGGTCAGGATTTCCGCGGCTTCGCTCCAGATGCGCGCGTAGGCGAGGCGCGCCCGCAGTACGGCTTCCGGCGGGCCATCCAGAACCGCCAGCAAAGCTTCGCGCACTTCGTCGCGCAAGCTCTTCGAGAAATTATAGAGATCCTCGATCCTGGCGCGGCCGGCCGGAGCTGGCCGCATCCGCTCGCGCATCTGCCGCTCCAGAATCCGGCCATATTCCGCGATCGCGCCCTCCGGGTCGCCGTTCGCCAGCCGCTGGAACAACGAACGCAGAAATTCCAGTCCCATCGTCGCGACTGTGGCGCGAATCGCTGCGCGCTTGTCTTCAGGCGCGTCGATCGGCAACTTTTGCGCCCAGCGCTCGGCCAGCGATTTCAGGTTTGGCTGGAGCCGCTTCGCGGTATCGGCGATTAGCTTGAGTTCTTCGGCGCTGAAATCCGAATTCTTCACACTTTCCAAGTTTCGCGGGCAGTTGAGAGTTGACCCGCAATTTCCGGAGGCGAATCCAGGAAGAATTATTAGGTGCGCGGCTGGAGCGTGTCAAAGCGATTTTTCCAACTATAGTCGTCAGTTTGCGTTTTTTGCCGGATTAAGCGCGAATTTTGAATTGTATATGGCCCTATTTATTTAGTTTAGGAAATATATTGGATTAGCTATTTCAAACAGGCGAATTGGCTTTTAAGATGGCAAATCGCAATGCTTGGTCGGCTTTAGCGCACTATTGAAGCCGTTCGTCGCGTCCCGCACGGAACGGGCGCGGCGAACGATCGCTTCGCGGCTTTCATGCGCGTTCGCGAGATTGACATCTAAAACGCGCCAAGGCTTACTCGGTTTGTGGCGAATGATCCCGCGACCGAGCGCGTTCCGCCGTGGCTGCTGTGGCGGCGGTTGACGGCGCTCGATATTTTCAGCCGCTTCACCGACGAACAACGCGACGCGTTTTTGAAGGCGTACGAACAGGATCCGGCGATGCGGACGCGGGAGTTCAAAGCCGGCGAGATAATCTGCCGCAAGGGCGAGTACGAACTCGACCTGTGCTGCATCCTGTCCGGCAGCGTCGATTTGCGTGACGACAGCGGCCCCGAAGAGGCGCATTTCGTCGCGACGCTCAAAGCCGGCAACCAGTTCGGCGAACTCGGCGCGATCGGGGGCCTGCCGCGGACGGTCGACGTGGTCGCGCGCGAGGACACGGAAATTTTCTACATTCCGCGCCACGCCCTGAAGCACGTCGAGATCAATCAATACGCACGCGAGGCGCTGGCGCGGCGCTATCGCGATCGCGCCGTGCGCATCGCGGCGATCGAAAACGAACTGTTCCGCGGCGTGCCGATCGAGAGCATCAACGAACTTGCGGAGAAATGCGAAATCCTGCGCTACGACCTGCGCGGCATCCCGATTGTGACGCAGGGCGAACCGGGCGACGCGCTCTATCTCGTGCGCGACGGCTTCGTGCAGGTGGTGCGCGCGCGCGAGGACGGCAGCCATCGCGTGCTCGCCTATCTGCGCGCGGGCGAATATTTCGGCGAGATGGCGCTGTTCGAGACGGGCGTGCGCTGGGCCAGCGTGCTCACCGCCGGCAAATGCGAACTGATCAAGATCAATCGTGAGGACTTTCTTGACCTCTGCCGGCGCTTTCCGCAGGTCGAAGAGAGCGCGCGCAAGGTGATCGAGCGCCGCCGCGAGCAGGAGCGTAACGTCACCCCGGAGCTTTCGGAACTGCTCGAGCGCAGTGGCCAACTGGGCGTGATTCAGGCCGACGCGCTGCTGGTGATGGACCTCGACCTGTGCATCAATTGCGACAACTGCGTCAAAGCCTGCGAAGCGCTGCACGGCCGCAGCCGCCTGATTCGCAACGGCATCAAGCTTGGCCACTATCTGGTGCCGAGCGCCTGCCGCCACTGCGACGATCCCAAATGCATGAACAGTTGTCCGACCGGCGCGATCAAGCGGCGGCCCGAAGGCGAGATTTATTTCCAGTACGAGATGTGCATCGGATGTGGCAATTGCGCGATCGCATGTCCGTACGACAACATCGCGATGATCGACGCGCCGACGTTCGATCGCGCGCAGGCACGCAAATCGCGCGTCATGAACGACGCCAATTTCTTCCGTCCGTTTCCCGCCGCGGCGCACGATATCGGCGAGCCGGGACTCTGGGCGCGCCTGTTCGGCGCGGGGCGCGGCGGCGGCTCCAAGCGCAAACCGGCGCCGCTCGCGGGCGTCCGGGAACATACGCCGCCGGCGTTTCCAATCAAGTGCGATCTCTGCGACGGCCTGCCCTTCATGGGCTGCGTGCATAATTGTCCGACGGGCGCGGCGATCAGGATCGATCCGGCGAAACTCTTCGAGGAGACCGGCGCCGTCAGCGAAGGGTCGCGCGTGCGCAAAGCGCGCGGCGGCAGCGATTAGGCCGCGGGCTGAGCGAGCAGGGTGGGCGAGCGAATAGGCGAGGCCGCTGATCGGCGTCATACCGCTCCGGTAGCGTCGGTGACCTTGTGGGCGGCGATTTGCGCCGCGGCGGTCGCGGCGATTCATGCATTCACCGCCGGCCTCGGGCCGCGGCTTGGTTCGTACCGCACGGGCTTGCTCACGCTTGGCGTGTTTTTGCTGGCGGCGGCCTACAGCGCCCGCAAGCGATCGCTCTGGTTATCCGTGCGATGGCTGCGCGCGACGGCGCATCTGCCGCATGCGATCGCGCGGCGGATGGTCACGGTCGACCGGCTTGAAACCTGGCGTACGCTTCATATCACGCTGGGCATCTTCGCGCTGCTGCCGTTCTGGTGGCATGTCAACGCCGGTCCCGCGACGCCGCTGGAACGGCTGATCTTCGTGCTGGTCTTTCTGATTGTCGCGAGCGGGCTGTGCGGCACATTGATTCATGACCTGCTACCGCCGGCGATGCGCAAGCGGCCGGATTACGAAGTCCGCCTTGAAGACATCGAAACCGCATACCATCAGCTCTATCTCGAGGCGGAAGAGACGATCCTCGGCCATTCCGAGCAACTGGTGCGGCTTTATCTGGCGGAAGTGCGTCCACTGCTGACTGGCGCACAGCCTCTGGCGCGATTGTTTTTTGCGACGCTTACCGGCCGCGACCCCGCCGCGGCGGCATGCGGCCGCGCGCGCCGCGCCGCGGCCGGTCTGTCCGGCGATAGGCAGTTATTCGAGCGGTTGATCGATCTGGCCGCGACCAAAGTCCGGCTTGAGCTTAATCGTTTCAATTTGCGCCTGAGCGCGGCGTGGTTGGTTTTCCATATCGCGCTGGTCGCCACTTTCGCCGTCGCCATAGTCTTTCACATCGCCGGCGCGTTTTATTACGTGGGTCTGCCGTGAGATGGGCGGCCTTTATCGCCGGCGCGATCGTCATCGCCTTCGTCGGCGCGATGCTCGCGACGCATCGCAGCTACGAACCGGGCCCGCTGCTCGCCGCGCATCAGAGTCTTTCCGGAGGCTGCGCTTCATGCCACGCGCCTTGGCGAGGCGTTCAAAACCAGCGCTGTATCGCCTGCCACGGATCGATCGAGGATATGAACCCGCACGGCGGGCTGGACGTGACCTCGAGCATCGACGGGCTGATAGCGGGAAAGAGATTGTTCGTCACGCCCGACAACGAATTGACCTGCCGCAGTTGCCATCGCGAGCATCAGGGCGCGCGCGTCGATCTCGAAGCGACGGCGACTTTCGCCTGCCAATGGTGTCACAAACATCCATCGATAGCCGGCGTGCAGGAGCACATGGCGGCGTTCATGGAGCGGCACGAGGCGGCCAGCTACACGTTTCGCAAGCCCTTCAATCATCACGAACACAAGCTGCTGATGGAGTCGCACTATCCGGCGATTCCGGGCGGCTTTCGCTGCGAATCATGTCATTCGATCGAACCCGTCAAACCGCCCGGCGCGGAAAAGATGAGCTTCAAGTGGAGTGGATGCGCGGGCGCCGGATGCCATCTCGCGCCACAGGATTCGTTTCTCCAATTGCCCGCATCGGTCGGAACGTCGCCGAAGACGCTGCCGTATACGTCGCGAGTCCTGCACATCAATGCGGTCTTCACCCATTCGCCCGGCCATCTGCGCACGCCATGCGTGGAGTGTCATTTCGCGATGGCGTCGAGCGTCGCGCCGGACGACGAGGCTTCGTTAAAGATCGAACAGTGCTTCAAATGCCATGCGCATCAGGGCGCCGCGCCCGAAGTCGCCGCCCTCCGATGGATCGGTCAAGGCGCGGTCGCATTTGCGGCTGACGATAGAGCCGCTGGCGGCGCCGTCGCCAAACATGTGACGGCCTGCTCTGACTGCCATCTTTTTCACACGCACGGTCCCGTACCGTCCAACGATTTCACCAGGCGCGCGCTGACGCGATTGCCCGGCGCCGAGAAACGCGTGGTGCTGACGATTCCACTGCCGGTGTTAAGCGCGCATGGCCATGCGCGGGCGCCTTTTGCGGCCCAAGCGATTACCATTCGCCTATGGCCGATCGGTTTGGCTGGCCTCGCCGTCGCCGCGATCTGCATCTTTGGCTTGGTCATGATGCTGCCGAAGGCGCCTGTCGAGCCGGACGTGATCGCCGGTGTGGCGCCGCAACGCACCCGCGAGACGCCGGCGCTCGACGATACGTTCCAGACCAGCGTGCGGCGGCTCTACGTGATCGGCGAGGCGGCCGGCACCGCTTCAATCAATCTGGCGATGCGGTCGGGCCGCCAGGTGATTGAAGCGATCGCGGCGGAATTGCGCCGGATGCCGCGTTCGACCGATCCCAATCTATACGACGTTCTGATTGTGGGATGTGGGCCTGCGGGCCTTGGCGCGACTGCCACCGCGGCAAGCATGGGACTGAATTACGTCACGCTGGAGCGGATGACGCCGGCGAGCACATTGCGCGCGTACCCGCGCGCCAAATTCGTGCAGGCGACGCCGATCGATATCGCGGAATATGGGTCTTTTTTCCTTGAGGGCGACAATTCGCGCGAGCGTCTGATCCAGGAGTGGGAACGAATCATCGCGGAATTGAAGCTGGTGATAAAAGATCGCGAAGAGGTTGTCGATATCGCGGCCAGCGGCGAGCGTTTTTTTGTCCGCACGGAACGGGGCAACGTCTATCGCGCTCGCACTGTCGTTCTGGCGATCGGCGTGCGCGGCAATCCGCGCCGTCTGGGGCTGGCCGGCGAAGAGCCGGGTCGGGTTTTTTACAATCTTATCGACGCCAACGAATTTCATCAGCGGCGGATTTTGGTGGTTGGCGGCGGCAATTCCGGTTCCGAGGTGGTTCAGGCGCTGGCCCGGCCGGAATTGGGTAATCATGTGGTTTATTCGTATCGCTCGGCGGTGCTGACCAACGTATCGCGCGATAACGCGGAAAGAGTCAGCGATTTGCAACGCGCTGGTCTCGTCACCGTTTTACCCGCGACCGCGCTCAAACGGATTTTGCCAGGGAAAGTCGTGCTCGAACGAGTCAAAAGCGCGCCTGCGACCGGCTCCGCGGAGGTTGAAGCCGCGGGTCCAATCGAGCTCGATAACGACGTCATCTTCGCGATGATCGGAGCGGAACTGCCGACGGGATTTTTGCGCAAGATTGGCGTGCGGCTGATTCGCAAAGGCGGCATCGGCCTGATCTGACCTCGCGAGCTTCAAACTGGGCGAATGGTCAAAGCGACCACATTTTGCCGCCGCCATCATGATGTACGCCGCGTGATTGTCTTTGAATGTTTGTAGATATTAAAGTACATCATAGGAGGAAGTTTGCTGGGAACGCCGCTTGCTCGGCAATGGGGGTCAAAAGGAACCAGATATTGTATGAAACCCTCAACAATTTTCCTTGCCTATGCTGTCTTTTTTTCCTTCGCGCTGATCCTTGCATCCGAAGCGCGCACTAACGCCAATGTGCCTGTCTCCGAGGCCAATGTGGTCAGCGGGGTCGTTGTGGATCCGCTTGGCCAGCCGGTTCCGGGAATCAAGATTTCGCTTACCGACTGGTTTGGCGAGAACTGGGGGAGCGCGGTAACCGATCTCCATGGTCGTTATGAGATTCGGGGCGTCCCGCCCGGGAAATACTTTATGCGCGTGCGCGCCCTCAGCGCTTCAGGCCCGGGCGAATACTATCCCGTCCATGTGAAGAGTCATTCGCCGCGGATGGATATCAGGCTGAAGGCGAACCTGTCGGCGATCGCGCGGACGCAGAATCCGCGTGCGCCGGGATATCCGGCCTGGCTGCCGTGCGTTTGATCCGGCGTGGGTTCGCCAGCATCACGGCATTGCGCTAATCATCCGTCATAATCGCTCGGGTTCGAGCGCCGCGAGGTCGCCGCGATGCCGCACATAACCGCTCCGGACGGCGTGAAGCTTTATTACGAAGAGACCGGCGCCGGCTATCCGATCGTTTTCGTCCACGAATTTGCCGGCGATTGCCGGAGCTACGAGGGTCAGCTGCGTTTTTTTGGGCGGCGGTACCGATGCGTCGCCTATAATGCGCGCGGTTATCCGCCGTCCGACGTTCCCGCCGATACAGCCAAATATTCGCAGGCGCACGCGCGTGACGACATTCTTGCCGTCCTCGACGGACTCGGTCTCAAGCGTGCGCATATCGTCGGCGTTTCGATGGGCGCGTTCGCCACGCTTCATTTCGGGCTTGCCTATCCGGAGCGCGCGAGCGCGCTCGTGATCGTGGGATGCGGTTACGGAGCCGCGCCCGAATATCGCGAACAATTCGCGCGCGAAACGGAAGCGGCCGCGCAACGATTCGAATCGGCGCCGATGGATGAGGCGGCGCGCGCCTATGCGCTGGGCCCCTCGCGCGTGCAGCTCCTCAACAAGGATGCGCGCGGATGGGAGGAATTTCGGGCTCATCTGGCGGAGCATTCGCCGCAGGGCGCGGCCCTGACATTGCGTGGAGTGCAAAAACAGCGGCCATCGTTATTCGACCTGACCGACGCGATGCGCCGAATCGAGACGCCGACCTTGATCGTCTCCGGCGACGAGGACGACCAATGCCTCGAACCGGCGCTGATGATGAAGCGTACGATCGCTTCCGCCGGACTCGTCGTGATGCCGCGCACGGGCCATGCGGTGAACCTGGAGGAGCCGGCGTGCTTCAATGCAACGCTGGCCGATTTTTTCCATCAGGTGGAAGCGGGGCGCTGGACGTCTCGCGATCCGCGATCGACAACCGGAAAAATCATGTAGGGGCGCGGCGGCCGCCGGGAGCGGATTACGCCGTCATCCGGATGGGCTTTTGGCGCCGTCGTTTCGAGCGAATCACGCGTCCACGGGAGGAAACTGTTTGCCCGCACTGATCGCGCATAACTTTCTTGAAGATTTGGCGCTTGCGCTGTGCGTCGGCGCCGTCGTTTCGATCGTTTGCCAAAAACTGCGGCAGCCGCTCGTTGTCGGATATTTGGTGGCGGGCCTCATGGTTGGGCCGCACGTGCCCTTTCCGCTGGTCGCCGGCCTCGATCGCATCAACAAGCTTTCCGAGCTTGGCGTAATCCTGCTGATGTTCGCGCTCGGCCTTGAATTCAGCGTGCGCAAGCTGGTGCGGCTGGCGCCGACGGCGGGCTTTATCACCGTGGTGCAGGTCGGGCTGCTCATCTGGCTCGGTTATGTGGTCGGTCTCGCCTTCGGGTGGACGACGCTGGAGAGCGTATTTGCGGGAGCGATCCTGTCGATTTCAAGCACGACGATCATCGCCAAGGCCTTCGCCGAGCAAAAGGTTGATCAAGGGCTTGCCGAACTGGTTTTCGGCATCACGCTGTTCGAGGACCTGGCCGCCGTGATCATCCTTACGGTGCTCACGACGGTCGCGACCGGGGCGGGATTGTCGGCGCGACTGCTGATCGAAACGGTGGGTCGGCTGATGCTGTTTCTGGCGGCGCTGATCGCGGCCGGAATGCTCCTGGCGCCGCGCGCGATTCGTCTGGCCGCCCGCCTCGACCGCGACGAGACCCTGATCATCGTCGCCGTGGGCATCTGCTTCGCATTCGCGATGGCCGCCGAGATGGCGGGCTATTCGGTGGCGCTGGGAGCGTTTCTGGCGGGCGTGATGGTGGCGGAGTCGGGCGAGGGAGGGCGCGTCGAACATCTGGTTGCGCCGTTGCGCGACATCTTTGGCGCGGTTTTTTTCGTTTCGGTCGGAATGATGCTGAATCCCGCCGATCTAACGCGATACTGGCCGGCGCTCGCGACGCTCGTGGCGGTGGTCATTATTGGGAAATTCGCCGGCGTTGGAATTGGCGCCTTGCTGTGCGGGAATTCGACGCGCAACTCGGTCGAAGCCGGGATGGCGATGGCGCAGATTGGCGAATTTTCGTTCATCATCGCCGGCGCCGGGGTGCAACATGCGGCGACCCGTGAATTTCTTTATTCGCTGGCGATCGCGGTCTCGGCGATCACGACCTTTTCCACGCCATTCATGATCCGCGCGGCCGAACGGACGGGAAAATATATCGACGCGCGCATGCCCGCGCCGCTGGGCGCGCTTCAAGCGATTTATGACTCATGGATGGAACGGCTGCGGCGTCATTCGCCGCCGGCCCGCGCGCGCCGTTTCGAGATTTTGATTTTGTCGGCGATGACAGCGTTTGTGGCGATCGTCATCGCTTACGAATTCATCGGCGAAAGCGGCGCGGCGATGATCGCGGGCGCCGCGGGAGTGACGCCGCGGTCGGCCGATCTGTTGATAAAAGCCGCGACGCTTGGTCTCGCAGCGGCGCTTTTCGGACTGATATTGCGCGGCGCGAGAGGATTGGCGCGATCGCTGGCCAGCGGGATGGCGGGCACGGGCGAGCCTGACGCGGCCGGCGAACCGGCGATCGAAGCCCTTGGGCGGATCCTTCAAATCGCGATACTTTTCGCCGTAATCGCACTGATGCTGGCGTTGACCGCGCCTTTCCTTAGACCGGTGGACGGCGCCGTCGCGCTGGTCGTTTCGGCAAGCGCGATCGGAATATTGATCTGGCGAAGCGCGCGCGACTTGCGCGGACAGTTGCCGGCCGCCGCTCAATTGCTGTTGCGGCGGTTCGCACATCTCAAAACAGCGCCTCCGCCGGCGTTTCCAGCGGGCGGCGAACGAACGCTCGAGGCTGGTCCGCTGGTTCCGATTCAACTTCCGCCGCAGAGCCGGGCGGTCGGCCGCACCCTTGCGGAGTTGAATCTGCGCGCGCTGACCGGCGCGATGGTGGTCGCGATTTCTCGCGACGGCGGCGAAGTGATTCTGCCGGAGTCCGCGGAGGTCTTGCGCGAAGGCGACACGCTGGCGCTCGCCGGAGCGACGGCGGCGATCGCGGCCGCCCGCGCAATCCTTGAGGCCCGCACGAACGCATCGCCGCAGGCGCCGCCGCAAACCTAGAAGTATCCCAGCTCGCGCGCGGCCGCCGTAAGTTCGCCGCGAAAATCAGGATGCGCGATTGCGATTAACGCCTCGGCCCGTTCCGCTACCGATTTTCCGAACAAATCGGCGACGCCGTACTCGGTCACGACATACTGCACGTCGGCGCGTGGGTCGGTCACCGGACCGCCGAGTCGCGGCACGATTCGCGATATTTTGCCGCCGCTCGCGGTGGAGTGTGCGGCCAGGATCGATTTTCCCTCGCGCGAGCATTGGGCGCCGCGAACGAAATCGAGCTGGCCGCCCGGCGCGCTGTATTGCCGACCCGCGATCGCCTCGGAGTTCACCGCGCCGTCCAGGGCCACTTCAAGGAACGCGCTGATCGAAATAACCCGATCGTTGCGGCCGATTACGGCGGGATCGTTCACGTAGTCGACCGGATACGCTTCCATGCTCGAGTTGTCATTCAGAAATTCATAGAAGGCTTCGTCGCCGGCGGCCAGAGTATATACGTTTTTGCCGCGATTGATATTTTTGCATCGATTGGTGATCGCGCCCGCGCGAATCAACTCGACCACCGGCGGCATCATCAGCTCGGTATGCACGCCGAGGTCTTTGTGATCCTTGAGTTGCAGGCACACCGCGTTCGGCACGGCCCCGATCCCGATTTGCAGCGTGGCGCGGTCCGGCGTCATCGCGGCGATAAGTCCGCCGATTTTACGATCGATCTCGTTCGGCTCGCGCATCGGCACGCTGAACAGCGGACTGTCGTGTTCGACAATCGCGGCGACCTGGGAAATATGCACCGCCGAGTCGCCGAACACGCGCGGCATCCGCGGATTCACTTCGACCAGCAATCGTTTGGCGAAGCGCGCGGCGGGAATCGTATAGTCGGCGTTGGCGCCGCAACTGAAAAAACCGCCTTTGTCCATCGGCGCGACCATCAGCACGAACGCGTCGATTCCGATGGCTTCGAGCGTGCGCGGCATCGCGCTGAAATTTCCCGGCATGTATTCGATCACGCGGCGGCCTTCCTGTTCGCCGCGGCGGCCCAGCGTTCGTTCGATAATTGTCGGAAAGAACGGATGCGGCCGGATTGCGTCGAGGTATTCGTATTTGAGAATCGTGGAAGCGGCGGCCGCCACCGAATGCGAATAGTATAAATTGAGGCGTTCGATCTCGCCGCGCTTGACGCGTTCTTCAAGGGCCGCGAGCAGCGCGGGAGGCTCGCTGATCGCCATGCCCATCGAGAGATTGCCGCGGGTGGGAATGAGTTTGACGGCTTCTTCGGCCGTCATCAGCTTGGACCGATATTCGCTTTCAAACATACGACTGGCAAGAATTACCGGAGGGATTGACGGATGACGCTCGCGGATGCGATCGCCCGCGCATCACCGTTCATCGCGGCGGCGTTCGTCGTAATGCGTCATCTTTTTGTAGATCGCCATCACGATTCGGTAGAATCGGTCGCCGGTGGCGTCGGGATATTGTTCGCGTGCTCGTTCCTTCGCGCGCTCCCACGCAATCTCGTCTTCGTAGGTTTTTACGACGTTCACCGGCATTTTCCGTTATCGCTCCGCCGATCGGTTAGGCGCCGACGTAGTTATTCTCGCGTTCTGACGTCCGAAATGCCAGAGAATTGCGCTATGGCGCGGCCGGGCGACGGCTGACCGTGCGGAATCAGTCATGTGAGTAGGGATGCGTTATGGATTTCAGGGTATAAAATATCAGGCGGCTGAAGAAGATGATTTTCCATCTGGTGGAACGGGCGGAGTGGGAGAGGGCGGCCGCTGCTGGAGAGTATGCGCCGGAGTCGCTGCGCGGCGACGGATTCATCCATTGCTCGACGCTTGCGCAACTGGTTGCGACGGCCAATGCATGGTTCCGTGGACGGCGCGGGCTCGTGGTTCTTTGTATCGACGAATCGCGGCTGGACGCGCCGTTGCGATTCGAGCGCCCGATTGGCCAGAGCGATCCGCGCGCACGCGAAACTTTTCCGCATCTTTATGGCGCGCTGAAACCTGACGCGGTTGTTGAAGTCGTCGCGTTTCCGTGCGATTGCACCGGCGAATTCATCCTGCCGAGCGAACTTCATGGCTATCGCTGATTTCGCGCCGCGAGTTGGCGTTCGCGCGGACGCTCGCCTACCCTTGGTTCATCAACGAATCGGGCGGGAGTGAACGGCAGACATGGAGACGCGGCGGCTCGGCAAAACCGGAATGATCGTAAGCGTGCTCGGCTTCGGCGCGTCCGAAATCGGTTATCAGAACATCGCCCCGCGTACGGTCGAAAAGCTGCTGAACGCCGCGCTCGATTCGGGGCTGAACGTAATCGACACCGCCGCCTGTTACGACGTGAGCGAGGAATTGATCGGGAAGACCGTCGGCGCTCGACGGTTTGAATATTACTTGTTCACGAAGTGCGGCCACGCGTCGGGCTTGATGGCGAAGGACTGGACGCCCGAGCTGGTCGAGAAGAGCGTCGCGCGGAGTCTCGCGCGGCTGCGGACTGAATATGTCGATTTGCTGCAGTTCCATTCATGCGACGCCGGCACGCTGCGCAATGAGGAATTGGTTGCGGCGCTGGTGCGGATGCGGGAGAAGGGCATGACGCGCGCGATCGGTTACAGTGGCGACGGCGACGACGCGCTCGCCGCGATCACGCTCGGCGTGTTCGACACGCTACAGATTTCCGTCAACCTCGCCGACCAGGAAGCGCTCGATCGCGCATTGCCGGCCGCCGCCGCATCCGACATGGGAGTGATCGCCAAACGGCCGATCGCGAACGCGGCGTGGCTCAAGAATCGCTGGAGCGTGCCGGAATACGAACGGCCTTATTGGCGACGGCTGCGCAAGCTCGACTATCCTATCCTGCGCGGCCCGGCCCGAGACGCGGTCGGCGCGGCGCTTCGTTTTACGCTCGCTGCGCCCGGCGTGCATACCGCGATTGTCGGCACGACGCGGCCGTCGCGATGGGCCGAGAACGCGAGGCTGCTCGAGTCCGGCCCGATGCCTGCCGCTGATTTCGAGGCGATTCGGGCGCGTTGGCGCGAGGTCGCCGAGCCGGACTGGAACGGGATGCGGTAATCAACCTTATCGTCGCTTGCCGGAACGCGGGAGGCGCGGCTAACGTCAAGGCAATTCAGGCGCGTGGAGGATTTTCGGATGAAATGCGGAGCGATCCTTGTCGCAAAAACCGGCGGGCCGGAAGTGCTCGAATTCAAAACGGTCGAAATCCCCGCGCCCGGCCCCGGCGAAGCGCTCGTGCGCCATCGCGCGATCGGCCTGAATTTCGTCGATATCTATTTTCGCAAAGGCGTCTATCCCGCGCCGTCGATGCCTTTCACGCCGGGCAACGAAGGGGCCGGCGTGGTCGAAGCGGTCGGCCCGGACGTGGCCGAGGTCAAAGTTGGCGATCGCGTGGCGTATGCCGGCGGGCCGCTCGGCTCCTATGCCGAAGCGCGCGTGATGCCCGCGCGCTTCCTCATCAGGCTGCCTGACGCGATCGACGACAAGACGGCTGCGGCGGCGATGCTCAAAGGAATGACCGCGCATTTCCTGATTCATTCGACGCGGCCGTTGCGCCGTGGCGAGACGATTCTGGTTCACGCGGCCGCGGGCGGAGTGGGCTTGATTCTTTGTCAATGGGCGGCGCATCTGGGCGCGACCGTTATCGGCACGGTCGGCACGGACGACAAGGCGCGGCTCGCCGCCGCCAACGGCTGCGCGCACACGATCGTTTACAGCCGCGAGGATTTCGTCGCGCGCGTCAGGGAAATCACCGGCGGCGCGATGGTCCCGGTGGTTTACGATTCAGTCGGCGAAGCGACGTTCATGAAATCGCTCGACTGCCTGAGTCCGCGCGGCATGATGGTGAGTTACGGACAGGCGTCGGGAATGGTGCCGCCGTTCAGCATCAACGTGCTCAGCGCCAAGGGCTCCCTGTATCTTACGCGGCCGACGCTGTGGTCGTATACCGCGCGGCGCGAGGAATTGGTCGAACGCGCGCAGGCGCTATTCGACGCTATCGGGCGCGGCGTCATCAAGCTTGCGCCGCCGCGCGAATTTCCTCTCGCCGAAGCCGCCGCGGCCCATCGCGCGCTCGGCGAGCGCCAGACCACGGGGTCGAGCGTGCTGCTGCCGTGACCTGAGCCGCGATTAGCCTCGGCATCCGCGAGGGGTTAGCGTATTAGGTGCGCGTTCGGGACACGTCGCGCGCAGACAATGCGAATTCTGGTATTCAACTGCGGCAGTTCTTCGCTCAAATTCGAGTTGCTTGAAATTTCGGCCGGCACGCGGCGGCGATTGGCGCGCGGAGTGTTTCAGGAAATTGGTCCCGGCGCGCGCGCCTCGATGGCTACGACGTCTGGGCACAAGTTCGACGCCGCCGTCGCGGTCGGCAACCATCGTGAAGCCGCGCTGCGCGCGCTCGATTGGCTCGGCGATGCCGGCGAGCCGCGCCCCGACGCGATCGCGCATCGCATCGTGCATGGCGGCGAAGCCATTCAAGGCCCGGCGATCGCCAACGACGGCGTGATCGCAGCGCTTGAAGCGGCGTCGCGATTCGCGCCGCTGCATAATCCGCCCGCGATTGACACCCTGAAGGCGGTGCGCGCCAAATTTCCGCAGGCGCCGTCGATCGTCGTCGCGGATACGTCGTTCCATCGCACGATCCCGCCGCATGCGCGCAATTATGCGATTCCGCGCGCGCTGGCCGACCGCCACGATATTCGCCGCTATGGATTTCATGGCGTTGGCCATTCGTGGATGCGCGATAGGTATGCGGAAATTGTGCGGAAATCGCCCGGCGATCTCGATTTGATCACCTTGCAGCTCGGCGCCGGATGCTCGATCGCGGCGATTAAAGCGGGACATTCGGTCGATACGTCGATGGGCCTGACGCCGCTGGAGGGCCTGATGATGGCGACGCGTTCCGGCGATTTGGATCCGGCGATTATGAGCTATCTTGCCAGCGCGGAAAAAATTTCGGCTGCCGAAGTCGAACGAATCCTGAATCACGACTCGGGATTGCGCGGCGTTTCGGGGCGCAGCGGCGACATGCGAGAGCTGGAACGCGATGAGGCGTCGAACGCGGACGCGGCGCTGGCGATCGAGATGTTCTGCTACCGCGCGCGCAAATATATCGGCGCCTATCTCGCCGCGCTCGGTCGCGCTGATGCGATTATTTTCGGCGGCGGAATCGGCGAGCATTCCGCCGCCGTTCGCGAACGGATCTGCGCGGGCCTTGGCGCCCTCGGCGTCGTTTTCGACGCGCAGCGCAATTCGGCGGCGAACGGCCGCGAAAGATGTTTCAGCGCGGACGGCAGCGTTGTGGAATTGTGGGTCGTGCCGCTGGACGAGGAACTTCAGATTGCGCGCGCCGCCGAGCGGCTTTTGCGCGGCGCGAGCTGAGTCCGGCGATGGTGTGCGGCGCCGTCGCAGCGCGGCTGTTGATATGCGAATCGACGCTGTTGTGACGCGGCGCTTGCGCTCCGGCGTCGGCTTTTTCATGTTCCGGTGACCGGATGACGAATCTTATTGCAGCTCGTTCCCAGATGGCGATGTCGCTCGCCTTCCACATCGTCTTCGCCTGCGTCGGTATCGCGATGCCGCTGATGATGGTGGTGGCTGAATGGCGTTATCTGCGGACCGGAGACGAGGTATATCTGCTGCTGGCGCGAAGATGGTCGATCGGCGCCGCGATCATGTTCGCGGTCGGCGCGGTTTCTGGAACGGTGCTTTCATTTGAACTGGGTTTGCTCTGGCCGAATTTCATGCGCTGGGCGGGCGCGATTATCGGCATGCCGTTTTCGCTGGAAGGATTCGCGTTTTTCACCGAAGCGATCTTCCTCGGCATATACATGTACGGATGGGATCGCGTTTCGCCGCGGGCCCATCTCGCGGCGGGCGCGATCGTCGCGGCCTCGGGCGTCATCTCGGGCATCTTTGTGGTGATCGCGAACTCGTGGATGAACACCCCGGTCGGTTTCAGGCTGGTCAACGGTCGTCCGGAAGATATCAATCCGATCGCGACGCTGACGAACCCCGCCGCGCTGCACGAGACCGTTCATATGACGATCGCGGCGTACTGCGCGACCGGTTTCGTCGTCGCGGGGATACACGCCGCGATGTGGCTGCGCGACCGCGACAACCTTTTTCATCGCCGCGCGATCGCGATCGCATTCACGGTCGGCGCGATCGCCGCTTTACTGCAGCCGATTAGCGGCGACGCGTCGGCGCGGGCCGTCGCGCGCTTGCAACCGATCAAAATCGCCGCGTTCGAAGGATTGTTTCAAACCGGGCCGCACGCGCCGCTTGCGATCGGCGGCATTCCCGACGTCAAGGCGCGCCGCCTGCGCTACGCGATCGAACTGCCCTCGATGCTGAGCATCATGACCTACCATAATCCCGACGCCGTGATGCGCGGGCTCGATTCGTTTCCGGAAAACGACTGGCCGAGTCCGCTAATCGCCGTGCATCTCGCCTTTCAAATCATGGTGGGCGCGGGCTTTGCGATGGCCGCGGTGGCGCTCTGGGGTATCTGGCTTTGGTTGCGCCGGCGCGGAATCTTCGCCTCGATATGGTTTATGCGAACGCTGGCGATTAGCGCGCCGCTCGGCCTTGTCGCCGTCGAAGCGGGCTGGGTCGTGACGGAAGTCGGCCGCCAGCCGTGGATTATTTATGGCGTGATGCGAACGGCGGACGCGGTCACTCCGATGCCTGGTCTTGGCGTCACCTTCACGCTGTATTCGCTGCTCTATCTGTTCCTCGGCGTGACGGTGGCGTTTCTGATGTGGCGGCAGGTGATCGAAAGTCCGACCAGCGAAGAAATCGAGGCGCTGCTCGCGGTTGGAGGGTGATGATGTCGCTCGCGCTATGGTTTGTCGCCGGAGTGCTTCTGGTGAATTTAACGTTGTATGCGCTGACCGGCGGCGCGGATTACGGCAGCGGCGTCTGGGAACTCTTCGCGCTGGGACCGCGCGCCGGCGAACAACGCGAATTGCTCACTCGCGCGATCGGTCCGGTATGGGAGGCCGATCACGTCTGGCTGATCCTGGTCGTCGTGATTCTCTTCAACGGCTTTCCGCCCGCGTTCGCCCGGATCATGACCGCGATGCATGTGCCGGTCACGCTGATGCTGGTCGGCGTGGTGATGCGGGGTTCCGCGTTCAGTTTTCGCAGTTACGGATTGTGCGACGATCGCGCGCGGCGGCGATGGGGCCGGATTTTCGCCATAGCGTCGCTCATCACGCCATTGCTGCTCGGCGTCATTATCGGCGCGATCGCTTCAGGCCGGATGCCCGCGAATCCTCATCGCCTGAGCGATTTTATTACGCCATGGATGACCCCGTTTTGCTTCGGCGTCGGCCTTTTCGCGCTCGCGATGTTCGCGTATTTGGCCGCGGTTTACGCCGCGGCGGAAACCGCGGATGCGACGCTTGCGGCGGACTTCCGCATCCGCGCGATCATTTCGTCGCTCATCGTCGGATTGATCGCCGGCGCCGTTCTCTTGCTCTCGATTCGCGGCGCGCCGCTGATCTGGAACGGCTTGACCCATCGCGTTTGGACATGGCCGATATTCTGGCTGACAAGCGCCGCCGCGCTCGCCGCATTATGGGCGTTATGGACGCGCCGTTTCGCGCTCGCGCGAATTTGCGCCGCGGCGCAGGTGGCTTTGATTCTCTGGGGATGGGCGCTGGCGCAATATCCCTACCTGCTTGAGCCCGACCTCACGATTTTCAACGCTTCGGCGCCGCCGCGCACGCTTGCAATACTCGCCTCAGCGCTCGCCGCCGGCGCATTGATTCTCCTCCCCTCATACGGATATCTGTTGGCGGTCTTCAAACGCCGCCGCCGCGCCGATGCGGCGGTTGGGCTGGAAACGCAAGCGCCGGAATCGGTTTTTTAGCGCGGCGTCGAAACCGATAGACTTAAAGTAATGGATGAACTTGATTCGCTGCAGCGACTGCTTGATCGCAGCGCCGCGACCGCGACGCCTGCGGTCGGCGATTCGGTCGGATATCCGCCCCGGCAAATGACGGCGGCGGAATTCGTCGAGTTCTGGCGCGGCGTAAGGCTGGTCGCGATGGCGACGGTCGGCGCCGCCGGCCAGCCGCATATCGCGCCGGTCCATGCGACGCTGGCCGGAACGACGCTCCGGATGGTCGTTTACGACAACACCGTCCGCCGCGCCGACCTCGCACGAAATCCGCGCGTGGCGTTTACGACCTGGAACGCCGACGGCGCCGCGGCGATCGTTTACGGCCGCGCCCGCGAAGTCCCGAACAGCCTGCGCGCCGCCCGCCCGGGCCGCAGCGGCAAGCCGCGCCAGGTCGTGGAAATCGAGGTCGCATTGACGCGGGTTTACGCGATGCGTCCGCCGTCGGCCTCACGACACGCGACCCGGCCACTTTTTCAAGTCGGGCGGCGCCGGTAATTTGATGCTCGCGCGAGGCCGCGCCTGCCCGCTTGGGGCTTGGGATTCCGCTTGGCAGCCTGCGCGGAGGGACGTTTCGATGGCAAATACGACGGGCGGAAAATGGCTCTATCTCGTAGTCGCGCTGATCGGCGGAATAATCGGCGGCGCGATCAGCGGCCGATTGGCCGCGTCGCGAACCGCGATCGCCGCCGATACGCCGCCGAAATCGATCGCCGCCCAGGAAATACTGCTGGTCGATGCGCATGGCCATACCCATGCCGCGTTGCGGCTCGATCATGAACTGATGCCCGTCTTTCAGATGTACGACACCTTCGGCAAGACCCGCGCCGCGATCGGGTTCGGGAAGGAGCAGAATCTCGGCCTGCTCCTCGCCGACGACACCGGCGCCGCCCGCGTGATTATCGGCGTGACCAGCGACGATATTCCCGCCGTGCGCCTGTTCGATTCGCACGGCCGCCAGCGCGCCCTGCTCGGCGTTGACAGCGCGGGCGATTCCGCGCTCGATTTTTACGACAGCAACGGCCGTCTCCTGCGCGAATTGCCCTGACGCGGCGCCGCGCGGTTTTCACGTCCGGTCCGCAAAGGCTATTCTGAAGATTCGGCGGCGGCCGCGCACGCGCGATATTTTGGATTCTCAATCGGAACGGTTCACCCAGATGAGCAAAGACACTTTCGGCGCCCGTACAACTCTCAGCGTCGGCTCCAGAAGCTGCGTTATCTATTCGCTCGAAGCCCTCGCCCGGCGCGGCTTCGACCTGTCGCGCCTGCCGTTTTCAATCAAGGTGCTGCTTGAGAACGTGCTCCGCCGCGAGGACGGCGTCAACGTCACCGCCGAGCATGTCGAGGCGCTCGCGCGATGGAACGGCGCGCGCGACGGCGACCGCGAATTTTCCTTCATGCCCGCCCGCGTGCTGCTGCAGGATTTCACCGGCGTTCCGGTCGTGGCCGATCTCGCCGTGATGCGCGACGCGATTCGCCGGCTCGGCGGCGACCCCGCCCGCATCAACCCGCTGCAGCCCGCGGATCTCGTGATCGACCATTCCGTGCAGGTCGATTCCTACGGCTCGCCCGATTCTTTCGCGCGCAACGCCGAACTCGAATTCGAGCGTAATAAGGAGCGTTACCAGTTCCTGCGCTGGGGCCAGCGCGCGTTCGACAATTTCCGCGTCGTGCCGCCCGACACCGGCATCGTCCATCAGGTGAATCTCGAATATCTCGCCCCGGTCGTCTTCGTCTCCGCCGCCGGCGAAGCCTATCCCGACAGCGTCTTCGGCACCGACTCGCATACCACGATGGTCAACGGGCTGGGCGTCGTCGGATGGGGCGTCGGCGGAATCGAGGCCGAGGTCGCGATGCTCGGCCGGTCGAGCCCGATGCTGATTCCGCAGGTCGTCGGGATGCGGTTGACGGGCGCGCTGCGGCCCGGCGCCACCGCCACCGACCTCGTTCTGACCGTCACCCAGATGCTGCGCAAGAAGGGCGTGGTCAACAAGTTCGTCGAATTTTACGGCGCCGGAATCGCCAACCTGAGCGTCGCCGACCGCGCCACGATCGGCAACATGTCGCCCGAATACGGCGCCACGATCGGCTTCTTCCCGGTTGACGATCAGACCCTCGCCTATCTGCGCCTGACCGGACGTTCGGAAGAGCAGGTCAAACTGATCGAGGCCTACTGCAAAGCGCAGGGATTGTTCCGCACCGCCGCGTCGCCGGAACCGATTTTCACCGACACGCTGGAACTCGATCTCGCCGACGTCGAACCCAGTCTCGCCGGTCCGCGCCGCCCGCAGGATCGGATCCCGCTTTCCGGATCGAAGCGCGCTTTCCGCTCCGATCTGGCGAAAGAGGTCGCCAATCACGATTCGGTCGATCAGAAGGTGATCGAGCGATGGGTCGCGGAGGGCGGAAATCCGCAGATCGCTCCGCACGAGCGCGTCGCGCCGCCCGAAACCGGCCCGATCGCGGCGCGGGTCGAAGTCGCGATGGACGGCGAAAAATTTCCGCTCGGCCACGGCGCGCTCGTAATCGCCGCGATCACCAGCTGCACCAACACCTCAAATCCGTCCGTGCTGATCGGCGCCGGACTGCTGGCGAAGAAAGCCGTCGAGCGCGGCCTGACCGTCAAGCCGTGGGTCAAGACCAGTCTCGCGCCCGGCTCCAAGGTCGTCACCGCCTACCTGAAGCGCGCCGGCCTGATGGAATATCTCGAGAAACTGCGCTTCAACCTGGTCGGCTACGGATGCACCACCTGTATCGGCAACAGCGGCCCCGTCGCCGAGCCGATCGCGGAAGCGGTCAAGCGGGGCAATCTGGTCGCCGCCGCGATTCTGAGCGGCAATCGCAATTTCGAGGGGCGCATCAATCCGGTCGTGCGCTTCAACTATCTCGCCTCGCCGCCGCTGGTGGTCGCGTACGCGATCGCCGGCACGATGGATTTCGATCCGAACGTCGAACCGCTCGCGCGCGATTCCAAAGGCGCGCCGGTTTATCTGCGCGAGATCTGGCCGACCGCCGCGGAAATCGACGCCGCCGTCTCGGCCTCCATCGATTCCTCGATGTTCCGCGCGGAATATGGACAGGTCTTCGAGGGCGACGAGCGCTGGCGAGGACTGAAAATTCCCGACGGCGACCTCTTCCAGTGGTCGGACGATTCGTCCTACGTCAAGGCGCCGCCGTTCTTCGATGGCGTCGGTCCGGTGCCCGAGCCGCTTGACGATATCGCCGGAGCACGCGCGCTGGCGGTCCTCGGCGACAGCGTCACTACCGACCACATCTCGCCCGCCGGTTCGATCGCGACGGACAGTCCCGCCGGCCGTTATCTCATCGCCAACGGCGTCCAGCCGAAGGATTTCAACTCCTACGGCGCGCGCCGCGGCAATCATGAGGTGATGGTGCGCGGGACCTTCGCCAATATCCGCCTGAAGAACCTGCTCGTGCCGGGCGTCGAGGGCGGCGTCACAGCGCATCTGCCGGACGGCGCGAAGATGACGATCTACGACGCCGCCGAACAGTACCGCAAAGAGGGCGTGCCGCTCGTGATTATCGCGGGCAAGGAGTACGGCTCCGGCTCGTCGCGCGACTGGGCCGCGAAGGGCACGCAGTTGCTCGGCGTCCGCGCCGTGATCGCCGAGAGCTTCGAGCGCATCCATCGCAGCAATCTGGTCGGGATGGGCGTGCTGGCGCTCGAGTTCGTCAACGGCCAGAACCGGGAAAGCCTCGGCCTGACCGGCCGCGAAGTCTATTCGATCGCGGGTCTGAAAGGCGGCCTCAAGCCGAAACAGACGCTCAAGGTTCGCGCCGAGGATAATGGCAAAGTGAAGGAATTCGACGTTCTGGCGCGCGTCGATACGCCGGAGGATGTCGAATATATCCGTCACGGCGGCGTGCTGCCCTACGTTTTGCGCGAGCTGCTCCGCGCCTGACCCGCGGCGGTATGGACCCTCGGGTCAAGCCCGAGGGTGACTGACGCATTTAACGTCCGACGATAATGACGTGTCCTTTTTTTCCGTCATGGCCGGGCTTGACCCGGCCATCCATAACACTGGCGCCGACGATCTGCGAACGGCATTGGCCGAATCCACATCCGTCGCGGCTATCGATTGGCGTGGATTCTCGGGTCAAGCCCGAGAATGACGTTTCTTCTTCCTTCCGGCGCGGCCCGATCGCGCCCGACAACGACGGTTTCTACTGACCGCCGCCGCGCCCGAAAATCCCGTTTTCCATTGCTTTCCGTCATGGCCGGGCTTGACCCGGCCATCCATCGGGCTTCATTCAACGGCGAACGTCGGCAAGCATCCGCGCCGGTTTCGGCTGCTCATGGCCAAGCACCGGATGCGGCCGATAGGGCGCCTCCAGCGCCGCGACTTCTTCGGTCGTCAACGCGATATCGACCGACGCAATTATCTCCTTCAGATGGTGCGCCTTGGTCGCGCCGATAATCGGCGCGGTCACTCCCGGCGCCTGCAGGATCCACGCGCACGCGATCTGCGCCGGCGTCACGCCGCGCGCCTTCGCGACCTTCTCGGTCGCCTCGGCGATATCGTAGTCGTGCTCCTGATAGTAGAGGCCGCGCGCGAATTCGTCAGTCCGCGCGCGCAGCGTCGCGGCGTCTCCGCCCTCGCGCCGCCGATTCCCGGCCAGAAAGCCGCGCGCCAGCGGACTCCACGGGATCACGCCAACGCCCTGCTCGATGCACAGCGGAATCATCTCGCGCTCTTCTTCGCGATAGACGAGATTATAGTGGTTCTGCATCGAGACGAACCGATGCCATCCGTGCTCGCGCGCCGTGTAGAGCGCTTTCGAGAATTGCCACGCCGCCATGCTGCTCGCGCCGAGGTAGCGCACCTTGCCCTGGCGCACGAGCGTGTCGAGCGCGTCGAGCGTCTCTTCGATCGGCGTCGAATAGTCCCATCGATGAATCTGGTAGAGGTCGATGTAATCCATCTTGAGTCGGCGCAGCGAGTTCTCGCAGGCCTCCATGATGTGCTTGCGGCTGAGACCGCGCCGGTTCGGCCCTTTCGCCATCTGGCCATGCACCTTGGTGGCGACCACGATGTCGTCGCGCGACGCCATCTCATTCAGCCATCGCCCGGTGATTTCTTCGCTGACGCCGATCGAATAGACGTCGGCGGTGTCGAAAAAGGTGATTCCCGCTTCGAGCGCGATTTTGAAATGCTCGCGCGCCTCGTCCGCGCCGATCGTCCATTCGCGCCACTTTTTGTCGCCGTAACTCATGCATCCGAGGCAGATGCGCGAGACGGTCATGCCGGTGTTGCCGAGCCTGGTGTACTGCATCGTTGCTCCTGTGCGAGGCGCGTCGCTGGCGGCGAGCGCGCCGCGTTCCTCGAACGCTTGTCGGATTATTCGGAAAAAATCGTCCGCCCTTGCGGCGTTGTCAAGCGCCGCCTCGATGGATGGCCGGGTCAAGCCCGGCCATGACGAACAGGAGGCGCGCCCGCGATGAAGATCGGCCAGCTCTTCGAGTCGGCCGGTTATTTGTTATGGCTGATCAGCTCTTCGTCTTGGGCGTTCGGTCCTGCGTCAACGCCGGCCAGCGCTTTGTGATTCTCGGCCTGCCCGGCCATGACCGAAAGAAGTAGAAACGTCGATGTCGGGCGCGACTCGGCCTTGGCGTAGGGCAATAAAAAACGTCATTGTCGGGTTTGACCCGGCCACGACCGATAGAAATGGAAAACGTCATTCTCGGGCGAGACTCGCCCATGACGAAGGGCTATAGAAAACGGCCTTCTCGGCCTGATCCGGCCACGACCGATAGAAATGGAAATCGTCATTCTCGGGCTTGACCCGAGAATCCACAACTTACGTCAGGCGCGGATAGAGATCATCCCACGGCGGATTGTTGCGAGCGATCAGCGCGAGCTTCCATGCGCGCGGCCAGTGCTTGAGGTTCTTCTCGCGCTGAATGGCGTCTCTGATGTCGTCATGCCATTCGACGTGAACCAGGCGCTTCAAGCCGTAGCGTTTGGTGAAACCCTCGGCCAGTTCTTCACGATGCTCCCATACGCGGCGGACGATATTGGAAGTCACGCCGATGTAAAGCGCGCCGTTGGGGCGATCTGTCATAATGTAGACCCATCCGCCTTTCATCGCTTGAACGCAGGTAGCGAAGCGTGGATGGCCGGGTCAAGCCCGGCCATGACGGAAAGGAGGCGCGCCCGCGACTCGGCCTTGGCCGAGGGCGATAGAAAACGTCATTCTCGGGCTTGACCCGAGAATCCACAACCATCTTGCCGCCGCCTGCGCTTGTCCGTAATCCGGCCGCGCCGTATGCTCGGACGAATCGCTCAAAATCGGAATCAATTCGATGGCTGATTGGGAACCCGAGCTTTATCATCGCTTCCGGCGCTATCGCGCCGAGCCGGTCGAATTGATCTTCGCCCGTCTCCGTTTTACGCGCGGCGCCGGCGAGCGAATCGTCGATCTCGGATGCGGAACAGGCGAGCATACGGTCGAGTTGGCGCGCCGCTCGGGCGGCCACGCGCACGGCATCGATTCGTCGCCCGCGATGATCGACAGAGCCAACGAATTGCGCGCCGCGCTCGATCCTGAACTGCGCGCGCGGGTCGCGTTCGTCCGCGAGGATATCCGCGAGTTTTCCGCCGGCGGCGCGTACACCACGATCTTCTCGAACGCGGCGCTGCAATGGCTCGGCGACCATCGCGCGATTCTAAAGACGTGTTTCGATGCGCTCGTTCCCGGCGGCGAAATCGCAATCCAGATGCCGGCGAATGAACGCGAGACGGCGCAGGCGACGATCGCGGCGCTGGCCGCCGAGCCGAAATGGCGCGAGCGGCTCGGCGGCGCCGCGACGCCGTCGCGCGAAAACGTCGCGTCGCCCGAAACCTATCGCGAAATCCTGACCGGCCTTGGCTTCGCCGCGATCGATTGCTTCCACCATACGTTCGCCCATCCGATGGCTGCGCCGGCCGAGATCGTGGAATGGTCGCGCGCAACCGCGCTGCGTCCGTTTCTGAGTCGTCTGCCGGTCGAAGCGCACGAGGAGTTTGTCAGCGACCTGACGCGCCGGCTTGAAACCGCCTACGGCACATCCGGTCCGCTGACGTTCAATTTCCGCCGCCTGTTTATTTTCGCGCGGCGTCCTGCCGTCTGAAGTACATGGAGAATTCGCCGACTGGTCCCGCGATGATCGTGCATGGCGGCGCGGGCGGACGCGCTTTGCCGGCCGACCGTCCGGCGCGGCGACGGGGATTGCTCGCCGCGGTCGCGCGCGGCGCGGAAATCCTGCGCGGCGGCGGCGCGGCGCTCGACGCCGTAATCGCGGCGGTGACGGTGCTCGAGGACGATCCCTATTTCAACGCGGGCTACGGCTCGGTGCTCACCACCGATGGGCGGGTGGAAATGGATGCGGCCGTGATGTGCGCCGACAATATCAAGGCGCCGCGCAAGGCGGCGGTTCGCGCTGGCGGCGTGGTGTTGGTCACGCGCGTGCGCAATCCGATTCGGCTGGCGCGCGCCGTGATGGAGCTGACGCCTCATCTGCTGATGGCCGGAGCGGGAGCGGAGCGAATCGCGCGGCGTGCCGGAATTCCGCTTTGCCGCCCGAGCGAGCTGATTAGCCAGCGCGCGCGCGAGCGTTGGATTCAGACTCGTGGAGCGGTCGGGAAAGGCGCGGCTGAAGCGCCGGCCGATCCCGCTCGCGAGCATGGCACGGTCGGCGCGGTCGCGCGCGATCGTTTCGGCAATCTTGCCGCCGCCACTTCGACCGGCGGCGTGCCCGGCAAGCTGCCGGGGCGGATCGGCGATTCGGCGATAATTGGAGCGGGATTGTACGCGTCGGCGCGCGGCGCGGCGTCGGCCACCGGATCCGGCGAGGCGATCATGCGCGCGGGGTTGTGCCGCGCCGCCGTTGAGGCGATGGCGCGGCGCGAACCGTCGCGCGCGGCCGAGTTCGCGTTGCAGGCGCTCGAAGGCGCCGAAGCGGGCGTGATTCTGATCGACGCGAAAGGCCGGATCGGTTTTGCCCACAACGCGCCGGCGATGGAGATCGCGACGTTCACCCCGTCCGCCGGCATGCGCCATCTGGCGCCTCCGTCGATGCTGGCCGCCGCCGAATAGCATAAGCTGAACATCCGCATGGAGCAGGGCAGGGCGGGATGGACGGTCGCGTCGGCAGCCTCGGTCGGCGCCGCCGTACCGGACGGGACGCAAAATGGCGGCGCGGGCGCGTCCGGGCGGCGGATTGCGCGCGCGCTCGCCGCCTTCGCGATCGCGCTTGCGTTGATGACGCCGGGGATGCGCGCGCCCTTCGACAAGGACGCCGAAACCCAGTCGGCGCAGTGGATCGTCGATATCGTCAAGCATGGGAATTGGCTGCTGCCGCTCGATTATTACGGCTACGTCGAGCGCAAGCCGCCGATGTTTTACTGGCTTGGATCGATCTGGCCGTGGCTGCGCGGCGGGCCGATTACGCAGACCGAGGCGCGGTTGCCGTCGCTGGTCGCGGGCGCGAGCGTCGCCGCGCTGGCGACGGATTGGGCGGCGGCGGATCTCGGCGCCGCCGGCGGATGGCTCGCGTTTCTGTTTCTTGTCGGCAGCTATGGTTTCGCGGTGCGTGCGAATGTCGCCCTGACCGACATGGTGATGACGCTGTTCTTGTTCGGCGCGTGGCGGGTGATGCGCGGGCCGTTAAATGGCGCCTCGGGACGCGCGGAGCCGCTCGCGGCAGGTATGTTGCTCGGGCTTGGCGTGCTCACGAAAGGCCCGGTCGTGATCGTACTGGCGGGCTTGGCAGCGCTTATCTATATCGCGCTGGGACGCGATAATCCGCTCAGATTCGCACGGCGCGGATGGCCATACGGGATGCTGGCGATTGCGCTCGCGCTGGGCGCGGCGTGGTATGTTCCGGCGTTTATCGTCGGCCGCTCGCAGGATTGGGGCGGCGTCTTTTTCGATGAAAATTTCGGCCATTTCATGCCCGCCGCGATGGGTGGCACAGGCGAGGCGGCGCGTCCGGTTTACTACATCGTCGCGCGCTTATTTGGCGCGATGATGCCGCTCAGTCTGCTCGCGGCGCCACTGCTGATCGCGGCCCTTGCAGGCGGTTTCGACGAATCGCGGCGCGGTGCGGTGCGCTATCACGCGGCGCTCGCTTTGGCCGTCGTAACCCTCTTTTCGCTCGGCAGCGCCAAACGCGACGACTATATCCTGCCGGCGATTCCGCCGCTCGCGATGCTCTACGCCGGATTGTTCGCGGGCGCGCTGCGCCGCGGCACGACCGCCGCGCGCGTCCGCGACGTGATCGCGTGGGCGATCGCGATCGCCGCGCCGGTGGCGATGATCGCGCTGGTCGTCGTGATGCGCATGGGCGTCCATCTGGCGCCGCTTGACGCGCGTTTGGAGTCGAGCGACGCCTCTTACGCGAGCATTTTTTTGAGCGGCGTCAGCAAGCTCCAAATTCCTTTCGTGATTTTCATCGCCGCGACGATCGCTGGCGGGCTGATCGCGGTATATGGACTGCGCCGGCGGGCGTCGGCCGTCGCGGGCGCCGGAATCGGCCTCATCAGTTTGGCCGGCAGCGTTCTATTTGCCGGCGTGGTCCGGCCGATCGAGGCCGGCACGAGATGCCTCGGCCCGTTTGTGAATCGCGTCGAGGCGCGTGTCAGCGCCGGTGAACTGTACGTGACAGTCAACGACGAAGAACTGGCCTGGTACTACCGGAGCGCGATACCGCATCTGCCGCGCGAACTCGCCCGCAATGGCCCGGCGGAGGGCCGTCCCACGTATCTAATCGCCCGGCCAACCGAATTGGTTTTGCTCGCGCCGCCGGTACGCCGAGCGCTGGTCGTCGTGATGCATTCAGGCGCGCTGGGCGGGAATCAGCCGACGCTCTACCTGATGCGCGCGCCAGCCGCGCCGCCGGCTGAAGCGGGCGCCGGATTGAAGGCGGACACGGGGTCGGTTAAATAAGGGACGGTCGCGACGCATCAATTTGAAGCCATGTCGCGAATGAGGTTCGAATGGCGAACGAAGGGTCGAGCCAGGCGGAACGCGCAGTCAGCTTCGTGATGCGGCTGATTGTGTCGCTGCTGCTGCCCGGATGGGGCGTCGTGATGATTATCCTGGGGTTCACCGACGGGTCCGCGTGGTGGGTGATAACCGGCCTGACAGTATTGGCGATTGGAGTGGTATTGTTTGCGGGAAGTTCGCTGGTTTCGCCTTATCTGGGCGGTCGCCGCTTTTCCTAAGTTTCTTCGCAACTGAAAAATCAGGTCTTGGCAGGACGCCGCTCGCGGGGATGTCGCAGCTTCGGGCGTCTGGCCCCGACGAGTCAATTGCCGCAGGAAGAGCGCTCGATTATCCTTGAGATGCGATGCCAATCTTTGAGTTTGAATGCGCCGACTGCGGTCGTATCTCTGCGCACGTGATGCTCGGATCGCGGCGCGCCACGCGTCCAGCCTGTCCGAATTGCGCTAGCGCGCGGACGCGGCGCGTGATGTCGTCGTTCGCGGTGGTCGAAAGCGAGGCGTCGCGGCTTGCTAATTTGGATACCTCGCGACGGCCGGACGAATCGTTTTACAGCGATTCGCGCAATGTCGGGCTGTGGGCGAAGAAACGCGCGCGCGAGATGGGCGTCGATCTGGGGTCTAAATTCGAGGAAACGGTCGAAAAGGCGCGAACTGGAAAGCTGATCAAGGACATGGAGTGAATTCGGCGCCCCGAACTTGAAATCGCGCCGAGGATAAAAAGATGAGCAACGGAGAAAAGGACAAACTCGGCGAGTTGATGCATAGTGCGCGGATCGCGCGCGAACTCGAATGGGTGCGCAAACACGAAGAAGAGCTTCTCGCCAAGTTGCGTCTTCGGACCAAGGCCGGCGAGCAGAACGCAAGCTGTCCAGAATGCGATAAAAAGCTGGTCGAAGACGCCGAGCATGGAACCGGCGGACTGGTCTGCCCGGAACGGCATGGCGCCTGGCTTAGCTGGGATACGATCGTGAAAATGCTCGATCGCCTCGCCCATCCCGAATCAAAGTAATTTTCAAGACTTTTGCCGCGGGGCCGATCCGTTCCGGATCGGCCTTTCTTTCCGATTTGCGTTCCATTTCTGGTGATTGGCGGCGCTCCGGTCGGCTTCTTGATTCGTTTTGCCGCAGCCGCCGCGTTTCCCAATCTGGCGTCGATGGGGCTATCCTGCCGGTTTTGCGGCCCCGACCGATCGGCGGGGATTAACCTGGGGAGATTTTTTCATCATGGGCAAGCTCGACAACAAAATCGCTCTTATCACCGGCGGCGGTTCCGGAATCGGCCGCGCCACTTCGCTGCTGTTCGCGAATGAGGGGGCAAGCGTCGCCGTCGTCGATTGGAAGGAAGAAGACGCGCGGAAAGTCGCGGGCGAAATCACGCAGGCGGGAGGCAAGGCGATCGCGCTTAAAGCCGACGTTTCCAAGGCCGCCGACGCCGAGCGGATGGTCGCCGATACCGTCAAGCATTTCGGCCGTCTCGACATCATTTACAACAACGCCGGCATCGGCTTCGCCCGTCCGCTGCATCAGATGTCCGAGGAAGAATGGGACCGCGTGGTCGATGTCGATCTGAAGGGCGTTTTTCTCGGCTGCAAATATGCGATTCCCGAACTGCTCAAGACCCGCGGCGTGATCCTGAGCACCGCCTCGGTCGCAGGAATCGAAGGGATCCGGCGGATGGGGCATTACTGCGCGGCCAAGGCCGGCGTGATCCTGCTGACGAAATCGATGGCGATGGATTATTCGGAACAGGGAATCCGCGTGAATTGCATCTGCCCCGGCGTAATCACCACGCCGCTTTCGGAAACCGGCTACGACAAACTGACTCCCGAAAAGCGCGAGCGCGCACGCAAGGGCGCCGCGTCGATGCATCTGTTGCAGCGCACCGGCCAGCCCGAGGAGATCGCGCGCACGGCGTTGTTCCTGTGCTCGGACGACGCCTCGTTCATTACGGGACAGGCGGTGGTCGTGGACGGCGGATGGACCGCCGGTCATCGGATGGGCGGCCAGCACTGACGGGCGCCGATGAATACGGTCCAGCGCTGATCGTCGAACGGATGGACCGGCCGCGGTTTCGCGGCGGTGGCAAAAGCGCGTCAACGGGATTATTGAGCATCGAAGGAGAATCACGATGGCCAAGAGCATCGAGCAAATTGTGGCTGAACTCGCCGATCGCGAGAGTATTCGCGAATTGCCGCAGCGTTACTGCGATTGCGTGTGGCAGGGCGACGTCGAGGGAATCGTCAATCTGTTCACGGAAGACGGTTCCTTCACGATCCTTGGCCACAATTCCGAGAGCAACAGCACCGGCCGCGCTAATCTCCTGAAGATGTACAAGGACGGCCTCGCGAACCTGACGCCGCGTCCCTACATCCACAACCACGTGATCGAGCTTAAAGGCGGCGGCAAGGCGTCGGGGCGATGCTATGTCGAGTTGCGCGACGCGAGCAACGACATGGCGTGGATCGGCACCGGCTATTACAACGACGAGTATGTGAAGCAGGGCGACCAATGGAAATTCCAGTCGCGCCGCTTCAAGGCGTTGCGCCTGGAGCCGCGCCAGCCGCAAAAAGGCTGAGCAGGAACTCCGATGGCGGCGGCGGACGATCGCTCCGCGGGCGCGCTATATGTCGTCGCCACGCCGATCGGCAACCGCGAGGATCTCAGTCCGCGCGCGCGCCGTATTCTTGCCGAGGCCGATTTGATCGCCTGCGAGGACACGCGGCGCGCGGCGCGGATGCTCGCAGGGTTGCAGATACGCACGCCAAGGGTCAGTTATTTCGAGCACAACGAGCGCCGGCGCACTGCCGAACTGATTGACCGGATGCGCGCGGGAGAATCGGTCGCGTTGATCAGCGACGCCGGCACGCCCGCGATTTCCGATCCCGGGTTTCGGCTGGTGCGCGCGGCGCTCGACGCTGGAATTCGCGTCGCCGCCGTGCCCGGGCCGTCGGCGGCGATCGCGGCGCTGTCGGTCTCCGGCCTGCCGACCGACCGCTTCGTCTTTGAAGGTTTTCCGCCGGCGCGCGAGAGCGCGCGGCGTGACGCACTCAAGGCGCTGGCGCGCGAAACGCGAACGATAATCTTTTACGAGTCGCCGCGCCGGCTCGCGGCGACACTGGCGGAGATGGCGGCCGTGTTCGGCGCCGATCGGCCAGCCGCGCTCGCGCGCGAAATCACCAAGACCTTCGAGGAAACCATTCGTGGAACGCTCGGCGAACTGTGTGATCGCTTTGCGAGGGAAGAGGCGCGCGGCGAAATTACGATTATCGTCGGCGGCGCGCCGGAAGCGGAAAGCGGCACTCTCAATGAGAGCGCGGGCGGCGCGTTGACGGTCGGAGAATTGATCGACGCCGGCCTCAGCCTCAAACAGGCGAGCGCCGTGATCGCGAAGCTGACCGGTCAGAGCCGCCGCGAACTCTATCAGCGCGAGCTTGCCCGCCGCGACCGCGGCGAAGACGGCGAATAGGCCGCGCACAAATGGCTATTGGCGATGCACGCGGCCGGAATCGTGAGCGCCTATTGCAAGCACCAGCGCGGCTTCGTCGGCGGGCAGCGTCTCGGGCATAGCGACCGCCAACGCCGCCAACGCAGACGCAGCGATCGCCGACAGGGCGAGGAACCCGGCGTTATAGCCGGCGTGCTGCACGACGACTCCGGTCAGGAAATTGCTGGCTGATGCGCCGACGCCGACGGCTGTCGCCAGCGCCCCTTGCATCAGGTTGAAGCGCCCGGTGCCGCGCGCCAAGTCCGCGATTATGATCACCGCGACCACGCCGAAGACGCCGGCACCGATTCCGTCGAGCGCCTGCACGGAAATCAGGTACCAGGGCGCGGAGCCGAAGGTGTACAGAACGCCCCGAAGCGGCAGCGCCGCGAACCCGGCCAACAACACGCGCTTGCGCCCTAACCGGGCTGCGCGTCCGGCGAGCGGCGCGACGATCGCCATCACGGCCTGAGCGACCAGGATGCACGCCGACATATAAAGCGTCGCGTTGGCGCGGCTTTCGGCGGCGAGCCGTTGTCCGACCAGCGGCAGCATCGCGGCGTTGGCGAAATGGAACAGCACCGCGCATCCGAAGAAAATCGCGATGCGCCGATCGGCGAGCAGATCGCGCATGCCGGCGAAGCGCGCGGCGGCCACGCCATTCGGCGGCGCTTCGCGGGCGAGAGCGTGGTCGATTTGGCGCTCGTCGATCGCGAGCGCCGCGCCGGCGGTGGCGAGGCTGGCGAGCGCGGCAAATTCAAAAATCGCCGCCGACCCGAATATCTTTCCGATCAATCCCGCGACAGCCGCCGCAATCACATTGCCCGCGTGATTGAACGATTCGTTGCGGCCGATGCGCTGGGAGAATGCCGCGCGGCCCACGAGGCCGAGGGTCACCGCCGCGATCGCGGGTCCTATCAGCACGCCCACGGCGCCGGTGAACGCTTGCGCCGCAAGGACCGCGCGATGGCTGTGCGCGTGGACGGTCGCGAGGCTGCCGGCGCCTACGCCGATCGCGCCGGCGGCGATCAACAAGCGTTTGCGCCAGAGATAATCGACCAGCGCGCCGCCGGGAGTTTGCGCGAGCACCGCGGCGAGCCCCTGCGCCGAGAGCGCCAGACCGATCATCTCCGGCCGCCATCGCCGCGCCGCCATCAGGTAGACCGCGAGGAAAGGGCCAACTCCGGCGCCGATATCGGCTTGAAGGAGGTTCACGATATCGAGCGCACGCAAGCTGCGCGCTTTCCGCGGATTCGTCGTTTGCGGTGCGGGCATCGGCTCATATGCTGCTCAAATCGCGCGCCGCTCGCCAGTGCGCTCTGCGGCGCATTCGCGATCGGCGCGAACGGCGGAAGCGTCGCACTGATGCGGCCGATGCGTAAGGGTGAAATTCTTCGCCCGTTGACTGATGGCGTTGGCTTACGTGGTAAACTTAAGCTTGAGGCGCGCGGGCGCGCTTCAAAATCCGCGATGGCGAAGTTCAAGGACATCCTGTTCGATCTTGACGGCACCCTGACCGATCCGGGGGCCGGAATCGTCAGGACGATACGGCGTGCGCTGGATGAACTGGGCGTCGCGCCGCCGGCGCGCGACGACCTGCGATGGGCGGTCGGGCCGCCACTGCGCGAGATTTTCGTGCGGCTGCTCGAACCCCATCGCAAGGCCGATCTCGCGGAGCAGGCAGCGGCGATTTATCTGGCGGCATACGCGGCGCACGGCGCGGCCGAGAGCGCGCCGTATCGCGGAGTGGAGCCGATGTTGAAGGAGTTGCGCGACAGCGCGCGGCTTTACGTCGTCACCTCGAAGAATACGGCGACGGCGGAAAGGATTCTCGGGATGTGCGCGCTGCGGCGCTATTTCGCGGGCGTGATCGGCAACGGCCGCCTGTCGGACAAAAGCGCGATGGTGCGCGACTTAATCGAACGCGAGCGGATTGAGCCGAACGCGGCGGCGATCGTCGGCGACCGCGCCCATGATGTCGCTGCGGGGCGCGGCAACGGCCTGTTCACGATCGGCGTGGCGTGGGGTTACGGATCGCAGGCCGAACTGGAAGCGGCCGGCGCGCAACGAATCTGCTCCACGCCGGTCGAACTCGCCGATTTTCTGCTGGAGCGATAATCGTCAGCCACGCAGCGGACGGAAGAACGCGCGGATATCGTCGATCAGCGCCTGCGGTTCCTCCATCGGCGCGAAATGCCCGCCGCTCGGCATCACCGTCCAGCGTTTCAAATTGTAGTAACGTTCGGCCCATCGCCGCGGCATCAGCATCACTTCCTTCAGAAAGACGGCGGCGCCGGTCGGCGCTTCGACCACCGGCGTCCGATCATGCGACGGCCGCCATGGGTTATGCGCGGCTTCGTAGTAATAGCGGGCGGAGGTGTTGAAGCTCTGCGTCGCCCAGTAGAGCGTCATCGTGGTGCAGAGGTCGTCCTTGGTGAAGCGCCGCTCGACGTCGCCGCCGCAATCGCTCCAGGCGCGGCGCTTTTCGAGAATCCATGAGCAGAGACCGGCGGGCGAATCGTTGAGCGCCTGCGCCAGCGTTTGCGGGCGCGTGGACTGGATCGCCATGTAACCGCTGCCCTGCGTGATGAAGCGGCGGTTGTGATCCAGCCAGCCTTTTTCTTCCGGAGCAAAATCCTCCGGCTTCGGACCGCCCTGGCCGCCGAAGAAACCGAGCGAGGCGAGCAGATGAACATGGACGCCAATCAAATGCTGCGCGTATTTATGGCCGAGCTGCGCGGTGATGAGCGCGCCCCAATCGCCGCCCTGCGCGGCGAATTTGTCGTAGCCGAGCACGTCGCGCATCAATTTGACCCACAGATCCGCGGTGTTCCAGTAGTTGATTCCAGTGGTCGTGAGCGGCGTCGAAAAGCCGTAGCCGGGGAGGGACGGAACAATTACGTCGAAAGCGTCGCGGGCGTCGCCGCCATGCGCGGCCGGGTCGGCGAGCGGACGGATAACTTTGTGCAGATCCCAGAACGTCCACGGCCATCCGTGGCTCATAATAATCGGAATCGGCTTCGGCCCCTTTCCGGGTTCGTGGATGAAATGGATGGGCATCCCGTCGATGGTCGTTCGGTAATGGGCGTAGCCGTTCATTTCGCGTTCGACGGCGCGCCAATCGAAACGGTCGCGCCAATAGGCGACCAGCTCTTTCAGATAGTTGGCTTCAGTGCCGAAGGTCCAGTCGGCGTTGGCGAAATCGGGCGCGAACCGGGTGCGGGCGAGCCGCTCGCGCAGATCGTCGAGCACGTTGTCGGGAATTGCGACGGTGAATTTTTCTTTCGTCATTCTGGTTGCCGTGATTGCGAACGAACGCTCGGGACGCGATTCATGGATTGATTCGCCGCCGAGATGCTGGTGTCGTCGAGTTGGGAGGGCGGAGTGATCGCGCGCGGCGCGGCGATTAACCGCGCCGCGCGCGTGAATTCTATCGGCCGCCGGCCGCCGCCAGCGCCATCTCCTCGGTCGCGATCGTGCGATGCGGGTTGAAGTGCGGCAGCACATGCTTCGCCATCAGGCGCAGCGACTTCATGATGTTCTGATGCGGGATGCGGCCGGCCTGCTTGAAGCAGATCACCTGATCGAGGCCGTTGCGCTGGAACTCCTCGAGTTTGCGATTGACCTCGTCGGGATTGCCGACGACGACCATCTGATGCTGCTTCAGTTGCGAATCGGGGGTGTCCTTCGGATCGAGATCCATCGCCATCAGGTTGCGCAGGTACTCGTAGGAGTAGAGCTTGTTCTTGGCCATCAGGGGCTCGAACAGCTTGGCGACGTTGTGCATGAACCAGCGCGCGCCTTCGAGGCCGATCGCTTCGTCTTCCTTGTTCTCGGCGACGTGACAGATGACGAGTCCGGCGAACTGCTCGTTGGGAACCTTGCCGACCTGGTCGGTGCGTTTGGCGAACGACGCCTTGTAGGCGCCCATCGACTTTTGCACCTGCTCCCAGTTGAGGCTGAAGCTGAGCACGCCCATCCCGCGATCGCCCGCCATCTGATAGCTGTCCGGCGCCACGCACGCCATCCACATCGGCGGATGCGGCTTCTGGATCGGTTTGGGCACGACGCGCCGGGGCGGGACCTTAATCAGCTTGCCGTTGTATTCGAGGATCTCGTCGGTCCATGCCTTGACGATGATATCGAGGGCCTCGCGGACCTCCTGGCGGGTGCGGTCGTAATCGACGCTGAAGCCGTCGAGTTCCTGCGAGGTGGTCGAGCGGCCAGTGCCAAGCTCCATCCGGCCGTTGCTGAGGATGTCGAGGACGGCGGCCTGCTCGGCGACTTTGATCGGGTTGTTGAAATTGAAAGGCAGGAGGCGGACGCCGTGCGCGATGCGGATATTCTTGGTGCGCTGGCTGACCGCGCCGTAAAAGACCTCGGGCGCGGAGCTGTGCGAATATTCTTCGAGAAAATGATGCTCGACTTCCCAGACGTAGTCGAAGCCGATGCGGTCGGCGAGTTCGATCTGCGCGAGAGCTTCCCAATAGACGTTATACTCGCTCAGCGCGTTCCACGGCCGCGGCGTTTCCATCTCATAGAGCAGGCCGAACTTCATATGCTTGCATTCCTCCATCAAGCCTTTGTTTGCTCGAACTGATTCGCCCTGATTCTGCAACTTTGTCGCATAAATTGCCAACGAAAAGAAAAGCGCATGACCATCGCGACATGAAGCGTTGCTAATGAGTCCAGCGAGGGTCGGCAGGCGGAGAGGTTGTGGATGAACGCCAAAACGGCGGCGGCGGAACGGACCGGTCGGCTTGAAACGGCCGGACCGGTAGGATTCAATTCGCTAATGAGCAGGTTTGATGGCGAGGGAAGATAGGCCGGGCGATCCGGGCGCGAATCTGCCATCGGTGCTGGTGGTTCACGGCCCGAACCTGAATCTGTTGGGCGAACGCGAGCCTGAGGTGTATGGGCGAACCACGCTGAAGGACATCGACGAGCATCTGATCGCGCTTGGCCTCGAACTCGGGCTGGCGGTGGAGACGTTCCAATCGAACAGCGAAGGCGCGATCGTCGATCGGATTCAGGCGGCGCGCGGCAAAATCCATGCGCTGATTATCAATCCCGCCGCTTATACTCATACGAGCGTCGCCATCCGCGACGTCATTCTCGCGATTGGCGCGCCGTGTATCGAAGTGCACCTCTCAAACGTCTATAAACGGGAGCCGATGCGGCATCACTCCACGATCGCCGATATAGTCGTGGGCAGAATCATGGGATTTGGCGCCGAGAGTTACACGCTGGCCCTGCGCGCGGCGGCGCGCATCACAAGCGGCGCGACCCGGGCGTAGGCGAATTATCCGCAGCGCGGGCGGACGGAGACCAAAATGGGATCGGGCAACGATCGCAGCGGGACAATTCGGACATTGAGGCCAACCGGAACAGCGCGCGCGGCGCGCCCGGCAGGCGACTCACGGAAAGCGATGGAAGCAAGAGAACTTAAGGCGCTGCTGACCCTGATGCGCGATTACGGGTTGGTGGAACTGGAAATCGAAGACAAAAAGGGCAAGGTGCGGCTGGTGCGCGGCGGCGCGCCCGCCGCGTCCGGCGCCGCCGAAGTGCAGTTGGCGCCGGCGGTGCGGGCCGAAGCGCCGGGCGCGGCGCCGGCGAAAATCGCGCTCAAGCGCGCCGCGGAAAACAATGCGGGCGCCGCGCAGGCGCCGCCGGCTTTGGCTGAAAATCAGCGCATCGTGGCGAGTCCGATGGTGGGGACGTTCTATCGTGCGGCGTCCCCGGACGCGACGCCTTTCGTGGAGGAGAATGACTCGGTGCGCAAAGGCCAGACCCTTTGCATCATCGAAGCGATGAAGATGATGAACGAGATCGAAGCCGAAGCCGGCGGCCGAATCGTGAAGATTTTGTGCGAGAACGGCCAGCCGGTGGAGTACGGCCAACCGCTGATGGTGCTCGAAGTCGGATAACCGGACGGCGTATCGGCGAAGCCGGGAGACTCAGGCGATGTTCAAAAAGCTATTGGTGGCGAACCGCGGCACGATCGCGATCCGGATTATTCGGGCGTGCCGCGAGTTGGGAATCCGCACGATCGCGATATATTCAACCGCGGATAAGGACGCGCTGCACGTGCGGATGGCCGACGAAGCGGTATGTATCGGCCCGCCGGCGGCCGAAGACAGCTATCTCAACATTCCCGCAATCGTCAGCACGGTGTTGACCTATGGCGCCGACGCGGTGCATCCGGGTTACGGCTTTCTTTCCGAGAACGGAGATTTTGCGGAGGCTTGCAAGCGCTCGGGCGTGACTTTTGTCGGACCGCGCGCGCGCCATATCCGCCTGATGGGCGACAAGCCGCGGGCGCGCCGGATTATGAAGCGGGCCGGAGTGCCGGTGCTGCCGGGCAGCGAAGGCATCGGCATCACCGAGCTGAAAAGCGCCCAGGAAGACGCCAAGCGCCTTGGCTTTCCGGTGCTGATCAAAGCGGCGGCGGGCGGCGGCGGCAAGGGCATGCGAGTGGTGCGCGACGAGCGCGAACTGGCGCGGCTCTTTCCGCTCGCGCAGGCGGAAAGCGAAGCGGCGTTTGGATCGCGCACTATGTACCTGGAAAAATATCTGGAGCGAGCGCGACACGTAGAATTCCAGATTCTGGCGGACAATAACCGCAACGCGATTCATCTGGGCGAGCGCGATTGTTCGATCCAGCGGCGCCATCAGAAAGTGCTCGAAGAGGCGCCATGCCCGGTGATGACCAAGCGGTTGCGCGAGCGGATGGGCAAAGCGGCGGTGCGGGCGGCGCAGGTGGTCGGCTACTCGAACGTCGGGACGGTCGAATTTCTGCTCGCACCGGACGGACAGTTCTATTTCATCGAGATGAACACGCGGATTCAGGTCGAGCACGGCGTGACCGAGATGGTAACGGGGACGGACCTGGTGCGCGAAAGCATCCGAATCGCGGCGGGCGAGCCGCTGGGAATCAAGCAGAAGCAGGTCGAAATTGCAGGTGCGGCGATCGAGATGCGCGTTTATGCGGAAGACCCGGACACGCATCTGCCGTCGCCCGGCGTCGTGGCCAATCATCATTCACCCGGCGGACTCGGGGTGCGGGTCGAAACCGCATTGTACGACGGCTATCGTGTGCCGGTGCATTACGATCCGCTAATCGCAAAGCTTATCGTTCACGCCGACGATCGCGGATTGGCGATTGTGCGGGCGAAAGCGGCGCTGCGCGAGTACCTGATTGACGGAATCAAAACGAACATCCCGCTGCATCTGCGGATCATGGACGACGCGGACTTTGTGCGGGGCGATTTCGCGACCGATTTTCTGAAGCGTTATGAGGGCGCGGCGGCGGCGCCTGCGGCGCCAATGCGCGGTGTCGCCAACGGCTGACAGATCGGCGAATCATTACCCCTGCAGTTCATGAAAGGGCTTCGTTTATTCGCGGCGTGCGCGACGATGGTCGCGGCGATCGCCGTCGGTATCGGCGGCGTCGCAGCGGCGCAATCCGGAGAACTGCAAGGCGGCGGCCTTACGCAGGGCGGGGCGTCGTCTGGCGCGGGCGCCGCGACAATCAATCTTGGAATGCCGGGCGAGCCGTCAAGCATGGGCGCGCCACATGCAATTGCGGACGAGCGCGTTTTTGATTTTGGGACAGTAATCGGCGGCAAGCCGGTCACGCATGTGTTCAAAATCCGCAACGACGGAAGCGCGCCGCTGGTGATCGGCGCGGTGATTACGTCGTGCGGATGCACGGCGGCGAAACCGACCAAATCGACCATCGGACCGGGTGAAACTTCGGAAATCGCGACCAGCCTCGACACGACCTCGGAACACGGGCCGACCACCCGAACAATCACGGTCGCGACTAACGATCCGAAGGCGCAGTCGATCGTGCTGACGCTGAAAGGCGACATTCGGCAACCGGTCGATGCCGAACCCGCCGAAGTGGCGTTCGGCGTGGTCAAGCATGGAACGGAAGCCGTGCGCCAAGTGACGATTATTCCGCTTGTTCACGATCCGGATTTCAAGGTCGAGTCGGCGAGCAACGAGAATCGCGATATAAAAGTGGCGCTCGCTCCGCGTCCGCAGGGCGAGCAAGGCGCGATTCTCACGGTCACGCTGTTGAAAACGATGCCAGCAGGCGGCTTCGCCGACATGGTCAAGGTGACGACCAGCCGGGAGCCGATCAACGTTTCGGTTTTCGGCGAAGTGCAGGGCGATCTGGCGCTGAAACCGGTGCAGGTGTCGTTTGGCGTGGTGGAGCGTCGCCAGCCCGCGCAACAATACGCTCGGCTGGTAAACACAGGACCGCGGCCGATCAAAGTGATTTCGGTCGCGAGCACAAATCGGAATGTCGCGGCGACGGTTCAGCCGATCACGCCGGGCAAGGAATATAAAATTACGCTTCAGCTTCAGCCAAACAGTCCGGACGGCGCGCTGCGCGGGATGCTTGTGATTAAGACCGACGATCCGAATCAGCCAACCATCAATTTGCCGTTTTATGGAATCATTGGCTCGTTCAAGGGCTGAGTCCGCGAACCTTTCGGGGGCGGCGTCCCGCATTTTCGTTCAGCCGCGCGCTTGATATCTTTTTAATCGAGGAGGGTCGCACCGCTTCGGCGCAAGCGGCGTCTGCGGGCGATTCCTGAGGATCAGTGCCGGAAAGCGCCTGGCGTCATCCGATCGGTTACGTTCTCAACCGGCTGGTGAAGTTCGCCGCAAATCTGCTGTCCAAGCCGGTGGCGAGTTATACGCTTTCCATCCCCAACGATCTCGCGCAGCTGCTCAAAATCATCCGCAAGGGCGACGTGTTGCTGGTCGAAGGCAACGAACGGATCAGCGAAGTAATCAAGTACCTTACCCAGAGTTCGTGGTCGCATTCGGCGCTCTACGTCGGCGATGAAGCGGTCAAACGCGATCCTGCGTTGCGCGGGAAATTCGGCGCCGACGCCGACCATCTGCTGGTCGAAGCGCTGGTCAAAGAAGGGGTCGTGCTGACGCCGTTGGCGAGTTACCGGGAATTCAATATTCGCCTATGCCGTCCCTGGGGCTTGACGCCGGCCGACCAGCAGGCGGTCGTGAACTACGCCTTGGAGAACGTGGGCAAGCAATACGATCTGCGCAACCTTTTCGACCTCGCGCGTTATTTTCTACCCGTAAGTATCGTGCCGGCGCGGCTGCGGCGCCAGGCGCTCGAGTTCGGCAGCACGGATCCGACCCGGCTGATCTGTTCGAGCCTGATAGCGGAGTGTTTCGCGCGGGTGCGGTTTCCGATCGTGCCGCGTTTTGAGCCGCTGCCGCCTGAGTTCATGCCGCCGCGGCGGCGTCTGGCGCTGGGACTCGTGTGGCGAAGAGGAACGGAAGCGGCGCCGCGGGGCGCATTGCGGCGCGTGGCCTCGACGCTGATCACGCCGCGCGATTTCGATTTGTCTCCGTATTTTGCAATCGTAAAATTCAACGTGATCGAAGGTTCGCGATTCGACTACCACAAGCTGCTCTGGATCGAGGAGCCGGCGGCTGACGTTGAGTCCGAACGGCGGGAAAAGAGCGCCTGATGAACGGTTTGGAGCGACGCGCGGTTTGAGCTAACGTCAAGCCGATGCGGCCGGAGCGGCGCGGACCAAGGAGCGGAAGTTGGCACAGCAAGAGGAACGGAGCGAAACCCGGCGCGAATCGCTGGAAAAAACGATCGCCAAAATCCTTCACCGTTACTGCAATTTCGGCTGGGCTAATTACTATATTCCGGGCGAAAAATTTCCGAGCCTGATCGAGGAATTGGTCGAGGTCGCAAGTCCGGCGGGCGAGGCCGGCCACGAGGAACTGGTGCGTTTTTTCCTGCGCACCCAGCGAATCGCGTCGGCGCAGGATCGCGCTGCCCGGCTGGAAGAGGAATTCTCCGTTTACCGTAAAAGTTGAACCGTCGCCCGGCGGAAATCGTCCGCCTGCACGGCGCGCGCTGAATCTCGCGCGTGTGCTACAATCACGATGGCGAGGGAGTTGAAAATGCCTATCAAGCAAGCCGAGCCCGCTCAGGCTTATGAGATTTTGCGCGCGAATCCGGGCGCGATCTATCTGGACGTGAGGACGGAAGAGGAATTCGCCGCGGGCCATCCGGAGGGCGCGCTCAACGTGCCGGTGGTGTTTATCAAGGGCCCGGGACAGATGGAGCCGAATCCCGATTTCGCCGCGGTGGTCGAGAAAGTTTTGCCGAAAACGGCGAAGTTGGTCGTCGGATGCATGGCGGGCGGGCGCTCGCAACGCGCCTGCGAGATTCTGGAAGAATGCGGCTACGCCGACTTGACTAACGTACGCGGCGGCTATGGCGGGGCGCGGGGCGCGAGCGGCGCGGTCGTGGTCGTGGGATGGCGCGACGCGGGGCTGCCGGTAAGCCAGGAGACGGGCGATAGGAGTTATGCGGCGTTGCGGAGCAAGGCGAACCGCTGATGGCGATACGGCTGACCAGGATTTATACGCGCTCGGGCGACAAAGGGCTGACCGGCCTGGTCGGCGGGGAGCGCGTGCCGAAAGAGAGCGAACGGCTGGAAGCCTACGGCACGATCGATGAACTGAACTCCATCGTCGGCATCGTGCGGACTTATCTTCCCGAATATCGAGAACGGCTGGGCGGCGATTTCGACTGGTATGCCGAAATGTTGCGGCGGATCCAAAACGAATTGTTCGACGTCGGCAGCGAGCTGGCGACGCCGGCCGGCGCTGAATATCCGGGGATGCATCGGATGGGCGAGGGCGAGGTCGAAGCGCTCGAACATGAGATGGACCGGATGCAGGAAGCGCTCGAGCCGCTGAAATCCTTTACGCTGCCGGGCGGCGGAGTGCTGAACGCCTTTTTGCATCAGGCGCGAACCGTATGCCGGCGGGCGGAGCGGGTCGCATGGCGGCTCAGTCGCGACACGCCGATCAACGAAAATCTGCTGAAATACATCAACCGGCTGAGCGATCATCTGTTCGTGCAATCGCGATGGGTCGCGAAGCGGCTTGGCGAACCGGAGTTTCTTTGGGATCGCGGACTGCGCTTGGATCCGCGGGAAGCGCGCGCGGCGCGGCGCAAAAACGCCGAACGTCGCGATTAAGGCGCGGACGGAGATTCCGGAAAGAATCAGGAGCGTTTCAGTCGATGGCGCAAAAAATACATCTGCGGCAGGCGCAGATCGGGCCGATGGCGAATTTCGTTTACCTGATTGGCGATCCCGAGACGCGCAAAGCCGCCGTGGTCGATCCGGCGTGGGACGTGCCAGCGATTATCGAGTTGGCGCGTAATGACGGCTACGAGATCGATAAAATACTAATCACGCATTATCATCCCGACCATTTGGGCGGCTCCTTGATGGGCCACAATATACAGGGCGCCGCCGAGCTGGTCGGTAAAATCGGCGTGAAGGTTTACGTCAACAAGGAAGAAGCCGAAGGCGTACGAAAGGTTTCGGGACTGAGCGAGTCTGATCTGGTCAAGGTCGAAGCGGGCGATACGTTCAAGGTTGGCGGGCTGGATGTGAAATTCCTGCATACCCCCGGCCATACCCCCGGGTCGCAATGTTTTCTGGTCGAAGGCAACCTGATTTCGGGAGACACGCTGTTCGTGAACTCCTGCGGCCGCGTCGATTTGCCCGGTTCGGATCCCGAAGCGATGTACTACAGCCTGAACCATACGCTGCGCAATCTCGACGATTCGACGGTCGTCTTTCCGGGACACGCTTACTCGTCGGAGCCGTACACGACGATCGGAAATCAAAAGCGGCACAATATGTATATGCGTTTTCCGACGCTGGAAGATTTTCTCGACGCGATGGGCTACAGCCGGTGAGGATTCGCGGCGCCGAAGATGGATTGATTGCGCGCGCCGGCTGAAACTGCTGGAACCGTCGCATAGCCATGGCGGGAGTCGGCGAAAGTCCGCGAAAAGAGGCCGAACGGCTGCGCGAGCAACTCGATCGGCATAACTATCTTTACTACGTTCTCGACCAGCCCGAGATAAGCGACGCCGAATACGACAAGCTGTTGCGCCGGCTGGAAGCGCTCGAAGCCGCGCATCCAGAGCTGCGCACGCCCGATTCGCCCACCCAGCGCGTGGGCGCGGCGCCGAGCGAAAAATTCGGCACGGTGGTCCATCGCCGGGCGATGCTCTCGCTCGCCAACGCGATGGACGCCGAAGAGATGGCCGAGTTCGACGCGCGCATCAAAAGGTTTCTCAAGTCCAACGAGGAGATTGAGTACGTAGCGGAAGTAAAACTCGACGGGCTCGCGGTCGAGTTGGTTTACGAAGACGGGCGGCTGGCGACCGGTTCAACGCGCGGCGACGGCGTGAACGGGGAGGATGTGACGGCGAATATCCGCACGATTCGCAGCGTGCCGCTGAAGCTGATCAAACCGCCGCATGGAACCATTCCCAAACTTCTGGAAGTGCGGGGCGAGGTGATTTTTCCGCGCCGCGCCTTCGAGCGGCTGAACGCCGAACGAATCCGGGCGGGTGAACCGCCTTTCGCGAACCCGCGCAACGCCGCGGCGGGTTCGCTGAGGCAGCTCGATCCGAAAATCACCGCGTCACGGCCGCTCGACATCTTTGTTCACTCGCCTGGCGCGATGGAGGGCGTCGAGTTCGCTTCGCAATGGGAGTTCCTACAGGGCGTCAGGCGGATGGGACTGAAGGTGAATCCGCTCTCGCGTATCTGCGCCGGGCTCGCTGCGGTGCTCGCATACTGGGACGAACTGAGCGAAAAGCGCCATGAGCTCGACTACGAGGCCGACGGCGTGGTCGCGAAGGTCAATTCGTTTGCGCTGCAGGAGCGGCTTGGCGAAGTCTCGCGTTCGCCGCGATGGGCGGTCGCGTACAAGTTCAAGGCTCAGCAGGCGGAGACCAGAGTACGAGCGATCGAGGTGCAGGTCGGCCGCATCGGATCGCTGACGCCGGTGGCGAAGCTCGAGCCGGTCGCGCTCGCCGGCGTCACCATCTCGAACGCATCGCTGCACAATCTCGACGAAATTCGGCGCAAGGACATCCGGGTCGGCGACGTCGTGCTGATCGAGCGCGCCGGCGACGTGATTCCCTATGTTGTCCGTGTAACGAAAAAGGGCCATCCGCGCGCGGCCGAGTTCCAGATGCCGCGGCATTGTCCGGAGTGCGGCGGAACGATCGTCCATGAGGAGGGCGAAGTCGCGTACTTTTGCGTCAACGCCAACTGCCCGGCGCGGATGCGCGAATCGATTCGTCATTTCGCGTCGAAGACCGCCCTCGATATTGACGGCCTCGGCGACAAGCTGGTCGCGCAACTGGTCGAGCGCGGATTGGTCAGAGAGCTGGACGACATTTTCCGGTTGACCGCGGAGCAAATCTCCGGACTCGAACGGATGGCCGAAAAGAGCGCGGCGAATTTGATTGCGGCGATTGAGCGCGCGCGGCATACCACGCTCGACCGCGTGATCAACGGGCTCGGAATCCGCCACGTTGGAGAGCATACGGCGCGGCAGCTTGCGATCCGTTTTCGAACGCTCGGCGAACTTATGGAAGCGAGCGAAGAGGAACTGCTGTCGGTCCGGGATATCGGCGAGGAAGTCGCCCGCAGTATCCGAGAATATTTAGCCGAGCCGCGGAATCGCCGCGCGGTGCAGCGGCTGGCCGAGCTGCTCGACATCGCGCCGGTCTCCGCGCCCGCCGACGGGCGCGAGGCTCTGCGCGGCAAAGCGTTTGTACTTACCGGAGGGCTTGAAACGATGACGCGGGACGAGGCCGAGCGGCGAATTTTGTCGGCCGGCGGCAGAGTCTCGGCTTCGGTGAGCCGAAAGACCGACTTCGTCGTCGCCGGCGCCGATCCAGGGTCCAAGTTGCGCAAGGCCGAACAGCTTGGCGTCAAAGTTTTGAATGAGCGCGATTTCTTGAAGCTGCTGGAAGGCGAGGCGTGACCGGCGGCGATTCAGCGCGGCTGCGATTGATCGTCAGCGGCCGAGTGCAGGGTGTTTTTTTCCGCGCGGCGGCGCGCGAACGGGCGCGGACGTTAAATCTTCGCGGCTATGCAAAGAATCTGTCCGACGGAACAGTCGAAATCGTCGTGGAAGGACGGCGCGAAGACCTGCGCGCCATGGCCGAATGGGCGCGGATTGGACCGCCTGCGGCCAGAGTTGACGACGTGCGCGTGGAATGGAGCGAAAGTCTTCAAGAATTTGAAGATTTCACGGTGGCTTAGCGGGTTTGTCGGGAGCTGGCGTTATCCCTTTTACTTACGCGCGTCATTAGCTATAGTTTTAGATCGACATTTGAACTATCGGTCCAGCTAACGCACCGCGATTCCGCGATGCGTGCGGGCTGTCAGCCAAAGAGGAGTATCGAGGGAAATGGCTCTACCACCTGAGGCGGCCGGACACGCCGCCGAGTCCTCAGGTCTCGGAGGCGGCGCCGCCGCGAAGCCGCATGCGCGGCGCGACAGCGTCGTAATCCGTTTTGCGGGCGACTCGGGTGACGGAATGCAGTTGGCGGGAATGCAGTTCACCGCCGAATCCGCGCTGGCGGGAAACGATATAGCTACGCTGCCCGACTTTCCGGCTGAAATCCGCGCTCCTGCCGGCACGATCGCCGGCGTGAGCGGCTTTCAGCTCAATTTTTCGAGCCGCGAAGTCTTTACCGCCGGCGACGAACCGAACGTGCTGGTCGCGATGAACCCGGCGGCGCTCAAGGCCAATCTGGATGATCTGCCCCCGAACGGCGTCATCATCGTCGATCGCGAAGCGTTCACCGAGGCGAATATCAAGCGGGCAGGCTATTCCTCCAACCCGCTGACCGACCATTCGCTAGACAAATTCCAGGTATTTCAGGTTGACGTTACGAAGCTGACGACGGCGGCCTTGCACAGCACGGGACTGAACAATCGCGCGGTCTTCCGCTGCCGCAATATGTTCGTGCTCGGGATGCTGTCGTGGCTGTTCCAGCGCCCGATCGAAAGCACCGAGCGCTGGCTCGAGGGGCGCTTCAAGAAGACGCCGGAATTGCTGAACGCCAACCTGATGGCGCTGAAAGCAGGATTTAATTACGGCGAAACGACCGAGATGTTCGCCAGTTCTTACGAGGTGCAGCCGGCGAAGATCGTTCCCGGCCTCTATCGCAACATCACCGGCAACGCTGCGACCGCGCTCGGCTTCGTCGCGGCCTCCGTAAAGTCCGGCCGTCCGCTTTTCCTTGGCTCATACCCGATCACGCCGGCGAGCGACGTGTTGCATGAGCTTGCGGCGTTAAAGAACTTCGGCGTTTATACATTCCAGGCCGAAGACGAGATTGCCGGGGTGAGTTCGGCGATCGGCGCGGCGTTCGGCGGCGCGATCGCGCTCACCACCACTTCGGGGCCCGGGATGAACCTCAAGGCCGAAGCGATCGGTCTTGCGGTGAAAACCGAATTGCCGATGGTGATCACGGACATTCAACGCGCGGGTCCGTCCACGGGTATGCCGACCAAGCCGGAACAGGCGGACCTGCTGATGGCGATGTACGGCCGGCACGGCGAGTCGCCGATTCCGATTATCGCGGCTTCAACGCCGGCCGATTGCTTCGAGTGCGCCTATGAAGCGGTCCGGCTCGCGGTCAAATACATGACGCCGGTGATTCTGCTTACGGATGGACAACTGGCGAACGGGGCGGAACCATGGTTGCTGCCCGACGTGAGCAAACTGCCGCCGATTAAAGTCGAATTCGCGTCGAATCCGGACGGGTTCCTTCCCTACAAACGCGATCCTGAAACGCTTTCGCGTCCATGGGCGGTGCCCGGCACGCCCGGTTTGGAGCATCGGATAGGCGGACTTTCGAGCGAAGATCAGACCGGCAACGTCAGCTATTCGCCCGCCAATAACGAGCTGATGGTGCGGACGCGGGCGCGCAAGATCGCCGGCATTGCACGCGAAATTCCAGCCACCACAATCTTTGGCGACGTGAACGGCGGCGATCTGGTGGTGCTCGGATGGGGCTCGACGTACGGCGCCGTGCGCGAAGCGGTCAAGCAAATGCGGGACAAGGGCAAGAGCGTTTCGCATATTCATCTGCGTTACCTCAATCCGCTGCCTTCGGACCTTGGCGAGCAATTGCGCAAATTCAAGAAGGTGATGGTCGCCGAGATGAACATGGGACAACTGCTCAAGCTGGTGCGCGCCGATTATTTGATTGACGCGATCGGCTGCAACAAGATCCAGGGACGCCCGTTCAAGGTCAACGAGCTGATCAACCGGATCTCGCGATCGTTGGAGGGCTGATTGGCGATGGCTACGGCGCTTACGCGAAAAGATTTCGTTTCCGACCAGGAAGTGCGCTGGTGTCCGGGATGCGGCGACTACGCGATTCTGGCGCAGGTGCAGAAGGTCATGCCGGAGTTTGGAATTCCGCGCGAAAACGTGGTGTTCATCTCCGGCATTGGATGCTCAAGCCGGTTTCCGTACTACATGAACACGTACGGATTCCATACCATCCATGGCCGCGCGCCGGCGATCGCGACCGGCCTCAAGATTACGCGCCCCGACTTGGACGTCTGGGTGGTGACCGGCGACGGCGATGGCCTCTCGATCGGCGGCAATCATCTGATTCACGCCCTTAGGCGCAATATCGACCTCAACATCCTGCTCTTCAACAATCAAATTTATGGATTGACCAAGGGGCAGTACTCGCCGACTTCCGAGGTTGGCAAGGTGACGAAATCGTCGCCGATGGGGTCGGTCGATTTTCCGTTCAACCCGATTACGATTGCGTTAGGGGCGAATGCGACCTTCGTCGCCCGCTCGATCGATGTTGAGCAGAAGCATCTGGGCGAGACGCTGAAGCGCGCGCACAGCCATCGTGGCGCGTCGTTCGTCGAAATACTGCAGAACTGCAATATCTTCAATGACGGCGCATTCAACGACGTTACGGACAAGGCGATCAAAGCCGACCATCAGTTGGTGCTTGAACATGGCAAGCCGCTGATTTTCGGCAAGAATCGCGACAAGGGCGTCAGGATGAACGGCAATCGGCCCGAGGTTGTGACGCTGGGCAACGGCGTGACCGAGGCTGAGCTGATCGTTCACGACGAGACCAATCTCGCGCTTGCGTTCATGCTCGGAAACTTCCAAGCGCCGCTGCCGACGCCGATCGGCGTTTTCTATGCGACCAGCAGGCCTACTTACGACGCCGCGATGAATGCACAGTTGGCCGAAGCGCGCGCGAAGCAGGGCGAGGGCAATCTTGCCGATCTGCTGAAACGCGGCGATACTTGGACCGTCAGTTAATCTCCGTATAGTCCGTAACAGGCATAAAAGCCCCACGGTCGCGCTGGCCGTGGGGCTTTTTTTCGGTCCAAAGGGAAGCTGCGCAGAAGGAATTCAGAGTCAGAATTTCAGGTTGTAGGCGCGGATCACATTTGCGCCGAGCAATTTCGCACGCGGCGCCGGCGGAAGTTTTTCGGCGGCCTCTTCGAGTTCCTCAAGGTAATTGCCGGTGTGGTCGGGATGCGGAAAATCGGAAGCCCAGAAAAAGCGATCTTCGCCGCACAGTTCCATCATCGAGGGCAGCGCATGTTCATCAGGGTCGGCTGAAACCCAGACGTTTCTTCTGAAATACGCGCTCGGGCGTTCCTTAAGCGGCACGCCGCGGCCGATTACGCTGTCGTAAACCGCGTCCATGCGGTCAAACCAGTAGCTCGTCCAGCCCGCGCCGACCTCAAGAATTACGATCTTGAGCTTCGGAAAGCGATCGAACGTTCCGTATTGAAAGAAGCTGGCGAGGGCATGCCGGCTCGCGTCCGACGCGGTCACGTTGAGGAAAAAATGCTGTTTGCGCACGTATTCGAGCGCGTAGCGGCCGGGCAGCGCCCATTGCGGCTCAAGCGACACATGGATGCCGATCGGCACATCGAGTTCCTGCGCCTTGGCGAACAGCACGTCGTGATCCGGATGAGCGTGCGGCTTGCGAGTCATTGTGAATTGAACGACCCAGCCGCCCTTGCATCCCGCTTTGACGGCGCGCTCCAGTTCCGCCGCCGCGGCGGCGGGATCGCCCAGCGAGAGATGGGCGACGGGAATCAGCCGCGACGGATTCTCGCTGCACCAATCGACGATCCAGCGATTGTACGCGCGCGTCATCGCCTGCGCATAGTCGGCGTTATCGCACTCCGTTTCCCAGGTCAGCGCGAGACTTGGATAAATGATGGCGGCGCGAAGATTTTCCCGATCGAGCCGCGCGACGCGCTCTTTGGCGTCAACCGCGCCGAGCGGCACGTTTTCGCCGTACTTGCGGCGCGGATCGAATGAGCCCTTTTCGCGCGTCACCTCGCCCATCGCCGCGATATTGCTGAACGTGCCTTTGCGCGAGACCCGCGACGGGCGGCCTTCGATCTCAAGGTATTCGAGGCCGTCATCGTCCTCTTTGATCCGCAGCGCGGTCGCTTTGTAACGAGCCTCGCAGTACCGCTCCCACAGCCGTTTGTCCTCAAGGATGTGGCCGTCGGCGTCAACCGCGCCGGCGTATTTGAGTTTGTGGATATGCTCGTTGGTTTCGCGCATGACTTAGCCTCGATTCGACCTTGGATTTCGTAACCCGGCTGAATCTGAAGTAGTTCGACACTGAATCGTTCGTCAAGCGCGCGGAGCGTGTAATCAGGGATTCATTGCCGCGCCGGCGCGGCGCCCATCGGCGCGCACTGCACGAGGCGCGCGGAAGCCGCAATCCGCCGATTATCCCTTCGGCAGTCCGAGCATCCGTTCGCCGATGATATTCTTCTGGATTTCGCTGGTTCCGGCGGCGATCGTCAGTCCGCGCGCGGCGAGCATCCGGTACAGCCATCGGCCGCCGTCAAGAGCATGGTCCGCGCGGTATTCGATTTGCGCATACGGACCCAGCAATTCCATCGCGAACTTGTTGATTCGCACGTTCAGCTCGCTATACGTGAGCTTCGGTATCGAGCTTTCCGGGCCTGGCGGACGTCCTTTCAATCGCGCGGTCAACTGACGCAATTCGATCAACCGCACAGCTTCGGCCTCGGCGCGAAACTCAGCCAGCCGCTGCCGGACGCGCGCGTCGTCCCACGCCGATTTGCCGCCCCGGTTAAGCGATTTTGCGACACGGGCGAGATCTTCGACCAGCGGCGTCATGTCGCGCGCGCGCCGTTCATACATCAGCGAGGTCAGCGCCACCAGCCAGCCGTTGTTCTTGCCGCCGACGATATTCGCCTTCGGCACGCGCACGTCCTCGAAGAATACTTCATTGAAGCCGCGATCGCCGGTCAGTTGCACCAATGGCCGCACCGATATTCCGGGACTGTGCATATCGACGAGCAGGTAGGTGATGCCTTTATGTTTGGGCGCGTCAGGATCGCTGCGCACCAGCAAAAAGCACATGTCCGCGTGATGGGCGTCCGAGGTCCAAACCTTCTGCCCGTTGACGATAAAGTCGTCGCCGTCCTCAACCGCGGTGGTTTTAAGCGACGCCAGATCGGATCCTGAGCCGGGCTCGGAATATCCCTGGCACCAGATTTCCTCCGCCGCGAGCATCTTCGGCAAATAGCGCCGACGTTGTTCCTCGCTTCCCCAATGCATCAGGGTGGGGCCGACCAGCGCGATTCCCTGCGCGTTCACCATCTGCGGCGCTCCGGCCCGCGCCAGCTCTTCATGGTAGATCACCTGCTGCGTCAGGCTCGCCGCGCGCCCGCCATGCTCTTTTGGCCAATGAATCGCGACCCATCCGCCGGAATGCATGCGCCGATGCCAGGCGACGCGACGCTCCCATTCCTCGCCTTCTTCGTCGGCGAAGAATTCAACCGTGAAGTCGGGTTTGCGATGGTCCGGCGGCAGATTTTTCGCGAGCCATCCGCGCAACTCATCACGAAAAGCTTCGTCTTCAGCGCTGAATCGGAAGTCCATGCGCACATCCTTTCCGCCTGAAAGCGGCCGCTACGACGCCGAGTTCGGGCGTGGAACATCGGCGAAAGTTCGTCTTCGCGGATACTCGCACACGCCGTTGCAAAATCGCAAAGCGCGGCGCAAACCCGTCGCACGCGCTGAATCGCGCTGGCGAGGCTGGCTCGTTTGCGCTTGGATGAAGATTAATATTCGCGAAGGAGAAAGCTTTAGCGATGGCCGCGTCCGCCGAAAGCTTGCCGCATCCCAGACGCCAGCAACCGCTTCCGATCCGGGTTGTCCATTGGTGCAACGCCGTGTTCATCGTGCTGATGGCCGGCAGCGGCCTGCAGATTCTCATCGCCTATCCATATCTCGGCCCGCGCGGCGCGCTCTACGGATGGTATCCGTTGCAGGGGGTCGCGCCGCCGCAGTGGCTGACGGTCGGCGGATGGCTCGCGGGCGGACGCCACTGGCATTTTGCGATCGCCTGGTTTTTCGTGATCAACGGCCTGATCTATCTCGCCTATCTTGCGGGAAGCGGCGAATGGCGCCGGCGCATTTTCAATCCGAAGCGCGACGGGCGCGCCGCCGTCGCGCAGTTTCTTTATTACGCGCGGCTTCGCAGGCAACCGCCGCCGCATGATTTCTATAACGGCCTGCAGCGGCTGGCGTACACTTCGATTGTAATTGTCGGCGCCGCGATGGTCCTGTCCGGCCTCGCGATTTACAAGCCGGTGCAGTTTCACGCGCTCACGCGATTGTTTGGCGGGTATGACGGCGCGCGCGTGGTTCATCTCGCCGGACTTGCCCTGATTGCGCTTTTCGTCGCTGCGCATCTCGTTCTGGTCGCGCTCCATCCGAAGGAAATCGTCGCGATGGTCACCGGAGGAAAACGTGAATAGCCGGATTTCACGCCGCCGCTTCGTGGCGGGCGCCGCCGCGGCGTCGATTCTTGCCGGATGCGACAGCCGTCCGGTGACTTCGTTCCTGCGCGCGATGAAGGACTGGAACGCCGGCTTCGAGGCGGCAATTTTCTCGTCATCCCGGCTGGCGCCGGAGCTGCCTGAATCCGCGACGACGCCTGAGGATGATTTTCCCGAATATTATATTTCGGACGAAGCGCCCGACGTACCGCCGAACTGGTTTCTGACGGTCGGCGGCCTTGTCGAGCGGCCCGGGCGGTTCACGCTCGCCGAGCTTCAGGCGATGACGCGGACTTCGATGCGCGTGCGGCATCATTGCGTCGAAGGATGGTCCGCGGTTGCGTCGTGGCAAGGGATTCGCGTAAGCGATTTGGCGAAAGTGGTGGGAATCAAGCCGGACGTGCGCTACGTCGAGTTTCGTTCCTTCGATTCCGGCTACTGGTCATGTTGGGACCTCGCCAGCGCGATGCATCCGCAGACGTTGCTCGCATGGGGCATGAACGGCCATCCGCTGACCTCCGGCCACGGCGCGCCGCTGCGCGTCTATTCCGCCGTCAAGCTGGGCTACAAGATGTGCAAATATCTCGCCGAAGTGAATTTCCTGTCGGATAATAGCGGGGGTTATTGGGAAAATCAGGGTTACGACTGGTTCGCCGGCGTATGACGCGGCGGGCCGGTCCGAAGCGTCGCTAACGGCCGGAAGAACGGGTCGGCCAGCTTGGCCGACCCGCGCATCTTCGCCACTCCCGTCAGCTCAGCCTTTGGGCAGGCCGAGCACGCGCTCGCCGATAATGTTGTGCTGGATTTCGCTGGTCCCGCCGGCGATCGTGAGCGCGCGCGCCGAGAGCATCCGGTACGACCAGCGCCCGCCGTCCATCGCCATCGCCGCGCCGTGCTCGAACTGGCTGTATGGCCCGAGCAGTTCCATCGCGAATTTCGCCATGCGCAAATTCAAATCGCTTACGACCAGCTTGCCTGCCGATCCCTCCGGACCCGGCGGCAGGCCTTTGAGCCGGCGCGTCAACTGGCGCAGATTGCTGTAGCGGAGCGCCTGCGCTTCACAGGCGAATCCCGCGATACGCTGGCGCACGCCGCTGTCATCCCACGCGGAGCCGCCGTTGCGGCGAATCGATTGGGCGAGGCGCGTCAACTGCCGCACCGGGCTCATCATGTCGCGCATCGCCGCGATCGACGTTCGTTCGAACATCAGGGTGGTCACGGCCACCTGCCATCCCTGATTTTTTTCGCCGACGAGGTTTTTCTTCGGCACGCGCACGTCCTCGAAGAAAACCTCATTGAAGCCCTTTTCGCCCGTCATCTGGACCAGCGGGCGCACCGTCACGCCTGGACTGTGCATATCGACGAGCAAGTAGCTGATGCCCTTATGTTTGGGCGCGTCCGGATCGGTGCGAACCAGCAGGATGCACCAGTCGGCGCGGTCCGCGCCGGACGTCCACACCTTCTGCCCGTTGACGATGAAATAATCGCCTTCTTCGATCGCGCGGGTTTTCAGCGACGCCACGTCCGATCCGGCGCCGGGTTCGGAATAGCCCTGGCACCAGATTTCGTCCGCCGACAGAATTTTCGGCACGAAGCGCTTCTTCTGCTCCTCGGTGCCCCAATGAATCAACGTCGGGCCGACCAGCATGATGCCGAGGCCGTTGACGATTCCCGGAGCGTGCGCGCGCACCAGCTCTTCGTTGTAAACGACCATCTGCTCCAGTGTCGCGCCGCGGCCGCCGTACTCTTTCGGCCAGTTGACGCCCACCCAGCCGCCCGCGTGCATCTTGCGATGCCAGGCTAGGCTGAATTGCCAATCGTCCTCATTAGTGCGAACGAAATCGCTGCCCGGTTCTTCGTCGTTCTCCGAGCGGCGCTTTGGCATGTTCGCTTCAAGCCAAGTGCGGAATTCGCGCCGGAAGGCCTCCGCTTCCGCGCTGTATTTGAAATCCATCGATGACTCCCGATTTCCGGCTGCCGGCCCGCGCCGCGCGCGCGTTGCTACGCCCGTCGCCCCAATCCGGCGCCGCCTGTTTTCGCGAATTGTAGCATGATGAAACCAAAGCGCCACGAACAATCTGATGCCGGCGCGCGCGTTGAATCGGGCTTGACCGCGCGCCAAGGTATGCGAAAATCCGTGCACTCCTTATGCGAATCGATCTCGACATACCGCCCGGCGTCTTCGACGACGAGTTCCGCGCGGAAGATTTCGCGGCGCGCGTGCGCGAGTTCGCGGCGCTCGAATTATTGCGCGCGCGCCGCCTGCACGAGCACGAAGCCGTCCGGATGCTCGGCGTCGAGCGCTGGGAACTGGTCGCGATGATGGAGCGGGCGGGAATCGTTCCGACCGAAAAGCAATTCGACCAAATCAAAGGCGAGCTGGGCCGGCTTGTCGCCGCGCGCGGAGCGCAGACCAGCCGCGGGGAGAACTGAACCATGATGCGCCTGCTGCATACGATGATTCGCGTCAACAATCTGGACGAATCGCTGAAATTCTATTGCGACGCGATGGGCATGACGTTGCTGCGCAAGCATGATTATCCGAACGGCCGCTTCACGCTGGCCTTTGTCGGATACGGCGACGAACGCAATCAGACGGTCATCGAGTTGACTCACAACTGGGACACGTCCAGCTACGATATCGGCACGGCGTTCGGGCATCTCGCGGTCGGCGTCGATGATATTTATGCGACCTGCGACACGCTGAAGCGGCGTGGCGTCAAGGTCGTGCGCGAACCGGGTCCGATGAAGTTCGGCGGCCCTGAAATAGCCTTTATTGAAGATCCGAATGGCTACAAAATCGAACTGATTCAACAGGGCAAATCCGCTGCGGCGTAGAGCCGCGGCCGACACAAAGGGATTCACGATGAAAGTCGCGGTTTACAAGCGGCCCAACGAAATGGCCGTGATCGACGCGCCCAAGCCTCAGGCGAAGCCGGGCGAGGTCGTGCTGAAAGTCCACGCCTGCGGCATCTGCGGTTCCGATCTTCACGCCGTGCAATACGGCTTCGGCATGCCGCCCGACACGATCATGGGCCACGAATTTTGCGGCGAGGTGCACGAGATCGGAGCGGGGGTGAGCGGATTCAAGCTGGGCGATCGCGTTTCGGCGCTGCCCTTCAACTCATGCGGCGAATGCGATCGCTGCAAGCGGGGGATGGAGATTCATTGCCACAAGCTGCAGGGTCTCGGCCTTGGCCAATTGCCGGGCGCCTATGCCGAATTCGTCGCGTGCGGCGCGCAGAGCCTGTTCAAGCTGCCCGACAATGTCTCGTCGCGCGACGGCGCGATGGTCGAACCGTTGTCGGTCGGATTGCATGCGGTCAAGCGCTCCGGAATCCGTGCCGGCGATGTAGCAGTCGTGATGGGCGCCGGCCGATCGGCCTGGCCGGCTCATGGGCGAAAGGCAAAGGCGCGACCGTCGTGGTTTCGGAACTCGCCGAGGGCCGTGCGGAACTGGCGCGGAAACTGGGCGCCGATGTGGTAGTGAATCCGAAAGAAAAGGATCCCGCCGTCCATGTGCGTGAGATGACCGGCGAGAGCCCGGCGACGGTCTTCGAGTGCATCGGAGTGAAAGGTACGCTGGATAACGCGATCGAAATGGTGCGCCCCCGCGGCCAGGTGGTTGTGGTCGGCGTATGCATGGAGCCGGATCAGATCACGCCGCTTAAATGCATCTTCAAGGAAGTCAGCGTCAATTTCGTGCTGGGCTACGATCCGCCGGATTTCGACGAGACGATCGCGGCGCTTTCAAGCGGCCGAATCAAGCCGCAACCGATGGTCACCGACGTCATCAGCGTCGATCAAGTGCCGGAGATGTTCGAAGCGCTGCGAAAACCGGGCGGACGCGCCAAAGTGATCGTTGAATTTCCGCACTGATCGCAGGTGCGTTGCGCGAAGCCGGCCCGGCGCGATAGGCGCGGTCACTTGTCGCGCCTATCGCGCCGCGCGCGTATCGGATCGGCCGTTCAGTTCAGCAGGAAATCGCGGATTGCGGCGAGCGCCTCCGGCTCGGTCAGCGTTGGCGCGTGTCCCACGCCCGGAACCTCGGCGATGCGCGTGCCGCGCAGGACACGGCCCATCCGGGCCGCGGTCTCGGCGGAAAGGATGTCGCTTTCCGCGCCGCGTACGACCAGCATCTGCGCGGCGATGCGCGCGAACGGCACCCACAGGTCCATCGGGCGCGCTTCGCTGCCGGAACGCGGGATATTCCGGACCGCGGGATCGATCTTCCAGACCAGCTTACCCCGTCCGTTCGGCTTGACCGCCCATCGCACGAACTCGATCAACTCCGGCTGCGGCGTCTTGGCGAGGAACGGATAGTTCTTGCGATAGTAGGCGGCGACTTCGTCCAGATCGTTGAATTCGTTCTGCGCCGTCGTGAAATAGTCGGTGATCCGCTTGAGTCCGACCGGATCGATTTCGGGACCGATATCGTTCAAGACCAATTTCTCGACCCGCTCCGGATAGCCGCCGGCGAAGATCATGGAGATGATGCCGCCCATCGAGGTGCCGACCAGCGTAACCCGCGATACGCCGAGCGTGTTCAGCAGCGCGTCCAAGTCCTTGACATAAAACGGTGGCGCATATTCGCTCGGCGGTCCCCATGCGCTGTCGCCGCGTCCGCGCACGTCCACGGAAATCACGTGGTAGCGGTCCGTCAGATGCGGCGCGAGCGCGTCGAAATTGTGCGCATTGCCGCTCAATCCGTGGATGCACACCAGCGTTGGCGCGCCCGTGTTTCCGAAATCCAGGTAGTGCAGTTTGAGGCCGTTGGCTTGGTAAAAGACGTTTTGTCCTGGCAACGTTTGATCGCTCCGATTGGTTCGTGCCGTTCAGTTCCGGCGGTTCTGTCCGGCGCCGTCGTCAGGCGGCCGGGCCGGTTCGTTGGTGGGCGCCTCGATCAATGCGCGCAATTGTTCCGGCACGATGATCAAGCGCCGTCCGTCGCGGATGATTATGCCTTCGTCCTCGAATTCATTGAGCTGTTCGGTCGTGCGCTGGCGCGATGCGCCGACCAATTCGGCCAAGTCCGCGTGGGTCAGTTTGAGTGTGAGCAAAGTCCCGCGCGCGTCTTCGACGCCGAATTTCGCGGTCAATTCCAGCAGCGCTCCGGCCAGGCGCTCGCGTACGCTAAGCCCAACAAAGTTGGTGTAGCGCTGCAGCATCATCCACCATCGCCCGACCGTGATTTCAAGCGTGCGGCTGAAGCGCTCCAGCGGCACGCCCAGCACCAGTCCGACGAAAGTCTCGGGCCGCACCACGCCGATTGTGCAGTCGCTGAACGCGTCGCAGCGAAAAGGCCTCGTCACGCGCGGTAACAGCGAGGATACGCCGAACACTTCGCCCGGCCCCACCAGTCCCACCAGTACTCGTTCCTCGCGATGGAGAAACGAAAGTTTCGCCACGCCCGAGAGCAACACGAAGACGCGATTAGCGCTTTCGCCCTCGAAGAATATCGTATCGTGACGTTTGATTTTTTGCGGAACAAGGCTTTGCGCAAGTCCTTGCAGCTGATCCGGGCTTAACCACGCCAAATTGCGCAGCCGGCCCAACGCTTTCCCGTCGATTCCTGGTTTTGGCGACACAGATGCTTCCTAGCACAGCCGGGCGGGTTGTCGCCAAGGCGACAATTCAGCAGGTATTGCCCGGGCGATCGGCGGATTTGGTCGCGCCCGCGACAGAGTTAAGGTTAACTAATTGTTGATAGAGTCGAGACATCAATTAAACTTCTCATCATCAAGATGAAGGAAAAAGCTGTAAAGAAGTCCTCCGTAAGCAGCGAGGTCAAGGCGATGGGCGAGAAAAACAATCCGATGCTCGACGAAATAACAAAACTGGTTGGGGTTCTCTCGGTCGAATTGCCGACCGCCGCGGCGAAGAGCTTGCTCGGCAACGGCGACCGCGAGGCGCTGCGTCAGACCGGATGGAAGGCCTACGACGCCTGGATAAGCCTGGCTAACGAAACCGCGAACGGTCTGTATAGCAATCGCGTCTTTGGCGAAGTGGTCGGCCGGAGTATCGGCGCGGCGCTGCGCGTGCAGCGGGTGGTCGATGCGGCCGCCTCGGCGGTTTTCGGCAACCTCTGGCCCGCGATTGGCCTGCCGACCGAGAGCGCGGTCACGGCGCTTCGCGACGAAGTGAAAGCGCTGCGGAGCGAAGTCCGCGCGCTCGGCGAAGAGCTTAGGAACGGCGATGCGGAAGACGAACTGGCCGCCGCCGACGACTATGCCGCGGCGCGCAGCGCGGAGGCCCAGAACGCCGCCGCCGCGATGATTTGGAACGGATACCGTCCGGAACAGCCGCGCGTCCGCGGCAGCCGCAAGGGGGGCAAGAAGAGTGTCGCTCTTTAACGATATCGCTGGTTATTGGCTCGACGGCGCGGTCCGTACGCTGGATTCGATTGGCCGGGGCTTCGGCTCGCAGGTGGCGCTGGATCCGCCGCCGGTCACGCCCTACAAGGTCATCTACGAAGGCGGCAAGGTCAGCCTGCGGCACTATCGCGCGCCCAACCGCATTCACGTGACGCCCATCGTGCTGGTCTATGCGCTGATCAAGCGGCCCTTTGTGCTCGATCTGCAGCCCGGCAAGAGCGTGATCGAAATCCTGCTCAAGCGCGGCTTCGACGTTTATCTGATCGACTGGCAGCCGCCGACTCGCGCCGACGCATGGCGCGGCTTCGACGCCTATGTCAACCAGGATCTGGACAATGCCGTCCGCGCGGTGCAAATCGCCGAAGACATCGATCAAGTCAACATCATTGGCTATTGCTTCGGCGCGCTGCTGAGCCTGCTCTACACGGCGCTTCATCCGGAGAAGGTCAAAAATCTGGTCACGCTGACCACTCCGTACGACATGGGTTCGCGCGATTTGGCGATCTACAATTTGATGGATCGGATCGACGATCGCGGCTTCGAGCTGATTACCAAAATTTACGGTAACTGTCCGGCGTGGATGGTGAATTCGATGTTCACCGCGATGGCGCCGATGCATCACGCGCTCGACAAGTACGTGGGCCTGTATCGCAACGCCGAGCGCGACGGCTATGCGGAGATGTTCGAGTTGTTCGAGCGTTGGATGCAGAGCGACGTGCCGCTGGCTGGCCGGATTTTTCGCGAGCTAACCTCGGAAATCTTCAAGGCGAACAAGCTCGCGAAAGGCGAGTTTGAAGTTGGCGGGCGCCGCGTCGATTTGAGCCAAATCAAGATGCCGGTGCTGAACGTGGTGGCCGAATACGACGACGTCGTGCATCCGAACTCCAGCCTCTCGCTGCTCGATAAGATCGGCGGGACGGACAAGCGGAATCTTACTTTTCCGACCGGACATATCGGCGCGGTGGTCAGCGGCGGAGCGCTGAAGAAAATGTGGCCGGAAATCGCGGGATGGCTTGCCGATCGCGATAACCCGCCGATGTGAAGCGAATACGCGCAAACTTCGACCTGTTTTGTCGCGCAAGTGACAAATCAGCCGAAGCTCCCGGTCCGAGAGTGGTTAAATTGAAGAAGCCCGCAAAAAGCGTCAAAGACGCGCAAAAAAAGACTTCCCGCAAAGGGATTGGAGGATTAGGCGTAGTGGAAAAGGAAAATCGCGAAGGCATGTTTGAAGCGTTCAGCAAGTTGGGTGAATCGGTCTTCTCGCTCGAAGGCGCCAAGAAAGCGGCCGCGTGGTACATCGAGACCAGCGAGCGGTTCGCACACCAGGCGCTCGAACTGCAGGAGAAAGCGACCGGATGGGCCAAGGAAACCCCGCTCGCTCCGCTGTTCGAGGCGCAGCACAATCTGGCGCGCAAGTTGATCGAACGTTCGGCCACTGCGGCCCGCAACCTCTGGCAAGTTCCGGCGAACAACTAACCCCCTCCGCTTCCGATTGTGGCGATTGGCGCGGGCCGGTTTTCGGCTCGCGCCTTTTTGTTTCAACCGCGACCGGCAGCTTGCGCCGCGCCGTGGATCGATGGTTGGCGACCATCTGTCGCATATCGCGCTTGCCGTACGGCGGCCGAAGGCGCCATTTCTTGACCTGTCCGGAACAGGGCGCAAACCCTTCACGCGAGAGGTGAAAAAATGGCGAATGCTCGATTTTGCAAAGGCCGCGACGGCACAAAAATCCGTTACGAGGTTCGCGGCCAAGGCGATCCTCTGGCTCTGATAATGGGCTACAGTGGCTCGTCGCGGACCTGGGGCGAGCCTTTCATCTCCGCGATTTCCAGGCGCTTCAGCACCATCCTGATTGACAACCGGGGAACTGGCGAAAGCGACCATCCCGACCGTCCATGGACGCTGCCGGATATGGCGGACGATGTCGTCGCTGTGCTTGATGACGCTGGAGTCGCCAGGGCGCATGTCTATGGAATTTCGATGGGCGGAATGATCGCGCAGGAGTTCGCGCTTCACCATCCTGAGCGCCTGCGCGGGTTAATCCTCGGATGCACCAACTGCGGTTTCGCCAACTCCGTTCTCGCGCCGCCCGAAGCGACCGCCGCGCTCGCGCCGAATCCGGACGAACCGCTTGCCCAGCAGGCGCGGCGGATGCTTGAGGCGTGTTGCAGTCCGGCCTTCGTCGCGTCGCCGATGGGACAAAGGATTATCGACGAGCGGATCAAGGAGATGTCGGCGTATCCGGCGACGCCGCTTCATTCCTACCGCCGCCAGTGGGAAGCGATCGCGGCGTTTGACAGCTTTGCCCGTCTGGGACGAATTAAAGCGCCCACGATGGTGATCACGGGCAGCGCCGATCCGATCGTGCCTGCCGCCAACTCGGATCTGCTCCATCGCGGGATTCCCGGCTCGAAAATCCATTCAATCGAAGGCGCGGGGCACCTGTTTTTCTGGGAAGCGCCGGAGGAAAGCGCCGAGGCGCCCGGCGATTTTCTCGCTCGACACTGAAGCGGCTAAAGGCGAAACCGCATAGCAACCATTTTGAGATTGGGTGAGGAGAGACCGCGATGGCTGAATTTGAAACGCTACTGGTTGAAAAAGTCGAAGATAAGATCTGCCGGCTTACGCTGAACCGGCCCGAGAAGCTGAACGCGCTCTCGCCGAAACTGCTGAGCGAATTCGACCAGGCGCTTGACGAATTCGAGGCGGCGCGCGACCTCAGCGTGCTCATCATCCGCGGCGCCGGCCGGGCGTTCTGCGCGGGTTATGATTTGCAGGGCACGCAACAACCCGGCTCAGGGTTCACCGTCAGCAGCGACCGGATCAATCTGCACAAATTGGTCGAACGATGGCAGCGGCTGTGGTCGCTGGGCAAGCCGACAATCGCGCAGGTGCATGGCTATTGCCTTGCTGGAGCGACGGAGCTTGCCGGTCATTGCGACATCGTTTTCGCCAGCGAAGACGCCCAGTTCGGCCATCCCGCGGGCCGCGCACTCGGAATTCTGCCCACGCTTTCGATGTGGCCGGTGTTGATTGGGCCGCGCAAGACCAAGGAATATTTTTTCACCGGCGACCTGATGAGCGCTAAAGAGGCGCTCGAATGCCATCTGGTGAATCGGGTGGTTCCGAAAGATCGGCTCGATGACGAGACTCTCGCGTATGCGCGCCGGGTCGCGTTGGTGCCGGTGGAGCTGCTCGCGCTGCATAAGGCTGCCGTAAATCGATGGCTCGACGTGCAGGGAATTCGCGCGCTCGAACAGTCGGCGGCGGATCTCGACTGCCTCGCGCATCAGACCGACACCGTTAAGCAATGGATGAAAGCGAGCCGGGAGCGCGGGCTTAAGGAAGCGCTCAGCGAGCGCGATCGCCCCTTTGCCGCGCGCAAGTAATCATCGGCGACGAAATGGCCCAAGATTTGTCCGATTCCATGCTCTAATCGTCTGACATGCGCCAATCCGTCAATTTGTAGCATTCTGAAATAGAAGGAACGTGCGCGGCCTGTTCCACAGCTGCAACATCATTTAGAGAAACTGAATAGGATAATCGAAAAAGGACGATATGTGGATGCGATAGCTGGACAAAGCTGTCTGGCATGGCGAATGCTCATTTTTCTCCCGCGCCGCCACCGCCAAATGTACGGTGGCGCAAGGGGAGGGCGAACCGATGGAAACATCCAAAGGTTCGAGCATCAACGAGCATGAGCTGGCGGTTGTGCGCGAGGGCTCCGGCGCCGCATCCGGCTTGATTCGCCGGGTGTTCGCGTCGTGGCGGCGAACCCCCGCCTCGATTGCTCCTCAGCGAATCGGCCGGCCGCGAAGATCGGTCGATCGCAACTTTCAGGAAAACAGCCCGACTTACGAGTAAACGCCGGCTATTCATCGGTTATGAATAGCGCCGGAGTCGCGGCTTACAAATCAAGGAAACGCGCGCATGGCGCGCATTTCTTTCGTTATTAGCGAACACGGAATTTTGATCGATTCCGCGAAATTCTCGCGCCTCGCGATGCCGCCGACAAAATTGCGGCGGCCATAATTTGCCATTTGATCTAATTTTTCGGCTCGCCGTGCGAGTCGAACGCGAACTTCCGGCGGCCGGCCTTCATTATCTTGCCTGCCGTTGCGGGAAAATTTCCGCCGAATAGGGTTTGCAAGCCATGCATTAGCCCTATGGCATCGGTCTTGAAAATGCTTCCTCTCCGTGCGCGCGAGATCGAATCGCGGGAACGAACCGAAGCTAAGCGGAAAACCGCGCGGCTTTGCGGTCGGGTCGCTGCTCGCGATTGCGATTGCAGCTTTCGGATTAAGCGGCGTCGCTGGCGCGCAAGGCGCCGGAACATCGCGGCTCGCGGTTTTCGATTCGCTCGCGTCCAATCTTCATGCTTTTGCCGCCAATCCCAATTCCAAAAATCGCGGCCTGGATGGCGCGGTCGGCAATCTGCTCGCGCTGTCGCGCCGATGGAGTACAATCCGGCCGCTCCTGAGAAATCTTGACGCGGCGCGCAGCCGCGAGGAAATTGCCTCGAGTCTTTCATTCAACGGTTTGATTGCGGGCGCCTTCGGCCCGTTGGCATTCGCTCCGCGGCAAATATCCGATATCACACTCGGCGCGACCCGCTTCACCGGCTTTACTCAGAACGAAACGGCGAACGCATGGTGCGGCGCGAACGCGGTGGTGGCGTTCAACGACACCGGCAGCGAGATTCGCACGATGCTCGGCGGTGCAGGCACGAGCGCTATTGGCTATTCGCGATCGTCGAATCATGGAATCACGTTCAGTTACCAGCAGACGCCAACGCCGCCGTCGAATTCGTGGCAGGCGGTGATGGGCAATCCGTCGATCGTTTGCGCCAATTTGAATGACTTTTATTATTCGGCAATCTGGTATGACAGCCTGAATAACCAGATCGGCGTGGCTGTCGCTCAATCGAGCGACGGCGGCGCCACATTCACGGCCCCGGCGCCGGCGGTCCTCAAGAGTTCGCTGACCGATATCATTGGCCAGGATAAACTCGCGGTCGATCGCGCCAATTCGGGAAACCTGTATCTGGTTTTCGCCGATATAGATTATTCCGGCTCGGTGTGCGGCAGGGATCAGTACGGGCAACCGATTCCTCGCTATGCGATCGAATTGGTCGCGTCCAATGACGGCGGCGGCGCCTGGAGCAACCAGCCGGTGGTCGTCGATCAGGTTTGCGCGGATCAAAACAACCCCTATGCATCCGACGTTTGGCCGCAGGTGGCCGTGGGTCCGGGCGGCGTGGTTTACGTGGCGTGGGAGGCGATGGGCGTCAATGGATTGGATCCGACGGCGCGCGCGATCAAAATCGCGCGCTCGACCGATTCGGGCGCCACTTTCAGCGTGCCGGTCACAGTCGCAAACGTGGTGGCGATCGGCGACGGTGCGGAAATCCAGGGTTTCATCGCGTCCAATGAGGCGCCCTCGTTGGCGATTGGACAAGGCAAAAAGAACGGTGGCGTCGTTTATCTGGCGTGGGCGAATGCTACCTACAGCGTCAAGGATGCGCTCACGACGACCGGGCTTTATGGAATGGCGGACGTGATGTTCGCGCAGTCGTCGAACGGCGGCGTCGATTGGTCGTCGCCGATGCGCGTCAACAATAATCCGGAGGGCGGCCGGTTTCCGTACACCGATCAATTCGAGCCGGCGATGAACACCGACAAAACCGGAAAAATCGGCATCTGTTTTTACGATCGCCGCCGTGACAACAACAATTTTTTGATCGACCGATTTTGCGCTATGTCAGTAAATGGCGGCGCGACTTTCAGAAATTTCAAAGTGACTCCGGTAAATTTCCCGTCTCTGGTCGGCCAGGACATCATGGTCGCTCCGAATTATATGGGCGCGTACGATACGGTGAGCGTCGACGGGACCGGCGTCGCGGCCGGTTTGATCGACAGTTACGCGAGCAACACGTTCGGCAATCCGAATGTGATGGCTAATCGTTTTTAGTAGCGGCGTGGCGATTGGGACCATCGCGCTAGCGCGGTTGCGGCATAACCACCACCTCCGACTGGCGCGTCTGCGGATCGAGGCGCAAAAGATAGGCGGGCAATCCAGAACCTTCGACATCAATCGCCGTATGGCCGTCGCATCGGCAGCGCGCGATCATCGCGTCATTGATCCTGGCGAACCGATTCAGGTTGAAGCGAACGGCGGAAAGGCTGCGCTCCGCCACATCGAGGCGTATCGCGTTATGGCCGACGCTGACCGCGCTGACCATCGGTTCGCCGTCCACCGTCGCATTGCGCATCACCCAGCGCGCGAACGCCGCGTCGTTCATTTTTCTCATCTCGGGATAGCGGCGCTCCATCGCGGCGATCGCGGGCGCTAGCTCCTTGCGCCGGCGCCGCGAGGACAAAGCGAATTGTCGGACGGAGGCGCGGCGCAGTTGGCTAGACCATTCGGCCACCGCCGCCGTATCCGCGCCGGGATAATGTTGGTAATCAATTATCGCCTGATCGGCGCGGGTCAAATCTCCCGCCTTGAGCGCACTGGCGAACTCGGCCGCCGCGGCATCATGTTCCTGCTGGTCCAGCTTCGTGACGACTGGGCCGCTACGGCTGCCGCTCAACTTCGTGGCCTCGCCGCAGGTCGCGCGTTCGCGCGCGATCGAATATTCGGGCGGCCCGATTCGATATTCGGTAAAGCAAAGATCGTCATCGATTTCACGTAATTCCTGTTGCGACAGGTTGGAGGAGCGGCGGGCCGCCTCCAGATTGCGATGAGCTTCAACCAAATCTCCCGCCTGGAGTTGCGCGCGCGCGGCCGCGAGCGCGCTGTTGGCGCATCCGGCGCAACAGGCCGATGCGAAGATTACGCCGATTGCCAAAGCGAAATATCTAAACCCGCCGCGACGGAGCAAACGCGGCCTGGCCGCGCTATGAAAACGGTTCATCTTGATTGGCGCGTCGCGCCCTCCCTTTGAGTTGAAATTGACAGACGGCGGATTTGCGCGCGAGGTCGGAGCTTAAAATAGCAAAGCTTTGCGTAAATCAACTCACATCCGCGCTGTAAGACGAGCGTAGCCCGCTTTTATCCGCATCGCCGCGAATGACTGTTCAGTCGTGTCTGGTACGGACTCTATGCCGTGTCATTTTGAGGCATCTTTGGAGCGAGGTCGCGCGATCCAGTTTTATTCAGCCGTTAAACCACAATACAGCGCATTAAACCGGAAACGTGAGCGACTGGCATGGACGCTGCATTAACCATTCTCAACAATGCGGCGTGGCCGAAATTAACATGATTTCACTTTAGTCAGTAGTTTTGTCGGCTGAAGATATTTTGACGGCCGTCAAAAATTTGACGGCCTGGCGGAATGCCAATTCGAATACTAGTTCGCTGGCGCCGGATGGCGGATGAAGCGTTCAGAAGCGGCGGCGAGGCGCCGCTCACGGCGCGGCGCGGAATGCAGGGAGAAAAGGAGAGAGAAGGTGAACAGAATCATTAAGATGTACGAACGGGTGCGCAAGCTCGCTAAAGGTCAGACGATGACTGAGTATGCGCTGATTCTTGCGGCGATCGCGATAGTGGTGTTCATCGCGTATGAGACCATGGGCAACGACATCAAGTCGCTGGTCAGTTCCGTCGATTCTTATTTGACCGCTACCTGATGCGCTGGCGCGGCCGGGGAGCGGATCGGCGGCGACGGGTCGCCGGTCCGCGTGCGAGGGAGGGCGGATCGACGTGACGGCAAAAAGCGCAAAGGGTTTGGAACGGCGCGACAAATTAAGTGTCGTGCTGGTTGGCGACGATTTGGAGCGCCGGGCGCTCGCGGCCGCGGCGCTCGCTGAAATCCAGGAGCCGCTGCTGGAGCTGAGCGAACGCGATTTTCATCAGTATGGCGACGGCGCCGTCGCGCCTGACGTGGTGATGACGCTTTTCAGCGGCAACGAAGCGGAACCGCTCGCGTTTTTGCAGGCCCAGGCTGAACGTAAGCCCGGACCGCGGCTGGTGGCGATTCTGAGCGAGCGGTCGGCGGCGCTGATGCGGCTCGCGCTGCATGCGGGCGCCGAAGAGATTTTGTTCGCGCCGCTCGAAACGGACGCCGTGACTCGCGTTTTGATGAAGATCAGCGAGGAGCGCTACCGGCGCAACCGGCGGCGCGGCGCGGTTATTTCGGTCGCGAGCCTGAGCGGCGGCGCCGGCGTGACGACGGTGGCAGGCGGTCTTGCGCTGGCGCTCGTGTATTCGCTCGACAAGGTCGCCGCAGTCGTCGATCTGGATTTCCAGAAGGGCAGTCAAAATATCTTTTTGAATCTTGAGCCGGCGCAGACGATCGCATCGCTGGTCGAGCATGTGCGGATGCTCGATTCGATTCGGCTCGAATCCGCGCTCTGCAAGCATCCGTCCGGCGCGTACCTGCTTGCGGCGCCGCGCCGTTTCGAGGACGGCGAGCGGGTCTCCGATCTGGCCGTCGGCGCGGTGCTCGACCTGATGGCGGAGTTGTTCGATTACGTCGTCGTCGATTGCGGCAAGCGCGTCGATGAAAATTCGATCGCGGCGTGGGAGCGCTCGGAAGCGGTTTTGTACGTGATGGAGCAGTCGCTCGTTTCGGTCGCCAAGGCGCGCCGCTTTCGCGACTTTTTCGAGCGCTTGCGATTGCGCTTCACGGCTCCGCATTTCGTGTTGAATCGCGCCGACGCCCAGCATCAAATCGGCGAAGCCGCCGTCGCCGCGGCGTTGGACGCGCCGTTTTATGCGCGGATTCCGCGCGACGAGCGCACGCTCCAGCGGGCGCAATTGCGGGCCCAGGACATTTGGCAGGTCGCGCCGAATGGTCCGCTGGCGCGGGCGAGCGCCGATCTGGCGCGGCGGCTCGCGACGCGCGGCGAGCCCGAGCCTGTCGCCAGGGGGTTGTGGTCGCGGTGGTTTGGGGCGGCCCCCGCGCAGGCCTGAACGGTTGAAGCGTGACGCGCGCGGCCCATGCGCGCAAAGGAAATCCGTATGAGACTGGTCGATCGTCTGTCCAAAAACGCTCCGGGCGCGGCGCTTCCGGAGACGCCCGCCGGTTCGCTGATCGGCGGCGCGCCGCAGCGCAAGCGCGACGAGGTGGCCGAGGGACTGCGCCGGCTCAAGCTGCGCGTGCACAACCGCCTGATGGAAACGCTCGACGTGTCGAAGCTTGACGCGCTCGAACCGGCGATGGTTTCGGCGAAAGTCACGGCGGCGATCAACGAAACCCTCGACCAGGACGGGCGCCTGTTCACCGATCTGGACCGCGCGCGCTTCGTCAGCGAAATCAAAAACGAGCTGCTCGGACTCGGCCCGCTCGAACCGTTGCTTCACGACGACGACATCACCGACATCCTGGTCAACGGGCACAATCAGGTTTACGTCGAAAAGTTCGGCAAGCTGCACGCGACTGATGTCACTTTTCAGGACGATCAGCATCTGATGCTGATCATCGACCGCATCGTTTCGCAGGTCGGCCGGCGCGTGGACGAAGCCTCGCCGATGGTCGATGCGCGCTTGCGCGACGGCTCGCGCATCAACGCGATTATTCCGCCGCTCGCGCTCGACGGTCCGGCCCTGTCTATCCGGCGCTTCGGCAAGCGGCGCTACGATATCGCGGCGCTGGTCGAAAAGGGCAGCCTGACGGCTGAAATCGTCGATTTCCTCAGGGCCTTGGTGCGCGCCCGCCTCAACATCATCGTTTGCGGCGGCACCGGCTCGGGCAAAACCACGATGCTCAATTGCCTGTCGGCGTTCGTTCCAGAGGACGAGCGGATCGTGACGATCGAGGATTCCGCCGAACTGTCGTTGCAGCAGCCGCACGTGGTCCGGCTCGAAACCCGTCCGCAGAATCTCGAGGGCAAAGGCGAAGTCACGCAGCGCGATTTGGTGAAGAACTGCCTGCGGATGCGGCCTGACCGGATTATCGTCGGCGAGGTTCGCGGGGCCGAGGTTTACGACATGCTGCAGGCGATGTCCACCGGCCACGACGGCTCGATCGCGACGATTCACGCCAACAGTCCGCGCGAATCGATCGGCCGGCTGGAGATGATGATGCTGTTGGGCGGGTTTTCGATCCCGCAGCGCGCGATGCGCCAGCAGATCGCCTCGGCCGTCAATATCGTCGTGCACGTGAGCCGCCTTTCGGACGGTACGCGCAAGTTGCTGAAGATTTCCGAGGTCAGCGGGATGGAAGGCGAAACCATCATGATGCAGGACCTGTTCGAGTTCGTGCGCACCGGAACCGGGCCCGACGGCCGCATCCTCGGCGAGTTCCGCTCCACCGGAATCCGTTCAAGCTACGCGCAGCAAATCGAGATCGCCGGCTTCAAGCTCGATCCGACGCCGCGCGCGATGCGTGCGGGCGGCCGTTGAAATGAACGACGAGGAGCGGTCGCCATGGATTTTCTGATTTCGTCCGCGGTCTTCGCGCTGGTGCTGGCGCTGGCGCTGATGCTTTGGACGGGCGGAGGCCGCGATCAGGCGGCGGAGCGGCTGGAACGGCTCAAGCAGGCCGAGGCGCAAGAGGGGGCGGACGACCTGTTCAGGACCGACCGGCGCCGGCGCCTTCCCCAGGCCAGCTCCGGGATGCTGCTTGACATGATTTACCGGCTGCGTCCGTTGCGGCGGCTCGAACGGGCCATGTGGCAGGCGGGCGTTTACATGCGCGTCTCCGAGATGCTGCTGATCATCGTACTGATGTTCGGGGCCGGATTGGCTGTTGGCCAGATGCTCTGGCCGGGATCGCTTTTGATTCTCGGGACCGGGGCCGCCGCCGGGTCGCTGCCGATTCTATATATCCGCTACCGGCGCAATCGGCGGATGCGCGCGTTTGCGATGCAATTGCCGTTCGCCCTGGACCTGATCAAATCGTCGCTTGAAGCCGGGCATTCGCTGCTGCGCGGCCTGCAGGTCCTGGTGCAGGAATTCGCCGATCCGATCGGCGGCGAATTCCGCACCGTGCTCGAACAGACCCGGCTTGGGATGCCGCTGCCGCGCGCGTTCGATGAAATGCTGCAACGCGTGCCCGAAGAGGATTTGCGGCTGCTCGTCATCGCCATCAAGGTGCAGAGCGAAGTCGGCAGCAGCCTTGCGCAGATCGTCGGCCGCTTGTCCGAAATCGTGCGCACGCGCCAGCGCTTGCAGCAGCAAATCCGCGCGATGACGGCGCAATCGCGGATGAGCGGCATGGTGGTCGGACTGCTGCCGATTCTGGTGCTTGGGGCGTTCAGCATGGTGCAGCCCGGCTACGCCAAGGTGCTGTTCACGGATCCCAGCGGCAAGGCTGCGCTGAAGATCGCGGTCACGCTTGACGTGATGGCGCTTTTCACCATTCGCCGCATCCTGCGGGTGGATTACTGACGGCTGGATTATTGAAATGAATTCATTTTTGGTCAGCACGGCGATTTTCTGTCTGGCCGGCGTCGCCGCGATGGCGATTTACGCGGCGTTTTTCGGCAGCCATCGCACGTTTCAGGAGCGCTTCGCCGAAATCGCGGCGCGCGACCGATTCGCGCATGCCGCGAATCCTTTCGCCGCCCAAGCCGAAGCGGAGAGTGTGGGCCGCATGTTTTTGCAGTGGGCGCTCGCCCGGATGCCCGAGCCGAAGGAAAATCCCGGGGCGAAGAAAATCGCGCAAATGCTGACTTGCGCGGGCTTTATCCGCTCAAGCGCGGTGCGCGTTTTTCAGCTTGCGCGAATCTTCACGCTGGCGATCGGCGCGTTGCTGGGGTTCGCCGCCGCTTATCTATGGTTTGGCCACGCGGCGAAAGCGATCGCGTTCGCGCTGATGGGCGGCGTCGCTGGATGGGTGGGACCGCTTTATTACCTGCAAAAGCGCGCCGCGCGCCGCCAAACCGAAATCGCGCGGCAACTCTCCGACGTGCTTGATCTCCTCGTGGTATGCGTCGAAGCCGGACTCGGACTGTTCGAGGCGATAAAAATCGTCGGCGACGAAACCGATCGCCAGGAACAGGCCATCGGCAAGGAGCTGACCCTTGTCGCCGGCGAAGTCGCGGCGGGCAATTCGCTCGGACAGGCGCTGCGCAACCTCGCCGAGCGCACGGCGGTCGAGGACGTCCGGCCGCTCGCCGCGACGCTGATTCAGAGCGAGCAGCTCGGCGCGCAAATCGGTCCGGCCTTGCGCGCGAGTTCGGATTCGCTGCGCGTCAAGCGCCGGCTGCGCGCGGAAGAAGCCGCCCAAAAAAGCACAATCAAGATTCTGTTCCCGCTGGTCCTGTTCGTGCTGCCGGCGATGCTGCTCGCGATTCTTGCGCCGGCGATGATCCAGGCGATGCGCACCTTGACGGTCCCTTGAACGGCGCTCATATCGCTTGACCGCAGCGCCGTCGCGCAATATCCGTCAGATCATGGACGACGAGGTGCGGCGGGCGCGCGCGCTGGAGCTGTGGAACCAGGGCGCCGCGTTCCATCTGCAGGGCGATTTCCAAAGCGCCATCACGCTTTACAATCAGTCGATAGAATTGTGTCCGACCGCGGAGGCGCATACCTATCGCGGCTGGGCGTATCGATACCTCGGGCGGATCGACGACGCGATCGCCGAGTGCATGCGCGCGATCGAGATCGATCCGTCGTTCGGAAATCCGTACAACGATATCGGCGCATACCTGATGGCGCGCGGCGAGGCGGACGCGGCGGTCGAATGGTTTGAAAAAGCCAAGCGCGCCGCGCGCTACGAACCGCGTCACTTTCCTTACATGAATCTGGCGCGGCTTTATGCGGACAAAGGCCTTGTGATGAAAGCGATCGCGGAATTGGAAGGCGCGTTGCGTCTTCAGCCGGGCGATCCGGCTTGTCTTGAAATGATCGAGCGGTTGCGCGTGGCGCTTAACTGACACGGCCCGCCGCCGCTAAGCGGGCCGCAGACACATGACAACAAAGCTCAAGGCTGGCGACCCCGCGCCCGATTTCACCCTGACGGCGCATCACGGCGCTCCTGTTTCGCTTGCCGATTTTCGCGGACGCCGCTTGCTGCTTTGGTTTTATCCCGAAGCGGGGACGCCCGGATGCACGCTCGAGGGACGCGGCTTCCGCGACCAAATCGAATACTTTAACGAAAACAATATCGTTGTGGCCGGCGTCAGTTGCGATCCGCTCGATCGAATCGCGGAGTTCGCGGCGCGCGAGAATTTTCCGTTTTTGCTGCTTTGCGATCGCGATCGCGCGGTGGCGCTTGCTTATGGCGCTTGTGACAACGAAAAGGCGACACATGCGGCTCGAATGAGTTTTTTGATTGGCCCTTCCGGATTGATCGAACGAATCTATTCTCAAGTCGATCCGCGCGATCATGCCGCGCGGGTGCTAATTGACGCTCTGGGGCTTTAACACGGCTCATCGGCGGTCAACTTCGCTCATCCGCGACAAGCTAGTCAGGCATTTCGATGGCGGAGCGGCAATAACCTGTCATCGCGCCTGTTTTCGTGGGTTTAATCGGCGAAAAAAGGCTGAAAATAAACGAAAAAACTAATGGCCTGAACCTTGCGTTGGGAATTCTCGAAGTATGGCCAATCCGCACCGACGCGGCGGCGCCATACGGAGGATTGCGCATTGGATTGGGATCGCACAGGTAACGACGACTCATCGGAGGTTATTGGGGCGGAAGAATCGGGCGAATTTCTCGATATCGAACATCTGGCGCCAAGTTCCGCGGAAATTGGCGGATTCGCGCTGACCGATTCGCAGTTGGGTGGGATGGTGGTGCGGTCCGGGGCGATGCGGCGGGTGGTGCAGACGATCCGGCGGCTGGCGCCGTACAAGGCGACGGTGCTGGTTTACGGGGAGTCGGGAACGGGCAAGGAGCTGGTGGCGCGGGCGCTGCATCAGCTGGGGCCTGCGCCGAAGGGGCCGTTCGTGACCTTCAACTGCTCGAATCTGGTGGAGTCGCTGGCGGAGTCGCAGTTGTTCGGGCACGTGCGCGGAGCGTTCACCGACGCGCGCGAGGAGGCGCTGGGCTATTTTCGCGCGGCCAACGGGGGGACGCTGTTTCTGGACGAGATCGGGGAGTTGCCGTTGCGGCTGCAGCCGAAGCTGCTGCGCGCGGTGGAGAGCCACGAGGTGCAGCCGGTGGGGGGGACGCAGAGCCACAAGGTGGACATCCGGCTGATCGCGGCGACCAACCGGGATTTGCGGGCGATGGTCAAGGCGGGGGAGTTTCGCGACGATCTCTACTACCGGCTGAGCGCGAGCGCGGTGCGGATCCCGCCGCTGCGCGAGCGGCGCGACGCGCTGGAGGCGCTGGCGGCGCATTTCCTGGGCCACTACAACCGGCTTTTCGGCAAACGGCTGCGCTACATTTCGCGCCGCGCCCTGGCCGCGCTCGCCGCCTACGACTGGCCCGGCAACGTCCGCGAATTCGCCCACGCCATGCAGTCCGCCGCCATGCTTTCCGACAACGACCGCATCGATATTTCGGTTCTGCCGGAACACATCCTGCGCGCCGGCGCGGAGGACGACGGCGCTCTGTCTGAAATTCGGGAGGACCTCGTCGATGAGCCGCGTATTGCCACGGTCGCGAAAGAACCATTCGCGCCGGAGCGCTCGACGGACGAGTCGCCGTTGTTGCTTGACGAAATAATCAAGCGGACCTTGGTGCGCTCATTGGAGCGGACCGACGGCAATCGCCGCCGCGCCGCGGACTTGCTCGGCGTTTCGCGATCGACGCTCTACCGGATGCTGAGCCGCTACGGACTGGCGGAAGAGACTCTGGGCCGCCAGACCGCGTCGCGGCTTGCGAATCCGGCGTCGCGCCGGGGCGCCGGATAACCCAGCTTGCGGATTCTGCACAGCAGAGTTCCGCCCGGGGACGCTGGAATTGACAAGCCAATTTACGCCAGAATGATTGTACGCGGCCGCGAAGTTTCCGGATGCCCAGTTCGGACGTTCTCGCGGCGGCTCGTGGCCGGTTAATTCCGAGCGGCGGGCCACGCGCCGCAGGAGCTTCGATCAATGCCGGGAGTCGATCAAATCTGGTCCGAAGCGGTTCGCACACTGGAACGCGATCGCCCGTTCGCGCTCGCCACGGTCGTCAACGTGCGCGGATCGACGCCGCGCGAAGTCGGAGCGAAGATGCTGATTCGCGCCGACGGACAATTCGGCACGATCGGCGGCGGATGCGGCGAGGCCGAAGTGTTCCGCAAAGCGCGCCTGATGCTCGACGAGGGCGGCGCGCAGTCCAAGCTTGCCGAAGTGGACCTCACCGGCGATTTCGATCAGGAGGACGTCGGCGTTTGCGGCGGAATCATGGATGTTTTTATCGACCTTTGGTCGCCGCGCGATCTGCCAGTGGCGCGCAAACTTGCCGAGTCCGCCGAACATAACCGGCCCGCCGCGCTGCTTACCGTCGTCGACGCGGGATCGGGCCGCGAGCTGCCAGTGGGCGCGAAAGCCGTGATCGATCCTTCGGGATGCGGCGGCGAAGGCGTTGTCGTCGAACTGGGCGACGGCGCGGTTAATCAACTCGCCGAGCGCGCCGCCGACGCGCGTCCCGGCCTGCTCGAAGTCGCCGGCGATGGCGGATTGCGTCCGGTGGCCAGGATCGAAAGCACGGGCGCGCCGCGCCTGTATCTGGATCCTGTAATCGGCGCCCAACGCCTGATAATCGCGGGCGCCGGCCATATCGCGCAGCCGCTTTGCGCGCTCGGTTCGATGCTGGGTTTTCATGTGACCGTGATCGACGATCGCGCGTCGTTCGCCAATCGCGAACGGTTTCCCACGGCGGACGCGATTATCGTTAAACCATTCGCCGCCGCCATCGATGCGCTTGGGCTTGATCGGCACTGCTATCTTGTTTCCGTCACCCGCGGCCATGCCTATGATGAAGAAGTGTTGCGCGCGGCGCTCAAGTATCCGGAAGGTTTTGTCGGCATGATTGGCTCGCGCAGAAGGGCCCGCGCCACGCTCGATCGCCTCGCGGCCGACGGTTACGATCCGAATCGCCTGAAAGAAGTTCACGTGCCGCTAGGATTGGATATCGGCGCGGAAACGCCAGAAGAGATCGCGATTGCGATCATCGCGGAGATTATCCGCGAGCGGCGCCTTGGCGTTCGCGACGAATTCAACCTGGGCGTCAAAAGCGGCCGTCTCAGCCGCCGCCCACTCAATCGCTAGTTTCGTTTTACCAGTTCATGAATGGCGCGGGCATTGGAGCGATCCTGCTGGCTGCGGGCGAGTCGCGCCGGATGGGATATCCGAAGCCGCTGCTCAAGATCGGCGACGAAACCTTTATCGCGCATATAGCGGCTGAGATTCTCCAAGTCATCCCAAGGCTGGTAATTGTTTTGGGCGCGCATGCCGATCGCGTGCGGCCGGCGATACCCCGCGACAGCCGGATCGTGGTCCTCGACAATCCCGCCTACGCCCGCGGCCAGCTTTCTTCGCTGAAGGTTGGATTACGTTTCGCAATCGCGGAACATGCGCGCGCGGTGGTGGTGCATCTCGCGGACCATCCGAGGGTCGCCGCAGAGACGTTCCGCGCATTGGTTGACGCGCATGATCATTTGTCGCAGCCGATAGTTATCGCACGCTATTGTGGTCGCAGAGGCCATCCGGCGCTCTTTGGCGCCGAGGTCTTCGATGAGTTGCTGAACGCGCCGGAGGATCGGGGCGCACGCGTGGTTGTCAATGCTGATCCCGCGCGGGTCGCATATCTTGACGTTGACGACGCGGGCGTGGTGCTTGATCTCGATACGCCGGATGATTTGTTCCGAGCGGGTCTAAAGCCGTATTCGTGATCTATTGGGATTCACTGCGCGACTAGGGATGATTAGGATGGTTAATCACGATGGCCATGAGCATAAACTGTAACCGAAACAGGGTCTTCGGCGTAATTAACGGCAGAGATGTCTGCCGTGCCTGCAATCGATCGTTTTCGGAGGGTGCCTGCCGTCAGAACCGATGAGGAACTGATCGCCGAAGTCCTGGCCGGGCAGACGGCGTCGTTCGCGGAACTGGCTTCGCGCTACCGCGAAAAGGTCGAGCGCTTGTGCGCGCGATTCTTTTCCGATCGCGAGTTGGTCCGCGATCTTGCGCAGGAAAGCATCATCCGCTCTTTTGCCGGCTTGTCGGGCTATCGGGCGGACATGCCGTTTCTTGGATGGCTGCGGGCGATTGTCGCCAACGTCTGCTATGACGAGCTGCGTCGCCGACAGCGCCGGCCCGAGGATCTGGTCGCGGATTTCACCGTCGCCGAGCACTTGTGGGTCCAGTTGGTCAATGAGGTGACGCCCGAGGAAATCGTCGATGCCGCCGAGCAACGGCGCGAGGCGCACGACCTCGCCCATCAACTGCTCGATTCCCTGCGTCCCGAAGATCGGATGGTGATGGTGCTCAAGGAGTCGGAAGACCTCAGCGTAGGCGAAATTGCGCGGATCATGGGATGGAGCGAGGCCAAGGTAAAAATTCGTGCGTTTCGGGCCCGGCAGATGTTGCGCAAACAGGCCGAACGGATGTTAACCGTGAAGCGAGGGCGGGCAGCGCGATGAACTGTTTTGAAGCGCGCAAGGAATTCGTTTCGTTCTGGCGGCGGACGCTAAATCCGGCGCGGCGGGCCGATTTCTCCCAGCATCTGGAGCATTGCGACCGCTGCGACCGATCGTTCAGGCTCTTCGCGCTGAGCGCTCCGGTGTTTCATTCGGATCGCGAACCCGAAGTTGCGCCGCGATCGTATTCCACGCCGCCAAGGCCGCGTATCGCGGTTGCGCGCCGGCCGATGCGGCGCGTTCCCGCCGCACCTGCGCCATGGCGCGCGATGGCGGCGGCGGTGGCGCTGCTGATGGTTGGCGGCGCCTCGGTCTGGTCGGTGCAGCGGATTCCGTCGCGCAATTTTCCGGACACTTTCGCGGCTGACGATCTGCGCGCCGCGCCCACCGCGTATTTCCCCGACGGCGCGGCGATCGAGAATCCGGCGGAAGAGCCCGCGCTGTTCGAATCCATCGCTCCAGACCTTGGCCAACCCAATGAAGGATAATGGCCTTACAGGGTAAGTACGGTCTTCTCGTATTGGCCGCCGCGCTGCTGGCCGGTTCAGCGATCGGATTCGCCAGCACTTCGCTCGCGTATCGGATGCACTGGCTCGAAGCGCCCGGACAAAATCTGATCGATCGCATGAGCGAAGATTTGGCGCTTACGCCGTCGCAGCGCGAGCAAGTCGGCGAAGTGATGCGCGGCACGCACGATCAGGTCACGCGGATGCGCGCTGAATTTCGGCATCAGCGCCGCCGCCTGCTGCTCGATGCATACCTGAAAATCTCGGCGGTTCTCTCTCCCGACCAGCGCGCGCGTTTCGATCGCGAATTCGTGCCGCCGCGCTTTCGCGATGAGGCGCTCAAGATGGGCCGCAGTTTCGACGCGCCCGCGGCGTCAGCCAATCAGCCGGCGCCGCCCGCCGCCGGGAAGGCTCCCGATTCGTCCGTGCGTATCGCGCCGTCGAAAACGGTCGGGATGCCGATTGCGGCGCAGGCGCCCTGACCTCGGAAATTCGCCGCAATCCGTCAAGAGCCCATGATATCGCGAATCAGCCGATCCGCCTGATTCGCGATATCCGGATTTTTGGCGCGGTCGCCGCTCGCCAGCTTGAGATAGCGCAGCGCCGCGTCGCGATTTCCCTGCGCCGCGTAGATCTGTCCGATTCGCAGTTCCGCAAACGAAGAAGTCGGATCGATTTGCAGGGCCTTTTGGTAATTCGGCAGCGCCTCGTTCATTCGCGGCGGCGTGAATGACATGTAGGCTTCGCCCATATTGAGATAGGCGCTCGCCTCGTGCGGCTGATATTTGAGCAGTTTCTGATAGACTTCGATCACCTTGCTGAAGTTTGAGCGCGAATTGTAAAACAACGCGAGGTAGATGTAGGCGTCGTCGTAGGTTGGATCCAGGTCGGTCGCCTGCCACAACAGTTTAACCGCCTGCGCGCTGTCGGTCATGTTGATCGCCGCCGCGACCAGCGCACGCGCCTTGGCCGCGTTCGATTCGTTGTCGGCCGTGTCGGGCGGCGGCGCGGTCGCCGGGGATGGCCCTCCGGGAGCGCCGGGAAGCGGCGCTGGCGGCGGCGAACCGCCGGCCGATTCGGCGATTCCCGTGGGCGAATTGCCGGCGTCCGCGGCGCGTGGCGCGAGCGGAACGATTAACAGCAGCCCGGCCAGAATCCAGGCGTACGATGGGCGCTCGAACATAAGTTTCGGATGGAGAAGTCCTGAGCAAAATGGTTGCACGATTAAGGCCGGTTGCAAAGCATCCACGAGCTAGCCGCCGCGTTCGCGGCGGCCGCTGGTAAGGGCCGCCGATGAAAACCCGCGAATTCAAGGTTGATGGCGGAATCAAATTGAATTGCGTCGATTTTGGCGGAAGCGGCAATCCGCCGGTGCTGCTGATTCACGGCGGCGCGGCGCACGCGCGATGGTGGGACTTCGTCGCCGCCGATTTGATCGATCGCTATCACGTGCTCGCGCTCGATCAGCGCGGCCACGGCGACAGCGAATGGAGCGCGGAATGGAGTTACGGCACGCGCCACTATGTCGCCGATCTCCAGGCCGTGATCGAACAGTTGGATTTGGGCGCGCCGGCGCTGGTCGGCCATTCCATGGGCGGCCATAACGTGATGTGCCATGCGATTCGCCACAGCGCGAGCCTGCGCGCGATCGCGGTGATCGACAGTCCGCCCAATTATCCCGAGGACGCGGTCGCGGCGCTGCGCGAGCTGGCGGCCAAACCGAGCCGCCGGTTCGATTCGCTTGACGAGGCGATCGCCGGTTTCCGCACAATTCCGGCCGATACGATCGCGACGCCGGAAATCCTCGCGCACGTGGCCGCGCTCTCGTTCCGCCAGGGCGATGACGGCAAATGGGACTATAAATCCGATCGGCGCACGATGATTCGCGATCCGATTCGCGCGTGGGACGGACTCAAAGAGATCCGCTGTCCCGCCCTGTTCGTGAAACCCGAAAAGAGCGTGCTGCCGCCGGGCGTGGCGGAAAAGATGGTGAAGCAGATGCCGCACGGCCGGATCGTGACCGTGCCCGCGTCGCATCATCACGTGCCGCTGGATAATCCGCGCGGCCTCGCCGCCGCGCTGCGTCCGTTCCTGGACGACGTATTCGCATGAGCGAGCCGGTCAGCGGCGTTATCGAAGGCGAACCGCGGCTCCATTATCTCCAATGGAATCCCGCGGCGCCTGCCGCAATCGTGCTGCTGCATGGCAATTCGGCCAACGCATGGTGGTGGCGTGGCTTCGCCGAGCGGCTCGATCCGCGGCGCTACCGCGCGATCGCGCTCGATTTGCGCGGTCACGGCGATAGCGGATGGGTCCGGCCGGCCGCCTATGCGCCCGAAGATTACGCCGCCGACGCATTGCGCGCCCTGGAGGCGCTGCAAGTGCGACGGCCGGTGATGGTCGGCCACAGCATGGGCGGAATCGCGACGGTGGCGTTCGCCACGCGTTATCCACAGGCGGCGCGCGCGGCTGTCGCGGTCGATATCGCAGTGACTTCATCGCCGCGGCGCAATCGCTATCTGGCGCGGCTGAAGGCTCTTCCGACCGTCGTCTATCCCGACCTTGCGATGGCGCGGGCGCGATTTCGCCTGATGCCTGACGAAGGCGGAATTCCGCCTGCAGTGATTGCGGAAATCGCCGAGCGCAGCCTCATGCGGCTCGCCGACGGCCGCTATACGATGAAGTTCGATCGGGAGAGCTTCTTCGGCAGCGACGGGCTTGACGTACCCGCGGCGCTCGCGTCGATACGGATTCCAACGTTGTTGGTGCGCGCCGAAATGAGCCGCATCATGACCGCGGACGCGGCCGCGCGCGCCGCCGCATCGAACCCGCTGATCGAGCTGGTCGAGATTCCGGCGACGCATCATCACCTGCCGCTCGAACGGCCGGATCTGCTCGCCGCCGCCGTCGCCGGGTTCATCGAGCGGCTTGGATGAGCTGTTCGCATGCGGACGGAGGGTTTCAATTTGGTGACGACTCGGCGGGCGCTATGCTAGGTTGCGAACAAGCTGGCGCTTGCTTGATTCCTGGCGCAGTTGGCTAACACGGTAATGGCGGGTCGCGATGCCCCAAATCAAAGAGACGATCTTCGCGCCGCCGCTTGAAGGCGGAGAATGGCTGCAGCACGGACCCGTCGATCTGCAACGGCTGCGCGGCAAAGCGGTCGTGATGGTCGATTTCTGGGACTACACCTGCGTGAATTGCCTGCGGACGCTTCCATACGTCGCGGAATGGCATCGCCGCTATGCTAACGCGGGCCTGATTATTGCGGGCGTCCATGCGCCGGAATTCAGTTTCGCCCGCGATCGCGGGCGCGTGGCGGCGGCGATCAGCGACTTGAAGCTTGAATACCCAGTGGTGCTGGACCGCGATTATCGAATCTGGCGCGCCTACTCGAATCGGTACTGGCCGGCTAAATATCTGATCGACGCCGAGGGACGCCTGCGGTACTACCATTTCGGCGAAGGGATGTACGCCGAGACCGAGATGCGAATCCAAGCCTTGCTGGCAGAGCTGAATCCCGCTGCAGTGTTTCCGCCGCCGATGGAGCCGGTGCGGCCGAGCGACCATCCGGGCGCCCTATGCTATCGGGTGACGCCGGAGCTTTATCTTGGCTACGAACGCGGCCAGTTCGGAAATCCGGCGGGCGTGGTGCAAGAGCGCGAGACGGAATATGCCGATCCCGGCCGCCACGCCGAGGGCGCGATCTATCTCTCCGGGCGGTGGACGGTTGGCCGCGAGGGCGCACGCGCCGGGGTTTCGGGCGCCGCGATATCGTTGCGTTTTACCGCCAGGGACGTGAATCTGGTGATGGAGCCGCCGGGAGGCGGCGCCGCGCGCGTCGCGATGGAGTTGAGCGGAACTCATCAGCCTGGCGCCGATGTGAAACTTGAAGATGGCCGGATGGCGATCAACGTCGATCGCGCGCGGATGTACGCGCTCGCAACCAATGATTCCGTCGCGGCGGGCGGTTTGACGCTGCGCATGCTGGATGCGGGCGTGACCGCTTATGCCTTTACCTTCATCTCGTGCGTGGTCGCCGAGGAGGGTGTTGATGGAAAATCAAGCTGAGCGCGCGACTGACGCCCAGATAATCGCCGCCGCGCGCGCGATTGCCGGGGCTGAATATGTAATCTCATTGACCGGCGCTGGATTGTCGGTCGAAAGCGGCATTCCGCCGTTTCGCGGTCCCGGCGGGCTGTGGACCAAATACGGCGAGCCGCCGATGAACGGCTATCAGATTTTCCTCGAGAATCCGAAAAAAGCCTGGGAAGATCGGATCCGCCGTCAGAACGACGAACTCTGGGGGCCGCTCAAGGTCGCCAAACCGAACCCCGGCCATCGCGCGCTGGCCGATCTTGAAGCGATGGGCGTGCTCAAATTTTTGATCACGCAGAACGTTGACGATCTGCATCGACAGTCGGGTCAGACCGGCCTGGCGGAAATCCACGGCAACTGGAAGCTGGTGCGATGTATCGATTGCGGCGCGCGATTCCGCGCCGAGGACATCCGGCTCGATACGTTGCCGCCGCCATGCCCGAAATGCGACGGGCTGATCAAGAGCGACACGGTCGCGTTCGGCGAGCCGATTCCCCGCGACGTGCTCGGACAATGCATGGAACACGCGGCGCTGGCCGATCTCGTGATCGTCGCTGGGACGTCGGCCACCGTTTATCCAGCGGCGGGATTTGCACTGGAAGTGAAACAGCGCGGCGGCGTGTTGGTCGAGGCGAATTTGTACGAGTCGGAAATCACGGCGATTTGCGATTTCAGCCTGCGCGGACCGACCGGCGAGATTCTGCCGAGACTGGTCGCGGCGGTGAGCGATATTCGCCGCGCGCGCTATTCCTAGACGCCGCTTTTCGGCGCCGCGCCCGCGTGAGCCGCTGGCGGCGATTCCGGGCCGGAAACTCGCCGCAACAAGAGCATCCGGCTGGTTCCGTCGAACGCGGTCGGATTGCTGATCGCGACCCGTTCGTATTCCGCCCGCATCCGCGGTCCAAGCAGGCGAAAATCGTCTTCCGAGCAGATGACGTATTCGTAGGGCGCGTCCAGCGTCGTGACGAAGCGAATGTTGCGGCCGCTGTAGAAAGCGAAATCGTAATCGAGGCTGCCGATGTATCCGATTGGGTTCGCGCCGGCCGTCGCGAGCGCCTGCCGCGCGAATCCGCGCAGCGTCAGCGTGTCGGCCACGGCGGGTTCGACGACGCAGTTGACCGCGACCGCCATCGCCGCGAAGCCAAGCGCGGTGGCGAAAAAGACTTTGGCGACGGTCGCGCGCGTCCGGCAGAGCCGCCATCCGAGGCCCGCGACGAAAAGCGGAATCGCGATTCCGAGCGGCAGCCATTTGACGAATTCCAGGCGCAGATTCGCCGGCAACTGCGCGAGCAGGATATCGAAGCGGCCGAGAATCCAGAGCAATCCGGCGGGCGCAACAAAGAGCAGAACGACACCGAACGCTGACGCGGCGGCGGCGACGACGAAAAAACCGCCCGTCGCGACCGCGAGCATCCGGGCGCCGCGGCGGACCAGCTCCGGCGGATTTGCGATCGCGTCGATAAGAAAGATCGCGACGAGCGCCGCGAGCGCCGGATAGATCGCGAGCAGGTAAACGCCGCGCTTGCTTTGCGGCAGGTTGTAAAAAATCAGCACGGCCAAAGTCCATACGATGAGGTAGCCGAGGCGCGAATCGAGCGGGCGCGGGCGGCTCAGAGCCTGCAATCCCGCCAGCAGAGCCAGCGGCGTCCAGGGCATGAAACCAGCCAGCAGGGCGAGATCTTCGTAATAAAAGGGGTGCGCGTGGCCGACGTTGACGCCGCGATGGCCGATCAGCCGGTAGAGGTTTTCGTTAAGAATCTGCTTGTGGATGAAAGCAAGCGCTTCGTCAAGCGCGGCGCGCGCGCCGGCTCCCTGCTCGCGGTTCACGATTCGCACTCCCGGCCGCGCCAGGTCGGCGACGCCGCGGATCGAGCGGGCGCGTTCCGGCGCGATTGCGAGACCCAACTCCCATCGCGCGAAAGTAACCACCGCGGCGCGCCGCGCGCCCAGCGCCCGGCGCATCGCCGCAAGGTTGTATTCGCCGCTGCGCGGATCGCGCAGATGCAGACCCGCCGCGTGCGCGCGGCCTTCGAGCACAGCGCCCAGCGCGCGCGTGCTCGAACATGGCAGGACGACCGCAGCAAAGGGCGCGCGATGCCGCGCCAGCCATTCGCTCAAGATAGCAGCCGCTGGATCGCATCCCGCGATCAGCAGGGTCGCGTCGATCTCCTCATCGGTGCGCGTTGTTTCGACTTCCGTGCGCCCCTTTCCCGCAAGCTCCACAACGCCCGCCGCCGGCGTCAGCGCCACACGCACCGCCGGCTGGGCGATCGCGACAACCCGTCCACCCACGCGCGCCAGCGCGACCCGATGCGCCGGCGCCGCCTTGTCCGCGCCGAGCAATTCCGCCCGCACTCTCCGGCTCGGATCGCCTGCTTCCAGTCCAAAGAGATTCTCGACCGTTTCGCCCAGCGCGCGCGCGATTGCGATCGCCGCCGTCACTCCCGGCTGATAGGCGCCGGATTCGATCGCGCCGAGCGCCTGCCGCGAAATGCCGGTGCGCCGCGCCAGTTCGAGTTGCGTCATTCCGCGCGCTTCGCGGGTGCGCTTAACGGCTTCGCCGCTTTTCGCCCTATTACTTGTCATATGTCATGTATGATGGCATAAATCGCGTCCTATGAAAAAGTCCCAAAGCGCCGTCTCGCGCGCCCGGTTTCAAGCCGGATTCGGCGCGTTCCTTGTCGTGATTTTGCTCGCCGGGCGGGCGTTCGCCGGCGCGCTCACGCCGCTCGAAGTCGCCTATGCCGGCTCGATGGGCGCCCTGATGGAACACGGCGTCCGGCCCGCAGTCGCACGCGCGCTCGGCGCCGAATTTCACGGCCGCGCACAGGGCTCGACCGGGCTTGCCAATCTGATCGTCGCGGGCAGTATCCGGCCTGACGTTTTTATCGCCGTCACGCCCGGGCCGATGCGAACGATCCTCGCCGCGCACAAGGCCGCCGAAGCGATTCCGATCGCCGGCACGTCGGTCGTAATCGCATACAGTCCGCACAGCCGCTTCGCCGACCAATTGGCTCATGCGACCGCGGCGAATGGTACGCCATGGTGGCGAGTGCTCGAAACTCCCGGATTTCGCTTTGGCCGCACCGATCCGCGCACTGATCCTCAGGGTCTTAACATTATCTTCGCGATGCAATTGGCGGCCGAATTTTATCATCAGCCCGATCTGCCGGAACGCATCCTTGGCGCCACGATCAATCCGAGCCAGATTTTCCAGGAACCCGAAGTGATGGCGCGTCTTCAAGCTGGCCAGCTTGATGCGAGCTCTGCATATCGCACGCAACCCGAGGCTTACGGCTTGCCGTTTATCAATCTGCCTCCCGAAATCAATCTCGGCGACGCCGCGATGGCCGACCGTTATCGCCGGGCTGCGGTCACGCTCGACGGCAAGGTTCATCATCCGTCGCCGCTGATTTTTTATGCCGCCGCGCTTGCCGGCGCGCCTCATCCCAAGCTGGCGGCGCGCTTCGTGCGATGGCTTAGCGGCGACGAGGCGCGCGCGCTCTTCGCGCGCTATCATTACGACGGCCCGGGCGACGCGAAACCGCTTACGCCCTGACGTCATCATCAGATGAACGCAAGATGGTTCAAAATGCTCGGGATGGCGGCGTTCACGATCGCGCTGCTCTATCCCCTGGTCGGTCTCGGCGCCCACGTCGGGCGTTGGAGTTGGGACGGCGGCGTTCCCGGTTCGACCGCTGGCGCCGTACGGGTGTCGATTGTTCTGACCGCGATCGCGATGGCGATCGTAATCGTCGCCGGCACGCCGGTCGCCTGGTATCTCGCGCGGAGCGCCGGACGCGACCGCATTATCTGGGATGCGGCGGTGTTAATTTCGGTGCTGATGCCGCCGCTGGCGCTCGGCTTGCTGCTCTCGCTCGCCTACGGTCCCGCCAGCAGCCTAGGCGGATTCCTGCTGCGGATCGGTGTACCGACCAGCAATAGCGCGACCGCGTTTGTCGCCACGCAGGTTTACGCCAGCATCGGATATTATATCGTCGCGGCGCGCGCCGCGATCGCGTCGGTACCGCATGAACTCGAGCAAACAGCGGCTTTATTGGGGGTGGCGCCAATCGCGGTTTTTCGCCGCGTCACGTTTCCGCTCGCGCGGCTCGGACTTGCCGCCGCCATCAGCATCGCGTGGGTGCGCGCGCTCGGCGAATTCGGCGCGGTAATCGTCACCGCCTATTATCCAGCCGGAATGCCGGTGCAAATCTGGGTCAATTTGCAGACCGCCGGGATGCCTGCCGTGATGCCGCTGCTGATCATCTTTCTGCTCACCGCGCTCCCGCTGCCATGGCTGATTCATCTGCTGGCGCAATCTCGCGATGCTTGACGCGCAAATCGTCAAAAAACGCGGCGGCTTTACTGTTGACGTGCATATCCAGGTCAGCGCTGGCGATCGTCTCGCGATCTTCGGCGCCTCGGGCGCGGGCAAAAGCACTATCCTCGGATGCATCGCAGGCATCGAAAATCCCGACGCCGGCGAAATCCGGCTGAACGAAACGAAGCTGTTCCCGCCGCCGCTGCCGCTCCATCGCCGGCCACTCGCCTACCTGACGCAAAAAAATCTGCTGTTTCCGCATTTGAGCGTCGCCGATAACGTCGTGTTCGGGTTGGCCAATGGCGCGGTTGCGGAAAATTCCAAATGGATCGCCGAGTTGCGCGAGCGGCTTGGCCTTGAAGCGATTTGGAACAATCGCGCCGCGAAAATCTCAGGCGGCGAATCCCGGCGCGTCGCGTTGGCGCGGATGCTGGCGCGGCGGCCGCCGCTGGTCCTGCTCGACGAGCCATTTGTCGCGCTCGATCGCCCCTTGATTCGCGACCTGATCGCCGCACTTGATCAATGGCAGCGCCGGCTGAACTTCATCCTTATCGCCGTGGACCATAGCGCCGAAATTCTCAATCGGCTTTGCCCGCAGGTAGCGGTGATCGAACGCGGAAAAATAATTCAGCAAGGCGATTGGAACTCACTCGCCACTTTGCCTGCGACTCCCGACGTTGCACGCCTACTCGAAACCTGGTGACCGTCCGATTCGACGCTCACAACCGCATCGGCATCACGACATAGGTAAATTGCGAATCCGCCGACGTTGTGATTACGCCGGGGCTTACCTCGTCGCTTAAGCCCAGAATCGCTTCGGCGTCGGCGGGAATCACGTTCAGCGCCTGCTGAAGGTAGGAAGCGTTGAAGCCGATCGAAAAATCCGCGCCGCCAAATTCGATATCGAGCGTCTCGCTGGCCTCGCCAACTTCGGGACTCGCCGACGAAACCGTGAGGCTGCCGGCTGAGAACGCCAGTTTGACGCCGTGATAGCGCTCGTTGGAAAAGATCATCGCGCGCTTTATCGCGCGCAGCAGCGCTTCGCGCCCGACCGAAATCTGGTAGCGCGACTCCTTGGGAATCACGCCTCGATAATCGGGAAATTCGCCCTCGACCAGCCGCATCGAGACTTCCGACGCGCCACGCTTAAGCCATGCGAGCTGCCCGTCGATGCTGAGTTTGACCTCGCCTTCGCCAGCCTGGTCGAGCAGCTTGCGTAATTCCGCAAGGCCCTTGCGCGGAATGATCGCGCCGCCCTGCATGTTGAATCCGGCCGCGTCCCGATCGACCATCGCCAATCGATGGCCGTCAGTCGCGACCATCCGCACGCCGTTTCCGTCGGCCGCCTCGATATAAACGCCGCTCAGGTTGTAGCGCGCTTCGTCCGGACTGACGGCGAAGATCGTCCGGTCGATCATCGCGGCCAGCGCATCGCAAGCGATCGTCAGTTCGCCCTTGACCGCTTTGCGTCCGCCCAGCGGTTCCTGTTTCGACGCCTGCGCCGGCATCGCCGGAAAACTCCGCGGATCGAGGCCCATCATTTTGAACCGCGCCCGGCCACATCGCAGCTCGAACCAATCGCCCTCAAGCGACTTGAGCGTCACTTCTTCGCCCTCGGCCTCGCGCACGACCTCGAAAAGCTTGCGCGCGTTGAGCGTGAGTCCGGCCTTGTCGGCGCGCGAACAAGCGATTTCGGTGCGGATACCGACTTCCAGGTCGGTCGCGGAAAGCCGCAGCCGGTTTTCCTCAGGCTCAAGCAGGACGTGTCCGAGGATTGGTACGGTGTTGCGGCGTTCGACGATGCCCTGAACCATGCCAAGCCCGTTCAAAAGCGAAACGCGATCAATGACCAGTTCCATTTATCACCCGCGCTCTGACTCAACTTCTGATCCTGATCTTATTTTTCTTGAAGAAAAGATCAGTAAGGCCAGTAGCGCCTGTTGATTTGTGCATAACACAAGAAAACATCAGCAAATAAAAGACTTTTTCCTGAGCATAATCTGTTGATGAAAACCCGCCGGAAAACCTGTCGGAGCGGTCTTCAGGTCCGCCTTGTGCATAGCGCCAAACTTGTTCAACCGTTCTCAACAGGTTTTCCCGGCTCTTGCGCCGTTCAGGCGGCGTTCGCCTGAGTCGTTTTCAGTTCGCGCTCGATCTTTTCGATGGAAAACCGAAACGCTGAATCGTTCGCGATTCGCCGCGCGATCAGATTATAGGCGTGAATCACCGTCGAATGGTCGCGCCCGAATGATTCGCCGATCGCCGGAAACGACGCATCCGTCAATTTTCGGCAGAGATACATCGCGACCTGCCGGCAAAAGGCGATATGTTGCGTCCGCTTCTTCGATTTCAGGTCGAGCAGGCGGATATGAAAAAAATCCGCCACCACCTTTTGAATCGCCTCGATATCGGGCTTGGGTTCGCGGGTGCGAATCAGGTCGCGCAGCGCCTGGCGGGCGAATTCGGTCGTGATCGGAGATTTGTCGATCGAGGCGAGCGCCGCGATCCGCGTAAGACACCCTTCCAGCTCGCGCACGTTGGCGGAAACGTTCTGCGCGATATAAAGCGCCACTTCGGGCGGCAACGGCAGATGCTCCAGCGCCGCTTTTTTCTGGATGATGGCCACGCGCGTCTCGAGGTCGGGCGGCGCGATATCCGCAATCAGGCCCGACTCGAAGCGGTTGCGCAGCCGATCCTCAAGGCCGTTGATCTCCTTTGGCGTCTTGTCCGAAGTCAGGACAATCTGATGCCTTTCGGAATGAAGCGAATTGAAGGTGTGAAAGAATTCCTCCTGCGTTCGTTCGCGGCCGGCAAGGAATTGCACATCGTCGAGAATCAGCGCGTCAACCCGGCGGAATTTCTCTTTGAAGTCGCCCATGCGATCGCGCCGGATGGAGTTGATCAGCTCGTTCATGAAAACTTCCGCCGGCATGAACAGGACTTTGCATCGGTTGTTGCTCGCCGCCCAGATGTGATGGCCGATGGCGGTCGCCAGATGGGTCTTGCCGAGACCGACTCCGCCATAGATGAAGAGGGGATTATATTTTTCGCCTGGCTGATGCGCCACCGCCAGCGCCGCCGCATGCGCGAACTGATTGCTCGATCCGACCACGAATTCGTTGAAAGTGTAGCGCGTGGACAGGCCGGGATGGAGTTCCGCATGCGCTGGTTCGGCGGCGCGCGCCGGCGCCGACTTTAGCGGAGCGGCCGGACGCGGACGCACCGGTTGCGCTTCCGCGTCAAACGTCAGCTTGACCGTGACCGGCTCGCCGGCTTCGGCGGAAAGCGATTCGCGCAAAACATCGTGATAGCGATCGCTCACCCATTCGCAAAAGAACCGGTTGGGCGCTTCGATCGTGACGGTGCGTTCGCGCATCGCGACGAAATTGAGCGGCTGGATCCAGGTTTCGTAGCTGACCTGACCCAACGTTTCGCGAATTCTGTCCGCGGCTTTTTGCCAGACCTCGTTCATGCTTCGCCCCCTCCGGGAGATTTTGCGCCGTTCCCCGCGACGCCGGATTTTTCGCCAAGTTTCGCTCGAGAATTACTCACAGTTTTATCCACACCTGTTGATAACGAGAGATTCTCCTATTTCTTCAAGTCGTTGGCGGAAAACGTTTCCATGGCTATCAACGCGCCGGTTGAACCGCCGCGCCTTTCCCCGCATTCTTCTGAACAAAAACGACTGGAAAAAATAGTTCGCGCCTGATGGCCACGATTACGATCGCCGCCAACTTCGGTCCAGAAAACGCCTCATGGCGCCTTTACCAGTTTGACGGCGAAGACAAGTGTGTAAATTCTTTTCGCTGGTCATTCAAGCGAGCGTCACGCCGATGCGCAAAACCTTCGAATTTTCACGAAAAATTCTCGGGCGAAAAAAAAATTGAAAACATATTGCGTTCCAGTGGAATTCCTTTCTGAACGCATCCTGGCTCCAGGAGCCAACTTCCCGATTCACGCCGCCGCCGCCGACCGGCCGCTTGATCGTCCCCGCGCTTTGATAAATCGTCTCCATTACGATAGCGAGCGCCGATTTTCGATCCGCGAAGGCGACACCAGATGACGTTATCCAAAAAAAACTCAAAGGCCCTGTTCGATCGCGCCCTTAGCCGGATTCCAGGCGCGGTGAATTCGCCTGTGCGCGCATGGCGCGCGGTCGGCGGCGCGCCCGTCTTCATCGCGAAAGGCGCAGGGGCCTATCTCTTTGACGCCGACGGCAATCGCCTGATCGATTATGTCGGATCGTACGGCCCGGCGATTCTCGGCCATGCGCATCCCGAGGTCGTCGCGGCGGTGGCGGAACAGGCGGCGTGCGGATTTTCATTCGGCGCGCCGACCGAACTGGAAGTCGAGCTGGTGGAGCGGATCGCCGGCGCGATTCCGGCGGCCGAAAAAGTGCGACTGGTGAGTTCCGGCACCGAAGCGGGGATGACTGCGCTCAGGATTGCGCGCGCTGCCACCGGCCGTTCGGGCATAATCAAGTTCGACGGCTGCTATCATGGGCATAGCGACGCCCTGCTGGTGCGCGCCGGCTCGGGCGCGATGACGCTCGGCGTGCCGGATTGCGCCGGCGTGCCGGAAGCTTTGGCCGCGCTGACGCGGGTCGCTCCGTACAATTCACTTGAGGCGGTCGAGCGTTATTTCACGGCCGATCCCAAAGGCGTCGCCGCGGTGATTGTCGAGCCGCTCGCCGCGAACATGGGCGTCGTGCCGCCCGCCGCCGGGTTTCTCAAACAGCTCGGCGAGCTGGTTCATCGGCATGGCGCGCTGCTGATCTGCGACGAGGTGATCAGCGGCTTTCGCCTGCGCTACGGCGCTGCATACGAGCTTTTCGACGTTCAGCCGGACCTGATCATGCTCGGCAAGATTATCGGCGGGGGCATGCCGATGGGCGCGGTCGCGGGCCGCGCCGAACTGATGGATTTGCTGGCGCCGGCTGGCCCGGTATATCAAGCTGGCACGTTGTCGGGTAATCCGTTGTCGGTGCGCGCCGGAATCGAAACGCTCAAGGTGCTCGACCGTCCCGGCGTGTACGAACGGCTAGAACAGGCCGGTGCGCGGCTCGAGTCCGGTCTGCGGACGGCGCTGGCGGCGGCCGGCCGCGCCGGATGCATCAACCGCGCCGGCTCGCTGTTAACGATGTTTCTTGGAACTGATAGAGTCTTTGACGGCGAGAGCGCGCGCCGCGCGGACGCGGCGGCCTTCGCCCGATTTTTTCATGGGATGTTCGAACGGGGCGTCAATTTGCCGCCTTCGCAATTCGAGGCGATGTTCGTCTCGTTGGCACATAGCGATGCCGACCTCGATGCGACTATCGATGCGGCTCGCGCCGCATTGGCGGTCGGGTGACACGCCGCACAATGACGAGCATGGCCGCGAACGGAAATCCGTCTGCCCGGATGTGGCGCTTCGCGGCGATCGCGGCGGAATTTTTCTCGCCCATTATAGGCGGCGCGATCCTGGGCTATTATCTCGACGACTATTTTCACACCGCGCCGGCATTGGCGGTCTCAGGCGTGCTTTTGGGCGCGTTCCTCGGGATGTACCGGCTGGTGGTCGAACTCAAAAACTTTCAACGCGGTGACTGAATGAATTGGCGGGCGCCGTCGATCGGCGCAATCCAGCGCACTACCGCTTTGCTGACGGTCGCGTGCGCCGTCCTGATGCTGATCGCGGATTCGCGCGCGGCGGCTTTCGGATGCCTTGTGGGCGGCGCGCTGATGATCGGCAATCTGTTCGTGCTTACGATTGTCGGTCGCGCGATTGTCGCACTCGCGCAAGGCGGCGGCGCGGGCCAAATCGGGGTGTTGCTGGCGCCGCTCAAGATGTTCGTCTTTGTCGCGCTGGTTTATGTCTTGGTGACAACGGCGCATCTGGATCCGGCCGGATTCATGGTCGGCGCCTTGACTCAGTTCGTTGCGATATTTATTGAAACTTGGCGCGCTTCCGCGCGCGGCGCATCCGTGCGTCTGGAGGATCAGCAGGCTTGAAACCAGTTAACTTCATCGAAATGATTGGCGACCATCTTGGCGGCTTGCCGCCCGTGCTGGTCGGCACCTGGCTCGTGATGGCGATACTGATCGTTTTCGCGCTGCTCGCGCGCCGGGCGCTCAACGCCGCGGACGATCCCGCGATGCCCGATGAAGGCATGTCGTTGCGCGCGGTCGGCGAAGTAATCACGGAGTGGCTCGACGGTTTCGTCGCCAATGTTTCGGAACTGCATGGCTCGCGGCGTTTCGTGCCTTTTTTCGGCGCGCTTTTCATCTTTATCCTGACGGCGAATTTTCTCGGCCTGATTCCAGGTATGGAACCGCCGACCAACGACACCAACCTTACTTTCGCTCTCGGCACAATCTGTTTCATTTATTATCTTTACCAAGGCTTCAAGTCGCAGGGCGCGCACTACCTCAAGAGCTTCCTCGGCCCGATGCTGGTGCTGACGCCGCTGATGTTGCCGATCGAAGTGGCCGACAACCTTTTCCGGCCCTTCTCGCTCGGCGTTCGTCTGTTCGCCAATATGTTCGCGGACCATCAGGTGCTCGGCCTGTTCACCGGTCTGACCTATCTGGTTTTTCCGCTGGCGTTTTATGCGTTGGGTACGATCGTCTGTATTGTGCAAGCGCTGGTCTTCACGATTCTTGCCGTCAGCTACGTGAGAATGGCGAGCGCGGCGCACTGATGGTTTATTCCTCCGGGCCAAGGCGCGATTCGACGACGTCAGCCCGGTAGGTTGCCTGAATCAGAGTTTATTCCGCGCGCTGAATCCGGTTCGGCCGAAGCGGTGGTAGATGATAGAAGGCGGAGTTAAATAGCTTAGGGCCGGAAAGAAGCCGCGGTAATCAAGGAGGAGCGAAAATGCTTCGCAGGAGTTGGATGTTTCTGATGGTTGCGGTCGGGATGCTGCTGGCGTCTCCGATCTGCGCGATGGCGCAAGAGAGCGCCGCCGGCGGCGGTCATGCCGCGGGCGTGGGTTTGATTGGCCTTGGCATCGGAGTGGGCCTCGGTCTGGCCGCATTCGGATGCGGACTTGGCCAGGGCAAGCTGGCGGCCTCGGCGATGGAATCAATCGGGCGCAACCCGAACAGCACGAACCAGCTTTTCGTGCCGATGATTATCGGTCTGGCGTTCGTCGAATCGCTGACCCTGTATTCGCTGGTCATGTCGTTCTTCTTGCTCGGCAAGATGTAAGAGAAGCCAATCAAGAGAAGTAAAACGGGGCTCCGCGAGGGGCCCCGTTTGGTTTTTGGCGCGATTCCGCTCGCGCCGCTCAAGAGCGCCGTCTGGCGCCTTCGAGCACGTCGAACGCCGCTCGCCGCCGCTCCCGTCTGAGCAAGACATAAACCGCTCCCGCTCCGCCGTCGCTCGGACGCGCCGTCACGAACGCCAGCACATAGCCGCCCGCGACCCCGTGCGACAGCCATTGCGCGGCCGCATGCTTAAGCACGGCCTGCCTGCCCGGCGAGCGCAAGCCGCGGCCATGCACAACCAGCACCGCGCGCCGCCCTTTGCGCACTGATTCAACGATAAAGGCGGTGAGCGCTTCACGCGCGTCCGGCTGGGTCATCCCATGCAAATCCAGATGCGCTTGAATCGAGAATTCGCCGCGCCGCAGTTGCGAAACCAAACGGGGATCCAACCCGACGCGAGCGCCCTCAACGTATTCGTCGGTCTCGGTGAGCGAAAACGCGCCCTGGCCGGAAACCAAATCTGATAATTCGGCCAAGACTTCAGCGTCTTCGCTGACAATTTCCCGCTTGAACGCGGGCGTCGGCGTCATCCGTGCGGCGCGACCGGCGCCCAACGGCTTGACGTCCGCGAACGCCTCGCGCAGAAGCCGCTCGTCGTCTTGGGGAGGCGCGGCAGCGGGCGTTGATGGCGTCGATGCTGGACGCGCCGCAGGTTTAGCCAGAGCTGGTGCGCGCGGCGACGGCTCCGTCCGCGCGGCCGCGCGCGAAGCGATAAGCTTGCCCAGGTCTTTGAACGGCGAGACGAAAACCGGCTTCGCCGGGTCGGGCCGGCGCTCTTCGCGCGCGGGCTTCGATTTCGCTTTCTTTGCCATATCGCGAAAGGGTCGTGAGCGGCGCTGGCGTTCAGGCTATGCTCAATCATGACGTTAGGACGTCGCGCTGGCTACAATCGTCGGCCCGGAGGCGTCAACGTTATCGACAGTTTTAGCATATCGATCAGGCCGTCAGGCGGGTTGCCTGCTCTTTCAAGGGGCCTCGCATGATCCAACCCGCTTCGCTTGACAACCGCCTGCTGCGTTTTTGGCGTGACGTCGACGGTTGCCGCGAGTGCGCGACGATTTCGCCGTGGCGCAAATTCCCGCTCGGTTGCCGCGGCACAGCGCGCTTCG
>JADBKU010000039.1 GCA_014896235.1 bacterium | reverse complement strand
ACGGGATCGTTGAATTCGAGCACCACGCCTTCGTTGATCGAAGAGACGCCCGCGCGCGGCGGCGTCACGGCGAGCTTGCGGTATTCCTCATCTTTGGCCGGCTCGCCGACCCATACGAGATCGGCGATTCGATCCTGCATCGCGCGCGGCGTGCCGATCCGCAAATCGGGGATGCCGAGCGGCTCGGCGATGCGCGTGCGCACGAACTCGCCCAGCCGCATCCCGCTGATCCGTTCGATCGCCTCCGCGATCGGCCAGTAGTTCGCATGCACGTGATAGGCGAATTTCGCGCCGGGCGGATGCTCGGGGCGCCATTGCGCGAAGCGCTCCAGCCGCCGCTTGCGATCGCCCCAATCCTTGGGCGAGCCAGGCGCGGCCGGGATGCCCGACGTATGCGTCAGCAGATGCTCGACGGTCGTCGTCTCCTTGCCGTTGGTTCCGTACTCGGGCACGAATTTGACGATCGGATCGCTCGCGGCGATGCGCCCCTCCTGCATCAGGAGCCACAGCGCCGAAGAGGTGATCGCCTTGGTCGCCGACATCGCGACGAAGCGCGTCGCGTCGGTCGCGTCGCGCTCGGCGCCGCCCTGGATAGCGCGCCCGTAAGTGCGCATCGCGGCGATCTTTCCGCGCCGCGCGATCGCGACCTGGCAGGCCGGCAGCAAGCCTTCGCGCACTTCGCGTCCGGCGCGATCCAGCAGCGCCTCAACCTTGTCGGGATTGAGGCCGACTTCGGCGGGACTGTCGGCAAAAAAATGAGACGACGGCATCGTGGTTTTCTCCTCGCGCAGAGCTTAGCCTTTGCGCGCCGCGATCGTCCACCGCGCGGCGTGCGCGGTTTCGCGCGCCGATGCGCGGCTGTTACGATCGCTGGCGAGGACCGCGCGATGGCCGCTGATGATTTGATTGTCGAACTCGCCCGCTTCATCGAACGAATCGCCGCGATCGGCCGCACCGGACTGGCGTTCCAGCCGCACGGTTACGACGCCGAACGGTACGAAGCGCTGCTGCACGAGGCGGCGCGGATGCATGCGGCGCTTGCGGCCGGCGCCGGGCTGGACGCCGCCGCGCTGGCCGCGCGCTGGCGCGCCGACGTTGGCGCCGGCTACGACGGCTACGTGACGGCGGGCGTCGGATGCGGCGCGATCGTCTTCAACGACCGCGGCGAACTCCTGATGATCCAGCGGCCGGGCGGCCGCTGGTGGTATCCGACCGGCTTCTGCGACGTTGGCGAGTCGCCGGCCGAAAACGTCGCGCGGGAAGTCGCCGAGGAGACCGGCCTGATCGTTACGCCGACGCGCCTGATCGGCGTGATCGACAGTCTCAAGGCGGGCTCGCCGATGCGCCACATCTATTCGATGCTTTTCTATTGCCGGCTTGACGGCGGCGCCCTTCGCCTCCATCCGCTGGAAACTCTGGACGCGGGATTTTTTTCGCTGGAGCGGCTGCCCGAACCGCTGCACGGCCACGATCGGAAATGGATCCGGCTCGCGCGCGAATTCCATTTCGAGGGGCGCGTCGAAACCTATTTCGATCCGCTGTGACCGCCGCACGGCGGAACGTGCGAAATCAGAACGCGGTCGCGCGCCGCGCGGTGCGGGCCGCCAGCGCGAACGTCGCGATCGCGAAGGCCACGGCGATCGCGATCGCGAAGGCGAGCGACGGCAATCCGCCGAGCGCCTGCGTTTCGCCAAGGTAAAGCGTCTGCCGCAGCGCGGCCATTCCGTAGGTGAGCGGATTCAGGCGCATGATCCATTGCAGCACGGCGGGCGCGCCGGAGATCGGCCAGAACGCCCCGGAAAGCAGCCAGATCGGCACGAGGATCAGGTTCATGATCGCGTGGAAGCCCTGCGTCGATTCGATCTTCCATGCGATCGCCAGGCCGATGCAGGTGAGCGCGAACGCGATCACCGCCATCATCAGCGCCGCCGCGATCGCCGCGCCGAGGCTCAGATGGATTCCGGCGAACGGCGCGAGGACGAGAAAAATCACGCTCGGCACCCACGCGAGCGTGGCGCCGCCCAGCGCCTGTCCGATCACGATCGTCGAGCGCGAGATCGGCGCGACCAGCACGCCCTGCAAAAATCCTTCGCGCCGATCCTCGACGGTCGAGATGGTCGCGAAAATCGCGGTGAAGAGCAGCACCAGCACGATGAAGCCGGGATAGAGATACTCGAAATAGTCCATCCCGGCCGGCATCCCCGCCGGCTTGAACGACGCGCGCAGGCCCGCGCCGAGCAGCAGCCAGAAGACCAGCGGCTGCAGGAACGAACCGATCACGCGGCTGCGCTGGCGCATGAAGCGGGTAATCTCGCGCAGCCATAAGGTTCCGGCTTGCAAAGCGATTTCATTCATCGCGCGCTCCGTCCTCGCGCGCGCCCGACGCGCCGGCGAAAAAGCGATGGCCGGTGAGGTGGACGAAAACGTCTTCGAGCGTCGGCTTGCCGAACGTGACTGATTCGATTTCGTCGCCGAAGGCGTCAACCACGTCGCGCACGAAGTCGTGGCCGCGCGGCCGTTCGACGCGCAGCACGCCGTCCACCAGCATGGCGTTGACGCGCATCCGCTCCGCGATTTTGCGGCGCAGCGTTTCGGGATCGCGCGCATTGATCGCGACGATATCGCCGCCGACGCGCGCTTTGAGTTCGGCGGGCGGCGCGATCGCGACCAGGCGCCCCTGATGGAGCACGCCGATTCGATCGCAGCGCTCGGCTTCCTCCATGTAATGCGTGGTCAGCACGATCGTCACGCCGGCGGTTTCGCGCAGATGCGCGAGGTAGTTGAGGAAATCGCGGCGCGCGGCCGGATCGAGTCCGGTGCTGGGCTCGTCGAGCACCAGCAGCTCGGGATTATGGAGCAGCGCGGTCGCCAGCTCGACGCGGCGCTTGAGTCCGCCCGACAGCGTCTCGGCCAAGTCGCCGGCGCGATCGGACAATCCGAGCCGTTCGAGCATTTTGGCCGCGCGTTCGCGCAGGCGCGCGCCGCCGAGGCCGTAGAGGCGGCCGTGATGCGCCAGGTTTTCGCCAACCGTCAGCTTGCCGTCAACGCTCGGATGCTGAAAGACCACGCCGATGCGGCGGCGCAGCGCGATCGTATCTCGCCGCAAGTCGAACCCGAGGATGCGCGCGTCGCCGTCCTGCGGCGGCACGAGGGTCGAAATGATCTTGAAGAGCGTGGTCTTGCCGCCGCCGTTCGGACCCAGCAGGCCGAAGAATTCGCCGCGGCCGATCGTGAAGCTTACGCCATCGATCGCCGTGCGCTGGCCGTAACGGAAACGGAGTTCCGACGCCATTACCGCCGGTTCGACGGATTCGTTCGTCGCGCTCGTTGGCGCTGAAATCGCAATTGATGCTGGCATCGACGTGGCTACCGGAATGAGCTATGGCCGGCATGCAATTATCGTCCTTGCCGGCGCTCGTCGCAACGCCGCGCCGCCGCCGAAATGGCAGGCTCATCCGCGCCGCGGCGCCGGAGCTTTCGGCGCGCGCCGGATGGCGGTTCAATCTTTCTTCACGAAATCGAGCGACGCCGAGTTCATGCAATAGCGCAATCCGGTCGGCCGCGGACCGTCCTCGAACACGTGGCCGAGATGCGCGCCGCAGCGCGAGCACATCACCTCCGTGCGAACCATTCCGTAGCTTCTATCGGTCGCGGTCTCGACTCGTTCCTCCGCCTGCGGCGCATAGAAACTCGGCCAGCCGCATCCCGAATCGAATTTCGTCTCGGAACTGAACAGCTCGTTGCCGCAGCATACGCATAGATACACGCCCTTTTCGTGGAAGTTCCAATATTTGCCGGTAAAAGCGCGCTCGGTGCCCTTGCGGCGCGTGACTTCATATTGTTCCGGCGTCAGCATCCGGCGCCATTCGTCGTCGCTCTTGATGATCTTCTCAGCCATGGCAATCGCCCTCCGCCGCGGCACGCGATATGGCGCGTGCGCCAAGCTTATACTACTGCGAACGGCGCTAGAGCGAAAATCGGCGGGACGGTTTCGGCATTTGGATTCGCCGATGCGGCGGCAAGGGTTCAAAACGGAAATTCCGGTTCAAACCTTGAAGAGGAAAGCTGTTCCAGTTATCACAAAAGCCGGTATTGGAAAGCCTGAAGGAAAATTCGATTAGCTACTCGGAAGATCGCATGCGGCGCTTGCTCGCGATTTTCCTGTTCCTCTGCGCGTTCGCATATCTCTACCTGACGCTCTTCGCGACGTTGCGAGTCCCGTTCGACCTGAGCTTCGGAGACAACGGACTGGGGTTCACTGAAGCGCAGCGCATCCTGAGAGGCCAGGTCATCTATCGCGATTTCTTTGACATGCTGTTACCCGGAGTGCCGTACCTCGACGCCCTCCTCCTAAAACTCTTCGGCGCCCGCGCCTGGCTCCCCAACGCGTGCCTGGTGTCTCTGGGAATCGGTTTTTTATGGGCCAGCTTCGTCATTTCGCGCCGCCTGCTCCCGGGATTGAGCGCCCTTCTGCCAGGATTCCTGTTCCTCGTCTTCGCGTTTCACAATTATCTGGATCCCACACATCATCTGTACAGCAATCTGCTGATTACGATCGCCATAGCCGTGATCGCCGCACGACGTTCGGCCGCGCGCCTGGCCGGCGCGGGAGCCTTATGTGGCCTGGCGGCGATTTTCTCGCAAGCCCATGGCGTCTTCGCGGCTTTGGGCATGGCAGTTTTCGTTTGGTGGGACGCCATCGCGGATGGCAAGGGAAAACGCGACATCTTACGCGCCGAAGGCTGTTACCTGACCCCGTTTTTCATGATCCTTGGCGCCTGCATACTATACTTTATCGTCGAAGCTGGAATTGGCCGCTTTATCCACTTAACGATTATCTTTCCCTACAAGTACTGGAGCGCCGCGCCCGACCCCAATTCTTTTTCGGACTATACCTTGGCGGTGGTGGCGCAAGAGTTTTTCTACCACCCGTATCACATACCGCGGCCGCTGATTGTCGGATTGCTGATTCCAGCGGTCTACATCCTGGCAATAATCAGTTACAGAGGGCGCGACTCCCACACCTCAAACGGGCAATGGCGGCAAATCATGCTGCTTTGCGCTGTCGGATTATCTCTATTCGCATCGATCGTCAATTCCGCTGGTATTGGGAGGATGAGCTCGATCGCGATGCCCGCCTGCATCACCGCAGTCTGGTTAGTCCAAAGAAGGCGGTGGACCCGCGGCGCGATCGCTCTGGCATGGGCGGCGGTAGCGGTTGTGATGCTCCGCGACATCTGGTTTGTTCGGGCTCGCGCACCCGTTTACGTCGACACGCCAGCGGGCCGAATCGCAATGAATCCCGTTGCCGGCGACAGCCGTGTGTATTATCAGTGGTTAGCCGACAATACCCATCCGGGCGAGTACGTCTTCGATGCCACCGGGCATCCGGGGTTTTACTTTCTCTTCGGGCTGCAGAATCCCACCGGGCTGTGGTGGTTGACCTCCTGCGATTTTACCAGGCCAGAACAAGTACCCGGCGTTTTGCAAGGTTTGAAACAACATCAGGCGCCGCTGATTTTGTGGAGCTCTTTCGTGGATTTGAAATGTGAACCAGGCGCCGATCACATTCAGCCGATTAGAGAGTATCTCCACAGATGCTATCGCCGGATCGGAACGTTTCGCGATTCCTATGACTCTACTGCTTACGTTTGGCGAAGACAGTCCGGCGGGCTGTGTCCATGATGCGTCCGACTATGCGGGCTTTTGCGGATTTGGCGTATTTCCGCCAGCCGCTTTGAGCAGATCATCCATTTGCTGACGCCGCTTCGGTCCGAGAAAGGTCCACGCTTTTTTTTCATCGTTCGACCCCGCGGGCAAGCGAGAGCATCCGCGATCCCGCTCACGACAATCGAAGCATCAGCGATGCCAGCTTGAGTTTGCGCCACACGTGGATAATCGACCCGTTTTCAGTTGGATTGCGCGGATTATCATGGCGAATCCGCATCGACTCGGCGCCGGTTAGGCTTTACGCGGAGCGTCGCATGGACGCAGCCGCCACACCTAATCGCCACAGTGGGGCGGCGGCTCCTGCGGCGCATGAAGGCGATTAGCTCAATGCGTCACGCAAAGCCCGGCGGCGACGACGGGCATGGATGATGCTTCGGTTTGCGATCAAGAGTCCGGGCCGAGCGCGCCGATATTCAACGGTTGGGCGCGCTCTCGCTTTGCGCCGGAGCAAAGCCAATGTTCTATCGAGTAAAGATTCCTTCCGACCATGTTTATCTGGAGGGCGATCTCGAAATTCCGGCCGGCGCAACAGGCGTGGTGCTGTTCGCGCATGGCAGCGGCAGCAGCCGGCTCAGCCCACGGAATCGGATGGTCGCGGCGGCCATCAACCGAGCGGGAATCGGAACCCTGCTGTTTGATCTTTTGACCGAAACGGAAGCGGCGGATCGGGACAACGTCTTCGACGTCGATTTCCTCGCGCACCGCCTGGCGGACGCGACCCGATGGCTGCGCGAATATTTTCAGAACGGATACGCGATCGGATATTTCGGCGCGAGCACGGGGGCCGCGGCGGCATTGGCGGCCGCCGCCCACGATCCTTCGGTCGGCGCGGTGGTGTCGCGCGGCGGGCGTCCCGATCTCGCGCTACGCCACCTCGGCGAAGTGCGGGCGCCGACGTTGCTGATCGTCGGCGGGGCGGACTACGGCGTAATCGAATTGAACGAGAAAGCGTACCGGCTGCTGCGATGCGAAAAATCGCTGAAGATCGTTCCCGGCGCGACCCATCTATTCGAAGAACCCGGAGCGCTGGAAGAAGTCGCGCGGCTCGCCGCCGACTGGTTCAGGCGCCATCTGGCGGCGCACGCGAACAAGAGCTTCCGCAGCGCGGAAACCAGAGTCTTCGCCAACCGTGAGGAGGCCGGCCGGATGCTGGCGAAGCGGCTGCAACATTGGCGGCGCGACGCGGTGGTGGTGCTCGGAATTCCGCGCGGCGGCGTGCCGGTAGCGCGGATCGTCGCTGACGAATTAGGCGCGCCGCTCGACGTCGTAGTCGTGCGCAAGTTGGGCGCGCCCGGACAACCCGAACTCGGAATCGGCGCGGTTGTGGACGGCGACAGTCCGCGGGCGATTTTCAACCATGACATCATCGCCGCGCTCGGCGTGAGCGATGAATATATCGACGCGGAAATTTCGCGCCAGCTTGGCGAAGTCGAACGCCGGAACGCGATTTACCGCGGGGGCCGTCCGAAAATACCGCTCGAAGGAAAAATCGCGATCGTCGTGGACGACGGTATCGCGACCGGATCCTCGGTGCGCGCCGCGTTGCGTGGAGTGCGCCGCGCAAAGCCGAAGCGATTGATTTTGGCCGTGCCGGTCGCGCCAGCCGAAACGATCGCGGCGCTGGAGAGCGAGGCGGACGAAATCATATGCCTCGAAACGCCGCCGAATTTTTACGCCGTCGGCCAGTTTTACCGGGATTTCCATCAGGTCGCCGACGACGAGGTGCGCCGACTGCTCATGCCCGAGGTTCATGGCGCCGCAGCCGCGCGCATGTAAAGAGAAGCCGCAATAAACACGCCATATTGGCAGGAGGGAATACAGATGGGCTTTCTGGAAAAATGGAATCCAACCAGGGAAGTGGATCGATTCCGCCGCGAGTTCGACGACCTGATTGATCGCTTCGGGTTCGACCGCGATTTTTTTGGCGGACGCGAGCGCCGCGCTCTTGAGCCGGCGATCGAAACCTGCATCGAGGACGGAAAATTCATCGTCCGCACCGATCTGCCGGGAATTGATCCAAAGGACGTCGATATCAAGGTGACCGGCGACCTGTTGACGATCAAGGGTTCGCGTGAGGATCGGAGCGAAAGCAAAAAGGGCGACTATTTCCGCCGCGAGATCCGCTATGGAGCGTTCGAGCGCGTGGTCACGCTGCCCGCAGGCCTGAAGGCTGACGACCTGAAGGCGACCTATCGGAACGGCGTGCTCGAGCTGAGCGCTCCGATGCCGAAGGAGGCGGCGCCGAGAGAGGTGAAAATCCAGGTGGACGGCGCCGAGCCCAAGAAAGTCGAGGGCGAAGGCAAGCCCAAAGCCGCCTGAAGCATCATCGGCGCGGCGCGGATTCAAGCCGAAAGAAAGGAGGACGCCGGATGAAAGTCGAGCAACTGATGAAACGCGAAGTGAAAGTATGCAGCGCCGCCGATTCGCTGAATCGCGCCGCACAGTTGATGTGGGAGGCGGATTGCGGATGCGTTCCCGTAATCAGCAGCAACGGCGACGGCGCGCTCGTCGGCATCGTGACCGATCGCGATATCGCGATCGCCGCCTATACGCAGGGAAAACCGCTGGCCGAGATTCCTGTCAGCGTGGCGATGGCGAAAAAGGTGATTGCCTGCCATGCCAGCGACGGCCTGCGCCATGCCGAAGCGCTGATGCGCCAGAATCGGGTCCGTCGGATGCCTGTGCTCGACCAGAACCATCGGGTGGCCGGAATCCTTTCGCTCAACGATATCGCGCTTGAAGCCCAGCGGGAAAAAGCCGGCGGACGCCCGCAGGAAGTCACCGCCGACGATGTGGCGGAAACGATCGCCGCGGTGTGCGAGCCGCGCGGCGGCCGGGAAATGATCGTGGCGGCGTAAGCGATCGCAAAGTATCGCGCGATCCAAAGCCGAATCTCCGCCGCCGCGGCGCGCCGTTCTTCCGAGCGGCCGCGGCGGCGATATGGTCCGGCTTTTCTGGCGCGGCCAACCTCGATCAAGGAGCCGCGCATCAGGTCAGCGGCGTCGGTTGAGCGTCCGCCGGACGGCGGGCAAGGTCGGTTTCCGTCAGGCGCGCGTACAATTCGATCAGGTTGCCGTCGGGGTCTTTCAGCCAAAGCTCGTGCAGCGGCGTGCCCATCCAGGTCGTGCGCGGCGGCTTTTCGATACTCAGCCCCGCTTCGAGCGCGCGACGATAGGCGTCGACTACGGCGTCCTTGTCCGCGAGCGCAATCCCGAAGTGGTACAAGGTGTCGTGGTGAAGCTCCTTGCCGTCCGACACCAGCAGCACGAAGTTGAGCCTGAGTTCAGGGCGGATGAAAGTCACATAGCGATGGGTCCATTCGCGCGGCTGAGTTCCCAGCAGCCAGGAATAGAAACGCGCGCTGCGCGCCAGATCGCGCACGCGGATGCTGGAATGAAATTCAGTCGCGGCCGGGCCGGGCGGCACGTCGCGCAGCGCGGCCAGAACCTCGATCCGCGCTTTGATTTGATCGCGGGCGACGCGAAACCTGGCGAGCCGTTCGGAATCACTGAGCGCAAGATCGGGCGACGCCGGATCCGGAATCGGCCAATGCAGCCGCCGCGCGCCGCCCAAAAACACGGGGCATACCTCCTCCGCGCACAACGTGACCACCGTATCGACGCTGGCCGGGTCGATGCTGTCGACCGATTTGGACCGCTGCGCCGAAAGATCAATGCCGATTTCCGCCATCGCGGCGACCGCGAGCGGATTGACGCCGGCAGGCTTCGAACCGGCGCTTTGCACGCGCACGGCGCCGCCGAAGATCGCGCGCGCGCGATTCCTTCGGCCATCTGGCTGCGCGCCGAATTTTGAACGCACAGAAAGAGCAGGCCCTTCATTGCACAGTACCTTCCGGCCGCGCGATCGGCAGGTCTTCGCGGTTGCCCCATTCGGACCACGACCGCTCGTAATTGCGCACGCGGTCGTAACCGGCCAACCGCAGCGCGAATGCCGCATGAGCCGCGCGGATGCCGCCCTGGCAATAGGTGATGACTTCCCTGTCCCGCGCGAGGCCGAGCCGTTCGAACATCCCGCGCAGCGCCGCCGCGGGCTTGAAGCGCTTGCTCGCCGGATCGATCGTCTCCCGCCACTCCAGATGAACCGCGGTCGGGATATGGCCGCCGCGTTTGGTTCCCATCGGGTCCGCGCCCGTCCATTCCCTGTCGGAACGTACGTCAAGAATGCCGAAGCCGGGCTTTTCGATCGCCGCTCGCACCTGCTCCCATTCGGCAATCCAACGCTCGTCGACCCGTGCGGTAAAAGCAGCCGGACGCGGGCTGGCGGGAACGTTCGTGACCGCCCGTCCTTCCGCGCTCCACAGGTCCCAGCCGCCGTCGAGCAGCATGACCTTGGGATGCCCGTAATAATTGAGCGCCCACCATAGCCGGGCGGCGAAAAGATTGTTGCCGTCGTCGTAGGCTACAACCAGCGTGTCGTCGCCAACCCCCATCTCCGACATGAGCGCGGCGAATTTCTCAGGATTGAGCACGCGGCCCTGATCTTTGAGGAACGGAGTCGACGACGCCGGATAGCGGACCGCGCCGGGTATATGCGCAATCTCGTAGCCGTCCTTGCGCGTGTCGACGATGCGGATCCCGGCATCGTCGAGATGCGCCGCCAGCCAGTCCGCCGTCACCAGCATCTCGGTCTCGCGATTGTTGTGCATGGCCTTGCTCGCTCCGCCTCAGCGCGGGATCGCGCTTGCGTTCCGGGCTCCGGTTAATAATTCGATATTTCATGAATTATTGAATTAAGTCAAGCCGCTTGACCGGCAATCATTTCTAGAATACTAGAAATGTAGGAATGAAAACGCGCGTCCGACAGTTCGGAGCGTTGGGACAGGAAGACCGGCTCAGAATCTTCCGCCTGCTGGTTCGCGCCGGCCCGGAGGGAAAATGCGTCGACGAGATCAAGCGCCGGCTGAAGATTCCCGGATCGACGCTTTCGCATCATCTGGACACGCTCGAGCGATCGGGGCTGCTGGCCGCGCGGCGCTCGGGGCGGTTCATTTATTACGCGATCGACTGGCCCGAAACCGCGAACCTGATTCGATTTCTGACGGAAGATTGCTGCGCCGAGATGCACAAGTCCATCAGGCCGCGGACGGGCGCGACGGCGGCGCAAAACGCCGAAGACTCATAACGGAGAGGCGCAATGGAAAACGAATCCACCATCAAGGAGCGCGTGCGCGAAAACTACGCGCGCGAGGCGCGGCGGGTCGTCGAGAACCGCGGCAAAGCGAGCTGTTGCGGAGATGCTCAGACCGCCGCCTGCTGCGACGGCGCGCCGCCGAACTACGACGCGATCACGTCGAATCTTTATAACGACAGCGAGACCGCGTCGCTTCCTGCCGACGCCGTGGCCGCGTCGCTCGGCTGCGGCAATCCCACCGCGCTCGCCGAATTGAAGCCGGGCGAAGTCGTGCTGGATCTCGGGTCGGGGGGCGGAATCGACGTGCTGCTGTCGGCGCGCCGCGTCGGTCCGGCCGGCAAGGCCTATGGACTGGACATGACCGATGAGATGCTGACGCTGGCGCGCGAGAACCAGCGCAAAGCCGGCGTCTCGAACGTCGAGTTCCTCAAAGGCGAAATCGAGAATATACCGCTGCCGGACAATTCCGTGGACGTGATCATCTCGAACTGCGTCATCAATCTGTCCGCCGCCAAGGACAGCGTGTTCAAGGAAGCGTATCGCGTCCTGAAGTCCGGCGGCCGCTTCGCGGTTTCGGATATCGTCACGCGGGGCGAGATGCCGGCGGAGCTGAAACGGCGCGTCGAGTTATGGGCGGGTTGCATCGCGGGCGCGCTGGAGGAACGCGAATATCGTGTCAGATTGGCCAACGCGGGATTCGCGCAGATCGATATCGAACCAACTCGCGTTTATACCGCGAGCGATGCGAAGAGTTTCCTGGCGGGAGGGCCTGAAGCCGAGGCGATCGCCAAGATGGTCGACGGGAAATTCATGAGCGCGTTCGTCCGCGCGCGCAAACCGATGTGAATGACGACGCGGCGGCGTTCTCAACGGCCGCCGCCGCGAGCGCGGCCGATCCGTCTCCTGGCGAAAGCGTCTCGCGCACGGAGCGGCATGTGCGGCCTTTATCTGACGGTGAAGATGCGCGTGGTTGCGGGGAGAGGATTTGAACCTCTGACCTCCGGGTTATGAGCCCGGCGAGCTACCAGACTGCTCCACCCCGCGCGGCGCATACTAGCCGCCACCGGATCGGCAGGTCAATAAGCCTCCGGAAATCAGCCTCGCGTGCGGCGGCGGACAATCGGGCGGAATGGTGAATTTTTGGCGATCCTCTTGACTTGACGGGTTGGCTCTAATTACGTGGTGCAATATGGCGTCGTCAGGCGAAGCGCTGATGGCCTATCCAGGGGCGTCGGCCCTGCTCAACAGCAAGGTGCTGGTTCTCAACCGCTCCTATCTTCCAGTTCATGTAACTTCGGTCAAACGCGCCTTCGCGCTGCTCTACCAGGGCGTCGCGCGCGCGGTCGATGAACAGTATCGAATCTTCGATTTCGACAGTTGGCGGGCGCTCGCCCTGGAGACGCATCACGAGCGGATCGGCGTAATCGGCGGCGTAATCCGCGTGCCGCGGGTGCTGCTGCTTACGGCCTACGAGCGCGTGCCTAAGCGCCACGTGCGCTTTTCGCGCTTCAATATTTACGCCCGCGACAACAACACCTGCCAATACTGCGGGCGGCGCTTGCCGCGCACCGACCTGAACCTCGACCATGTAATCCCGCGCTCGCGCGGCGGTATGTCCACATGGGAGAACGTCGTCTGCTCGTGCCATCATTGCAACCGGCGCAAGGGCGGACGCACGCCGGAAGAGGCCGGGATGCCTTTGGTGCGCAAACCGCAGCGCCCGCAGTGGACGCCATTCAGCACGGAGATGTTCAGTCTGCGTCGCTATCGCGAATGGATGCCCTTCCTGACCACGATCGACGCGGCCTATTGGAATACTGAATTGCTCAAGGATTGAGCTTTCGCCGGTATGACCTGACCGCCTTCGTTCCGCTTCACCCGATTGGCTTGCCCATCGCGAAGGCGTAGATTTGACGAAAATCGGCCAACAGGCGCTCGACATACATCATCTTGGGCCTGTGGAAGTGTGGCGTGACGACTGATTGGGTATCTATTGACCAATCCGCGTCACGTTGGAGTATTCTCGATGGGGTTGTGGCGGTGGAGGCGAGGGTGGCATGCGGCTAAAAAGCCTTGAAGTAGTCGGCTTTAAATCTTTTCTCGATCCGACCGTTATCAGTTTCAGTCCGGGCGTCACCGCCGTGGTCGGACCCAACGGCTGCGGCAAATCGAACGTGGTCGATGCGATCCGGTGGGTGCTGGGCGAACAGGCGCCTTCCCGCCTGCGCGGCAAAAGCGCCGAAGACCTGATTTACGCTGGCAACGATTCGAATCCCGCCGCCGGGATGGCTGAAGTCACCCTGATGCTTGAGGCGGAGGAAAACTCCGCGCTGCCTGAGCCTTATTCCGCGCTGAGCGAGGTCGCGGTCACGCGGCGCGTTTACCGCTCGGGCGATTCCGAATACCTGCTCAATCGGATTCCCTGCCGTCTCAAGGATATCACCGAGTTTTTCATGGCCGCGCAAATCCACAGCCGCGGCTATGCGCTGATTGAACAGGGTCGAATCGAGGAGATCATCCAGGCCAAGCCTGCCGAATTGCGCACGATGGTCGAGGAGGCGGCCGGTCTCTCGCTCTTTAAGGGACGGCGCGAGATCAGCGAGCGCAAACTTGAACGGGTGCGCGAAAATCTGGCGCGCGTGGACGACGTCCTGAAGGAAATCGAACGCCAGCTCAATTTCGCGCGCCGCCAGGCGAAAAAGGCCGAAGCTTTCAAGGCGATTCGCGCCGAGCTGATCGAACTGGAGCGGCTCGGCGCGGGCCGCCGATTGCACGAGCTGCGCGCGGAGCTTGCCGCCGCCGCGGCGCATAAGCTGGAGTTGCGCGAATCCGCCACTGCCGCACGCGGCGCGATCGGCGCGACCGAAACAGCCGCGGAAGCCGCCGCGGCGGTCCTTGCCGCCGCGCGCGACGAGCTTGCCGCCAGCCGCCGCGAACTCGAAAATCTGCGCGCCGCCTTCAGCGACCGCGCGCGCGCCCGCGAGTTTCTTGCCCGCCGGCTCGAAGCGGCCGAGCGGCTGCAACCCGAACTCGAGCAGCGCCTCAATGAACTCGCCGAACGCGCCACGCTCGCCCGCGCGGCCCGCGCCCAGGCGGGCGCGCGACTGGCGCGCGAACTCAACGACGGCGACGATCGCCGCGGCGAGAGCGCTTTGACCGCGCTGCGCGCGGCGCATCAAGCGGCCGACAAGCTGCGCCGCGAGAGCGAGCGCCGCATCGAAGAGCTGAAAGACGAACTGAGCGAAGTCGTTCGCGAAGCCGCCGTCACGCGCGGCCGGCTGGCCGATCTCTCGGGCGAACGCGCCGAACTCGAACGCAAGCTCGACGCGGCCGCGGCCGAGCTGCCGTCGCTGCGCGACGCCCTAGCCGCCGCGCAAAACGATCTGGCCGAGGCCGACGCCGCCCTTGCCGTGAATCGCGCGGAAGCCGCCGAATGCGAGGCCGCGTGCGCCGCCGCCGCGGAGGCGGAAGCCGCCGCGCGCGCCGCGCTTGACCATCAGGCGGGCCGCATGGCCGCAGCCGAAGACGAACTTGCCGCCGCGCTCGCGCGCGCCCAGCGGATTATGCCCAACGGCGCGGGCGAGCGCTTGCGCGGCGTGCTCGAATCGCTAAACGGCGACCGTCCTCCGGCCGATCCCGCGATGCTGCTCGACGTGGTCAAGGCGCCGCCCGCGCTTGAACCGGCGCTGCGCGCGGTCCTCGGCGAGCAGATCGACGCGGTGATCGTGGACACTCCCGATTTCGCGATTCGCGCGATCGAAAGCCTCAAAAGCCGCGATGCCGGCCGCTTGAGTTTCATCCCGGCTTCGCTGGCCGCCGGAACGAAGCATGCGCCGATCGAGGCGCCCGGTATCGCCGGCCGCCTGCTCGATTTGGTCGAGGTCGAGCCGCCCTATCAGGCGCTGGCCGAAGCGCTGATGGGCCACGTGATGGTCGCGGAGGACCTGAGTTCCGCGCTGGCGGCGGCGAGTCTGAACGGAGTCGGAACAATTTTCGTCACGCGCGAGGGCGACCTGCTCGCGCCGGAACGGATGATCGCCGGCGGCAGCGGCGCCAGCGCCGCCAGCGGGTTTCTTGATTGGCACAGCGGCGCCCGTTCGGTCGAGGCGGCCCGCGCCGCCGCGGAAGCCGCCCGCACAGAGCATCGCGCGCTCGCCGAACGCCACGAAACGGCCCGCACGAAGCATCGCGCCACGCGCGCCGCGCTGGACGCGGTGCGCGCGCGAATCGAGACGGCTAATCGCGCGGCGGCCGAAACGCGCGCCGCGATCGCCCGCGCCGAACAACGAATCGCGCTGGCCGAAGCCGGCCACAACGCCGCCGGGCGCCGGCTCGCCGAAATCGTCGCGGCGGCGCAGGCGGCGAACGCGCGGATGGAAGAACTGGCGATGCTTGAACAGGCGGCGCGGGCGCGCCTGAGCGCCGCCGCCGGCGAGCTGGCCGAACGCAAGACGGCGGCGGAACGGATGGCCGAAGAAATGCTGGCCGCGGCCGCCAAGGTCGAAGCGCGCAAGGCTGCGATCGCCGCCCTCGAGCAGGAACTGCGTCATCAGCGCGGCATCGCGGACGAATTGGAAGCGCAAATCGCGCAGAACCTGGCGGCGCGCAATCGCCTGCAGACCGAACGAACCGAGTTTCAGGCCGAGCTCGAAAAGCTGGCCGCGCAGGACGCGGGCGCGGCGGCGCGGCGCGACGAGCTTGAAAGCGCGGTCGCGACGCTGGCCGAACAGGCCGCCGCACGCGAAGCGGAACTCGAATCGGCGCGCGCGGCGCTGGCCGAGGCGCGCGGCCGGCTCGAAGCGCTGGAGGCTGAAACGATCGAATACGGCCTCAAGCGCGAGCGCGCACGCACGCTGATCGAGGAGCTCGAACGCGCCTTCGCCGAAAAATTCTCCGTGACGTTCGAAGCCGCCGCTGCGGAGATCGAAGCCGCGCTCGCCGGGCGCGACCACGCCGCGGACGAGGCGCGGCTGCAGGAATTGCGCGCGCGCGCCGAAAAAATCGGCGAGGTGAATCTTGCCGCCGAAAGCGAGGTCGCCGAGCTCGAACAGCGCGCGGCGGCGCTCGGCGCCGAACGGGCCGACCTTGAGGCCGCGGTCAACGACCTGACCCATACGATTCAGAAGCTGAATCGCGAGGCGCGCAAGCGCTTCGCCGAGACCTTCGAGGGCGCGGCCAAAAACTTCGAGGAGCTGTTTCCGAAACTGCTGCGCGGCGGCAAGGGCCGGCTGGAACTGACCGATCCCAACGACGTGCTGGAATCGGGCGTCAATATTCTCGTGCAGCCGGCGGGCAAAAAGGTGAAGGAAATCGGCCTGCTCTCGGGCGGCGAGAAGGCGCTTTCGGCGATGGCGCTGATTTTCTCGCTGTTCCTGCTGAATCCGAGTCCGTTCTGCGTGATGGACGAAGTGGATGCGCCGCTCGACGAATTCAGCCTTGCGGCCTTCACCGGATTGGTGCGCGAACTGAAGGAGCGCTCGCAGTTTATCGTGATCACGCATAATCAGCGCACGATGCAGAGCGCCGATCACATCCACGGGGTGACGATGGATCGGCCGGGCGTGTCGCGGATTATCTCGCTCACGATTCCCAACGCGGCGTAGCGCGAATCGCGCGGACGCGGCGCGCCGCCGGGGTCCGGGAAACGCGCCGCGGCGGCGGCGCGGATCGGTTCGCTCTCGATGGCGTTTTGGAATTGCGCCGACGCTGATATTCTGATGCGAATCGCCGGCGCGCGGGCGGCGGTCGCGACTCGACTCGAAGGAATGTTTCGAGCCGCGACCGGAGCGGGCGCGTCCGGGCGAAGATTCTTTAACCGAGGCCAAACGCCTTGCCGACGATCCATCTGAATACGCTGCAACTGGCGATGGCCATCGCCATCGTGGCGCAGATTCCGCTGCTTGGTCTCGCTTTCCTGAGCGAGTTCAGCGCGCGAAAACGGCGCCCGCGGCGCGCCGCCGCACCAAGCGCCGAACGGCCGGAGGCGCCAAAACCAACGCCTGCCGCCGTTCCGGCTGAGACGGTTCCAGCCGCCGCGCGGGTCGAAGTCGCGACGACTGTGGAAGTTGCGATCGAAACCACGCCGCCGACCGCCGAAGCGGCGCATCCGGTAACGACGCCATCCGCGCCTGCCGCGGCCCCGGACGCTCCCGCCGAAGCGGCGGCCGAGGTTGTGGTCGAGGCGGCGCAGCCAGCGCCGGTCGAAGAAAAGACGGAAGCCGCAACGCCGATCGCCGTCATCGCGGCCACGCCAACCGAGCAGCCAGAGGAGGCTGCGCCTTCCGCGGTTGCGGCGCCGCGGCCGGCGCCGGTGCGAATCGGGCTTGGCCTGCGCAAGACACGCGAAAATTTTCTCACCCGCCTGCGCGCCGCGATTACCGGCAGCGCCAAGGCTGACGAGATTTACGAAGGACTGGAAGAGGCGCTGATTGGCGCCGACGTTGGCGTCGAGGGCAGCCTGAAGCTGGTCGAGGCGGTGCGGGCGCGGCTTAAGAACGACGCTCGGCCGGATGTTATCCGCGAGGCGCTGAAAGACGAAATTGCGCGCGTACTCAACGACGCCGAGCGGCCCCTCGCCGATTCCGGGGACGCTCCGATGGTAATCATGATGGTCGGCGTCAACGGCGTCGGCAAAACCACGACGGTCGCGAAGCTGGCGGCGCTGCTCAAGGCCGAGCAGACGCCTGAGGCGAGACGGCGCCGGCGTCGTCTTCATCTCCACATCGGTGACGTTTTCCCGAGCGGCTTTCTCCCGGTCAGCGCCGGAAACGTCCGGGAGGCGCCGCTTGGGGAGATCTACCGCCGGGGGTCGCCGGTGTTCAGGCGCTCGGAATCCGGACCTTCGGCGGCAAATGCGGCGTGTGGCTGACTTCCGCCACATCTGCGGCCCGGAAGCCGGCGCCCAGGCCTACGCCGTAAGCGGCGACATGCTCGCCGCCGAGCCGACGCGTGCGCGGCCTCCGCCGGCGTGGGCCGGACGGATCGCCGAGAAAAGCCGGCGGCGCTGATGGGCTGCAGCCGAAGGTCAGTCCGCTCGCCGTCGCCTTCGGCCTCGCCGCCCGGTCGGCGGATCGGGACGGCAAGCCGGCCCCCGCGCCCGCTCGCCTTCCGGCCGTCTCGCCGAGCTGGCGTTAAGCGCCGCGCTGAAACCGACCGCTTCACGCGCTACGGCGCCTTCGGCCATGCACTTAGCCGCGCGGGCTCGACACGATCGTCGGCGAACGCGGCATGTCGCTTTCGGGCGGGCAGAAGCAGCGCGTCACGATCGCGCGGCTGCTGACCTACAATCCGCGCGTCGTGGTGCTCGACGACGCGCTCTCCAGCGTCGACACCGAAACCGAAAAGGCGGTCCTGCGCAGCCTCGAGGAATCAGTGCGCGGCCGCACCACGATCGTCGTGGCGCATCGCGCATCGACCGTCCGCGACGCCGACGAAATCATCGTGCTCGAACGCGGCCGCATCGCCGAGCGCGGTTCGCACGAACAACTGATGGCGCGGCGCGGCCTGTACGCCGAATTGTTCCGCCGCCAACTGCTCGAGGAGGAGCTCGCCCGCTACTAGGCGCGATGCAGGTCGAAGCGGAAGAAAAAGTCGAGCAGGTTTACGACGCGCGGCTGCTGCGTTTCGTCTGGGCCTTCGTGCGGCCCTACCGGAGGCTGTTCTGGACCTCGGTGCTGCTGATGCCGCTCAACTCGATCTTCGCGCTGCTGCAGCCGTATCTGATTAAAATCACAATCGACGTTTATCTCGCGCATCGCCACACGGCCCCGCCGAAGTGGGCGGCGCCGATCATCGACGCCGCCGGACGCCACGGGATGCTCGCGCTGGGCGGCCTCTACCTGATGCTGCTGGCCGGAGAATTCGCGACCTTTTACGGCCAGTACTATCTGACCATGATGGTCGCGCAATATAGCCTGTCGGATTTGCGGATCGCGCTCTTCTCCCACGTCGAGCGGTTGCCGATGGCGTTTTTCGATCGCACGCCGGTGGGCCGATTGGTCAGCCGGATGACCACCGACATCGACGCGATCAACGAAATGTTCAGCGCCGGCTCGCTCACGCTTTTCGTCGATCTGGTCACGCTCGGCGGAATCGTCGCAATCCTGTTCTGGCAGAACGCCCATCTGGCGCTCTGGGCGCTATGCGCGATCCCGCCGCTGCTGCTGATTATCAATTTCTTCCGCGTCCGCTCGCGCGCCGTTTACCGGGAAATCCGCGAGCGCTTCGCCGCGCTCAACGCCTACCTTTCCGAGGCGTTGAGCGGAATGGCCGTGATCCAGCTCTTCACCCGCGAACGCGAAACGCAGCGCGAGTTTGACCAGCTCAATATAAAAAGCCGCGACGCGCAGATGGTGGCTAACGTCTATGAAGCGGGCCAGTTCTCGGCGGTCGAGGCGCTCAGCTCGTTCACGGTCGCGATTATCCTGTGGGTGGGCGGCGGAGAAGCGATTCATCGCCTGATCGGCCTCGGCACGCTGGTCGCGTTCATCCAATACGCGCAGATGTTTTTCACTCCGCTGCGCGACGTCTCCTCGAAATACACGACGCTGCAATCGGCGCTCGCGGCGCTCGAGCGGCTGGAAGCGCTGATGGACACGCCCGAGGCGATCGCGAGCCCCGCCGCGCCGCGCATCCCGGCCGCCGGCCGCGGCGAAATCGTTTTCGACCGCGTCAGCTTCGAGTATCGCGCCGGCGAGCCGGTGCTGCGCGATTTGAGCTTTCGCGTCGCGCCGGGCGAAAAAATTGCGATTGTCGGCCCCACCGGTTCCGGCAAGACGACGATCATCAAGCTGCTCAACCGCTTTTACGACGTGACTTCCGGACGCGTCATGGTCGATGGCGTGGACGTGCGCGACTGGGACCTGACCGCTCTCAGGCGCGCGATCGGCCTGGTTCAGCAGGACGTTTTCCTTTTCGCTGGCGACGTTCTGGAAAACGTTCGGCTCGGGCGCGAAGACCTCCCGGAAGTCGCGGTAACGGACGCCCTACGGCGCGCGCAAGCGCTCTCGTTCGTCGAGCGGCTGCCAGGCGGATTGCACGAAGAAATCCGCGAGCGCGGCGCCAATCTTTCCACTGGAGAACGCCAACTGCTCTCGTTCGCCCGCGCGCTGGCCTACGACCCGCGCGTGCTCGTGATGGACGAGGCGACCTCGAGCGTCGACAGCGAAACTGAGCGGTTGATCCAGGCCGCCCTGGCCGAATTGCTTGCGGGACGCACCGCGCTCGTGATCGCGCATCGCCTCTCCACGATCGAAAAAGCGGACCGCATCATGGTGCTCAGCAACGGCGTGTTGCGGGAAAGCGGAACGCATCAGGAGCTGCTCCGGCGCCCCGGCCTCTATCGGCGGCTCTTCGAACTTCAATATTCCACCGGCGGCGCTGACGCGCGCGAAGCGATTGATTGAATCCGGCTGCGCGAAAAATGGCCGCCATGAGGGTTCGCCGATGGTTGCCGCGCGCAATCGCGCTGGCGCTGGCGCTCGGCCTCTCCGGATGCGACATCGGCTATATCTCGCGCGCAGCGTACGAGGAGATGCGGCTGCTATGGAATCGCAAGCCGATCGCCGCGGTGCTCGAAAAAAAAGACCTGCCGGCTGATATTCGCGCGCGGCTCGAAACGGTGCTCGCCGTTCGCGGCTTCGCGGCCGATAAACTCGGCCTCAATGTCGGCGGCGCTTACCGCACCGTCACCAACGTTGATTCGGGCGCGATCGTATGGGTCGTGATGGCGGCGCCGCGCGATTCGCTCAAACCGTACACATGGTGGTTTCCAATCGTGGGCGACGTTCCCTATCGCGGTTATTTCAGCCGCGCCGACGCGAATGCCGAGGCCGCGAAACTCGAGGCGCGCGGCCTCGACACTTACGTGCGGCCGGCGGTCGCATTTTCCAGCCTCGGATTTTTCAACGATCCGCTGCTCTCGAACCTGCTGGCCCTGCCGCGCGTCGAGCTTGCCGGCGTAATCATCCACGAACTGTTCCATCGCACCTATTTTCTGGCGAGCAACGTGATGTTCGACGAGTCGGCCGCGACCTTCGTCGGCGGACGCGGCGCGATCGCGTTTTACTCCGCCGCCGAAGGTCCGGATTCCGCCGACGCCGCCGCGGCGCGCGGAATTTTCGAGAGCGACCTTAAATTCTCGCTCTTTCTGTTGCAGGAAGAGGCGCGCCTGCTGCGGCTATATCAGAGCGGCCTGCCGGAAGCCGAGATTCTGCAGCGCCGTGAGCCGATTTTCAAATCGATCGCAGCCGATTACGGCAAGCTCAAGCCCTCGCTCTCCGGACTCGAACGATTCGACCTGGACAAAGAGAAGATCAACAACGCGGTCCTGCTGAATTACCTGATCTATTTTCACGATTTGCGCAATTTCGATGCGCTGTACCGGCTCGATCATGGCGACCTGCGCGCGACTATCGCGCAGATAATCGCGCTCGCGAAAGGCTCGCCCGATGACCCGTTCGGCGCGGTCTGGCGCGCCGCTCGCAAAGCGCCGCCGGCTGCGGCGGAGCGCAGCGCGAGATAAGGCGATCGGCGCGCGCTCAAACGTGCGCGCCAACCTAAAGCGCCGCCAGCATCGCCTCGATTTCGCTCTGCAATTCAGCCTCGAATCCGCCGAAAAAATGATCCGCGCCGGCGACGATGCGCATCTGTCCGCGCGCGCCGAGACGCTCATGCAGCGCTTTAAGTTTTGACGCCGGGCAGTAGCCGTCCTGATCGCCCGCGACCAGCATCACGGCCCCGCCGTAGCGATCCAGCCCCGCCGGCTCCATCATCCCGATCGGCAGTGCGATGAGCACGAGCGCCGCCAGGTCGGGAATCTTTGGCGCCGCCGCAGCTGCCGCCATCGCGCCGAAAGAATATCCCCCCAGCACGGCGCCCTTCGCAGCCACGCTCGCTTGCGCGGTCAGCCATTTTATCGCGGCGGCGGCGTCGTTGGCCTCGCCGCGGCCACCGTCGTGCTCGCCTTCGCTTTGGCCGACGCCCCGGAAATTAAACCGCAGCGTCGCCCATCCCTTCGACCACATCGCCGCCAGCGCCGCATCCACGACGTTGTTGTACATCGTGCCGCCGTACAGCGGATGCGGATGACAGACCACGCATCCGCGGGCGCCAGGATTCGCCGGCGGCGCGTACAACCCTTCGAGCGTCAATCCATCCGAATCGAAATTAACCGGCTGCTCGCGCATCTCACACCCTCGCATAAAATTAAAGCATCGCTTTAGTTTTCCGAAAATCCGACAACCGTTGTCCGGCCTTGCTATACTATGAGCGCCGGCTATGAGGGAACCCTGCCCATCGCGCCGCTTCGCCGCCGATCGAACCCTTGGCCGATTGGCCAGGTGGCTTAGGCTGCTTGGCGCCGACGTGCTCCGCGATCCGTCTCTGGACGCCGCGCAGATGCTGCGCCGGGCGCGCGCTGACGAACGAACGCTGCTCACGCGCGACAAGCGCCTGCGCACCGCCCGCGACGCATTTTACGTTGCGAGCAACGATTTTCGCGCGCAATTGCGCGAGGTAATGGCGCGCTTTCATCTCGATCCGCAACCGGCGATGCTTTCCCGATGTTCCCGCTGCAACGGCGAATTGCGCAAAACGGATCGCGACGCCGTGCGCCGGCGCTTTCCGCCCTTCGTTTATGCGAGCCAGAATGATTTCGCGGCGTGCGACCGATGCGGCCATATCTATTGGAGGGCCACGCACCCTGAACGCATCATGCGGGAACTGGACGCGATCCTTTCGTTCGATCCCGGTCGCGGCGGATTGGCGCGGCCATCAACGGAAGGCTAGGCTCATCGCATGACTTCGGACGGTAAATTTCTCAAGCTCGATGCCGAGCTTTATGACTATCTCTTGAATCACGGCCACAATGGCGATCCGCTCTTGCGGGAGCTCGCCGAGGAAACCGCGCGCAAGCTTGGCCGGATGAGCGCGATGCAAATCGCGCCCGAGCAAGGCTCTCTGATGACGATTCTGGCGCGCGCAATCGGCGCGCGTGCGGCGCTCGAAATCGGCACTTTCACTGGATACAGCTCGATATGCGTCGCGCGTGGATTGCCTCCCGATGGCCATCTCTTGTGCTGCGACGTAAGCGAAGAATGGACCGCGATCGCGCGTAAATACTGGGAGCTGGCCGGCGTGGCGGGCAAAATCACGCTCCGCATCGGTCCGGCGCTCGAAACCCTGCGCGCTCTGCCAGCCGGCGAATCGTTTGATTTCGCCTTTATCGACGCCGACAAGACCAATTATCGGAATTATTACGAGGAAGTGCTCGCGCGGATGCGTTCGAACGGGCTTATCCTGATCGACAACGTGCTGTGGAACGGCGCGGTCGTGAACCCGCGCAGCCAGACCGACGACACCCGCGCGATTCGCGCGCTCAACGATCTTATTGCGGCCGATCGGCGCGTCGATGCCGTTATGATTCCAGTGGCGGACGGACTCACAATCTGCCGCAAGCGCTGATGCGCACAGGTTTTGCGCCTTGCCGGGGTTTCGCGATGGACAAGCTGATTATCGAAGTGCGGATCAACGAATACGCGTCGCGCAGGCGCAACCCGCATGTTCCATTCAGTCCCGACGAAATCGCCGCCGACGCGCTTGAATGTCTCAACGCGGGGGCCGCGATTATCCATTACCATGCCCGCGATCCCGTTTCCGGCGCGCCGTCGGCGCGCGCCGAGGACTACGCCGCGACCGCGCGCAAAATCAAAACCACCAGCGATCTTCTGATCATGCCCACGCTCGGAGCCTGGACGCTGCCGTCGCCCGAGGCGCGGATGAGCCATATCGTCGCGATGGCGAAAGATCCGGCGACGCGGCCGGATTTCGCGCCGATCGACATGGGCACCAGCAACGTTGACGCCTACGATGCGCGTGGCCGCCGGTTCATATCCGACGAAACCGTTTACCTGAACACGACCCGCACTCTTCAGTATTTCGCTCGCACGATCCGTGCGTCGGGCGTAAGACCGGTCGCAGTGTGGTGGAACGTCAGCGCGATCCGCACGACCGCCGCTTTTGTCGATGCGGGATTGTTCGAGGAACCGGTCTATGGGCAAATCGTGCTGACTGAAGGCGGGCTGTTCGCCGGAAATCCCGGCACTGTGCGGGGCATGCAAGCGATGGCCGACTTTATTCCGCATTCGTTCAAAGCGCCGTGGTCGGTAATGTGCGTGGGCGGAAATCTGTTTCCCGTCGCCGGCGCCGCGATCGAACGCGGCGGCCATATCGCGATCGGGCTTGGCGATTGCGCCTATGCAGAGTTGGGCCAGCCGTCGAACGCGATGCTGGTCGAACGGATTGCGGCTTTGGCGCGCGCTTGTGGACGCGAACCCGCGTCGCCCGCCGAAGCGCGCGCTATCCTCGCCTCCGGTTAGCGCTTCCGGACGTCGTTTGCTATACAGCCCGAATCCATTTTTCCAAAGGTCCGTAATCAGCATGTCGAATCCGCATGAACACGTTTTAACGGGGCTGCGAGTGCTCGATCTGACGCGCGCGCTGGCCGGTCCCACCTGCACCCGGATGCTCGCCGAGATGGGCGCCGAGGTGATCAAGGTCGAATCCGCGCCCGGCGGCGATTTGGTCCGTAATATCTCGAAGATGCGCAACGAGCGCAGCCTCTATTACATCCAACAAAATCTCGGCAAGAAGAGCGTCTGCATCAACCTGCGCGATCCGCGCGGGATGGCGCTGGTGGCGTCACTCGTCGCTCAGGTTGATGTAGTCGTCGAAAATTTTAAGCCCGGCACGCTCGACGAGATGGGACTCAGCTATGAGCGTCTCAAGGAGATCAAACCCGACATCATTCTCTGCTCGATTTCGGCGCTCGGTCAGAGCGGGCCGCTGTCGCATCTGCCGGGCTACGATTTTATCGCGCAGGCTTATGCCGGCGTCACCTCGATGATCGGCGAGAACAACGGCCAGCCCTACATCCCGCTCGTGGCGCTTGGCGACGTCAGCACGGGCGTGCATGGCGCGCTCGCGATCCTGGCGGCGCTGCGCTATCGCGATCGCACCGGCCAGGGCCAGCATATCGACGCCGCCCTGCTCGACGCCTACTACCATTGCAACGAAGTCAGCGTGCATCAGTACAGCGGCAGCAACGGCGCTTTCAAGCCGACCCGCGCCGGCGCTCACCTGAGCTACATCTGCCCGCCGGGGAAAGGCAATGGCGGATGGATCGTCGTGATGGCGTTTGCACCATTGGAAGGATCTATCGCGACGATGGGCCGTCCGGAACTGGCCAACGACGAACGGCTCGGCACGGACGCGGGCCGGCTCGCCAATCGCGCCGAAGTGGTGAAAATGATTGAGGACTGGCTCGCGACCTTTCCCGATCGCGACAGCGCCGTCGCGCACATGCAAAAGCATCGCGTGCCCTGCGCGCCCGTGCTCTCGATCGAAGAGACCGTCAATCATCCGCATCATCGCGCGCGCGGCACGGTGCGCACCGTCGATGACCGGATCGCGGGCAAGTTCGATATCCCAGGATTTCCGCTCAAGTTCTCGGCATTTCCGAAGGATTTACCGCTCGAGGCCGCCACGCTCGGCCAGCACAACGATGAGGTCTTGCGGCAAGTGCTCGGCCGCGATGCGAACGAGATCGCCGAACTCCGCGCCGCCGGCGTCCTCGTCGAAGGCAAATACTAGCGCGGCTCTACTGCCTATCTGGCGTCAACCGATAACCGCCGCCGAGCGCAGCGAGGCGATTTCGGCGGCGGGAATGTCCAGCTCGGCGAGAACTTCGTCGGTATGTTCGCCAAGTGCGGGCGCATAGCGGCGCAATTCGGCCGGCGTTTCCGCGAAGCGCGCGGCCGGGCGCGGCTGCCGCATCGGTCCGCCGATCGGATGCTCGCCTTTGACGATCAGTTCGTTGGCCGCGACCTGCGGGTCGTCCAGGAGCTGCTCGCGCGTCAGGATCGGCGCGCAAGGAACTTCGGCGGCGTCGAACGCAGCCAGCCATTCCGATGCGGTTTTCGTCCGAATTATTTCCGCTGTCAAATCGAGCCGGACGTTTGCGTTGCGAATCCGATCCGCGGGCGTGCGAAAGCGCTCATCCTCTATCCATTCCGGACGTCCGAGCGTCGCCGCCAATCCGCGCCATTCGGCGTCCGAGTTGGCCGCAACGGTGATGTAGCCGCCATCCGCGGTCTGAAAGACGAGATCGCGCGTGCCGGGCGGGCGCACCGCATGCGGCGCCGAATCGATGAAGGTGTACGCCGGCATCGACTCCGGCCAGATGAACGCGACCACCGCGTCAAGCATCGCAAGCCGCACATGCTGCCCCTTGCCGGTCCGCTCGCGCGCGAAAAGCGCGGCCGTCATCGCCTGCGCGGCGGTGAGCGCCGTCACCTTGTCGGGCACGATCACGCGGATCATCCGCGGCCGGCCGGATTCGTCGGCCTGAATGGAGGGCAGCGCGCTGTAAGCCTGGATCACCGGATCGTAGGTGCGCTTGTGAACGTACGGTCCGCGCTCGCCGAAGCCGCTGATTGAGACGTAGATGAGGTCCGGACGAGCGGCCTTGAGCGCGTCGTAACCGATACCCATCCGCTCCGCCGCGCCGGGCCGGAAATTCTGGACAAACAGATCGGCGTTGGCGACGAACCGCTTAAGCAGTTCAACGCCCCGCGCCTTCTTCAGATCGATCACGATCGAGCGTTTGTTGCGATTCGCCACCGCGAAGGTCGGCGCAACGCCACGTTTGCGGCCGCCCATCGCGCGCGTCAGGTCGCCGGTTCCCGGCGGTTCGATTTTGATTACGTCGGCGCCCTGATCGGCGAGCATCATCGTCGCCATCGGACCCGAGATCATCTGTGTGACATCGATTACACGAACGCCCGCCAACGGACCAGCCATCGCCTTGGCCCTCCAGCCAGCGAGCGTAACAAGCGGAAGCGAAGGATTACAGCGCCGGGCGCGCAACGCCGCAAGCGCAATCGGCGGCCGTCAGCCCCAATGGCGGACGCGGCCGGTATCGACGTGGACGAAATCCGACTGCGGATAGTAGCCGACTCCGCCAAAGCGCAGCGCCAGCGCAATTCGATGGACCAGCGAGAGCTGCCGCCCGGGCAGGTTGATATCGGCCGCCCGCCCCTCGATATGCATGCTGTGGCGTGCAACGCCTTCGTTACGCGCCGCGAGCATCGCGTTGGTCTGCGGCGATCGATAGCCCGAAATCAGATTGAACGGCTTGCTCGAATCGCTCATCTGATGAATCGCGTGGAGCAAATCGAGCAGGCGCGGATCGATCGGCTTGATCAGGTTCATCCGAAAATCGCGGAAGAAGTAGTTAACTTCACGCAATGCCTCCGGATCGTAAACGCCATTTTCGGCATAGGTGACGTTAAGCTTTTCGTCGGTGTGGAGATTGTACATGCGCAAGGTTTTGCCCGCGCCGTCGTCGGCGATCGGCGGCGTATAGCGCGCGTTCTGAATCTCCCCGCCCGATCCATGCCGCGAATGCGCCGAATTTCTCCGCCAATGTAGCGCCGTCGGATAGATGCGCGTCCATTCATCCGCCAGCGCCAATCCCGGCGCGGCGAGCGTCGCGACGGCCGCAACGCCCAAGCCAAGCATCCGCCGCCGGCTGATAATCCGACTGTTCTCGTCGCGGTTTTCGGCGCTCATCATCAACTGCCTCCGGACCTCGATCCGCTTGGCGGAAACTTTATTCCGAATAGTGAATCACACTCCCAATGGGATGGGAAGCCGCGAACCCGAACGCAAATGCGGAGACGGTCGCATGGCTGGTCACAGCCAATTTCGGTACGAAAGAATCCGCGAGTCAAAAAAATAAAAGGGCGAAGCCTGTTGGCTCCGCCCTTGAGTTCCCCGGCCGCGTCCTACTCTCCCGTGACGCCGTCGGTCACAGTACCATCGGCGCTGAAGGGCTTAACTGCCGTGTTCGGGATGGGAACGGGTGTTTCCCCTTCGCTATGGCGACCGGAAACCTGACGCGCGCGTTGCGCGCTAAATTTCCGACTAACTGATAGTAGGGCATTTTCAAGCGTGGCCGTCCAAACCATGCATGCAATCAGACCTCGGCCGGGCGCAATCGGCTAGCGATATCAAATCCGAAAGCGTCCTCGGCCAGCATTTCCGTCGTCGATCGCTCAGCGGTCTGGAAATGCATAGCGGTCAAGCCGCACGGCCTATTAGTATCGGTCAGCTCCACGCCTTGCGGCGCTTCCACCTCCGACCTATCAACCTCCTTGTCTGGAAGGGGCCTTCAGGGCCTTACGGCCGGGATACCTAATCTTGGGGTGGGCTTCCCGCTTATATGCTTTCAGCGGTTATCCCGTCCGCACTTGGCTACCCGGCGGTGCGGCTGGCGCCACAACCGGTACACCAGCGGTGCGTCCGACTCGGTCCTCTCGTACTAAAGTCAGCGCCCCTCAAGTATCCTTCGCCCACGGCGGATAGGGACCGAACTGTCTCACGACGTTCTGAACCCAGCTCGCGTGCCACTTTAATCGGCGAACAGCCGAACCCTTGGGAGCTACTCCACCCCCAGGATGTGACGAGCCGACATCGAGGTGCCAAACCTCCCCGTCTATGTGAACTATTGGGGGAGATAAGCCTGTTATCCCCGGCGTACCTTTTGTCCGATTAGCGATGGCCCTTCCATACGGGACCACCGGATCACTATGACCTGCTTTCGCACCTGCTCGAGCCGTCGCTCTCGCAGTTAAGCCCTCTTATGCCATTGCACTCAACGGCTGGTTTCCACTCAGCCTGAGAGGACCTTCGCGCGCCTCCGTTACATTTTGGGAGGCGACCGCCCCAGTCAAACTACCCGCCATACAGTGTCCCTCGCCCGGTAAGAGCGCAGGTTAGAACCCAAGAACCACAAGGGTGGTATTTCAACGACGGCTCCGCCGGAGCTAGCGCTCCGGTTTCACAGCCTCCCACCTATCCTACACATGCAATCCCTAGATTCAC
>JADBKU010000038.1 GCA_014896235.1 bacterium | reverse complement strand
CATGACGCTAGCCCTAAAGCTATTTCGAGGAGAACCAGCTATCTCCGAGTTCGATTGGCATTTCACCGCTAACCACAAGTCATCCGGGCCCTTTGCTGCGGACTACGGTTCGGTCCTTCACTCCCTGTTACAGAAGCTTCAACCTGCTCATGGTTAGGTCACCCGGTTTCGGGTCTAATCCCTTAGACTAAATCGCCCTATTCAGGCTCGCTTTCACTGTGGCTCCGTCACTTGACTTAACCTTGCCTAAGAAATTAACTCGCTGGATCGTTCTACAAAAAGCACGCCGTCACCCCGAGGGGCTCCGACTCCTTGTAGGCACAAAATTTCAGGATCTATTTCACTCCCCTCCCGGGGTTCTTTTCACCTTTCCATCACTGTACTAGTTCACTATCGATCGTATATCATATTTAGCCTTGGCTGGTGGTCCAGCCGGATTCAGACAGGGTTTCTCGTGCCCCGCCCTACTCGATAAAACACGTATAAGGTCAACGTTGTTTTCGCATACGCGATTTTCACGCTCTTTGATTAGTCATTCAAACTATTCTGCTAACAACGTGATTTCTTACCTTATTCATTCGGTGATAGCCGATGATCGCAAATCTTGAAATACCAGTAAACTGGTATACCAAGACTTGGTCTCGTGTAAAATCACAACCCCCCACATGCATTAGCCTATCAGCCATATCCATCTACCGATACTTTCGTACCTCCTAGAGATGAAAACATGTAAGGTTTGGGCTCTAACGGTTTCGCTCGCCACTACTCCCGCCATCGTTATTTACTTTCTTTTCCTCAACCTACTAAGATGTTTCAGTTCAGTTGGTTCCCGCCAAATATCCTATTTTATTCAGATACAGGTAACATGACATGACTCATGTTGGGTTTCCCCATTCGGAGATCTCCGGATCAAAGCTTGATAACAGCTCCCCGAAGCTTATCGCAGTTTACCACGTCCTTCATCGGTAATATACGTCTAGGCATCCATTTTGTGCCCTTGAGTACCTTTTTATGCATTGACTTAACGAGTAATTGGTACAAACCAGTTACGTCGTTGCCGTCAACTTTAAAAATAATTGTTTAGTAAGATTACTCTTAACTAAACTAATTTCGTTTCTTACATCATTTAAATTGTTAACGAACCTCGCGCTCACCTCTTGAGTGCGCATTTCGAATCATCTCTGTAGATGAGTCCCGTCCGCAATCAAGCTTTCTGAGCTTACCACTTTACGTCGCAAGATGTAAAGGGTAATTTTGTTGTTTTTTATGCAATTATCTTTCAAATAAAGAGAACCTCGCGACAATCTCCTTATTTGTGATCGCCAGAGGTTCCTAAGAACATGCGCTGTATTGAAACTAATTATAGTCGATCAATACGTTTTTTGCAAGGGGTTTTTAAACAAATTGCAAACCAGTTCTATTCTATTTTACGAATGCGGTTATTGAATGAGTCAACGACATATAATACCCCCGACTTATCTGATATCACTCCACGCGGTACATTGAATTGAGCGGCCGTACCAGCCCCATCAGCATACCCCATAGTCGAACCCGCCATTGTTGTCACTGCATAAGTTGGGGTGATGAGACGAATCTTATTAATGTTGAGGTCGGTAATATATAACACGCCGTAACTATCGATAGAAATACCGTATGGGCCATTTAACTGAGCGGCCGTACCTTGGCCATCAGTAGAGCCCGCAACACCGGAACCTGCGATAGTCGTCACGACTCCTGACGGTGTTACTTTACGTATTCTGTTATTTGTATAGTCAGTTACATAAAGGTTATTCGATTTATCAAGCACAATACCCCGTGGGTAATTAAACTTCGCTGCCGTGCCCGTTCCATCTGCAAACCCGGCTGTAGACCCTGCTAAGGTAGTCACTGTACCGTCTGGGGTTATTTGTCGAATACGACTATTGTTAGAGTCGACCAAGAAAATGGTTCCGCTAGCATTCACTACTAACTCTTCAGGATAACTAAATTGCGCAGCGGTGCCGACACCATCGGTAGTTCCAGTCGCTCCAGAGCCAGCCAGGGTTGTTACCTGCCCAGTTGTGAGGCTAATCTTCCTAATACGTTGATTATAAGCGTCTGAAACATAGAGATCTCCTGTAGGACTCACCGCAATACCTCGAGGTTGATTAAACTGCGCGGATAATGCAGGTCCGTCGGCATAGCCCGCTACACCCGATCCAGCAACGGTCGTCACCGTTCCTGAAGGTGTCATTTTACGAATAAGATTGTTACCCAAATCTGCAATGTAGATATTACCAGCGCTATCGATCGCGCCCGTATATGGGTTATTAAATTGAGCCGCAGTTCCCGTTCCATCACTGGAACCACTTGCGCCAGACCCTGCGAAGGTTGAAACAGTTACATCACAGGTTCCTTCACTGACCGTTTTAGTGGAGTTCTTATAAGAGAAAACGGTCGTAGTTCTTGGATTTGTAGCAAGTAAGCAGTAGCCATAGCTTCGACGAAAGAAAGTAATCTGGGTACCGTTACTTGGCGAGAATGCCGTACCGGAGTTTAGATCATCATTCGCATACGACTGACTGGTGCTCCAGGTATTATTAGAATCTACCTGCGACGCGGCCTGCTTAAGGTCAGATTGCATGGCACTTTTGAGCGAGTTATCTCTCCACGATCCATACCCCACAATCACGACGCCCGCAAGAATACCAATGACAGCGATAACGACGATAAGCTCCACTATTGTAAAGCCTTTAAGCGAGCGACATTCAAATTGAGAAGAGACTGTATTCACTCTATCGAATATAAGGCATAACCATAAGCATTACAAATAATATGCGTACGATTTTTGATTATACGTTGTCGTATCAATCATTTGAGGCCCACCGTTCCATAGCCCAAACGTTGCGACGCCACTTTCTAGCGCTAACCGGCTACAGACCGTACAGTATGGTTCGCCCGCTTCGGTAAAGTTGCCGTCCTCATCGACGCGCATGAAATAGAGCGTTGAACCGTCCACCATATCACCATGCTCTTTTAAGGCGCTAATCAGCGCGTTCCATTCAGCGTGAACGCAGCAGGTTTTATCATTATTCTTTTTAATTGACTGGTCGAGTTGGGCATCGCACATCCGTTGCCCCTCATCTCCAAGCGGGGGCGCGTTATAGCCCTTGCCGATGATCCGGCCCTCTGAAGATACAATAATAGCGCCGCAGTGCGCTCGATTGCAGGTTGCTTTATGGGCAACCCTTCCCGCTTCTTTAAAGTAATCTTCGTGTGTCATTGGTTTTATTATACCTGGCCTATTTTTAAACAAAATAAAAAACACCGTGGAATGGTGGGCGATGAGGGACTTGAACCTCCGACCTCGTCATTATCAGTGACGCGCTCTAACCAGCTGAGCTAATCGCCCACGATTCCCGTGGTGTTTTTAACTTAGCTGATTATAGCAAACGACCTCTTTTGCTTCAAGGGTAAGATACCACCAATACTAAAGTATGTGGAGATAATAATATCCAGCACCCCCAACGAACGCCACGACACCAAGGACAATCGAACTTACGAGTAGCTTCTTTTTTCGGCGCAAGGTTCTCATCGCACTCGTCTCGACTTCAAAGCCTCTTTCTTCAAGTGTTTGTGGTGGATGTAGAGGCGTATGCGAGTATTGCTGACCTGGAGACGCGCGATGAACAAATAAATTAGGCTGAAATTCCTCCTCTGGTTCAGGTGAGGAAGGTGGAAACTGTGGATCTGTAGGATTCATATTAGTGTCTGTTTATTTTTTATTCTTTCCTGAAGTGTAGCATGCTGATTATGCTTACGCTAGCCCTAAAACCTACTGAGATCCAGGTAAGGTTTCAAGCAGTTCAGTATGAAGCCCGGCTGCATTCATCGCATCCACAAATGCTTTAAGATCTTGGGCAAATTCCGGCCTAAAGTGCATAAGGACAATGTCGCCAGGTCGTAAGTGATCCCCAATTTGATACTGCATCGCTCCCCCATTGGCTTTCGCAATCCAGGTAATAACGGCTTTCATGCCACAGTCATAGGCCGCCTTACGCATCGTGTCAGAGTATGCCCCTCCCGGTGGTCTAAACAAGGTTGGGCGACGACCATAATACTGTTGAATATGATCAGCCATGCCACAGATTTCTTGCTTTTGATAATCATACGATTCATCTTGCATGTTGGTATTGTGATGAAGCGTGTGGTCTTCAACCACAGACCCTTGGGCGATAATGGCTTTAAAGAAATTTGGGTCAGAAGCAATAAATAGGTCAGATAAAAATAAGGTTGCTTTGATGTGATTTTTCGCCAGCAAATCCACTTCTTCTTGGGTTTTATTTGCGCCATCATCAATCCCTAAATACACAACTGGCAAGGTTGTCGGTATTCGGTAAATAACTGGCGCCATCCCGTCGGTTGCCGCAGGAATCGTATAGTTGGGTATCATGGGCTGCGCCGGCGGAGTAACCGGAAGGTGTTTTGAAATATCGGGCGTTGGTGCTTTAGTGCTCTGAGAAGATACTTGTGGTGTCGGCTGGTTTTCGTTTACCGGTGTCCCCCTTAATACCCAGAACAGTGCGCCTGCTAGTACTAAAATGACTCCGAGTGTGGCAAGCGGCTTTAATACGTGGTGGTGGATAATTTCTTTCATAAGTACAGTTATTATTTTAAAGGCTTAAAAACAAAATAACAGCCCCGGAAGGCTGCTATTCATAAGTTCTTGGTGGAGTGATTTAGACTTTCGCCTAATTCACCCCATATCGTGGTGGAGCAACAGGGACTCGAACCCTGGACCCCCTGCTTGCAAAGCAGGTGCTCTAGCCAACTGAGCTATTGCCCCACGGAGCCATGAACTCTTGGTATTTTAGCGTAAAAACCCTTTTATGACAAGAGGTGTCGGCTAAAAATTAGAACGTTGAAGGGCCGGTTGAAGAAGATCTTCCAGAAAGCCCATTCCATGACCATCCCGGGCTACTTCCATCGGCGTAACTCGCCTGCGGGCTTACTCCTGGTGTAATCATAACATCGTCAACCCAGAACTGCATTCCGGAAGTAGTACCCGTAACGTTCGTCGCAAAAATATTAAGCCCCCCTGTGGTAGCAGTCGTTGTAAAGTATTCATCAAGACGTACCCATTGGTTTTTTACAGATGTAGCTCGACTCGCCGGAAGCGGATTGGGAAGTGTCTTACCCGACCCTTGAATCAACAGACTAATATCGACCGTACTCGAAGGCACATAGACCCATGCAGAAACGTTGTAAGTTGTATTTGGAGCGAGACCGAATGCGGCCTGATAATCAGATCCTGTCGCCAATGTCGCCCCCACCACATAGGTAGTAGCTTGTGTTGGCATTGTGAGAAGAAGTGAAGCTGAGCCCGAGTGAGCTTTTGAGGTATCCCGTACATACGTTGTGCTATTTGCACCATTTAGGTTACTCACGTCAACTTCTATGCCTGGGTTTTTAGAATAATTAGTGATATTAACAGGGGTACCACCCGTGTGACCAGGACACGCTCCGCTTATAGGCGTCAGTTGATTCACCGTCCCGCTTGAAGCACCTGTATAGTTGTAATTTGAACCTGCGTAATATGATATGCCGTTTGTAAACGCCGTTACACAGTAGCCCGCTGGAGTTGAGGTATTATCCACGCTATATTGATAGGTCGTATTTCCTGAACTCGTAACACCTGCCGTCGTAAGATCGGGTGGATTAAGATCCCCATTTGTGATCGCGTAGGTCGAGACTTTCTTTACCGCCTGCTCTACCCCACTCTGAGCAGCAGCTGCATTTGCCCGCTGAGTAATTCCGTTATACGCCACAATCGTAATAGCCGCAAGAATAGCAATGACTACAACAACGATGAGGAGTTCAACAATAGTAAAGCCAGAGGTTCTGCGTGCCCATTGCATAGTAAGGCTATTATACACCAAAGCTTAAGCTTTACGAGGCTGGGCCCGTAGAGGTGGAAGCATTTGGTGCACCGTTCCACACCCAGTTTGGTGTATTTCCATCACCGTACCCCGTCACTTGTGTTCCTTGAATAACAATTCCGTCATCAACATAAAAGGTCGTCGATTGAACACTCTTTGTTCGAACATGTATCTGAAGCGAGGTAGCATCAGATTGAGCAAGTTTATTATTAGCAGTATAAAATTGCCACGTGTTGTTACCCGTAATGATTGTTTGAGCGCTGTCCTGTGCGGCAGCACCACTGGTTCGAGTTACCAGATAAAGTGTACTGCCCGTAGGCGCCCATACCCATATACCACCCGAGTAGGTATTGCCGGGCATTGTCCCAGGGCTCGGAACAACTGCGATGACTCCTTCAGCGGCGACACTTCCATTGGTCACTACCTTTAAGGAGTTTGTGCCACTATGGGCTTGCGCAGTCGATAAGGAGATCGTCGCATTCGTTCCAACCCACCCTGTGGTGACTCCGAGGTCAAAATTAGGATTAGTAAGCATGTTCGTTACAGCAGCAATGCCATTTACACCGTGCCCAGGGCAGGCACCTGCTGCGGGAGATGTCTGTGATAGTGTTGTCGTTGTCGCCCCAGTATAGGTGTAGTAGTTTGCCATGTAATACGAAACGCCATTCCCCGACGCTGTTATGCAATAGCCAGCAGGATTTGAAGCGGTATTAACGCTGTACTGGTAGGTTATTCCATTTCCGTTACTTACGCCGGCGCTGGCTAAGTCGCTTGGAATCGTTCCTCCGTTATGGAGCGTGGTGGTGGCAATGGTATCGTTCGCTTGTTGAACCGCGTTTTGTACTGCTGTTGCACGGGCCTTCTGGGTAACCCCGTTGTAGCCGACAATTACTACTGCCGCAAGAATTGCGATAACAACTACGACAATAATAAGTTCAACGATGGTAAACCCCGGTGTTTGTTTTCGTGCCCACTGCATTATTTATTCATTATAACAGACAAAAAATACCTCCAGGTAACCTGGAGGTATTTTCATTTAACAACTTAGTAGTGCATCTCATCGTCAAGCTGGTTTAGAGATTTTTTCGAACTTAGTCTTGTTCACAGAATATAAATTCTGGAACGACATCGGTAAGTAAGCTCGGCTTACCGAAAAGACCGACCTAGCTTCAGCAAATGATTACTCGATTTGCTGGCGTAATTCTCCCTAGAAAGGAGGTAATCCATCCGCACCTTCCGGTACGGATACCTTGTTACGACTTAACCCCAATCATGCCCCCCACCTTAGGCCGACGAATCGGACTTCGGGTGTTGGTCACTTTCATGGTTTGACGGGCGGTGTGTACAAGACCCGGGAACGTATTCACCGCAGCTTGCTGATCTGCGATTACTAGCGATTCCGACTTCATAGAGGCGAGTTTCAGCCTCTAATCCGAACTGGGACGAGCTTTGATGCGATTTGCTTCACGTTGCCGCTTCGCTGCGCATTGTACTCGCCATTGTATTGCGTTTCTAGCCCAGGATGTAAGGGAAATACTGACCTGACATCATCCCCTCCTTCCTCCCCGTTGCCGGGGCAGTCTCAGTAGAAAAATCCAACTACTGACAAGGGTTGCGCTCGTTGATGGACTTAACCAAACATCTCACGACACGAGCTGACGACGGCCATGCATCACCTGTCACCAAGTTCAATAAAGCACTCACGTCTTTCGACATAATTCTTGGGATGTCAAACCCTGGTAAGGTTCTTCGTTTATCATCGAATTAAAGAACACAATCCACCGCTTGTGCGGGTCCCCGTCAATTCCTTTATGTTTTAGTCTTGCGACCGTACTCCACAGGCGGGATACTTAACGCGTTAGCTTCGCTACTGGAGGGGTCGATACCTCCAACAGCTAGTATCCATCGTTTACGGCGTGGACTACCGGGGTATCTAATCCCGTTCGCTCCCCACGCTCGCGTCTCAGCGTCAGCAACGATCCAGAGGGCCGCCTTCGCCGCCGGTGTTCCTCCTGATATCTACGCATTTCACCGCTACACCAGGAATTCCACCCTCCTCTATCGCGCTCCAGCTGGCTAGTTTCCGATGCACTTCCGGAGCTGAGCCCCGGGCTTTCACATCGGACTTGACCAACCGCCTACACGCCCTTTACGCCCAGTCAATCCGAACAACGCTTGCACCCTCCGTCTTACCGCGGCTGCTGGCACGGAGTTAGCCGGTGCTTCCTTTGAGGGTACCGTCAAAGGTCCGCCGGATATTAGCCGGCGAACTTTTCTTCCCCTCCGACAGGGCTTTACGACCCGAAGGCCTTCATCACCCACGCGGCGTCGCTGCGTCAGAGTTTCCTCCATTGCGCAATATTCCTGACTGCTGCATCCCGTAGGACTCTGGGCCGTGTCTCAGTCCCAGTGTGGCTGACCATCCTCTCAGACCAGCTACCCGTCTTTGCCTTGGTGAGCCGTTACCTCGCCAACTAGCTGATAGGACGCGGACCCCTCCTCAAGTGATAGCTTGCAGGAGCAGAGGCCACCTTTTACCCCGCGAAGCGAACTCCGCGTGGTCTTATCCGGTATTAGCCCGTCTTTCGACGGGTTATCCCGGTCTCAAGGGCAGGTTGTCCACGTGTTACTCACCCGTGCGCCGGTGTACTCGCCGGGTTGCCCCAACTTTCTCCCACGACTTGCATGTCTCAGGCACGCCGCCAGCGTTCGTTCTGAGCCAGGATCAAACTCTCCATAAAAGCTCAATATCGCTTTCGCCGCGAGCGTTCGAAAACGCCCATCGGCGATGGACTGACCGCTGTTAAACCAAAGAATCGGCCGGGCATTGGATCTCGTTCGATCCCCCGCCGCCCGATTAAAGGCATGCGCTACTATTCAGTTTTCAAAGACCCGCGCCCTTTAGGGGCAAACGGAAAGCCTATCGCGCGTCGTTTCCGCTGTCAACCGCTCTCGCATTATCGCCGTATCCTCGCGCGATTCGCGGGGCCGTTATCGTTCAGCGGATTTGCGGTTCCTTTCGCAACGAACCGGATGAGCGCGCCGACTCGGCAGTGACGAAGAAATTTGCCCGAAGCGAATTCCCAATGCAAGCGCGGATGCCCGCAAGTTCGGAGGGGAAATGAAGAAAACCCTACGGGCCCAATGAAAAAATCGCTCGAAAAAAATTTCGCGCGCACTTCCCGGACGCCTTTTCAACGCCCGCCGCCGCCCGCGGCGAAGACGATCGCGCCCGCCACGCCGATCGCGCCGGCCACGCCAAACATCGCCGGATAGCCCGCCGCGCGCGCCAGCATCCCCAGCCCGAACGGTCCCGCGATCGCGCAGAAATCGGCGATCGACGTGTAAATCGTCGACGCGCGGCCGGACGCCCGCGGCGGCGTATTGCGAATCACCAGCGCGCTCAACGCCGGATAGGCGGCGCCGTGCCCGATTCCGCCGATCGCGGCCGCCAACTCAAGCATCGCGAAATGGCCGGTCGCGGCGATCGCGCCGATTCCGACCCCAAGAATCGCGAGCGCCGGCCCGAGGAGCCGCTCCAGGCCGATTTGGTCGAACCGTCGCGCATTCAGGCGCACGCTCACCGCGACCAGCCCGTACACGGTGAAATAAACTCCAACGCTGCGAATTCCGCGCGCGTAGGCGAACGGCGCGATAAAATTCGGCCGCGCCGAAATCGCCAGCGAAAACGCGACCGTCGCGATCCAAAGCGGCGCCAGCGCGCGATCGGTCAAAAGCTCGCCGTAGCCCGCGACGGGCGTCTCTGCGGCGCCGTCCGGCGCCCCTTCGATATCCGGATCGGAAGCGGCCGCCGGATCGTCCCGCGCGACCATCGCGACCAGCGCGGCGGCCGCCAGTGTAATCGCCGCGGCGCTCAAAAACAGGCCGGTAAAGCCGAAAAAATGCACGATTAGCTCGCCAAGGAGCGCGCCGAACGACGCCGGCCCCTGCCCGCTCAGACTGAAAATCGCCATCGCTTCGCCGGCGCGCGCAGGCGGCAGCAACGGATAAACCATCGCGAACAGCGCGACCCGCACCGCGCCGTTCACGACGCCGTTGAAAGCGACCGCGGCATACAGCGGCCAGCCCAGCGACGCGATTGGCAAATAAAGGCAATTGCCGATCGCCAGCAGCGCGAGGAACCACATCGCCGTCCAGCGCCGCCCCCGCCGTTCGATCGCCGCCGACGCCGCCGGACGCATCAGCAGCGCGCCGCAGCCCGCAGTCGCCGCCAGGATGCCGATCGTCGAGGCGCCGCCGCCCAGGTTGACGACGAAAACCGGGAACAATACGAGTAAGTTTGCCGCCGTATTGAGCGCCGAAGTGGCGATAAACACGAGCCAGAAATCGCGCGTATAAACGCGTCCGCCAGCGCTTTCCGCGGACGCGCCAGACCGCGCCGCAGCGTTGATTTCCGCCGGATTTTCCGCCATGCGATCGCCGCGGCCCGGGGCGCCAAATCATGGCCGGAGGCGCCCGCGCGCGCCGCGAACGCGGCCCAGCATAATGGCGCCGCCCGACCGGCGGAAGCACAGCGTCGCGCCCGGCCGCTACGGCGCCGGCGACCCCGGCGCCGACGGCGCCGCCCGATGCGCCTGCTGGCGATGGCCCGCCGGATGGCGCCGCCGATGCCGCCGGCCGGCCGCGCGCATCTCCATCCGCACGATCGCGCACGCCATCACGACCGCCAGCGCCATCCCCGCCACGGACCGCCAGAAGCGGCGCCGCGCGTACCATGGCGGCGCCGCGCCGGCGCCGCGCGCCGCCACGAGCGACGGATTCGGGTTCCGCGGCGCGTCGTCCATGATGCGATTAATCGCCCATCTGACCGGCCGCGCAAGCCCGCGATATCGCGCGCTTCCGCAGGGACGGCGCACAAATCCGCTGGCCTGAAACGCGCCGCTGAATTATGAATTTGCGCGTTTAGCGGTGTTGTATGGACAATTTTAATGCGAAATCACGCAGTTCCATCCGCGATCGCGAGAGCCTGGCGGCGTTCGCGATTTATCTCGGATTGTCGCTGCTGTTTTTCGGCCGCGGCCTGATCGGCCACTTCGGCGATCGTTACATCGGCGTCGGCCCAGACCCATCGGGACACATGTTTTGTTTGGTGTGGTGGCCATACGCAATGGCGCGTCATATCAATCCGTTCATCAACAGGATTTCGTGGGCGGGCGCGACCGTAAATATGGCGACCAACACGAGCATGGCTTTGGCGGCTCTCGTGCTGGCGCCTATCACTTTGCTGGGCGGACCAATACGCTCTTACAATTTGTTGATGCTTGCCTCGCCTGCGCTCTCAGCCTGGGCAGGATTCATTCTATTTCGCCGGGTATGCACCGCCAATTTTCCCGCGTTTGCAAGCGGATATCTATTCGGATTTTCGCCGTTTATACTCGCGCACATACTTGGTCAGCCGGTGTTCATAGCTGGATGGTTTCCGGCGTTTGCCGTCTACCTCACCGTCCTTCGCCTTGACGAACGTATCAGCGCGCGGAAATTCGCCGTGCTCATCGCTCTTGTTATCGCCGGCCAGCTTGGATGGTCGCTTGAACTAACGGCTACCGCGTCGTTCGCGGGCGCGATCGCGCTTGCCTTAGCATTCCGGATCGGCGACGCGGAACTTCGAAGCCGGATTATCGGTCTGACCGCACCGCTCGTGTCCGCATACGCCGCGGCGGCCGCTACAGTGAGTCCCTATTTTTACTACCTCTACGCCAATGGTCCGCTGCGCGTGCCGGACTTCATCGTGCATACGTGTTCCACGCCCGCCGATCTTTTCGTGCCGGTGCCCGTCAATCTCATCGGCGCGATCGGCCTTAGCCGCATGGCCGCGCCGCATAGCGAAATTTACGACACAACGGCCTATATCGGTCTCCCTGCGCTGTCGATCGTCTGTCTGGCGGCATTCCGGCGTGGCAAGCCGCTGGCGATGAATCTGGCGCTTGCGATGCTCGCGATCGTAGTCGTCCTCTCGTTTGGCCCGCTAATAAAAATCGACGGGCATCACCTGCCGGCGCCTGGAATCGTGATGCTGTTCACGCCGATTTTGAAATATGCGGAGCCGGCGCGTTTCACCGCTTACTTTTTTCTCTGCATAGGAACGATTCTCGCGCTTTGGCTGAACGACACATCGTATCGTCCGGCGATGCGCGCGGCGCTGGGCGCGCTCGTGATCGTCTCGCTCGCGCCCAACCCGCATGCTGGATTCTGGACAACGGACGCGAATATTCCCGCATTTTTCGACAAGGGAATTTACCGGCGATATCTCTCGCCGGTGGACACCGTGTTGATTCTCCCTTACGGACCCTTTGGCGACGGCAACCTCTGGCAGGCGCATGCGGCGCTTCAATTCCGGATGGCCGGAGGCTTCATGGGACTTGCGCCGCCGGTTCCGGACAGCTACCGCGAATGGCCCGTCGTCGCCTCGTTGTACGGCCTGACCACGATGCCAAATTCGTTCACGCAGATGGCGGCATTCCTGATGAACAAGGGCGTGACCAAGATAATCGTGCCCTACGGCGGCGATCCTCGCTGGGGCTACACGTTCAGCGACGGTCCGGTTTCCTTTCGCTTGCGTCCGTTCAATCCGCGCGAGACGGCAGCGATCACGGCGCTGTTCGCGCCGTTTGATCCGGCGCCAGAGCGGATCGGCGGAGTGACGATCTACCGTGTTCCGCGCGAGCGTCTCGGTCCTTACGCGAACCTCGGACCGGCGGCATTGCAGTTGGCCGCGGCGCGGGCGCGGATGCGGACGCTGATCGCGGCGGCCGACAGCTACCTTGCGCAGGGGCGCGATCCGCACGAACTTAACATCGACTCCGCCGCGCGCCTGAATCTCGTGCCGCGCCTATGGCTGTTGCATCCGGACGAGAAAGACGACAATGCCGCGTGGCCGCTCGACAACGGGATGCTGATGCGCGCGGACGGCGCCAGCAGGGTGACGCTCGGAGTGCGCGCGCCGGCGGCGGCGCTCGCGGCGCTGCGCCTGGAATACGCCGCCTTCAGCACGAGCGCACGGATTACGGACCGATGGCCCTCGCTCAACTGGGGCAAGCTCGATCAGCCGGTGCTGCTGCTCGATTTCGACCGGGCAGGACTGCGCGCCGCCGCGCAAGTCCATATCTCCTATGCGCCAATCCAATAACGGCGAAGCGCAAATGATAAACACCACGGTCAACGCGACTAATCTGGACTATCGAACCGGAACGCGGAAGCCGGCGGCAGACGCCAATCGCGCCGTCCGCCGCGCATCGGCTTTCGATCGCGAGAGCCTGGCGGCGTTCGCGATTTATTGCGGGTTGTCGCTGCTGTTTTTCGGCCGCGGCCTGATCGGCCATTTCGGCGACAGATACATCGGCGTCGGCCCCGATCCGGCCCCCGCACTGTACCTGATGCTGTGGTGGCCGCATGCGCTCGCAAACCTGCAAAATCCGTTTTTCAACCGGCTGGTCTGGGCGCCCGAGGCGATCAACTACGCCCACTTTCCATGCCTGCTGTCGCCAGCGCTGCTGATGTCGCCGCTGACCCTGCTGGCCGGTCCAATCGTCTCCTACAATGCGCTCGTGCTGCTCTCGACCGCATTGTCCGCGTGGGCCGCCTTCATCTTGTTCCGCTATCTTTGCGGCGCTTTCGGCGCAGCCGTCGCCGGCGGCGCCCTGTTCGGCTACTCGCCGTTCGCGCTCAGCCACGCGCTCGGACAGGCCCATCTGGTGATGGGCGCGTTCATACCACTGGCTATCTATGCCACGCTCCGCAGACTGAGCAATGAAATCAGCGCGCGCCGCTTTTTCGTCTGGATGACTTTGATAATCGCTGGGCAAATCGGCTTCGCGCTGGAAATGCTCGCGCTCGGAACCCTGCTCGGCGCCGTCGCGCTGGCGCTCGCCTGGCTGATGGGCGGCGCCGATTTGCGCCGGCGGATCGTGAGACTCGCCGCGCCGCTCGCCGCATCGTATTGCGCCGCCGTCCTGCTCGCCGCGCCGTATATCTATTATTTCTTCGCCGGCGGGGCATTGGATTTTTCTCCAAATATCGCCTTGCACAACTCCGCGATGCCCTCCAATTTCATTTTGCCCACGCAGGTCAATCTGTTTGGCGCCTGGATGAGCCGATGGCTGGCCGCGCGCACGCCGATTTACGACACCACGGCTTATGTGGGCGCGCCGGCGCTGCTCCTGATCGCGATCGTAGCGGCGCGGCGCAGCGGCGAAATTGCGGTGAAGATGTGCGTCGCGATGCTCATCATCCTGGCGACGCTGTCGCTCGGCCCGGTGCTCTTAACCGGTCCGCATCGCGGCATTCCGATGCCAGAAGCGTTTCTTTATTTTTACGCGCCGCTGTTCAAGAACGCGCTGCCCGTGCGGTTTACGGCGTTTTTCTTTATCTGCATCGGCGCGCTGGCCGCCCTTTGGCTCAGCGACAAGGCCTTGAGCGCCACGGTCCGATGGGGCCTCGGCGCCATCGTCCTGCTTTCGCTGACGCCGAACCTCAACGCCTCGTTTTGGTCGACGAATGTCGATACGCCGGGCTTTTTCCGCAACGGTCTCTACCGAAAGTATATTTCGCCCGGCGAAACGATCATGATTCTGCCGTACGGAATAACCGGGACCAGCGACGTATGGCAGGCCGACGCGCGGCATTTTTTTCGCACCGCCGGCGGCTATTTGAGCGTGTCGCCGCCCGTGCCGCGCGGCTACCGCGACTGGCCCGCCGTGCGCGCGTTTTTCGGCCTGTACGAGATTCCTGATTTGCGCCGGAATGTCGCCGCGTTCCTGGTCGGCAAACAGGTCAGCAAGGTGCTCGTACCCGACGGCGGCGCTCATCTTTTGCAATGGACATTCGGCGACGGTCCGGCGAGTTGGCGATTGCGCGCTTTCAGCCCCGACGAAAACGCCGCCATCGACGCCTTTTTCGGATGGCTCGATCCGGCGCCGCTGCGTGTTGGCGGCGTGACCATCTATCGCATCCCGCTCGACCGCCTGAAGGACGATGCGCAAGATACGCCGGCGGCATTGCAGCTTGCGACGGGGCGCGCCTTTATCCAAAAGCTATTGACGGCAGCGAACTCATATCTGGCGGATGGCGGCGACCTCGCGAATCTGAATTTGATCTCGGGCGCCGCTCGCGGCCTGCTGCCCCGCCTCTGGCTAACTGGCGCTTCGGCCGACAACTATCTGCCGCAGCTTGAAAATCGCAACGGCTTGACGCTGAAAGCGACGGATAACGGGTTGATTGAGGTCGGCATCACGGGAACCGCCGGAGCGCTCCAGCAAATCGCGCGGGAATATAAAGCCTATACGGTCGCCGCGCGCGTCATGCCGCCGGAACCGGCGCTGAATGTAGCCGACTGGGTGCTTCCGGTGCTCCAGATGCGTTTCGATCGGGAGGGGTTGGCGAAGGCGGCGGCGTATGCCGCGCGGCAGGAGGCGAGCGCGGCCGCGAACGCTTCCGAAGCACCGGAAAAAGGCGCGTTTGCCGGCGTCCACGATTAGGCTAAAATTATCCGCGCTGTGCCGATAAGAGAAATACAAGACCTGCATGTGCTTCGCACCGAGGCGCTGATCGCGCCGCGCGCGCTCAAGGAAGAATTGCGCGTGGACGAGGCGATCGCGCAGACCGTGGTCGACGCGCGCGCCACCATCCGCCGCATCCTGCACGGCCAGGACCCCCGCCTGCTCTGCCTGGTCGGCCCGTGCTCGATCCACGATCCGGTCGCCGCGATCGACTACGCCGAGCGGCTGGCGCGGCTGCGCCCGGCGCTCGAGGAGCGGCTGTTCGTGGTGATGCGCGTCTATTTCGAGAAGCCGCGCACGACGGTCGGGTGGAAGGGCCTGATCAACGACCCGCACATGGACGACAGTTGCGACATGCAGGCGGGCCTCAGGATCGCGCGCAAGCTCCTGATCGATATCAACCGGATGGGCCTGCCGGCGGGCACCGAGATGCTCGATCCGATCACGCCGCAATACACGGCGGACCTGATTTCGTGGGCGGCGATCGGCGCGCGCACGACCGAATCGCAGACGCATCGCGAGATGGCGAGCGGCCTGTCGATGCCGGTGGGGTTCAAAAACACGACCGACGGCAACCTGCAAATCGCGGTGAACGCGGTGGAGTCGGCGCGGCGGCCGCATTCCTTCCTCGGCATCAACCAGGACGGCGCGACGGCGATCATCCGGACGACGGGAAATCCGGACACGCACGTCGTGCTGCGCGGCGGCAAGACTTCGAACTACGACGCGGCGAGCATCGAGGAATGCCGGCGGCTGCTCGAGAAGGCGGGGCTGGAATCGCGCGTGATGGTCGATTGCTCGCACGCGCAAACGGCGAAGGACTATACGCGCCAGCCGGCGGTGCTGCGCGCGCTGGTCGAGCAGGTCGCGGGCGGCAGCCGCGCGATCATGGGCGTGATGATCGAGAGCAATATCGGCGCGGGCAATCAGCCGGTGAGCCGGAATCGCGCGGCGCTGGCGTACGGCGTGTCGGTGACCGACCCCTGCATCGATTGGCCGGCGACCGAGGCCTGCCTGCTCGAGGCGGCGCAGGCGCTCGGCTGAACGATCGCGCTATCCCTGGCGTTTTTCGGCGCGCAATTTTTCCCCGGTCAGCATCGCGGCGAGCGCCGTCGTATGGCGGACGGCGTAGCGTTCGGGCCGTTCGAGATCCTTGTGGCGCAAATCGAGGCGGGCGAAATCGGCGAGGAACCGTTCGCGCGCTTCGGCGAGCGCCGGGCGCGGCTCGGTACGGCGTCCGGCCTGGAAGCGCCGTTCGAGCAGCGGCGCGATCGAATGCGGCGCGGGGCGGAACTCGCGCGCGACCGACGCCGCGGTCTCCTCGGCAAGGCCGATGCGATCGGAAAAAAAACCTCCGTTCTGATTCGCCGCGCGAAAGACCTGCTTGCGGCCGGGCAGCGTGAGCTTGCCGGCGGAGGTCTTGAGCCGTCCGACGCCGTCGTACTCGGCGAGCTTGTACGAAATATCGAGCGCGGGCGCGTCGGCGCTCACGACCATCGCCGTGCCGACGCCAAACGCGTCGATCGGCGCGCCCGCGCGCAGCAGCTCGTCGATCCGGTATTCGTCGAGATTGCCGCTGGCGAAAATCGCGACGTCGTTGAGGCCGCGCTGATCGAGAATGCGGCGCGTGCGGACGCTCAATTCGAGCAGGTCGCCGCTGTCGAGCCGCACGGCCTGAAGCTTGAATCCTTGAGCGCGCAGCTCAAGGGCGGTTTTGACGGCGTTTTCGACGCCGCGGATGGTGTCGTAGGTATCGACGAGCAGCGTGCTGAGCTGGGGGAAGAGCGCGACGAAATGGCCGAAGGCGTCGCGCTCGGTTTCGTGCGCCATGATATAGCTGTGCGCCATCGTGCCGTAGAGCGGAATCGCGTAGCGGCGGCCCGCAAGCACGTTCGACGTGCCGGCGAAGCCGGCGAGATAGCTCGCGCGCGCGGCGACCAGTCCGGCGTCGGCGCCATGGGCGCGGCGCAAGCCGAAATCGATCAGGCGGCGGCCGCGCGCCGCGTGATACGAGCGGGCCGCCTTGCTTGCGACCAGCGAGGCGAGCCCGACCTGGTTGATCACGAGCGTTTCGATGAGCTGCGCTTCAATCAGCGGCGCGTGGACTTCAAGGAGCGGCTCTTCCTCGAAAAAAATCGTTCCTTCCGGCATCGCGACGACTTCGCCCGTGAAGCGCAGCGCCGCGAGGTAATCGAGAAAATCGGGCGCGAACAGCTTGAGCGAGGCGAGGTAGTCGATCGCGCCGGGAGCAAAGCGGAATTCCTCCAGCGCTTCGAGCAGGCGCTCCAATCCCGCCGCGACCAGATAGCCGCGGCGCGGCGGCAGGCGCCGCACGCTCAGGGAGAAGGTCGCCGGACCGTTGAGGCCGATTGCGAAATAGCTTGCGGCCATGGTCAATTCGTAGAGATCGGTGAGCAGCGCGGCTTCGTCAGCGTCGAAGCGCAGGTCGATCGGCATCGAGAGGAACCTCGGCGGCTATCGTAGCGGCAGGCGCGGCCGGCGTCACGCGGCGCGGCCGCACGCGGATCATCGCGGCGGCTCGGGCGGACCAGGCGGCGCGGGCGGCGGCGCGGCAGGCGCGGCGGCGGTCTCGTGAATCACGCGGGTTTCCGGCGTCTGGCGTTCGCGCAGACGCTCGCCCATCTCGCGCAAACGCTTCGCCACGAGATAATTTATCGTGCCTGGCTCATCGATCGATCCCGCGCGCACGCCGGTCAGGATTTCCATTCCCTGATCGATCGTATCGACTGCATAGATATGAAAACGACCCTGCCGGACGGCTTCGATCGTCTGCTGGTCGAGCATCAGATTGCGCAGGTTCGCGCGCGGCGCCAGCACGCCCTGCCGGCCGGTGAGTCCAACCGCCTTGCAGACGCGGTAGAAGCCCTCGATCTTCTCGTTGACGCCGCCGATCGCCTGCACGTGGCCGTATTGATCGACCGAGCCGGTCACCGCCAGGTCCTGGCGAATCGGAACGCCGCTCAGCGCCGACAGCAGCGCGTAAAGCTCGGTCGAACTCGCGCTGTCGCCGTCGATTCCCGAATAGGATTGCTCGAAGCAGATGCTCGCGGTCATCGCCACCGGGGCGCGCTGGCCGAAGCGTTCGCGCAGAAAGCCGCTGAGAATCATGATGCCTTTGTCGTGCGTCGAGCCGGAGAGGCGCGCCTCCCGCTCTATATTGACCACGCCGGCCTGCCCCAGCGCGACCGTCGCGGTCACGCGCGAGGGCCGGCCGAAGCTGTAGCCGCCGACGTCGAGCACGGCGAGGCCGTTGATTTGACCGGCGGCGCGGCCGTCGAGATTCACGATAATCGTGCCGTTCGCGATCAGCCGGCGAATCTCCTCCTCGATGAAATTCCGGCGCAACACGCGTTGATCGAGCGCCTGATCGACGTGGTCCGCGGTCACCGACGCGGCGTTCGCGGCGCGGGCGAAATAGGCGGCCTCGCGCGAAAGATCGTCAATCGGCTCCATCAGGCTCACCACCCGATCATGGTCGCCGGCCATCCGCATCCCGAACTCGACGATGCGCGCAAGCGCGCCGCCGTCGAATGACGGCAGTTTTTCCCGCCGCGCCAAATCGCCCACGCGCGCGGCGTAATGCGCGGCGGCTTCGCGATCGGCGTCGGTCACCGGCAGGATTTCCGCACGCACCTTGAACAGACCGCCGAATTCCGGGTCGTAGAAGTAGAGCAGATTGTATAGCTGCGCGCCGCCCATGACGATCACCTTGTTGCGGATGTCGATGGGCTCCGGCTTGAGTCCGCTCAGCGCAAAAAACGGAAACGGCTCGAACGTCTCCGGCGTCATCCGGCCGGTCTTGAGGCTGCGCTTGAGGGTTTTCCATACGCCGGGTTCGACCGCAGCGTCTTCGAGGTCGAAAACCAAAAACCCGCCGTGCGCCTTCATGAACGAACCGGGGATGATGCGCGTGAAGTTTGTTCCTGAACGCCCGAGCGGATCGATCCAGCGTTCGATCGTGCCGAACAGATTGCGGTAGGTCGGCGCGTCCTCGCAGACCACCGGCGCGCCCGAGCGGCCGGCGTTATCGACCACGACATTCACCTGATATTCGAAAAATCGCCCATCTTCGGCCGGCCGCGGCGGCGCGCCGGCCGCTTCGGCCGACGGGGCCTCCGCGCTCTGCTGTTCGCGAAAGCGCTCCAGATGGTTCAGCATGTGCTCGGCGACGCTGTCGAGATAGGCCGCGACGGCGGCGTTGTCGAAATGCGTCTTCAAGGCCTCGATCGCGGGCGTAATCAGGCGGGCGGCGAACGCGCGCTCGATCGCGCGGATATCGGCGATCAGCTCCTGCATCAGCTCCTGCTGGCGCATCAGCAGCGGGCCGAGTTCGTTCTGCAGTTCGGCCTGAACGCGCGCCAGCCGCTCTTTTTCCGCGTCGGACAGAGCGGCCATCTCGCGCTGCAATTCCTCGGGCGATTCGGGCATTTTGCCGCGCACCAAGGGGATGAAAATCACCTGTCCGCCGGGCGCGCTCTGAATCGCGAAGCCGCGTTCGCGGGCGCGGCTCTCGAAATTGCCGAACAGTTCCTGCGCACGCTTGTTGTACTTGTCGCGCAATGCGACGCGTTCCTGATCGAAATCCTCGCGCCGAAACGCCTTCGGCAACTGGTCGATGACGAAACTGACCAGTTCCTGCATCCGCTGGCGCAGGACCGTGCCCTGCCCCGGCGCGAGCGCGATCGCTATGGGAGCTTCGGGCGTGCGAAAATTGTTGACGTAAACCCAGTCGCCCGGCGTGGGCATCGCCGCCGCACGTTCCTCCAGCAGGCGCAAAATCGAATCGCGTTCTTCGCGGGTGCGCAGTCCGCTCACGAAAACGTTGTAGCCGGGAGCGTCGATCCCGATCGCGAGCCGGATCGCGTCGAGCGCCCTGCTCTGGCCGAGCAGCCGCTGATCGTGGCCCTCGCGCGCCATCCGTTCGAGTTCTTCCGGCGGGAGCGGCGACGCGCCGCGCAGCCGCTCCGCCACAAGCTCGACCGGCGGTTCGGCCGCTTTCAATTCGGGACTGGACGAGGTCGTTTCAGTGTCGCTCTTTGACGCCATCGGCAGCTTGCTTTCAATTCGATTTGAGCGGCCCGCTTGAGCCGGAATGCCGCGCGGCGAACGCGTTATTCAACCGAAATCCGCCGGACCGGCCGCTTGGGCAGCGTGATTTGCAGCGCGCCGCCGCGCCATAGCGCGCGCACTCGGTCGCTGTCGATCGCGGCTGGAAAGTCGAACACGCTCTCGTGCACGCCGGCCGCGCCCGGAATCCGCACGACGAGCCGCCGATCGCCAGCCTCGACTTCGATCAGCCGCGGATCCGCGTTCGCGGCCGCCAGCGTCACTTCGTATTCGGCGCCGCGATCGACGATCAAGGCGCGGCCGGCCGCGCGCAGCGACGTCGGCCGCCACCGCCCGACGAGGAATTCGTCGAACAATTCATCAAAAACGCTTTCGAAGTCGCCAAAGGCGCGGATTTCGCGATGCGATGAAAGACGCGCGGCCACGTCCGGATTCTAACCGAGATACCGTGCGGTCGATCAAGTGGGCGCGTCGGCGCCCTTTAAGTTCGTCACCCCGGACCCTCTTTAATTTGTCACCCTCGGGCTTGACCCGAGGGTCCATTCCGATCGGTGTCCCAATCCAGCCCGGATACCACCGCGGCATGGATTTGCCGGGTCAAGCCCGGCAATGACGGAGAAGGAGAGGCGACGCCGCGCGCTTGCCCGAAACGCCCGCCCGGCGTATCGTTCGCAGCGTGCCCACCTTCACCAAGATTGTCGCCGCGACCGATTTTTCGGACGATTCTAATTTTGCGCTCGGCTACGCGCAGGAGTTGGCGCGCCGCTTCTCCGCCGAGCTGATCGTGGTGCACGTCGATCAGCCGCTCGCGCCCGTGATGATCAGCGAATTGAGTCCCGGTCTCGACGTCGGCGCGATGAACCGAATCGCGGAGGAGCAGCGCCTGCTCGCGCTGCGCGAACTGGATCAGACCACCGCGCGGATCCGCGAGAGCGGACTCAAGGTGCGCAGCCTGCTGCGGGTCGGCGCGCCCTTTCTCGAAATCATCAATGCGGCCCATTCCGAAGGCGCCGATCTGATCGTCGTCGGCACGCACGGGCGCACCGGCCTTGCCCATGTGCTGATGGGCAGCGTGGCGGAACGAGTGGTGAACAAGGCCCATTGCGCGGTGCTCACCGTGCGCCATCCCGATCGCAAGTTCCGCCATCCGCTGGACAAGCCCGAAAAGGCCGAACGGGCGGAAAAGCCGGAAAAACCCGACAAACCCGCAAAGTAGCCAGCGCCATTCGCGAGCTCGGCAGCGGCGCGCCGCGGCCGCTCGTTCCGCCGTGCGCGCTATTTTCCGGAGAAACGCGGCGCGCGCTTCTCGGTGAAGGCCTTGATTCCTTCCTTGAAATCCTCCGAACGGGTCATCAGCACCGCCGTGCGATCCTCGTCGGCGCAAGCCGTCGAGAGGTCGGTGAACATATGCTCGTAAACCATCCGCTTGGCGTGACCGACGCCGAGCGGCGAGCACTGATTGGCGATTTCGGACGCGATCGCGCGCGCCGCCGGCATCAACTCGTCGTGCGGCACGACCTTGCTGACCAATCCGATCCGGTAGGCCTCGGCGCCGTCGATTAGCTTTCCGGTCACGGCCAGTTCGACCGCGTTCGCAAGTCCGACGATACGCGGCAGCAGCCAGCTCGCGCCGAGTTCGATCGCCAATCCGCGGCGCGGGAAAATCGTGCCCATCCGCGCGCGCTCCGAGGCGATGCGGATGTCGAAGTGGAGCGCGTGCGCGAAGCCCATCCCGACGCATGCTCCATTGATCGCGCCGATCACCGGCTTCTTCATCGCGAGCAGCCATGCGAAACGGCCGCGAAAATTCGGATTGAGGCTTTTTCCGTCCCGCCCTTCGGCAAGCTCGTCGCCAAGGCCCGATTCCGAGGCGATTTTGGTCAGCGCCGCCATGTCCAGTCCGGCGCAAAACGCCTTGCCCGCGCCGGTCACCACGATTGCGCCGATTTGCGGATCTGCTTCTGCGTCGGCTGTCGCGGCGCGCAATTCGCGCTCAAGCTGAGCGCGCCAAGCGTTCATCCGCTCGGGCCGATTGAGCGTGATCGTGGCTACGCGATCGGACTTTTCGTAAATGATGTCGGTGAAGTTCATGGTCGCTCCCTGGGCGCTCGGCTGAGCGCGATCCGGCTGTCCGCCGCAAATCTAACATCGCCGGGCCGGCGGCGAAAACCCGGCTTTTCTTGTCCGACATGCGCTGTTAGTTACATCGGGATGCCGACGAACAGGAGCTTCCGCAACGCGACGCCGCGGCGCCGCGCGCACGTCTTCATCGCATTCATTCTGATCTGCGCATTCGCCGCCGCGCCGGCGCGCCACGCATTCGCCGCGACGGCGGCGCACGAGATGGTCGTGGCGGAAAGCGCGCCGGCCGCGCGTGCGGGGCTGGACATCCTGCGCAAAGGCGGCAACGCCGTCGATGCGGCGGTGGCGACCTCGCTCGCGCTCGGCGTCACGAACGCGAGTTCGTGCGGAATCGGCGGGCTCGCTGGCCGTGCTGATTTACTGGGCCAAAACCAAAAAGCTTTACGCCCTCGATTATCGCGAGACCGCGCCCGCCGCGGCGCGCGCCGACATGTATATCCGCGACGGCAAGCCTGACGAGGAATTGGCGCGCGTCGGGGCGCTGGCCGTCGCCGTGCCCGGCGAATTGGCGGGACTCGAGGCGGCGCGCCGCCGTTTCGGCACGATGAAATTTTCCGCGCTGGCCGCGCCCGCGATTCGGCTCGCGATGTCTGGCTATCCGCTCAATCCGCACATGGCGCACGAGCTTCCGATGGTCGCGCCGATAATCAGCAAAGACCCGGGCTTCCGCGCGATCTATTTCAAGCCCGACGGGGCGCCGTTCCACGCCGATGCGATTCTGCACAATCCCGACCTCGGCAAATTCATGCAAAGCCTCGGCGACGATCCGGTCGAACGTTTCTACCATGGCGCGATTGCCGAGAAGATCGCGGACTTCGTGAAGGCGCACGGCGGCATCCTGACCGCGCAGGACCTCGCCGGATACCATCCGATATGGCGCGACCCGATTCATCTGACCTACGACGGCTACGAGGTTTACACGATGCCGCCGCCGTCGTCGGCCGGGGTGGTGCTGGAAATCCTCGGGATGCTCTCGGGCGGCGACGTCGGCGGGCTGGGCGTGGATTCGCCGGCCTACCTGGCGCGACTGATTGAAGTGATGCGCCAGGGGTTCATCGACCGCGCGCAGTACGCCGATCCGGCGTTCGTCAAGGTTCCGCTGGCGACCTTGTTGTCGCCCGCGCATATTGCTGAAGCTCGCGACCGCGCGCTGCATCACGCGCCGCCCGCGCCGCTTGCGGCCGCGCACGATCACGGCACGTCGAATTTCGCCGTGGTCGATCGCGATGGCGACGTGGTCGAAGTAACGACCACGGTCAATACGATTTTTGGCGCCAAGATGATGGTTCCGTCGCTTGGCTTGGTGCTCAACGACGAAATGGACGATTTCGGCGTCGCCCCCGGCGTTCCGAACGCGTTCAAGCTGGTTGGCGAGAAGAATAACGAGGTCGCGCCCGGAAAACGGCCGCTGTCCAGCATGTCGCCGCTGATCGCGCTGAAAGACGGCCGTCCCGCGCTTGCGGCCGGCGGTTCGGGCGGGCCCACGATTATCACCGGCGTCGCGCAGGTGACGATCGATTCGTTCGCCTTCCATCTCGATCCCGAAAGAGCGGTGCGCGTGCCGCGCGTCCATATGCAGGCCGAGCCGGATATCGTGTTCGTCGAGCAAAGCCTGCCGTTCCATACGCGCGACGCGCTGACGGCGATGGGCTATCGGCTGAAAATCGTGCCGGAGTTGGGCGCGATCAGCGCAATCCGGATTCGCCCCGGACAATTGCGCGGCGCGTTCGATCCGCTCAAAGGCGGCGGCGCCTTCGGCGACTGAAGCCGCAAGCGGGCTTCGCGCCGGCGCGGCCGGACGTTACACTTCTCACCGGTGCATCAGCAGGCCAAAACCGCCGACGCTCCGATCGCGCCGCATCCAGAGGATTCGGCCGCCGGCGGCGATTGGATGCCGCGGGCCGGGCTGGGCCTCGCCGTGGTCGGCGCGCTCTCCGCCCTGTTGTTTTTTTACCATCTCGGCGCCTACGGCCTGTGGGAGCCGGACGAAAGCCGCTATGCGGAAATCGCGCGCGAGATGCTGGCGAGCGGCAACTTTATAGTGCCGCACCTGAATTACGTTCCATACGTCGAAAAGCCGCCGCTCCTCTATTGGCTGACTGCGATCGCGATGCGGCTGTTTGGGATCAACGAATTCGCCGCACGTTTTGCCGGCGCGCTTGCCGCGCTGGCCGGCGTGATCCTGACGTTCGGCTTCGCCCGGCGCGTCTTTGACGCGCGCCGCGCAACGCTGGCGGGCGCCATCCTGGCGACGAGCGCGCTGTACGCCGTGATGGCGCAGGTGCTCACCACCGACATGCTGCTGACGGCGCTGACCACGGCCGCGGTGTTCGCTCTGTATCTCGATTGGCGCGAGGGCGGCTATTGGCGATGGTGGGCGTACCTGGCGATGGCGCTCGCGGTGCTGACCAAGGGGCCTGTGGGAGCGGCCTTGCCCATCGCCATCGGAATGATCTTTCTGTGGCGTGAAGGGACGCTTCGGGGCGCCATCCGGCGGTACAGCGTCATTCCGGGCGCGTTATTGGTCGCGGCGCTCGCGGGACCGTGGTTTATCGTGATGATTTTCCGCGAGCCTGGCTATTTTGACTTTTATTTCATCGGCGAGCATTTCCGCCGTTTTTTTCAACCCGGCTATAGCCATCAGGAGCCGATTTATTATTTTGTGCCGGTCTTGCTCGGCGGTCTCCTGCCGTGGACGTTCGTGCTGCCGTTTATCGCATGGCGCGATTTGGAGCCAAATCCGGCGCGCCGATATTGTCTAATCGCCGCGGCGTTGATTTTTGTGATTTTTTCGCTCGCACGCGCCAAGCTCGCGCCGTATATCCTGCCCGCGTTTCCGCCGCTCGCCGTCGTGCTTGCCGACGGCATCGCGACCACGATCGAAAAAAACAAGGCGCGCCGCTTTTGGTGGATCGGGCCGTTGCTCGGATGCGCCGCGCTGACGGCGGTCGCCGTCGCCCTCGCGGCGAGCCGATTTCGCGCGCCTTACCCCGTGATGGTGCGACCGGCGCTCTATGCGGCCGGCGTCATCTTCGCGCTGGGCGGAATCGCCTGCGCCAGCGCGTTTCGCTTCCGCCGCGCATCCATGGGACTCTTTGCCCTGACTGCGACGGCCGCGGCGGCGATCATCGTAATTGGATACGGCCGCCTGCTGGCCGAGCCGGCGCGATCCTACGCCGCCCTGGCCCGAACGATCGAACGGCTTGAGCCAAACGCGCGCCTGGTCTGCTATCCCCGTTATATTCAGTCGCTGCCGTTCTATTGCCGCCGCCGCGTGATCGTGGTCAACGGATGGACCGAGCTGACTTTTGGCGCCGAGCATTCATCCGACGAGCATCAGTATTTCTTTACCGGGCGGCGCGACCTGATCCGGCTTTGGAACGATCCGCGACCGACCGTTTTCGTGGTCGATCGCAAAGAGATTCCGACCTTGCGCCGGATTTTCGGACCATGGCGGATAATCGCCGGCGACCGAAAGAAAATCGCTATCATGCGCGCGGCGTCCGATGCCTCAAGCGGCGCCTTGAGCGCCGAAGCGCACGCTTCGCGTCGGGCGGAAACGCCGGCTGACGGGAACAAATGAACCGCGCGCCGCAACCGATCAATCCGCGGGAACCCATTCCCGCCGCCGCGAGCGAGCGCCGGCGGAATCCCTATCTCGCGTTCGCGACCCGCGCCGGAGCCGGAATCGCGGTCGTGGCTTTTATTCTGTGGCGCGTGGACGCGCGGCCCGTGTTCCATGCGCTCGCCCGCGAACGTATAGGATGGTTCGCCGCGGCGATCGCGGTCTATCTGGCCGGACAGATACTTTCGACGTGGCGATGGCGATTGCTGGCGAAGATCGCCGCGCTTGGCGGTCCGTTTCATGAATATCTCGCCTATTACTTCATCGGGATGTTCACCAATTTATTCGTACCCGGCTTGATCGGCGGCGACGCGGTGCGCGCGCTGTACCTCGGTCGCCGTCAAAATCGTATGGGCGCCGCCGTCGCGTCGGTAATTTACGACCGCGGAATCGGGTTTGCCGCGCTGTTCTGGTTCGCAGCCGCGATGGCGCCGACGATCCGCGCGGTTACGTTGCCTCCTTCGCTATCGCGCGCGGTCGAGATTGCGGGAGTTGTCACGTTCGCGGGATGGCTGGCGTCGCCGATCATGGCGCGCGTCGGCGCCGCTTTCGGCGGCCGGCTGGGCGGATTCGTCGAGCCGATTCTGCCGTACCTGCGCAATCCGCTCGCGACCATCCCCGCCGCGATTCTTTCGATCATCCTGCAAGCCTCGATCGCCTTCGCCCAGTATCTGATCGCGCGCGGTCTCGGTCTCAACGCGCCGCTTACGGTTTTCCTGCTGTGCGTGCCGATCGCGAATGTTGCCGCAAGCCTCCCGGTCACCCTGAATGGGCTTGGCGTGCGCGAGGCCGCTTATCTCGTGCTCTTTGGCTACGCCGGAATCGCGCGGCCCGAGGCGATCGCGCTCGGACTGCTTTGGTTTTCGGCGACCACATTGGCCGGCCTGACCGGGCTGATCGCATTCATAACGACCAAATTGCCGACGCCGGCCGATGAAACCTTCACGCCCTTTGAAGTATCGGACGGCGCAGCGCCGATTCGACATGGCGGATAATCATCCGCTCGCCAGCTTCCAACACATAATGATTGCCCGAAATGGCTCAATTGCGAACGATGTTCATTTTCGCCCTGTGATCGCGCAAGCGGCGAAATCTCCGCGGGCTGATTGCCTTGCCGCGATTGCCTTTGTATATTTTTCGCTAACCTTTCGGACAGGCTCGACCGGAGATTTGCGCGAATGGATGTAATGAAAACCCTCTTCCTGAATCCGCCCTCATACGACGACTTTGACGGCGGTGCGGGTTCGCGCTACCAAGCCACGCGCGAAGTCTGGTCGTTCTGGTATCCGACCTGGCTGGCATATCCCGCCGGACTGATCCCGGGCGCGCGCCTGCTCGACGCTCCGCCCCACGGCTACACGCCGGAACGAACGGTCGAGGAAGCTAAAAACTACGATTTCGTGGTGATTCACACCTCGACGCCCTCGCTCCGGATGGACGCGCGGACAGCGGAGTCGATCAAGTCCGCGAATCCGAAGTGCGTCATCGCATTCGTCGGCGGCCATCCGACGGCCCGCGCCGAGGAAACGCTGAAGCTCAGTTCGGCGATCGATATCGCGGCGCGCAAGGAATTCGACTACTCGATGGTCGAAGTGGCGCAGGGCCACGATTGGTCCAAAATCGCTGGTATCAGCTACCGCAAAAACGGCGTCATCTCGCACAATCCCGACCGTCCTTCGCTCACCAACGAGGAATTGGACAAACTTCCGTTCGTCTCCGACGTTTACGCGCAAAACCTGGATTATCTGCGCTATAACAGCCCCTATTGCCAATATCCTTACGTGTCTCTGTACACGGGCCGCGGATGCCCCGCGCGCTGCACTTTCTGCCTTTGGCCGCAGGTCACTCAAGGCCACAAATATCGCGTACGGAGCCCCGAGAACGTTTACGAGGAAGTCGCCACGCTCAAGCAAAAGTTCCCGAAAATGAAGGAGCTTTTCTTCGACGACGACACCTTTACCGCCGATCCGATGCGGGCGCGGAAAATCGCGCAGTTGCTCAAGCCGCTCGGGATCACATGGTCCACCAACTCGCGCGCCAATGTGGACTACGACACGCTCAAAATCATGAAGGAGAGCGGGCTACGGCTCTTCGTCGTCGGCTATGAAAGCGGCAACGCGGAAATCCTCAAGAATATAAAAAAGGGCGTCCGCCTCGACGTCGCGCGGCGCTTCACCAAACACTGCCACGATCTCGGCATCCTGATTCACGGCACCTTCATCCTCGGGTTGCCGGGCGAGACCAAGGCGACGATCGAGGAATCGATGGCGTTCGCGCGGGAAATGGATTGCGAGACGATCCAGGTTTCGCTGGCGTCTCCCTATCCCGGCACCGAGCTGTTCGAGTACGTCACGGCCAACGGTTACCTCGCCGTCGATCCGTTCCTCGACGAATCCGGTTATCAGAAATGCACGGTGCAGTATCCGGGTCTGACCAACGACGAAATCTACGCCGCGGTGGAGAGATTTTACCGCAGCTTCTATTTCCGCCCGAAATATATCTTCAAGGCCGTGCGCAAGATGGTTTCTTCTTCCGACGAGTGCAAGCGGCTGCTCAAAGAGGGGATGCAATTTCTGTCCACGATGCGTTCGCGGCGCGCGCAGGCGCGAACCGCCGCCCATCCGGCGCAGGCGGCTTGATCCGGCGGCGTATCCGAACACGCACGCGCCGCTTGGCCGGCGCAATCTGGTGCGAGGCGTCAAGCGGCGGGTGATGCGAGGGTCAGGCTTCGCGCCGCTCGCCGCCAGTTTCCGCGACGCCGGCAACATCACCGGCGTCTGCCGCAGGCTATGAGATTTATCGCCATCCTCGCGGAAATCTGCGCGCTAATTTCGATCGCATATTATATTGCCGCAGCGTTCGCGGCACGGCGCTTTGCAGGAATCATGTCCGCTCCGCCGCCCGCGATGCCGGCGTCGCCGCCGCGCTGCGCCCTGCTGAAACCGTTGCGCGGACTGGGCGCGAACCTCATCGCGAACATCGAAAGTTACCTCAAACTGGATTACCCGAACGCGGAATTTTACTTTGGCGTGTCCAGCCGCGACGATCGCGCGGCCGAGATACCCGAATTGCTGCGCGATAAGTACGGCACGCGACCGGTCAACCTCGTCGTCGGCGAAGAAACGGGGTGCGAAAACCGCAAAGTCGCAAAGCTTATCAGGATGGCCGAGCAGGCGGCCCGCGCCGACGCATACATTATCAGCGACGCCGATGTCGCGGTCGAACCTGACCATCTGCGCCGGGTCGTCGCGGAATTGTTCTCGGCCGAGCGCGTGGGCGTGGTTTCTTGCCTCTACCGCGCCCGCCCCGGCGCGACCTTCGCATCGCGGCTTGAGGCGCTCACCGTAAACACCGATTTCGCTCCGCTCGTGATGGTCTCGGCGGCGATAGAACCGATGCGTTACGCGCTGGGCGCGACGATCGCGATCAAGCGCAAGGCGCTCGATGATATCGGCGGATTCCGCGCGCTGAAGGATCTGCTCGCGGACGATTTTTATATCGGCAAATTCGCGGCCGACCGCGGATGGGAGGTCAGGCTCTCCTCGTCGCTGGTCACGACCCACGCCGCGGAAGAAAATTTCCGCGACTACTGGAACCATCAGTTGCGCTGGGCG
>JADBKU010000037.1 GCA_014896235.1 bacterium | reverse complement strand
GACACCGGGTGCCGCCCAACCGCATCCGGCTCCGGCACCGGCGCCCGTTTCCGCTGATCCGGTTCCGGCTCCGGCAAAGGCCGGCCCCGATGCTTCCGCCCGGCGCGGGTCGCGCAAAATTGAGCAGTTCCTTGAGCGTGCGCGAAATCCGCGTGATTTGTTCGAGTATCGTATGCATCGTGCGGCGCCGTTCGAGATTGGTCTCGTCGGGCACCAGCGACTGCACCAGCGAAGAAATCGACGCGAGCGGATTGTTGACTTCGTGGGCGACGCCGCTCGCGAAGGTGCCGGCCGCCGCGAGCCGTTCGGCCTTGAGCAGCGTATCGAGCATCTCGTGCCGCTGCGACACGTCATGCAGGATCATCTGCATGAACTTGCCGCTGCCGGCGGTGATCAGCGCCGAATTGATATCGAAGTAGCGGCCGCGCAGGGGTATATCGAGCGTCTGGTCGGAGCCGTTTTTGCGCACTTGCGCGATATGCTTGTAGATAAGCGGCTGCATCTCGGGCGGCGTCAGATCGGTAAGGCGCGTGCCGATCAGCGGCGTGTCGCGTTCGTAAGGCAGAATCCGATGAAGTTCGAGCGCGGCGGAATTCGCGCTCAGCACTTCGAGCGTGCCCGGATCGATTTCGTACATCGGGTCGGGCGCGTGGTCGATCGAGTTGCGATATTTTTCTTCGGAGGCGCGCAGGGCGTTTTCGCGCGACTCGATGTAGAACTGCGCCACCATCAGGCGCCGTTCGTCGATCGCGGCGACCACCGCGTCGCGGATCTGCTCGCCGCGCCGTCCGCGCGCCTCGCGTCTAACGTGCAGCAAAATTACCTGCTTGAGCGCAATATGGAAGACGTTGAACTCCGACGGTTTGGCCCGCGCCAGCATCCCCTCCTGGCAATGGCGGCGCAGATGGATATAGGTGCGCAGGTCGTCGGGATCGCGCAGATGCGCAAGGAAGCGCACCAGCGCGTTCGCCAGGGTGGGCCGATGCAGCGCATGCAGTTCGTCGAACACCTGTTCGACCGCATGCGCCCACTCTTCGACGATTGCGTCGAAATTCCGCTCGACGATGTCGGCCGCCTTGCGCCGGATTTCCAAGGCCTCGGCGCCGCGCCCGTAAGCGGAGCCGAAAAGCCGCGTCACCATCATTTCGATCGAATCGAGCATCGCGCGGATTGATGCAACTTCTTCCGGCGTGGCGATAATCGGCTGGTCCGTTGCCTCACGTGGCGGCGTGGCGGACCGGCGCCGCGCCCGGCTTTTCGCCGGAATCAACCGGCGCCGCGGCGGATTCGATGTTTCGATATTTTCCATTAGCGATTCGGTCGTGGCTGGCGGACGGGCGCTTATTTTATCAGGCAGCCGACAGGCTGTTCATGGCCAGCCGTTATTTGCATTTTGCAAAAATTTTTACTTGGCCGCAAGTGGCGTTCAGTGCGAAGATTTTTGCTCATATAGTGAACGCGGCCATCCCATTTGCGCACATCGATCAGCCCGAGATCAGCTATAATCGGCTAAATTCGGCCGTTTACGGTTGGCACGGCTCTGGCTCAAGCTGGATCGCATGGGTTCCGGAAAGAACCTCGATGCGAGATTGAGCGTCGAGGGAAAATTTCTGCGCTATGCAGACGGCCGGGTGATCATTTCCGCCGCGCGGATTCCAAGCCTGCCTGAACCGTTCGATTTTAACGCCAAACTGGCGCTGAGCCGACAGATGCGCGAGTTGCGGAACGCGGGCGTCAATGCGACGGTCTTCGACAGTCACGCGCCGGATTCGGCGATCGGAATCGCGGGCTGCGCGGGACTGTATGCTTTCGTCGAAATCGCCGTGGCCGGCGGCGGTGAATCGGCCGGTTCGCGCGAGGCGCAGGCGATCGCGCATATCGTGCGCCAGATGCGCGGAATGCGATCGCTGGCGGGCTATCTGGTGAGCTTGGCGCCCGCGGCTGACAGCCGCGCCGCGTCGGATGATGCTTCGGGGCGGCTGCTGGACGCGGTAATCGCAAGATTGCGCGCGGCGGATCATGATCGGCTGATTGCGGCGCGAATCGCGAACAGCGCCGCTGCGGTTCCGTTCGCCGCCGATTTTCTCGTCGCGCCGCTTGCATCGCGAACCATCCCCGAAATTCACGGCGAACTTTCCCGGCTGGAAGCGGCCGCGGGCGCTCGTCCGATTATCGTTGAGCTTGCGTCCGCAGACCCGTCAATGGCGGACCTGGCCGCGCGCGCGGTCGCGCTCGGCGCGGCCGGCGTGATTATGCCGCACGCGGCGCCATCCGATTTCGCGGCGATTACGCGACGCCTTGCGCCGCCTGTCGGCGGCGCGCCGTCGTCAAGCGGTCCGGCGTCGAATCTCGCGGCGGATCGCGCCACGGCGCCAGTCGTTTCGCGCGGTGCGGACCGGGGCAGCGATTCGGGATGGCGGCGACTGATCTTCGCGATCGCCCGAACCGCGTCGCTTGGAGTCGCGGAGGCCGCGGCGCAAGCGCTCGCGCGCGTGCGGCTCCGGCCACGACGCGCCCAGATGCGGCCTTCCAACCCGCGACGCATTGACCCGGCGCGGGCCTGCGGGCGGCGTGTCGGCTGAATAGCGCAAAAATCAATTTAGCGTTCGAATGGCGGCGGGCATCGGGCTAAAATCGTCGGACCCGTTCGGTTCGATCGCTGATGTTCATCGCAAGCGGCATACGTGCGACGCCGCCGCCGCGGCGCCGTTTTACGCGCCGGCGCGCCGCGCTCTTTTCGCTGGCATTCGTCGGTTGCCTGCTTTCCCATATTTTCCGGGCGCCGTGTGCGGGAGCCGCGACGCTCGCCGATCTTTCTTCGTCGCGCGATTACAAAGTCGAATCGGTAGTGGTTGACGGCGCGCGCGCCGTGAGCGCGGACGACGTGCTCGCGGTTATGCAAACCCGGCCTCGCCCGGCGTACCAAATCTGGAAGCGCCGCACCGAATTCGATCCCGAGACCTTCAGGGGCGATCTTGATCGGATTCGCCGGCTTTACCATTCGCGCGGCTACTATGAGGTGAGAGTCCGCTACGATTTGCGCGTCAACGGCCGCGACGTAACGCCGAAGATCGAGATTCGCGAGGGGCGGGCGGTCAAGGTCGCTGATATCGACGTGGCCGTGACGCCCGCTGGCGCGCCTGTTCCGGCGCGGCTCGATGCGAAATTCAGGCTGGATTTGCGGCGCGGAGAGATTTTCGACCAGGCGAAGTACCAGGCGGCGGCGCGCCAGTTGACGCAATTGTACCTGAGTCGCGGCTATCCATGGGTCCGCGTGCGCCGCCATGCGCAGGTTTTCGTCGCCGACGGCGAAGCACGCGTCCGGTACGAGATAAATCCTGGCGTCAAGGCGGTCTTTGGCCGGACCACCGTGAGCGGGACGAACGCCGTCGCGCCCGCGATTATCCTGCGCGAGCTTGATTACCGGCGCGGCGAAACCTTCGACAGCCGCAAAATCGCGGCCTCGCGCGCGCGTATCGTGGCGCTCAATCTATTCGGATCGATCGCTTTCGAGCCAGAACGCGATCCGGCGAATCCCGGCGTCGTGCCGATCGAGATAAAAGTCACCGATCAGCGCACCCGCATGATCAGCGGCGCGATCGGCTACAATACCGAAACGCTGTTCAACGCCGGCGTCGATTGGCAGGACTACAATTTCTTCGGCGGCGCGCGCCGCGCCTATTTCGCCGCGCTTTATTCGAGCGTCGTCAGCACGCTGGACGCGCGCGTCACGCAGCCGTGGTTTCCGACCCGCAACACCAACCTCGTGCTCGAGGCGCGCCAGGACCAGGAGGTCTACCAGACCTACACTTTGTACGCCACGCGCTTCGTCCCGCGCCTGACGTGGAGTCCGTCGCCGTCGTTGACGGCGTTCGCCGGATGGCGTCTCGAGTACATGAAATTCAATTCGGTCGCGCCCTCGACGATCGCCGCGATCGGCGGTTATCGCGGCCAGGGAATCCTGTCCGGTCCCAACGCCGGGCTGGTTTACAACGACACGGAAGACCCGCTCAACCCGCAGCACGGCATGATCTTCACTCTGCTCGGCAACGTCGCGCTCCATCAATTCGGATCGAACTATCAGTACTGGCGCGCTTCCGCGGAACTCCGCCGCTACCACCGTATCGGCTGGAACACGGTGCTCGCGACGCGCCTGAAGCTGGGTTTCGAGAACACGCTCGGCGCGATCGGCGACATTCCGCTTTCTGAGCGTTTTTATTCCGGCGGCGAAGGCAGCGTGCGCGGCTACGGCCTGCGGCGCATCGGCCCGCTCAGCGCGGCCAACGATCCGTTGGGCGGCCTCAGCCTGTATGAAACCTCGGTGGAGCTGCGCCATCAGGTGACGGAGAAGTTTATCGGCTCGATTTTTCTCGATTGCGGCCAGGTTTCGACGCAGCCGTACGATCTGCGCGTCGATGCTCCGCAGTGCGGTTACGGGCCCGGCGTGAGCTTGGTCACGCCAGTGGGGCCGGCGACGGTCGATCTCGGCTTTCCGACGCAGAAGCCGCGCGGCGACTCCTTTTGGCAAGTGTATTTCAGCATCGGGCAGTACTTTTAAGCGATGGGCCGGGCGATCCGATACTTCAGGCGCGCGCTGGCCGCGCTGGCGATTCTGATCGCGCTTCTGATCGCGGCCGCGATCGCGTTTGTGCGGACGCCGGCGTTCGGGCGGATCGCGCGCGCGCAGGCCAACGCGTGGCTCGCCGCCAACATGCGCGGCGCGATCGCGATCGGCGGCGTCGCGCCGTCATGGAACGGCGCGATCGTCATCGAGGATATCTCCGTCGCGAACGCTGCCGGCCCGATTTTGCGGATTCCGCGCGCCACTATCGAATATTCGCTGGTTCCGCTGCTCTGGCGCGAGATTCGCCTGGACGTCGCCCTCGAACGGCCGGAAATAAACCTCGCGCGCGATGCTTCCGGCGGATGGAATATCGTGGATGCGTTCGCGCCGCGAACGCCGGCGCCATCCGCGCAGTCCTCGCCTGGCGCGTTCAGCATTGGCATCGAGCGAATCGCGATTTCAGAGGGCATGCTGACGCTCAAGATGCCCGGCCTGTGCCGCGCCGGATGCAAAGCGCGGCTCGATGAGATCCGCGGAACGCTGGACCTTCCGCCATCGGGGCTGCGGCTGGCGTTGACGCAGATCGCGCTTGGAGTTGAGGCGCCCGGCCTGCCGCAGGCCGCGATCGGCGGCGCCATGACGCTGCGCGACTTCGACGGCCGACTCGATTTCGACACGCCGTCGATCACTGTTGCGACCGCGCATTCCGCGCTGGCTTTGAACGGGAAATATCGCGCGGGCGCGCCGTTTCATGTTGACGCCGCGCTGCGTGTACAGCGGCTGGCGGCGGCCGACCTTGCGGCGCTGGTTCCGCGCTCGCCGCTGCGCGACGATTTGACCGGAGCCATTTCAATCAAGGGCGCCGCCGACGCGCTCGAACTCGCGGGCGGTTTGCGCGCCGGCCACGCTTCGCTGGATTTTTCCGGCATGGCGGACCTGACGGTCAAAGCGCCGTCCTTCACCGCTGCGGCGAAACTCGCGTCGCTGGATTTGGCGCGGCTCGATCTCGCACGTGCGGGCCTCGCCGCGGCGGGCCTGGGTGGAACCGTTCAGGCCGCGCTCAAGGCGCGCGGCGCGGGCGCTGACTTAGACGCCCTCACCGCGAATGTCGAATTTTCCGGATCACGGCTGCGGTGGGGCGAAATCCGCAACGGAAACCTCAAGCTGAACGGCGGCTTCGAACGCGGGCGCGCGCGGATTGCGCTTTCGTTCGACGATGCGGGCGTTGGGAAAATCATTCTCGACGGCGGCGGTCTCGTCAGCGCTTCGCCGTCGTACAATCTGACCCTTGCCGCCGAGGGGCTGAACCTTGCGGGGCTGTCGCGGTCCGCTCCGCCAACCAATCTGAACGCGCGGTTCAAAATCGACGGGAGCGGCTTTGCGCCGGAAAAAATCAAGGCGCGCGCCGAGTTCGCCGTACGCCCTTCGCGGCTCGGCGCGACTGCGATCGATCGGGCGTCGGGCGCCGCGCAAATCGACAACGGCCGCGTGACGATCTCCGCAATCCGCATCGCGAGCGCGGGCGCCGCGCTCGCGCTTGACGGCGTGGTCGGGATCGCGCGCGGCGCGGCGACCAGGGTCGGCTTTCAAATCGACGCGCCCACGCTCAAGCCATGGTTCGCGATGGCGGGAATCGGCGGCGCCGGCGCGCTGCGGCTGCGCGGCGCGGCGTCGGGCTACCTGGCGCGGGCGCGCACATCCGGGTTTGCGCTGGACGGTTCGGCGGACTTGACGAGCGTCGCCGCGAGCGGAGTCAAAGTCGCGTCGGGAGCGATCAAATTCGCGCTGCGCGGCGTCGGCGCGGCCGCGGTTCCGGCCGGCGAGGCGGATCTGAATCTCAGCGGCATCGAGGCGCGCGGCCTGAAGCTCCGTGATCTCGAAGCGAGCGCGCGCATCTCCGCGGGATCATCCCAGTCCGTCGCCGCGAGAATTCTCGTTCATGACAACGCGCACCGGACCGACGCCGCGGCGGCGAACTTCTCGATCGGGAACGGCCGGATCGCGGGGCGTCTCGAAAGCCTCTCGCTCGAATTGCCGGGCGGGACGTGGCGTCTCGCCCGACCGGCAAGCTTCTCGCGCGATACGCGCGAAATCACGGTCGGCGGATTCGTTCTCGCCCATGGCGCGAGCGAAATCGCGCTCGATGCGGCGGTCAGCGTCGGCAGATCGCAGCGATTGGATATTCGTCTTTCCCGGATCGGCCTCGCCGCGCTGGCGCCTCTGTTCCAATCAAAGATTGCGCCGGGCGGCGCGCTCGACGCGACGATTGCGGTCGCCGGAACCGCGAATGCGCCGACGATCGCGCTGCGCGCGGCCGTGGCGGCGCTGGCGTTCAGCGGTCAGCGCGTCGGCGACGTGAAGTTGAAGAGCGACTATCGGGGCGGCGCAATGACGCTCGACGCGACCTTGGCGCAGGATTCAGCGCACGCTTTGCGCATCCAAGGCGACGTTCCCCTCGCGCTTAGTTTGGCGCGCGGAGTCGCAATCCGGCTTGAGCCGCATGCCGATCTGCGGATCGCTACCACGGGAATTCGGCTCGCGCCGTTTTTCGCGGCGGCTCCGGACCAGGTTCGCGACGGCCGCGGGTTGCTGGTCGCGAATCTGGAGGCGCGGGGCGCGCTGGCGCGGCCGCAAGTCACCGGAACGATCGGAATCGATTCCGGCGCGGCTGAAATCAGGCCGCTCGGCGTCAAAGTCGAAGCTTTGACGGTGAACTTGCGTCTCGCGCCTGATTCCGTGACGGTCGAGCGTTTTGCCGCCCGCGCCGGCGGCGGGACGATCAACGGCGGCGGCGCGGTTGCGCTCAACGATTACGCGCCCGGCAAATTCGCCCTGCGTTTCAACGCCCATAAGTGGCCCGCGATCGATACGCGCCAATACTCGGCGACCATCGACGCCGCGATCGTCGCCGCCGGATCGCTCGACAAGCCGCGCGTCAGCGGGCAGGTGAACGTGACCGCGGCGACGATCCGGCCGGATTTGGCGTTTCTCGACCAGTCGCAACCGCTCGCGCGCGATCCGACGATCGAGGTAATCGAGCCCGGCGGCAAAGCGCCCGCGGGAGCGCAACAAGGTTCCGCGGCCGCGCGCGAGGCGCCGCCGAAACCCAACGGGCCGATGCACAACCTGGCGCTCGATTTGCGCATCGTGGTGCATCGCAACGCGTGGATTCGCCATCCTGACGCCCAGGCGGAACTCGACGGCGCCTTGACCGTCCGCAAGCATCCGGGCGGTCCGATCGCGATTACCGGCGAAATCCATACCATGCGCGGATGGATTGTCTTTCAGGGCCGGCAGCTCAATCTCGAATACGGCCGATTCATCTTCACCGGCGGCGGAACGATCGATCCGACGCTCGATATCGACGCGCGCATGACGCTTGCGAACTATATCGTGGACGTTCTGGTGACAGGCGTGGCGAGCAAGCCGGTGCTGAAATTGCGCAGCGTTCCGGAACTGCCACAGACCGATATCCTGTCGCTGATTCTGTTCGGCCGCACCTCGACCGGCCTTAGCCAATCGCAGCAATCGAACCTGCAACAGCAGGCGGCCTCGATGGCGGCGGGCGCGGCGGCTTCGACGATCGGACAGTCGGTCGCCAATTCGCTCGGATTGCAATCGGCCGGCGTCACGGTTGGCAGCGGCGGCGTCGGTTTCGGCAAGTATGTGACGAAAAACACCTACGTTTCGGCGTCGCAAAACCTGAGCGGCGGTCCGCAGGCGCGCAAAGCTTCGGTTCAGTATTACATCATGCGCTGGCTGTCGATTAAGACCTCGATGCTTGCGGATGGATCGAGCGAGATTTTTCTGAATATCTCGAAACAATACTGAGGAGCGCCGGCGATCGACGCTTGACGGCGATCGGAAAGGGCGGAAAATTGGGCGAAATCCGCAATCACAAGGAGCGCGAAATGGGCACGGCCGAGCTTCGCTCACCGACCGTGGCGCGGCTTGGACCCGCTGCGGTCCGCACGCGAATCGAGCGTCTCTCGCGTCGCGAGCCATGGCGCACGCTGCGCGCCGCGATCGCCGGCTTCAGCCGCCACAACGGCGCCCTGTGGGCGTCGGCGCTCACCTATACTTCGAGCCTGGCGCTGGTGCCGATGCTCGCGTTGGCGTTCTCGGTGCTGGCGGGACTGGGCGGCGCGAGCCGAGTCCAGCCGCTGGTCGAGCGCTATCTGGCGATGAACTCGCCGGAGGTCGCCGACGAGATCATGAAGTTCGTGAGCAACGTGAGCGCGCGCTCGCTCGGAGAAATCGGCGGCGCCACGCTGCTGGTGACGACCGTGCTCACGCTGGGCGCGATCGAAAACGCTCTCAACACCATCTTCGATGTGGCTCGCGGCCGCCCCTGGTTGCGCAAATTTTCGGACTACCTGAGCGTCACCTTCACCGTGCCGCTGCTGGTCGTGGCGGCGGCGCCGATGCGCTCGCATCTGCTGCGCGCGCTGCCGCATCTGCCGGGCGCGGCCTGGGCGGCTTCGACCATGTCGATTTGGGTCGCCTTCACGTTTCTCTATCTGTTCTTCCCCAACACCCGCGTGCGTCCCGGATGCGCCGCGATCGGCGGATTGGCTGCCGCCGTCGCGCTGCAGCTCGGTCAATGGGGATACGTGAAATTTCAGGTCGGCGCGGCAAATTATCACGCGATTTACGGCGCGCTCGCGGCGGCTCCGATACTGCTGACGTGGCTTTATGTCGCGTGGATCATCGTTCTGTTCGGCGCCGAGCTTACGGCGGCGGCGCAGACCCCGGACGCGCTGATTGCAATCGATGAAGGCGCGCCGGGATTTGCGCGCGCGGCCGCGCTTGCAATCTTGATCCGCGCGGCGCGCCGGATGGGCGGTTCGGCCGCGGCCTGCCGATCCACGTTGGCCGAAATCGCGGCCGATCTCGGAGTCGGCGAGCAGGCTTTGCGGCCGCTGGTCGAGCGGCTCAAGCGCGGCGGCATACTCGTGGAAGCGGCCGGAGCGAATGATGAAAATCCGCCCGAAATCCTTCTTGCCCGCAACTCGTCGGCGATCACCGTCGCGCAGGCGCTCGCGCCGCTGAATCCGCCGCCGGCGAATGACGAACGGCTCGCTGCGGCGCTCGCCGGAATCGAGGCCGCGGAGCGATCATTCACCGGCCGAATCACGCTCGAGGAGCTGGCGAACGGAAGCTGCGACCCGGCGCCGAAATCTTCAGCGGGCGCCGGCGATCGAAGCCCGTGATGCCGGCTTCAGCGCGTGAGGATCGCGTGCAGTGATCGCAAATCTTCGCGAATCGCGGTTAGTTCGCGTTTCAGCGCGGGCGGAGTTCCATTGCCGGTTGGTTTTTCGTTGTGGATGGGATTCGGCGACGGCGCAAGCGGCGGTTTCGATCCCGTACGCAAATTCTCGATTCCCATTTCGCGAATATATTTTTTGGCGCCAGCGATCGTGAAGCCTTCGCTGTGCAGCAGGCGCTTGACGATCTTCAGAGCTTCCAGAGTGTCTTTATCGTAATGGCGATGGCGCGAGCGGGCGTGACGCGGCCGTAAAAACGGGAATTGCGTCTCCCAGAAGCGCAGGACGTACGGTTCGACGCCGATCAGCCGCGCCGCTTCGCCGATCTTCACCAGACCGTCGCCGGTTGCGGCCGGCGTTTTCGCGACGGCCCGGGTCTTGGGCCGCGCCGTGGACGATTTTGCTCGCTGGCGCGTCATCGCGGCGTTTACTTGCCGCCGTCGACCCGATCCTTGAGCGTCTGGCTTGGCTTGAAGGACAGGACGACGCGGGAATCGATCACAATCTCGGCGCCGGTTTGCGGATTCCGTCCGCGGCGCGCCCGCTTGTGGTTCACCGCGAAGCTGCCGAATCCCGAAATCTTGACTTTTTCGCCCCGGCGCAAGCTGTCCTTGATTATAGCAAAAACCGTCTCGACCGCATCGACGGCGGCTTTTTTTGGACAGCCAACCCGCTCATGAACCAGCTCCACGAGCTCCGCTTTAGTCAATCCGTGCGGCGTAGGTTCCCCCAAGAGCCGCTCTTGCGAGCGCGTTATTGCCGCAATTCGGCGCCCAGGCGGCGCCGGGCTTCCTCCACCAATGCGGCGTGAGTCCGATTAACTTCCTCATCCGTCAGCGTTCGGTCCGTGCCGCGATAGCGGCACGCAAGCGCGATGCTCTTTTTTCCCGGCGGCACTGGGGCGCCTTCATAAACGTCGAATACCTCGACATTTTCGAGCATCGGCGCATTCAATTCCGCAATCGTTCCGAGCACCCGAGCAGCCGGAAAATTACGATCCAATACCAACGCCAAATCGCGCCTTACAGCCGGAAATTTAGGCGGTGTGACTAATGGTCGGCGTGTTTTAGATTCATATGCAAGGAGTTTTTGAGAGTCAAGTTCAAAAAGTTCACACGGGTCGCTTAGTTCGAGCCGATGCGCTTCCTCGGGATGCAATTCGCCGATCAGGCCAATCAGCGTCCCGTCAAGCTTGACGACTGCGGCGCGTCCGGGATGAAGATAAGGCGCTAAATCGTGCGCCGGCTCGTATACGACGCGGCGATCAAGTCCAAGCGCGCGCAGACACGCCTCGACGATGCCTTTGGCGGTCCAGAAATCAGCCTTGATCGCGGACCGGCCGATCGCGCCAAGGGCGTAATCGCCGTAGCTGACGCCGGCCAGCCGCTCGCCCTCGCCGGCCATTTCGCCGCGCATCCCGAATACGCGGCCCAACTCGAAGGCGTGAAACGCCGTCGCTTCGCGATTCAAATTGAAGCGCAGCGCGGCCAGCAATCCGGGCAACAGGCTGCGGCGCATCTCGGACAGCTCGGCCGACAGCGGATTCGTCACGCGAACCGCGCCGCCAATCTCGAAGCCGGGGTAGCGCTCGTTGTCCGCCGGCGCGATAAAAGCGATCGTTTTTACTTCCGCCAGGCCGCTCCCGACCATCACATTGCGGAGCCGCCGCGCGAAGCTGCGTTCGGGGCTTGGCGGATTCACCGTCGCCAGCCGCGCCGGCACGATCGCCGGAATTTCGGCGAGTCCGGCGAGCCGCGCTACTTCCTCGGCCAAATCCGCGGTTTCATTCAGGTCGGGGCGAAAGGGCGGGGCCGTCACCTGCAGCCGATTACGTCCCGCCGGGCGCACGGTCGCGCCGATCGAGATGAGCCGGCGGCGCACTTCGGCGGGCGCCACTTCGACGCCGAGGATCGACGTCAGCGCCGGAAGTTCGAGCGTGATTTCACGCGCCGGGGATGGATTTGGCTCGACGTCTATAATCGGTCCCGCGACCCGCCCTCCGGCGGTTTCGCGAATCAATTCCGCCGCGCGCGCCAGCGCGCGCGCCTGACCCGAGCGGTCGATGCCACGCTCGAAGCGGTAACTCGCTTCGCTGCGCAGACCAAGGCGCCGAGCGGTGCGCGCCACTGTCATCGGCTCGAAGTAGGCGCTTTCCAGAACGATTCGCGTGGTCTCGTCGCCGACTTCCGAGTTGCGTCCGCCCATCACGCCCGCGATCGCGACCGCGCCGGATCGATCGGCGATCACGAGGTCGGCCGGATCAAGCATCCGCGTGGCGCCGTCGAGGGTTTCGATTTTTCCGTCGTTGCCGGCGCGCCGCACGATTATCGCGCGGTCCGCAATCCGATCGGCGTCGAAAGCGTGCAGCGGCTGCCCCAGTTCGAGCATCACATAGTTGGTGACATCGACCACGTTGCTGACCGCGCGCATCCCGCACAGTTCGAGCCGGCGGCGAATCTTGACCGGCGACGGACCAAGTTTTACGCCGTCCATCGCGAGACCGGCGTAGCGCGGACAAAGATCGGCCGCCTCAATCCGAACGCTGAGCGGAAACGCGGCGTTTTTGGGCGCGCGCGGCGGACGTATCCGCAGCGGCTTCATCCGCAGATCGAGCAACGCCGCGATTTCGCGCGCGAGACCGAGGATCGACAGACAATCGCCGCGGTTTGGCGTAATCGCGATATCGAGCACCGTGTCGGCCATCGCGAGGTACCCGGCGAGGTCCGCGCCGACGGGCGCGTCGGCGGGCAGTTCCAGGATTCCGGTATGCTCTTTCGACAGGCCGAGTTCGAGCTCCGAGCAAAGCATCCCGTGCGATTCGACGCCGCGAATCGTCGCGGCTTTGAGCGGCTCCGCGTCTTCCAGCCGGCCCGTGCCCTGGCCGTGAGCGCCGGCCGCGAGCCGCGCGCCGACCTTGGCCAGCGCCGCGATCATCCCGGCGCGGACATTCGGCGCGCCGCAAACCACGCGAAAATGGCCGGCCGCACCCGCATCGACTTCGCACAGGCTCAGCCGGTCGGCATTCGGATGGCGTTCGACGCCAAGCACTTTGGCGACGAAGACGCCGTCGAACATCGGCGCGATTCGCTCGACGTTCTCGACTTCCAGTCCGGCCAGCGTGAGCCGCCGCGTCAGGTCTTCGAGATCCGCCTCAAGCGTGATGAAATCATCGAGCCAGCTCAGCGGCAGTTTCATAGCGCGCCCTCGCTGGCGGAACGGAACTGTTCAAGGAACCGCAGGTCGTTTTCGAAAAAGAGCCGCAAATCATCGACGCCGAGACTGAGCAGCGACGTGCGCTCGACGCCCATCCCGAACGCGAAGCCTTGGTATTCCCTGGGATCGTAGCCGACCGCGCGCAGCACGTTCGGATGGATCATCCCGGAGCCCAGAATTTCGGTCCATCCGCTCTGCTTGCACACGCGGCATCCCGCGCCCTTGCAGAGCAGGCAACTGATATCGACCTCGGCGCTGGGTTCGGTGAAGGGAAAAAAGCTCGCGCGGAAGCGCACGCCCGTGTCGGAGCCGAAAAAGGCGCGCAGGAATTCCGTCAGCACGCCCTTCAGATGGGCCATCGTGACGGCGCCGGCGCGATCGACCATGAAGCCTTCGATCTGACTGAACATCGGCGAAGCGCGCACGCTCAACTCGTCGCGCCGGTAGCAGTTGCCGGGGCATACCACGGCCAGAGGGGGCCGGCGGCGTTCCATCACGCGGATCTGGCCGTTCGACGTATGCATCCTGAGCAGCATCCCGCCCGGCAGAAAAAAAGTGTCCTGCATCTCGCGCGCCGGATGGTCGGCGGGGAAATTTAGCGCGCCAAAATTGTGGAAGTCGTCCTCGACGTCCTGCGTGTCGATAATTTCGAAGCCCATCGCCGCGAAAATGTCCAGCATCCGTTCGCGGCTGAGCGTCACCGGATGGAGCGAGCCGCGCGCGATTCGCGCGCCCGGCAGCGTCACGTCGAGCGCGGCGGCGTTGAGCGATCGCGCCATCGCTTCGCGCTTGCGGATTTCGACCAGCGCCGCGATGCGCGCTTCGAGCTGGTCCTTGATTTCATTGACCAGCCGCCCGATCGCGGGACGCTCCTCGGGCGGCGCCTCGCGCATCCGGCGCATGATACCCGTAAGTTCGCCGGAGCGGCCCAGCACGCGTACGCGCACCGCCTCGATTTGGGCGTCGCCGGCGTCGTCGCCAAGCTCGGCGAGCGCCCGCTCGCGAATCTCTTCGAGTTGTTCTCTCATCAGGCTATTCCGGAACCATTAGCCGAGGCTCAGGACCGTCAAACGCAAGGACCATGCGGAAATCCGCATGGTCCCTGATGGCGCGCGCCCGCACGATGGGCGCGCGGCGCGCTTACGCGGCCTGCGCCGCGCCCAGCGCCTGCTTGGCAGCGTTCGCCAGCTCCGCGAACAGCGCCTCGCGTTCGATCGCGAGCGCGGCAAGCTGCTTGCGGTCGAGCTCGATGCCGGCCTTCTTGAGGCCGTCCATGAAGCGGCTGTAGCTCAGCCCGTGCTCGCGGACCAGCGCGTTGATGCGCGTGATCCAGAGGGCGCGAAATTCGCGCTTTTTCTGTTTGCGATCGCGATAGGCGTAGGTCAGCCCCTTTTCAAGGGTGCTGCGCGCCTGCCGGTACAGCTTGCGCCCGCCGACGAAGCCGGAGGCGAGCTTGAGTTGCCGCTTGTGGCGGCGGCGGGTTTTGGGACCGCCCTTTGCGCGTGGCATCGGAGAACAATCCTTCCTTCTAATAGTCGCTGGACGCGGCCTTTCGGTGCGTTCCTCAGTCTAGAGATACGGCAGCAGGCGATGCACCGTCGCGTTGTCGGTCGCATTGAGCGTTCCGGCGCGGCGCAGGCGGCGTTTGCGCGCGCGGCTCTTGCTGGACAGCAGATGGCGCAGATTGGTGCGCTTGTGCTTCGCCTGTCCGGTCTTGCTGAACGAAAAGCGCTTGGCGGCGCTGCGCGAACTTTTGATCTTCGGCATAGGTATTAAACGTTCCGCTGAAATTTCTAACGCGGCGTGAGCAGAATCGACATATTCCGACCCTCCATCCGGCCCGTTCCTTCGGGCTGCGCGATGTCGCGCACCTGTTCGACGATACGGTCGAGCAGGGCGCGGCCAAGCTCCGGATGGGTTATCTGCCGGCCGCGAAATGAAATCGAAAGCTTAACACGCTGGCCTTCGCCAACAAAGCGCCTGATATGGGCGATTTTGAAATCGACGTCGTGCTTGTCGGTCAGCGCGCCCATCTTGACTTCCTTGACCGCGCTGGCGGACGCATGGCGCTTGGAGTCGTGCGCTTTTTTCTTTTGCGCGTAGCGGTACTTGTCGAAATCGGTGATACGGCAGACCGGCGGATTCGCGGTTGACGCCACTTCGACGAGGTCGAGTCCGCGGCTCTCGGCGATGCGCAATGCCTCGCGGATATTCATCACGCCGACCTGAGAGCCGTCGGCGTCGATCACACGGACCTCGGGAGCGCGAATCAGATTGTTATAGCGAATCGCCGGTTCCCGCGACGGTGGGGTACGGAAATCTCTACGGATAAGCCACCTCCCTCGGCTGATGGGCCGAGTCTGAATTAAGCGCCCTCGGGCGCGCCTTGCCACCGCCGGCGCGCGACGCGCCTGGCCGGGCGGCAAATAGATTAACTCCAAATCGATTCAGGATTAAAGCCAAATTTTCTTATGACGGGACGGGCTCGTTCTTGAGCAGGGTTATTAGCTGATCCAGCGCCATGGTTTCGTTGCGCGGTTCGCGCCAAGCCCGATAGGAGGCGGGCTGCATAGACAGCTCGACATGCAGCGCCATGGTTTCGTTGCGCGGGCCGCGCAGGCGGCGCAGCGAAATCTCGCGCGCGGCGGCCTCGCGCTCGCCAACTACGATTATGTACGGAACCTTGGCCAGTTCCGCTTCGCGCACCTTGAAGCCGAGCTTTTCGTTGCGCAAATCGGCGTGCGCGCGAAAGCCCAGCGACTTGAGCGTCGCGGCGATTTCGGCGGCGTATGCTTCGACCTTTTCGCTCAGCGAAAGCACGCGCGCCTGTTCGGGCGCGAGCCAGAACGGCAGCACGCCGCCCGTATGCTCCAACAGCACGCCGATAAACCGCTCGAGCGAACCGAGAATCGCCCGATGGATCATCACCGGCCGCGCCTCCGCGCCGGCGCTGGTCGTGTAAGTGAGGTCAAAGCGCTCCGGCATGTTGTAATCGAGCTGAATCGTCGCGAGTTGCCATTTGCGCTTGAGCGCGTCAGGCACATAAATCTCGATTTTGGGGCCGTAAAACGCGCCTTCGCCCGGATTTTCCTGCCACGGCAGATGGTTGCGATCGAGCGCGCGGCCCAGCGCCGCCTCGGTCTCGCGCCACAGCTCGACGGTCCCAAGATGCTTCTCCGGCATCGTCGCAAGCTTAGACTCCAGGCGCTCGAAGCCGAGCGCGGTGTAAACGTCGCGCACCATTTTCAGGTTCAGATCGATCTCTTCAGACACCTGCTCGGGGGTGCAGAAAATATGCGCGTCGTCCTGCGCCATCGTGCGGACCCGCGTCAGGCCGTGCAGAGCGCCGGATCGTTCCGCGCGATGGAGCCGGCCGAAGTCGGCGATGCGCAGCGGTAAATCGCGATAAGACCGCTTTTCGGCGGCATAGACGAACGTATGCCCCGGACAGTTCATCGGCTTGACCGCGTAGCCGTGACGCCATCCGTCGGCGCTCGAATCGATACGGCCGTCGCCCTCCTGGTCGACCGTCAGGAACATGTTGTCGCGGAAATTGTCCCAGTGGCCCGACGCATGCCAAAGCTCGTTGCGATAAATCTGCGGCGTGATCACCTCGTCGAAGCCGTAGCGCCGGTAAAGCCGCCGCATGTAGTCGATCAACTCATTGTAGATGATCGCGCCCTTCGGCAGAAAGAACGGCGATCCCGGCGAGATCGGATCGAATATGAACAAGCCTAGTTCGCGGCCGAGCTTGCGATGGTCGCGGGCGCGCGCCAGCTCGATCAGCTTAAGATGTTCCTCAAGCGCCTCTTTGGTGGCGAAAGCGGCGCCGTAAATCCGCGAGAGCATCGCGTTGCGCTCGTCGCCGCGCCAATACGCTCCCGCGACGCCCGTGAGCTTGAATGCGCGAATGTAGCGGGTTGACGGCACGTGCGGGCCGCGGCAGAGGTCCATCCAGTCGCCCTGCCGGTAAATCGAGACGCGCTCCTCCGGGATGCCTTCGATTATCTCGACCTTGTATTTTTCGCCCATCCGCGCAAAGGTTTCGGCGGCTTCGGCGCGGGGAACTTCGATGCGCTCGATTTTCAGATCGGCCTTCGCCAATTCGCGCATCTTCTGTTCGATCTTCGGCAGATCGTCGACCGTGAACGGGCGCGGCGGCGCGAAATCGTAAAAGAAGCCGTCCTCGATCGTCGGCCCGATCGTCACCTGCGTGCCGGGGAACAGGCTTTGCACCGCCTGCGCCATCAGATGCGCCGTGGAGTGGCGGATTATGTCGAGGCCCTCGGGACTGTCCGCGGCGACCGGTTCGATTACCGCGTCGGCGTCGAGCGTGCGGTCGAGGTCGATAAGCTTGCCATTGACGCGCGCGGCGATCGTGTCGCGTCCGGCGGCGCCGTCGAGCGCTTCGCGCACCCGTACGCCCGCCGGAACGGTCCGGGCGTGGCCGTTAACGGTGACGGTTATTTCAGCGCTCATCTAAGCGGGCATCGAAGCGTATTCGGCGCGGCGCGTGAAAGCGGCCGCACGCGATAAACGAATGGCGCAGGCCAAATTTGGCGAAAAAGCTGGTAGGCACGGGCGGGATTGAACCGCCGACCCCTTCCGTGTCAGGGAAGTGCTCTCCCGCTGAGCTACGTGCCTGTGCATACAAGACCCATGCGCAATCGCGCAGGGAAATACGAAGGATAGATAATTCCCGCGCTATCGGCAACCACAGCCATGCGGACTCACAGCGGGAATTGCTTGCCCGCTTTCTTATGCGATGTCAGACTCAACACCAATGACCATCTTCGCGATCGTCGGGGCGACCGAACCTGCCAAGTTGGCGGCGGCATTAAACGCTAATTTTCCGGCCAATTACATTAAAATTCCTCCTGGCGAGAATTATTTAGTCGCGGTCTCTCCTAAAATAGCGGCTACGGCGAAGGAGGTTTCCGACAGGCTCGGGATTACGGACGGCAGCAACGGCAGCGCCGTGATCCTTAACGTTGCGGGATATTATGGCCGCAGTTCTCCACAAATATGGGAGTGGGTCGCCGGCAGTGAGCTGACGAGCAGGTCGAATAATGGCTCAAGCTGGCAGTACACCTCCTACGGAAATTCCCGAAGCGACGCCGCCTCGGTATCCGATGACGGACTATAGCTTCACGCTGCAAGCGATCATGGAATTGCAGCGATCGGTCGGTGGACTCGTCGAGGCGGTCAACGCTCTAAAAAGCCGAACCGAGAAACAGGCCGAGATTCTCGATAAAATCAGCCATCGCATATATGCCGCGAGTGTGGTTATCGCGATTGCGCTGCCGATTATCGCATTCCTGGCAAATCTGATCGTGCCTGCGTTGTTATCGGCTTTGCATCTGCCGCCGCCCAAGTAATTTCTGACTTCCTTGTGCGCGGTTCATTTCTCGGGCTGATTAGGCGCGAGCAGGCCTTTGCCGGGGATGTGATTGACCTCCAGCCGGATGCCGTCCGGATCCTCGAACAATACCGAATAATATCCCGGCGCCCACTGGCCAGTTTCAGGCGCGCGGACGATCTTGGCGCCCAGTTCGAGCGCCAGCCGATGGACCGCGTCGACGTCTTCACGCGAGCGCGCGCGGAAGCACACGTGATGCAATCCGCTGCGCTTTTGCAAAAACGGCGAATCGCGGAACTCCGGCGCGCATCGCGCGACGCCGAAGCCGGTCCGTCCGCCGATACAATAAAGCTGCTCGGGAGTGTCGCGCACCGTATGGGTCAGGCCGAGAAAGGGCAGCAATCGCCGGTAAAACGCGGCGCATTCGTCGAATTTGATCACGCTGACGAAAATATGGGCGACGCCGTTGATTTCCATGGCTGATCCCGATTCTTTCCGCGCGGCTGCCGGTTCGTGTCAGCCGTGCTTGCTGCGCCCGGTCAATAGGCGCGCCATCCCGGGCGGCAAATAGGTGCGCAAATAGCGAAAGAGATTTTTGACGCGCGCCGGATCTTCGCGCAACGCGGCGCGGAAGGATCGCCGTGCGGCCTCGCGGTCGCCCGCGCGCAGGGCGACCAGCCCGGCATGCGCAAGACGGCTGCTTCGCATGCGGTTCGCGCGGATATAGGGCGAAAAATCATCGACGAATGAATTGAAATGATGCTGGCTGCGTTCCGGATCGGCCATCGGCTTGCGCCACGCGGCGATCTGCGGGCGCGGCCGCGCGTTGCGGTAGCGATGCCGGCCGGCGTCCGCGCTGGCGCGATCGCTGTGGCCCGCGACGTAGCTGTAATTCCAGTTGGTTTCCGCGAACCGGCACGCCAGAAAAACCGAATCGTATTCCGTGTCGTCCATCACCACGACGCCGCCCGGCGTGAGCAGTTTGTGCGCGAAGACCAGATCGACGAAGGCGCCGTCGAAGCGATGATCGCCGTCGATAAAGATGAAATCGAATTTGCGCCCCTGTTCGACCAGCTTGGGCATGTGGATTTCCGAGGGAACCTCGTGAAACTCGATCAAATTCGCCGCGCCGGCTTCCCTGATCGCCCGCAATGCTCCGCCATGCAGCATCGTATGCTGAAACGGATCCATCACGATGTGCGGTTGATGCGGGCCGCCCGCCCGCAGCAGGCCTTCGAGCAGATGGAGGGTCGAGAGTCCCCAACCCATCCCGACTTCAAGCGTCGCGCGCGGCGCCAATTGGCGGGCGAGTTCGCCCAGGAAACGGCCTCGTCCGGGCGTCAAACTGGTCGGGTAGAGGCTTTTAACGAAACCGTCGTCGCAATGGACGACGCCTTCGCGATAAAGCCTGTCGATTTCCGCGCGGATCCGCGCGGCGGCGTCCTGAGCGGGTAGCGATAACGATGCGGCGTCGGCCACGACTCTTTCAGCTATGCGATCTTTTTTCGCCCGCCGCCATCCGCGTCGGGCATCCCGATTAGACGCGAGCGCGGCGCGATTGGCAACCGCGCGACGGCAATCCGCGCATCTGTTAAGCTGCCAGCGCCCGCGGCGGCCGTGAAATGAACCAGGAACGAATTGTCCAGGTCTTCTTTTTTGGCTTTCTTGCGGTCATCGCGTGGCAACTTTATCAGGTAATCGAACCGTTTCTCGCGCCGATCGCGTGGGCGATGCTGCTCGCGTTTCTGGTTCATCCGGCGCTCGATCGGCTCCATCGCCATATTCGCAGCCGCAGCCTCGCGGCCGTAATCATCACGATAATCGTCGCGCTGGGCGTGATTTTGCCGGCGATCTGGCTTTCCGCGCGGCTGGTGCGCGAGGCGCAAGCGCTTTATGGCTCGCTCGCGAGCTTTACCGCCGACGGCGGACTGAAAAAATTCGTTCAATGGCTTGGCGCGACGCAAGACCGCCGCGCGGTCAAGGGCCGCGCTTACCCGCCGCGGCTACAATCTCGAAGACGAAATTCGCCACTTCGCGACGCAGGCGGGCAAAATCGTGAGCGAATATGCGCTCGCGCATGGCGGCTCGGCCGCCAGCAACGTCGCCAGTTCGATTCTGCATTTCGGCGTGATGCTGATCACGTTTTTCTACCTGCTGCGCGACGGCGAGGCGTGGTACGAGGACCTGCGCGCGCTGACTCCGCTTAGCGAGGCGGATCAATCCGCGATTTTCGGCACGCTCACCGCAACCCTGTCGTCGGTGATGCGCGGCCTGATGCTCACGGCCGGGCTTGACGGCCTGACGATAGGCTTGGGCTATTTCGTCTGCGGCGTGCCCTATTGGGCGGGATTGGCGATTCTGACCGCGGCGGGCGGTCTTCTTCCGTTCGGCGGCACCGCCTTCGTTTGGGTTCCGATCGCGATTTATCTGGCGGTCGCAAATTCTTGGCTTAAGGCTCTGATGCTGGTCGGATGGGCGTTGGTGGCGCTCGCGGTAATCGATAATTTCGTCAAGCCACTGGCGATGCGCCATGGCACCGGCCTGCCGACGCTCGCGTTGTTTTTCGGACTGGCGGGCGGAATCGAGGCTTACGGTCCGCTCGGCATTTTCCTGGGACCGGCGGTATTCTCGGTGTTCGCGGCGCTGCTCAAGGTTTATCAACGCACCTATGTGAACGATGCGGCCGCGGACAATGGCGCGGGTGCGGATACGAAGCCGTCGCCGCCGGTTTCCGCCGTGCGCCAGGAGGAGCTTGGAATTTCGATAGGAGAGGAGAAGCGATGAAATACGGAATAGTCACTGGCGGCGCGCGCGGTCTCGGACTCGGGATCGTCCGCGCGTTGTTCGAGGAGCAGGCGGTCGAAGCGGTCGCCGTGATCGATCTGCGGCCCGAAGCGCCGCCGGCCGATCTCGCCGGCCGCGTTCACTCCTTCACCGCCGATGTCACCGACGAGGCGCAAGTTCATGCCGCTGTCGAAGCGATCGCGCAAAAGCTGGGACCGCATCCGCACGTCCTGTGCAACAACGCCGGCGGCGGCGAAGCGAACTGGTTCGAGGCGGGAAGCCACGCGGAGTGGCATAGCGTCGAGATCTGGCGGCGTTACGTCGATTTGAACCTCAACTCCGTCTATCTCGTTTCGAAGGAAGTCGCACCGCGGATGCGCGAAGGCGGCGTAATCTGCAACACCTCGTCGATCGCGGGCATCCTCGCGACTCCCCTGCTGGCCGCGTATGCGGCCGCGAAGGCCGGCGTGATCTCGTACACGCGCAGCCTCGCCTTGCAGCTCGGCCCTAAAGGAATCCGGGTCAACGCGGTTGCTCCAGGCTTGATTTACACCAAGATTTGGGAGGAACTGGGCGCCGCGATCGGCGGCGGCAAAGACCACGCCCGCCTTGCCTTCGAACATGCCGTCAAAACGCTCACTCCGCTCGGCCGCGAGCAGACGCCGACCGATATCGGACGCGCCGTGGCGTGGCTGTGCTCGGACAAGGCGATCAACGTCACTGGACAGGTGCTCGCGATCGATGGCGGAATCGTGCTCGGCCGTCCGCCCCTACGTTCCGCGGGGTGAACTGCCGCGGGAGGCTTGCGCCGCCCGTTTCTCGCGTACCGCAGGGAGCATCTGTAGAGATCGGTCGATCGACTCTAGCAGTGCGATCTGTCTCTTCTGCCGGCGCGGCATCACGATTAAGGCCCGCACGGTCAAAATCAGAACCACCGGACCAATCAAAGCCCCGACGATCATGAGCACAGGCATCAACAGCATGGTTATGCTCGCACCGGCGTCGCCGACTCGGCCGTCCGCCGCTTCGCCCCGCGGAATGAACCATCGTCAGGGCCGCTCCGCGCGGGTCCTGCACAAAAAAACAACGCTCGGCGCGTTTTGCCAATTGGGCACGCGCCGAGCGTTGCGGTTTCTAACTTTGACCGGCCTTAAACCGGTATAGCCTACGCCGCTATTTCACCTGGATGGTCTTGATGTAATCGACCAGCAGATCGATCTTCTTGTTGACCTGCTCTTTGCTCAATACTTCCGGATTGTTGGCCTGCGCATAGTTACGATACATGAACGCGTAGCCCCAGATCGGCATCTCGCGCGTGCCGTGGCTCGCGGCGGTTTTTGAGCCATCGATAAAATCGCGGACTTCCTGTTCAGGAAACACGCCGCCATTTTTCTTCGACAGCAGAGTCAGGTTGGCCGGTTTTTTCTTGAGCGCCGGAGCAACCGGACCGTCGCCCGTCGCGTTCATGCCATGGCATTGCGCACAATACTGCCGGAACTCCAGTTTACCCGATGTGACCTGACCACCGGGTCCCAGCGTCACGCCGCCTTGGGCGCGCGCCGACGTTGAAGTAAAGCCCACGATCGCGCCGCCCAACACCAAAACGGCCGCCAAGCTCCGGAATCCAAGACGTTTAAGCGCCATTTCTCCTCCCCCGCAAGGTGAGTTTTTCGCCGAAACCGTTACCATTTTAATACGATTCCGTCAAATCTGGTTGAACTTTTAAGGCGGATATTCTCCGCCCGCTTGATGCGCCTTGCGCGTCTCCGAATCTTCCCCCAGATAGCGCACGGCGCGAACAAGGCGCTACATTAAGCCAAACGAGCCATGGCTGTCGAGAAGGAAAGGAAAGCTTTCGCAATTATCGATCGATTGCGCCGAGCGGGCTTCGCCGCCTATCTGGCCGGCGGATGCGTGCGCGACCGCATAATCGGCGTCCCGGCCAAGGACTACGATATCGCGACCGACGCCCGCCCCGAGGCCGTCCAGCGCCTGTTCGAGCATACGATTCCGGTCGGCGCCCGCTTCGGCGTAATCCTTGTCGTTATCGACGGCGATCAGTTCGAGGTCGCTACCTTCCGCGCGGAGGGCGGCTATGCCGACGGCCGCCGTCCCTCGGAAGTTCGTTTCGGCGCGATCGAGGAGGACGTTCAGCGGCGCGACTTCACGATCGGCGGAATGTACTTCGATCCGGCGACCGGCCGCGTGATCGATCTGGTCGGCGGAATGCGCGACCTGCGCGCCGGAATAATTCGCGCGATCGGCGACGTTTACGCCCGCTTCGACGAGGACCATCTGCGCATGCTGCGCGCGGTGCGCTTCGCCGCGCGCCTTGGCTTTGCGATCGATCCCGCCACCTGGGCGGCGATCAAGCGCAGCGCGCCCGCAATCGCGCATATTTCCGCCGAGCGGATCGGCGAGGAGCTGGCCATGATCATGACCGAAGGCGGCGCCGCGCGCGGCCTCGATTTGCTGATCGAAAGCGGGCTGGCCGCGGTCGTGATGCCCGAGGTACTTGAACTTTCCGGATGTCCGCAGCCCCCGAATTTCCATCCGGAGGGCGACGTCTACCGGCATACGCGGCTGATGCTCTCGATGTTGCGGCGGGGATGCCCGGAGACGCTGGCGTTCGGCGCGCTGCTCCACGATATCGCCAAGCCGCGATGTTTCGCCATGGACGGCGGCGGCAAGATGACCTACTACGGCCATACCGATATCGGCGCGAAGATGGCGGCGGAATTGATGCGGCGGCTGCGCCGTTCGCGCTTCGTGCAGGAGCGCGTCAGCTACCTCGTCCGCGACCATCTGCGGCTGACGATGGCGCCGCGGATGCGCCCGGCGACGCTCAAGCGCATGATTACCGAAGATGGTTTCGACGAGCTGCTCGAACTTGCGCTGTACGACGCGCTTGCGTCGAGTTCGTACCTCGGTTTCTACCATCTCTGCCGCCGCGCGCGCGCCGCGCTCGGCGCCGAAGCGGTCCCGCCGCCGCGGCTTATCGGCGGCGACGATCTGATCGCGATGGGATTTCGGCCGGGGCCCGAATTCAAAACGATTCTGCGCGAAATCGAGGATTTGCATCTCGACGGCGCGCTCGCGACGCGCGATCAGGCGCTCGCCTTCGTGCGCGAGAACTTCAAACCCGCGGCCGCCGGTTCCGCCTGATTCGCCGTGCTCGAAACCCGCTCCATCAGCCGGCGTTTCGGCCGCACGCTCGCGCTCGACCGCGTCGATTTTCAGGCCCGTCCCGGCGAAATTCATGCGTTGATCGGCGAGAACGGCGCGGGCAAAAGCACGCTGGTCAGCATTATCGCCGGGCGCCTCGCGGCCGATTCGGGCCAGGTGCTGCTCGACGGCGCCGCGCTGCGCGCGGGCGTCTCCGCCGCGGCCTTGCGCCGCGCGCGCATCGCGGCGGTCTATCAGAGTCCGATGCTGTTCGAGCGGATGACGTGGGAGGAGAATCTGGCGCTCGGCGGCTTCGGCGCCGGCGCGTCGCCGCGCGAACTCGACGCCGTCGCCGCCCGCGCGCGCCAAATCGCCGCCGCATCCGGCTTCGATCTGCCGCCGCCGCGCGCGCTCGTCGCCGATTGTTCGGTGGCCGAACGCGTGCGGCTGGAAATCGTGCGTGCGCTGAGCTTCGAGCCGCGCGTGTTGATCCTTGACGAGCCGACCAGCCTGCTCGCGCCGGCGGAACTTAAAATTTTTCTCGACGCGCTGGGACGCTTGCGCGCCGCCGGACGAATCGTCGTGCTCGTGACGCACAAGCTGGCCGAGGCGCTGGCCGTCGCCGATCGCATCACGGTGATGCGCCGCGGGCGCGTCGTCGCCACGATGCCGGCGGCGGATACCGGCGAGGCGGAACTGGCCCGGCTGATGATCGGCGCGTTGCCCGGCGCGCCGGCGCGGCCGCCGCGCGATCCGGATCCGGCGGCGGCGCCCGCGCTGGCGCTCGCGGGGGTGACGCTCGTGCGCGAGGGCCGCCGCGTGCTCGACGAAATTTCGCTGACGGTCCGGCCGGGCGAGATCGTCGGCCTGGCCGGCGTCGACGGCAACGGCCAAGCCGAATTGGTCGAGGCGATCGCCGGCGCCGTCAAACTCGACTCCGGCGGCATCGCGCCCGCGCCCGGTGGCGCGTCGGTGGCCGTGATCCCGCAGCATCGCGACCGCGACGGGTTGGTGCTCGAGATGACCCTGTGGGAAAACCTGCTGCTCGCGGCCCCGCTGCGGGCGCGCCTGGCCCCGCGCGGCTTCATCGCGTCCCGCGCCGCCCGGCGTTTCTGCGCCGGCCTGCTCGATCGTTTTGCGATCCGCGCCGCCGCCGGATCGGCGTGCGCGGCGGGCGCGCTTTCCGGCGGCAATCGCCAGCGGCTCGGCGTGGCCCGCGCGCTGGCCGGCGCCCCGCGCGTGATCGTCGCGCACGATATCTGCCGCGGCCTCGACCTTGGCGCCGCCGCGCAAGTGCGCCGCGGGCTTGCCGAGTTCGCCGCCGCCGGCGGCGCGGTGCTGTTGATTTCGACCGACCTCGACGAACTGCTCGAATGCTGCGGACGGCTGCTGGTGATTGTCCGAGGCCGTGTCCGTGAAGCCCCCGCCGCCGACCGCGATCCGGAGCGCCTGGGACTGCTGATGGCGGGCGCGGCGGCATGAGCAGGCGGCTCGCCGCGGCGCTCCGTCCGGCCGCCGCGATCGGCTGCGCGCTCGCCGCCATGGCGATCGCGCTTGCGCTCCTTGGCGCTTCGCCGCTCGCCGTCGCCGCCGATCTGGCCGACGGCGCGTTCGGCAACTGGATTGCCTTCACCGATACGCTCGCCCGCGCCACGCCGCTCGTCTTCTGCGGCCTCGCCGTCGCGGTCGCGTTTCACGGCGCGCTTTGGAATATCGGGGCCGACGGCCAGCTTGTCGTCGGCGCGCTCGCCGCGGGCGCGCTCGGTCCGGCGCTCGCCGGAGCGCCGCACACGCTCGCGATCGTCGCGATAATCGGCGCCGGCGGCCTTGCCGGCGCGCTATGGGGCGGGCTTGCCGGATGGCTTCGGGCGCGCCGCAACGTCAATGAAGTAATCAGCACGATCATGCTCAATTTTATCGCGGCGCAACTGTTGAGTTGGGCTGTGCACGGGCCGCTGATGGAGCCGTCGGGCGCGTTTCCCGCGAGCCGCAAAATCGCCGCCGCGGCGCGGCTGCATCTCTATTTCGCGCCCACGCGGCTGAATCTCGCGATGCTCTTCGCGGTCGCGCTCGCGGCCGTTTGCGAGCTCGGATTGTTCCGCACCGTTCCCGGCTTCGAATTGCGCGCGCTCGGCCGCAATCGCCGCGCCAGCGCCTTTTTCGGCCTGCCGATCGCGCGGCTCACGGTCGGCGCGATGGCGCTGTCGGGCGCGCTCGCCGGCTGCGGCGGAGCGGTGCAAATCTCCGCGATCACCCATCGCTTGTACGAAACGATTTCCCCGGGATGGGGCTACGAGGCGATCGCGGTGGCGCTGGTCGCGCGGCTCAGTCCGCTCGGCGTCGTGCCCGCCGCGCTGCTGTTCGGCGCGCTCGACAATGGCTCGCAGGCGATGCAGCGGGCCGACGGCGTGCCGGCGCAACTGGTCTATGTAGTTCAGGCGCTCGTGATTATCGTGATGCTGGCTTTCGACGCGGCGGCAGGCGGCGGATGGCGCGAATTGCTGGAGGGCGGCGCGCCGGACCGGCCAGACGCCACGGCGGAGACGTGCGATGCTTGAGGCGTTCGCGGCGTCGACGATCGCGATGGCGACGCCGCTGTTGCTGGCGGCGTTGGGCGAGCTGATCGTCGAGCGCGCCGGCGTAATCAATATCGGGATCGAGGGCGCGATGCTGGCCGGCGCGTTCGCCGGGGTCGCCGTCGCGCACGCCACCGGCGCCACGCTGGCGGGCGTCGCCGCGGCGATTGGCGGCGGCGTGGCGATCAACGCGATCTTCGCCTTCGTCGCGGTCAATCTCGCCGTCAATCAGGTCGTCGCCGGAACCGCGATCGATCTCCTTGCGGCGGGCGTGACGGGGATGCTCTATCAGCGCATCTATGGGGCCACGGGACGCGCGTTCACGGTCGCCCCGATGCGCCCGATTGCGCTCGGCCCGCTCGCGCGCCTTCCGCTGATCGGGCGCGCGTTGTTCGACCAATCCGCGCTGGTTTATCTGGCCTTCGCGCTCGTGCCGGCGATCGCCTGGACGATCGGCCGCAGCCGTTTCGGGCTGAGCCTGCGCGCGGCCGGCGAGCGCCCCGAAGCGGCCGACGCGCTCGGGCTCGGCGTCTATCGCCTGCGCTGGATCGCGCTGCTCGCGTCGGGGGCGCTCAGCGGGCTTGGCGGCGCCTATCTCACGCTGGCGTACGCCGACACTTTCGTCGAGGGCATTTCCGCGGGCCGCGGCTACGTCGCGCTGGCGGTGGTTATCGTCGGCCGCTGGAACGCCTGGGGGGTCGCGGCGGCGTCGCTGATGTTCGGCGCCGCGATCGCTCTGCAATTCGTTCTGCAGGCCGCCGCCACGGCGATTCCCTATCAACTGTTCCTGGCGCTGCCCTACCTGCTCACGGTCGCGGTGCTGGCGCTCATGGGCGGACAGGCCGACGCGCCGTCCGCGCTCGGCGAACCATATATTCGCGCCTGAGACGGGGATTGCCCTACCGTCTCAGAGCGCGGCGAATCATGGCGAGAATCCGGCGCGCGCGGCCCTGGGCGGTGCGCACGATTTCCGCGTCCCGGAGATTTTCCGGCAGCCGCCGCTTGAGGAATTCGCCCAGCTCGCGTTCATGCTCGCGCAGCGCGGCGCGCGCCGCGCCCGGGTTTGGCGACTTGTTCGCCTGCAGCTTGCGCGGGCCCTCGTGGCCGCCCTCGGAGATGTACCAATCCTTGAACGCGCCGCGAAAACCGGCCTCGAACATCAGCGCACCGAGATACGACGCCGCCGGCGGCACGCGCAGCAACAGTTCCGCGTGCGTGCGTTCCTGTCCGGGGCTTTCGTACTCGGCCATCAGGTGGCCGCCGTCCGGAATGATTTCGCCCAAGCGCGCGACCAACGCCGCTTCCAGTCCGGCGCCGCGCGCGTCGAGCGCCGCGCCGTCGGCGGTCCGCACTTCCGGATAAAGCCGGCATTCGCACCACGGCTTCACGCCGCGGCCGCCGCCGCTCAGGATGCCGGTCATCAGCGGCGACGCCGACGGCGCGCCGCCGTCGCGCGCGATCGCGACGGTCAGGTAGTGCCATCCCGCGCGCGGCCGCACCGGCCGGACGCTCACGACTTCGGCCCGCCAAACCGCCCCGCCGGCGCCGCGCAGCTCGCTATGGTCGAGCATCCCGGCGAGCACCAGCGCGGTCGGAAGCGGCGTGGGAGGCATGACGTTTGGCTTCATCGGGCGAATTCTCGCAGTTCGGCTGGCATTGATGGTCGAGCGGCGCCGCGATGGCGCGCCGTCCTGCAAAATTAGCATGGCGCGATGCGTTTATTGAGCGATGTTTGCTTTGCCAGCGGACGGAAAACTACTATAAAGAAATCCAGTGACACGCGAGAACGCGCGAACCGAAACTTCCTTTCCCACCGCGCGATGCGCGGCTTGCGACCGGACTGTCCTGACCTACGTCGATTTTGACGAGATTGGGGAGCGCCGCCGCTGCGTCCATTGCGACGCGGCGGTCGATTCGGAGTTGCAGTGGATCGGCGCGCCGGAACTCGAGGCCGCCGGCTATCAAATCGGCGAGCCGCGGCGGTCCGGCGGATGCGGCGGCGGTTGCGGATGCGCGACGCGGCGCAGCTAGTGTGAGGCGATCGGCCGCGCGGAGTGCGGTGGAAATCCAAAACCCGGGTTCGGGCTCGGAGGTGAGAAACCCATGAAAACCACTTTGTCAGTAATCAAGGCCGACGTTGGATCGATCGGCGGTCATATCAAACCCAGCGCCAAGCTCAAACAGACCGTCGAGCAGTACGTCCGCGACAAGGGCAAGAAGCTGCTGAGCGATCTGTACGTCAGCTCCACGGGCGACGACGTCGCGCTGCTGATGGCGCACGATCGGGGCGTCAACGATCCGAAGATCCACGAGCTGGCGTGGGACGCCTTCATGGCCGGCACTAAAGTCGCCAAGGAGCAGGGCCTTTATGGCGCCGGACAGGATCTACTCAAGGACGCTTTCTCGGGTAATATCCGCGGCCTCGGACCGGCGTCGTGCGAAATGGAGTTCGAGGAGCGTCCCAACGAGCCTTTCGTCTTCTTCGCGGCCGACAAGACCGATCCGGGCGCCTACAATCTGCCGCTCTACCTCGCCTTCTGCGACCCGATGCACTGCGCGGGACTGCTGCTCTCGCCCAAGATGGCGAAGGGTTTCACCTTCACGATCATGGACGTGAATCACACCGAAGGCGACCGTGTGATCGAGCTGAACGCGCCCGAGGAGCTTTACGATATCGCCTGCCTGCTGCGCGACAACGAACGCTTCGTGGTCGAATCGATCCGCAGCCGCGCCAACAACGACGTGGCGGCCGTGGTTTCGACCTCGCGCCTGCACAATATCGCGGGCACCTACACCGGCAAGGACGATCCGGTCGCGTTGGTGCGCACGCAGGGCAACTTTCCAGCCACCGGCGAAGTCCTCTCGCCCTTCCGGATTTTGTTTCACATGTTTTGGCACTGATGTTAGCCATGAATTGAAAAGCCGGTGAAGCTGAACTCGACGATTTCCTTCTTCGACGGTCCGGCGATCGTGAGCGCGGCGGCGTTCTGCGTCCATAACGGCAAGTTCACCGAGGCGGTCGACGCCTTCGACCATCCGTTCTGGGACTGGGTGCGCAACAACGTCGCGCAGAAGGCCGCGGAAATCCGCAATCAGGGCTTCTCTGGCCCGGCGATGCTTCCGTACAGCGAGCTTGAATACGGCGGCGTGGTCGAAAAGATGGGCCAGCTCGACGAGCGGTTTATCGTGCGCAAGGACGAAGTCCACGCCGCGGCTGGCAACGGGCGCAAGAAGAAAGCCGCATGATCCTGCCTTAGCGAAATCGTCCGCCTCGGCGGCGGGCGGAGGAAGCGGCGATGCTTTGGCCGCTTCCTCCGCCCGTTTTTTTTGCCGTGGCCGGAAAGCGTCACGCTGGTTGCGGGAGACGGCGTGGGCGGACTGAAAAAACTCTGAATTGTAATGCCAGAATACTTGTCTTTATGCTTGTATAATGGCATTATGCGCCGCCATGAAACCAGATCGTTTATTCCGAAAACTCGCTATTGCCGCCAGCGCGATGCTGACCGGCGCAATCTTGAGCCTGCTTCCCGGAGTCGCGCTGGCGCAGCAGAGCGCGGCGGCGCCCTCCAATTATTCGCTGCTCGACACGCTCGGCGACTATTACAACCGCTGGATCAACATGGTTCATCACACCCATGAATACGAACAGCCGGACTGGATGACGCCGGTCGTGACCGTGATTCCGACGCTGCAGCAGGAAATTCGCACCGATTACGGCTTCGCCTTCGCGGCGCACGGATTGCAGACTTTCACATACGCCAGCAAGGGCACCGAGATTATTCCGACCGAAAACACCGAAGTGATATTTGGCAATCCGGTCTATGTCACGAAGAACCTGCCGGCCGACAAGCGGACTTCGGGATGGGGCGACTGGACGTTTCTGTTCAAGTACCGGATTCTCGCTTCGCCGAGCGACGCGGGAAATTACGTCGTGACGTTTCTGCTCGGCAACAGCTTCGCGACCGGTTCGAACCAGTACGTGTCGGCCAATCATGACGTGTTCACGCCGATGCTCGGTTTCGGCAAGGGAATTGAGACGAGTTTTGGCGAGTTCGATTATCAGGCGACGATCGGACCGTCGGTGCCCGACGGCGAGGCGGGCAAATTGGGCACGCCGATCACCTGGAACAGCGTTTTCCAATACGGCCGCAAATTCAGTCTGGGTGGATTCGTAATCCCCGTATGGCCGGAATTCGAGACAACGTGGGTGTCTTATCCCAATGGCGAAACGCGCGGCCAGCAGCAGCTATATTTGACGCCGGGACTGATCCTGGGCCGATTTCGGCTGAGCGAGCACGCTTATTTCGTGCTTGGCGCAGGCCTGCAATTCGCCGCGACGCAGGCGCGCACGTTCAACCATCAGTGGCTGGTTACGATGCGCATCCCGTTCTTTTAGAGAACGGCGCGGCGCAATTCAGCGAACATCGCCGGCCATCGCCGTGCGAAACTGGAAACAGTCGTGGCCGCCGGGAGCTTTCGGCGCCGCCGCCATATGCTCAAGCGCCGCCAGATTTTCGCGGGCCGGGGCAAAATCGGGCGAGGTCTGGGCAAGCCGCGTCCATACTTCGCGCGCGTGGGCGTAGTCGCCTTGTTCCGCATAGACGACGCCGAGCATGTTGCGGGCGTCGGGTTGATTGGGATCCAGCGCGAGCGATGCGGTCAGAGCCTCGAGGGCCTGCTGGAGCATCCCGCGGCATTCATCCGCGAGGCCAAGGTTGTAATAACCTTCGGGACGCCGCGGCGCGAGCGCAATCGCCTGCTGGAATGCGCGGGACGCCGCGGCGGGATCGCCGCTTTCCAGTTCGGCCCGTCCGAAATTAAGTTCGAAGTCCCATTGCCGCAAGCCCAGTGCCGCGGCTTTGCGATATTCCGACAGTTCCGCCCGCCGCTGGCCCGTCATGCCATAGGCGAAGCCAAGATGATAATGCGCAAGCGCGTCGCCGGGGTTCGCGGCAAGCACGCGTTGATGCGCCGTGATCGCGTCGGCGTAATCTTCCCGGCCGAGGTAGTAATCGGCGGTCGAATCGCAAACCAAGTCCGTGGCGTGAACCGGAGTCGTTAACGCTATCGTCGCCGCGATTATGACGGCCAAGATCGCTGCGATTCGAGCCATCGAAGGCATGGCTGAATTTCGAGCAAATTCGGCGCCGCTAGTGCGACATCCTTTTGCGTATCCGCAACCTTAGGATAAATCCCAAGTTCGCACATTAAATCCGCTCTAGGCCGAATGTTAACACGCTTCGCGATTTCAGAAAATTCGCAAATCTTCGCGAGAAAGCCGTCAGCGTAAGATTTCCTGGCGCCAAGTTTTTTTTGGAAGGCGGAGAAAGTTGGAATCGGGGGCGAAGGAATCGAGACTGGCGCCGTCAGTTTCAGGAGACAATCAGACCAGGACGTCGGCGAAATTTCCTGAAAATCGAGAACCAAAGCGCGCCGAGAGCGATCCCGATGCCGACCGAAATTGGATAAAGAATCGTTGGGCGATCGATAACCATCGGCAACAACGCCACAGCCAGCGCAGGCGGCACGTTGGTTCGGAAAATCCGCAGGACCAGCACGCCCCATGCCATGCTTAACGCCGCCGCCAGCGGGATCACTGGAACTTGCTGATGCACCACGAAACCGCCGAGAGCGGCGGCGAAACAGACCACAGGCAGGCGCCCCAGGTGAGGCGCCCATGGGCATCGATCGGGGTCGTGGAACATCTCGTACATCAGCACGACCAGCGGCGGAAACAAGATAAAGCGCATATCGGTCAGCTTGACCATCGCGACCGCAATCAGGACGAAAATCAGCAGCGGAGCGAACCAATCGAGCGCGAGCAGGGATTCTGGATGCGGCTCGGACGCGACGGCGGCGCCGGGCGGCGTCGCAGACTGAGGCGTCGCGCCGCCAAGCGGCGATGACCGGCGCCATCCGAGCAGCAGCGCCGTCAACAGGGCTGAGCCGAGCAGGATGCCGAGTGGGTACCACCAACTGGTGATGCCCAGCACGAGCGGCAGCAATCCAGCCGAAATCGCCGGCGCGATTGGCGAGCGCATCGTCCGCAGGATCAAAATCGATGCGCATACGACGATCGCGACCGAGGCGAATCCGTACGGCAAATTGCGGGTCGCGACCGTGCCGACCGCGCCGGTCAGGGCCGGCGTCAGCGCCAGCATCAATGGCGCGGAACCCCAGCGCCCGTTTGGCCGACGCATCACGTCCCACGAGAGCGCGCCCAATTCGGGGAAGAGGACATAGATGGCGCCGCTGAGCAGCGCGATCAGTCCGATCGCGCCGATATAGGCGACAGCTATGAGGTCGGCGGCGTAGTGGCGCCGCGGGCGATCAAGACACGCTTCGGCCGGCGGCGCTGGTTGCAACGAGTCCCGCGCTGTGAACGTATCAGGCATCGACGTGAGCAATTTGGCTGAGGTCGTGTACGTCACATTATGCGGGATTGAACAGATTCTGGGCGAGAGGCTGCCGGTCGGAAAACTGCCGCGCGATTGGTTTTCGATGGTAGTGGGAGCAAATTTAGCTATTTCTGTCCTAAATAACAGATGTTTGACTTATTTTATGATATACGCTAGTTAAATTAGCGGTCAGACAGCACAACGGTCTAGTTGCGCCATGAGCATTTTCAACGATCCAGGGTTCGTCGAATGGCTCGCCACGCTCGTTTTGTCGGTTGCCGTCGCGTTGATCGTTGCATCGATTATGTCGTCTTCTGCGGGATGGCTGCTCGAACTTGATCCCGAACATAAAATCTGGGCCTTTATCGTGGGCTTCGCCTTTTTGTGCGGGCTGGCGATGCTGCCGCTTACCGACCAAAAAACCTGGGGCGACACGCTGCTATTCATGGCGATTCCGATTCTCGCCATTCTTATTTATTTTCTGCCGACCGCAGCCGCGATTAACGGGCCAGGCTAATTTTCACAATGTCTTCGTTTTGAACCTCTGCTTTGGGTGGACATTGGCCGGTTGGTTGATCGCATTATATTGGGCGCTCAGAAAGCCCGAAGTGATGGACGCGGGCGAGTTCAAAATCACTCCATTTGGAGCGGTGCCGCGAACCAAGCCCGAACCCAACGGGCCGCGCGGCGGGAATCAAGCCTGAACACAAGAATCATCGGCTGATCAAAATTCGCGCATCGAACGGCCGGTTGCTCTCGATCGGCGCTCGCGCACGCCATAGATTTGCAGTGCCGCGCGGCGCTTGGGCCGCATGGCGAAACCTCGATTGCGCCGACATGCGGAGCGGATGAAGCGGATTGCCGAGTGGGAGGGATTGCCGGGCGCGATGCTGCTCGGCGCCGCGCTGATCGCGCTGGGATGGGCGAACTCTCCGTGGAGCGGCGGTTACGACGCGTTTTGCCGGATGCCGATCGGCGTGCGCGTCGGGCCCTTCGCGCCGCTCGTCTCGCTGCAGGTTCTTATCGACGACCTGCTGATGGCGGTGTTCTTTTTGCAGGTCGGCCTCGAAATCAAGTTTGAACTTACCGCGGGCCGGTTGAAGACGGCGCGCGCCGCCGCCACTCCGGCGATCGCCGCGACCGGCGGAATGATCGCGCCGATCGCGATTTACGCCGCGCTCGCGGGCCGCACCGGCGCGGCGCACGGATGGGGAATCGCGATGGCGACCGATATCGCGTTCGCGCTGGGCGTGATGCGCGCGCTCGGATCGCGCGTGCCGCCGGCCGCGACGGCGTTCCTTACGGCGCTCGCGATTATCGACGACCTCGGCGCGATTCTGGTGATCGGGCTGTTTTACGGCGAGACGGTTTCGCCCGGCGCGCTCGGCGCGGCCGCCGCCGCGACCGCGGTTCTGATCGCGCTGAATTGGATGGGCGTGCGGCGGCTCTGGCCGTATTTGACGATCGGCGCCGGCTTGTGGTGCGCGGTGGCGATGAGCGGAGTGCATCCGACGATCGCCGGCGTCATTCTCGCGATGTGCGTGCCGGGCGCGCGGCGCGCGTCCGGCGATGACGCCGGCGATTTTCTCGCCGTCGAAACCCATCCTGACCGTGGCGGCGACTCCCCGCTGCGCCGCCTGGAGCATCTGTTGAATCCATGGGTCAATTTCGCGATTTTGCCGATTTTCGCGCTGGCCAACGCCGGGCTGGGCTTCGGCGGCCTCGGCGTGGCCGCGCTCGCCACGCCCGCCGCGATGGGCACGGCGCTTGGCTTGCTGATCGGCAAGCCGGTCGGAGTAATCGGCGCGACGCTGCTGGCGGCACGGACGGGAGTGGGAGAGTTGCCCGACGGGATGGCCGGCCGCACGTTGATCGGTATCGGGATGCTGGCCGGGATTGGTTTCACGATGTCGCTGTTTATCGCGCAGTTGGCCTTCGGCTTTCATTCCGCGATGCTCGAGGAAGCGAAGCTCGCGATTCTGGCGGGATCGTCGCTGTCGGCGCTCGTTGGAGCGCTGGTCTTGAGCCTTGGCGATCGCGGGTCTCGTGGCCGCCGGCTAAGAATTACTCGTCCGTGAGAAGATTCGTGCGGCGCAGTCCTTCATACAAAACGATCGAAACCGCATTGGCGAGATTGAGGCTGCGCACGCCCGGTTCGAAGATCGGAATCCGATAGGCGGAATTGGCGCGCGGCGCGAGAAAAGCCGCGCCGAGCCCTTTGGTCTCGCTGCCGAAGACAAGATAATCGCCTGCGCGGTAATCCGCCGCGAGATAGGTTTTTTGCGCGCGCGCGGAGAAATAGCGGAAAGCGGACGACCGCAGGGTCTCATGGAGCGCGTCGAACTCCTCCCAATCGCGATAGACGCGCAAATCGACGAACGGCCAGTAATCGAGGCCGGCGCGTTTCAGATAGCGATCTTCGAGCGAGAAGCCGAGCGGTCCCACCAGATGGAGGCGCGCTTTGGCCGCCGCCGCAAGCCGCCCAATCGACCCGGAGTTCTGCGGAATCTCGGGCCGCACCAGCACGATATTGAAAGTCGGAGCCGCGAGCGTCGCCAATTTGGTTTCAGGAAGGATTGTGCGCGGCCGCGGCGTAGCGGATCGGATAGCGGCGCCCGTTGATTTCGATCGCGAAGCCTTTGCCGCCGTCCCCGGCGACGAAGCGATCGGCCAGATGGTAGTACGCTGAGCGCAGAAAGCGCGCGCGGAACCGCCCGCCTTTGACCATGCAATATAAAACGTGTTCCGCGCCGACCACGAGGGTCGCAGGATCGAGCGGCTCGCGTTCCTCGTCGTTGGTGACGACGATCAACCCGCCGTCCGGCGCGTCTTCGACCGTGACCACGACGTAGGGCGTGTCCTCGACCGTGACCGGCGCGCGCTCTTCGGCCACCTGCAGGTAGTAGCCGCCGTCGGGGGCGCGCTTGAGGCTGCGGCTGAAGAGCAGCGCGATGCGCGGATTTTCGATGCGCTCGTCGTCGTTGTACCAATGGCCGTCGCGGCGGAATGAAATCTTGCCCGATTCGACCGCGTAAAATCCTGCCCGCGCCATCGTCTTTACAAATCTCCGAAGAAATCGGACGAGCCGCCTAGCGGCGTTCCCGGCTGTCGAGGATCAGCGTGACCGGGCCGTCGTTGACCAGCGCCAATTCCATATGGGCGCCGAACTCGCCCGTTTCCACGGTAACATCGCGCGCCCGCAGGTGCGAGATAAAGTGCTCGTACAGGCGGCGGGCCGGCTCGGGAGCTGCCGCCGCGACAAATGACGGCCGGCGCTGGCTAGGATCGGCGTAGAGCGTGAATTGCGAAATCGCCAGCACCGCGCCGCCGACGGCGCTCAGCGCCAGATTCATTTTGCCCGCGGCGTCCGCGAACACCCTCATCCCGGCAATCCGATCGGCGAGATAGTCCGCGTCAGCTTCGTTGTCGTCATGCGTTACGCCGAGCAGTACGGCGAATCCACGGCCGATTTTGCCGATCGTGCGCCCGCCAACCCGAACCTCGGCCGAACTGACCCGTTGAACAATCGCGCGCATCGGAGCGTCAATAAACTATCAGGACGACGCCGCGCAATCGCGCGGCCATGGCGGCCGGGCGATAGTGTCGTACTTGCCGCAACCGTATTATACTTGGTCGAACGATGATTCCAGTTTTGCTGCATCTGGGGCCGATCACAATTTACAGCTACGGCCTGATGATGGCGTTGGGTTTTATCTCGGCCGACCTGCTGCTGACGAGCGAGTGCCGCCGGCGCGGAATCGATACCGATCTCGCGAACGCCGCCGTGGTCTGGGCCGCGATCGGCGGAATCGCCGGTTCGCGGCTTTACGACGTAATCGATAATTGGCCGATTTATCGGGCGAATCCGTGGTCGATCGTGTTTTCGGGCGCGGGCTTCGTATGGTACGGCGGCTTTATCGGCGGCGTCGTCGCTACCGCCATCGTCGCGCGCCGCTACCGGGTCGGAATCGTTCAATTGTTCGACATGAGCGCGCCCGCGCTGGTGCTTGGCCAGGCGTTCGGTCGGATCGGATGCCTGCTGTCGGGCGACGGCGACTGGGGCCTGCCGTCAACGCTGCCGTGGGCGATGGCGTATCCGAAGGCGATCGTCGGATGGAACGCGCACACGGTGCTCAAGCTCGACGCCAACGACAACCTGGTTTCGGGCTATTTTCCCGGCGTGCGGGTGCATCCGACACCCATCTACGAGGCGGTGCTGTACGTCGGCATTTTCGTGCTGCTTTGGTCGATGCGGCGCAGCGCGCCGGACGGGCGGCTGCTGGCGCTGTATCTGATGCTGTCGGGGCTGGCGCGTTTTCTGGTCGAGTTTCTGAGAATCAACCCGCGCGTTTTGTGGGGCCTGAGCGAAGCGCAGCTGATTTCGATCGTGATGATGGCGGCGGGCGCGGCGGTCTGGTACGCCACCGCGCCGCGGCACGGCGTTGCGGTCGAACCGCCGGCCACGCTGAGGGCCTGAACGATGGGACGCGACGCCAGGATACTTTCGCTGATCGCAGGCGCGGTGCTGCTCGCGGCGGTAGTTCTGATCGCGGCCGTGAATTTCGGCGGCGCCCGTCCGGGCGATACGGCGGCGGACGCGCCGGTCACGATCAAGCCTGCGGCGGCGGGAGACGAGGTCGCGGCGGGCAAGATGGCGGCGAACTTCACTTTGACCAGCCTCGACGGCGAGACCGTCACGCTCTCCAAGTTGCGCGGCAAAGTGGTATTTCTGAATATCTGGGCGACATGGTGCGGGCCGTGCCGCGAGGAGATGCCGTCGATCGAAAAACTCTACGAGAAGCTGCGCGGCAACCCCGGTTTCGTGATTCTCGCGGTCAGCCAGGATAGCGACGGCAAAGCCGCGGTCGCGCCCTTCATGGCCAAATACGGCTTCAAGTTTCCGGTGCTGCTCGATCCGGCGAACAAGGTGGGCGACGCCTACGACGTGAGCGGCATTCCGGAAACTTTTATTATCGACCAGCAGGGCCGGATCGTGGCGCATCATCTCGGACCCTACGATTGGGCGAATCCGGATATCAGCGAAGCGCTCGTGGATTTGGTCAAGGCGAAGAACGGATAATTCCGCCGGCCGCGCGCCGCCAGGCGCCGCGCGGCCGGAATAAAATGAACCTAGGCGGATTTCGGATGTCATCAAATAAACGCAACCGGTTGATTGTGGCGCTCTTGATCGCGCTCGGCGTGTCGTGTTCGTGATCGGCGATTTGGCGGTCGAGCGCGCGCAGGCCCTGCCCGACGACACCTACAAGGAGCTGCAGACTTTCGCCAACGTGCTGGCGATCGTGCAGAAAAACTACGTCGAGCCGGTTACGACCAAGCAGCTAATCAATGGCGCAATCACCGGGATGCTGGCGTCGCTGGACCCGCATAGCGCGTACCTGACGCCCGATCTTTATCGCGATCTCGAAGTCGAGACGCGCGGCAGTTTCGGCGGCCTGGGCATCGAAATCACGATCCGCAACGACGTGCTGACCGTGGTCTCGCCGATCGAGGGAACGCCGGCGTATAAAGCCGGAATCAAATCGGGCGACCAGATTATAAAGATCGACAACGATTTCACCAAGGGCATGACGCTTACCGACGCGGTCAAGCGGATGCGCGGGCCGAAGGGCAGCAAAATCCGCCTGACCATCCATCGCGAGGGCATTCCCGACCTCTTCACCGTTACGGTCACGCGCGACGTGATTCATATCGATTCGGTCAAGGCCAAGACCCTCAAGGACGGTTACGACTATATCCGGATCACCACTTTCCAGGACGGGACCGACACCGACGTGGCTGCGGCGCTTGCGAAATTCCGCAAGGAGAATCACGGCAAAATCAAGGGCTTGGTGCTCGATTTGCGCGACAATCCCGGCGGCCTTTTGAACCAGGCGGTGGCGATCGGCAACGATTTTCTCGACGGCGGGTTGATCGTTTACACGCAGGGACGCACCGAGAGCCAGCAGCAGAAGTTCTTCGCGCAGAAGAAGAAATCGTTCGACGACTATCCGATGGTGGTGCTGGTGAACGGCGGCAGCGCGAGCGCGAGCGAAATCGTCGCCGGCGCGCTGCAGGATCAGCGGCGTGCGATTATCGAGGGCACGCAGACCTTCGGCAAGGGTTCGGTGCAGACGATCCTGCCGCTTGACGACGAATCGGCCCTCAGGTTGACGACGGCGCGCTACTACACGCCCAACGGACGTTCGATTCAGGCGGTGGGAATCACGCCGGACGTGGTCGTCGAACCGCCGCAGGAGACGATCGCCGCGCTTGAGCAGTCAGGCGCGAAGATCGATCTCAACGAAGAGATTCACGAGCGCGACCTGCTCCACCATTTCAAGAACGGTCAGGTCCAACGCAAGGCGCAGCCTCCGGCCGGCGGCGCCAGCGCGCCCGAGCAGCAGCCGGAGGCGGGGGCCGCGGCGGCGAAGCCGCAAAAGGATGTTCAGCTCGACAAGGCGATCAGCATCCTGGAGCATTGGAGCAAGTATAAAACCGATCTCGCGCGCAACGATCAGCCGCCCGCGCCCGTCAAGGCGGCGAGCGCGAACTGAGCGCTCTTGAAGCGCGCGCGCAGCCGGGCGAGCGCCAGCGCCTCGGGCGCGACCTCCGCGATGTCGGGACAGCTTGAACTGACGATTCCGCGCGCGACCGACGAAGCGCGCAGCGCATTGAGCGTCACCGCGCTGGTGCGGATGGTGCGCGACGCTCTGCAGCGCAATCTCGGCGAGTTCTGGGTAGCCGGCGAAATTTCCAACGTGCGCGTCCCGCCCTCGGGTCATTGTTACTTCACGCTCAAGGACGCGCAGAGCGCGATTGCGGTCGTGATGTTCGCGTCGGCGAACCGCCGCCTGCGCTTCAAGCTCGAAAGCGGGATGGAAGTGCTGGTGCGCGGGCGCGTCGGCGTCTACGAGGCGCGCGGCGATCTGCAGGTTTACGCCGAGGAACTGGAGCCGCGGGGCGCGGGCGCGCTGCAGATCGCGTTCGAGCAGCTCAAGCGCCGGCTTGAGGCCGAGGGCTTGTTCGATCCCGCGCACAAGCGCGAGCTGCCGTATCTGCCGCGCGCGGTCGGCGTGGCGACGGCGCGCGGCGGCGCGGGCCTGCGCGATATCCTGCGGATTCTCCGCGACCGGTTTCCGCGCCTGCACGTCATCGTCAGACCCACGCTGGTTCAGGGCCAGTCGGCCGCGGCCGATATCGCGGCGGCCATAGACGATCTCAACGCGGACGGACGCGCCGAGGTTATCATTGTCGGACGCGGCGGCGGATCGCTCGAAGACCTGTGGGCCTTCAACGAGGAGATTGTCGCGCGGGCGATTTATCGATCGCGAATTCCCGTGGTTTCGGCGGTGGGCCATGAAATCGACTTCACGATCGCCGATTTCGTCGCTGATCGGCGCGCGCCGACGCCGTCGGCGGCCGCGCAGATGGTCGTGCCGGAACTGGCCGAAATTCAAAATTTCCTGAACGATCGGCGGCGCAAGCTGGCCGGGGCGATGGCGCGATTGATCAAAAACTGCCGGCGCGAACTGGGGCATCTTCGCGCCCGGTTTGGCGATCCGCTCGCCGCCATCAGGCAGGCTCGCCAATCCGCCGACGATGCCGCCCTGGAGCTCGCGGCGGCATTCCAGCGTAGCGTGACGAGGGCGCGCGCGCGGGTGGCGGAGTTGCGCGCCGGGCTGCGCAGTCCCGCGCCGATGGTGCGCGAGCGGCGGCTTGCGGCGGCGACCGCGGCCGCGCGGCTGAACGCCGCGATCTCGTCGCGAATCGAGCAGGCGCGCGGCCGCTTTCGCGCCGCGTCGGGCCGGCTTGACGGCGTCTCGCCCCTGCGCGTGCTCGAGCGCGGCTATGCGGTGGTCAAGGACGCCGCGACCGGACGAACGCTGACCGACGCCGAGCAGGCCGCGATCGGCGACGATTTGGAAATCAGGCTTTTTCGCGGGCGCCTGCGCGCCCGCACGACCGGCCGGGAGGTCTAGGTATCGGGATGGCGACGCAACGGAAAAATCCGCCGGCCGCCGGCGACTCTGGTTCAGCGCAGGGGGACGAGTCGGTCAAATTCGAAGATCAGTTGGCCGAACTTGAGGCGATCGTCGCGCGGATCGAGTCCGGAGAACGAGCGCTTGAGGAATCGATCGCCGACTTTGAACGCGGCGTCGGCCTGGTGCGCGCGCTCAACCGCCGCCTCGACGAAGCCGAGCGCCGCGTCGAGGCGCTGACGCGCGGTCCCGACGGCGCGCTGATCAGCGAACCGCTCGACGATGAAGACGAAAATCCCGATTGACGCTGGCGCCGGTTCGCGCGCGCGGCGCGCGACGAACGGAGCTTGACGATGCGCGCGCGGCTGGACGCCGAGATGGCGCGCCGCGGCCTCGCGGAAAGCCGCGAGCGCGCGGTGCGGCTGATCATGGCCGGCCGCGTCCGCGTGAATTCGCAGCCCGCCTCCAAGCCCGACCTGCGCATCGATGAAACGGCGGAAATTCTGGTGATTTCCGCGGGATCGGAGTATGCGAGCCGGGGCGGTTACAAGCTGGCGCGCGCGATGGACCATTTCGCGATCGATGCGGCGGGCCGGCGCGCGCTCGATATCGGCGCGTCAACCGGCGGCTTCACCGACGTGCTCTTGCGGCGTGGCGCCGCCCATGTGATCGCGCTCGACGTTGGTTACGGCCAGCTCGCCGACCGTTTGCGGCGCGATCCGCGCGTGACCGTGATCGATCGCGCGAATATCCGCCATGTTGATGCGGCGGCGCTGCCATATCGGCCGGATTTGGTGACGATCGACGTGAGCTTCATTTCGCTCAAGCTGGTTTTGCCGGCGGCGCGCGCGCTGGCCGCGCCGGTCGCGACGCTGATCGCGCTGGTGAAGCCGCAATTCGAGGTCGGCCGCGGCATGGTTGGCAAAGGCGGGGTGGTGCGCGACGAAGCATTGCGCGCCGCCGCACTGGCGGAGATTCTCGAATTCGCGCGGACGCACGGATTCAGCGTGGTGGGCGCGATCGAATCACCGATCGCGGGCGCGGCGGGGAATCGCGAGTACTTGGCGTGTCTTGAAGTCGCCGACTTGTGATGATTCATAGCCAGATTGGCGCAATAATAGTCCTGCACGTGCTTATTGATGCGATACGTTGTAAAGTTGCGAAACTCGACCTTTGCTTGAGTCGGGATTTCGATTAGACTTTCTGTTGTTCCTAGGTTCTATGAAGAGCGCCGTTTCAAATTCTCCGACAGCGGCGTTCGCCGGCGGAATCTTGCTGGCGATGGCGGCGATGTTTGGACCGCTCGTGGTTCGAACCGCGTACGCCGAGCCAACCGAAGTGGATCTGCCCGCATCGCCGCCGTTGCATCGGGCGCGACCGGCCGGTTTGTCTCCTACGACACCGTCGCCAACCGCTGCGGGCGGGCCGCCGGTCGACACCGATCAGCCGTACAATGCGTCTCAACGCCCGCCGCGCGATCAGGCGAGTTCGGTCTCGGCGGCGGAAGCGGAGCCGCATCGGCCGCGCGCCTATTTTCCATACACGATTCGTCCGGGCGACACGCTCGAAGGAATTGCGGCGTTGTTCGGAGTGGACGTTGCGGATTTGATGCGGGCGAACCGCCGGCTCTCCGACGACAATTTGATGGCGGGCGACACGATTCGCATCCCGAATCCGTTTCTGGCGCGCGAACGCGAACTTAACGCCGAAATCGATCGGCTGACGATCGATGCGCAGGAAGCGGCGCAGAGAGCGCAAACCGCGCAAAACGCTCTGGCTGACGCGCGGCAGCGCGCAGCCTCGGCTGACGCCAGCGTCAGCCAATATCGGCACGAGCTGGTCACGCTGCCGTGGTGGCGCGCGACGGCTTGGGGAGCGGCGGTCGCGGCGCTGCTGATGTTCGGCATCACGCTGGCGGCGATCGTCGAATGGCTGATTTTGCGCGCCCGCTATCGCGCCGTCGCCGAAATGAACGACGCGCTGCGGCGGCTCGATCAGAAATATCGGCTCGCGATGGCGCGCGCCGAGTTGCGCCTGCAGGAGCTTTACGGCCGCCGCAGGCACGGAATCGAGGACGGCCGCGACCGATCGAAGCTGCCCGAAGAAGTTGAGATGGAGCGGCTCGACAACGAAATCAGACAAACGCTCAACCACTATCTGGCGCGGCTTGGACCGGGCGGATGGCGGATGCGGCGGGCGCGGTGGCGCGAACTGATGAGCGGCGTCGGCGCGCCGGTTGAAGCGCGGCCGGTGCGGCGCTGATCGCTCGTGCCGCCGGGTCTTGCGATAATTCATCGACGTCTGATCAAATGACGCTTGCGGCGAACCAGACGCCGCGAGCACGCTGCGTACGGAGGTGCGCGCTATGAAGACATTCCTGAGTGCGGCGTTGGGCTTGGCGATGGCCGCGAGCTTCGCGACGGCGGCGTCGGCCGCGCAAAAGACGGTGACCGGCACGCTCGAGGACAGCTTTTGCTACGTGACGATGGGCGCGCACGGCGCCAGCCACAAGAAATGCGCCATCGGATGCGCCAAAAAAGGCATCCCGGTGGCGCTGGTCGAGAAAGGCACTGAAAAAATCTATATTCTGCTGCCGCCCAAGAATGATACTGAGCTTGGTTCGAACGTGATCAGCAAGATGGAAGACGAAGTGACCGTCACGGGCGACGCCTACGACAAAGGCGGCGTCGAATATCTCACCGTTCAATCGGTGAAATAGCGCCTGATGGCCGGACTGTGGGCTGCGCTGCGGGATTTTTTCACACCGCACGGCGTTGAAGTCCTGCAGAATGTCCATCCGCTGATCGTTCATTTTCCGATCGGGCTGCTGTTCGCCGCGGCGTTGTTGTACCTTTGGGCGTGGATCGGCCGGCGCGACGCTCTGCAGTGGACGGCGCTCTGGACGCTGTTGCTGGGCACGATCGCGGCGCTGTTCGCGGTCTGGAGCGGGTTGCGCGCGGGCGAAGGGGTAATGATCGCGCCGGCCGTGCGCGAGCATATCCTCGAACCGCATCGGCGCGTCATGCTGAGCATGTTCGCGCTCAGCGTGGTTTTGTGCGGATGGGCGCTGTGGGCGCGGCCGATGCCGCGGCGCGGCCGTGCCGCGTTCATCGCAGGACTGGTGTTGATGGCGGCCTTGCTCGCGAAAGGGGCGGATTTGGGCGGATGGATGGTGTACGGGTACAATGCGGGAGGGGCGTTGCCGCAGCCGATCGATTTCTCCCGCTAGCGGCCGGCGTGCGACGGACCGAATTCTTCACGGAGTTTCCAGAAACGGCGTGACGGGAACAAATGGCCGCTTTGCGGCGGAAAAGGTGCGCGTCGAGCGGCGCTGGCGGCTGGCGGCGGTCGCGGCGATATTGTTCGGACTCGCCATGGCGGCGCCCGGCTGTTCGATCTTCGGCAAGCGCGAAGCCGCGCCTGCGGCGACGGCACCGGCAGATGACGCGCAGTCGTCCAATGATCAGGCGCTGCCCGGACCCGAAGCGAAAATCCATATCAGCTATTCGAAGCATGGCGATTTCCTGAAATCGCTGGTTGTAACCAAGTATTCGAGCGCGGATACGATCGCGCCGGGGCCTGGCGGAGCTTCGATCGTCAGGTTTAACGGCGGCGTCGAAGTGTGGCGTTTCGGGTATCAGCACGGGATGTTTTCGGATTTGCCGATTGGAGGATCAACGGACGCCTATGCGGTCACCGAGATTCAGTATGGCGTGTTGCCGCCCCATTTCGTCGAGAGCATGCCCGATTCAGGTCCTCCGGAGCCGCTCGAACCCGGCCATTACTATGTTTTCGCGGTGACGCGGCAATCCGGCTCGACAAGCTACCAGGCGGTCAAGGTGAACCCGGACGGATCGCTCGAAGGCTACGACGCGGACCCGCGCGCGGGAACCAGTTTCAGCCTGTGCTGCAATGTCTCGGCGGATTTTACCTTGAGCGAACCGGCGACGCCGGCGGATTTGCCTCCGCTGCCGGGCGGCGGCGATGACACGGGTTCGCCCTAGTCCCGCCGCGAGTCAGTTTCGGTATGTGACCGATGGGCAATTTCCGCTTCTACCGGCGCGTCAGCATCTTTCCCGGGTTGAGCGTTAATCTTTCGAAGTCAGGCCCCAGCCTGACGGTCGGGGTTCGCGGCGCCCACGTGACCTTTGGCAGTTCCGGGGTGACCCGAACGATAGGAATACCAGGCACCGGCCTCTACTACACTTCCCGCACTGGCCGCCACACCGGTTTCCACTCCGCCCACGCCGAAACGCCGGTCACGCCGGCCGCGCAGTCGGCGGCCGGCGGATGCGCCGGACTTCTGATGCTCGCGATTATCGTGGGCGTCGCCGTGATGATCGGAATCGCGATCGGCGCCGCGCGCGGCGGCCATTAGCCTCGCTCGGCTAACCGTACATCCGGCGCGCTTCAGCGGTCAGCTCGGCGCGGAAGTCCGGATGCGCCACGGAAATCATTTCGCGCGCGCGTTCGCGCAAGGACTTGCCGCGCAGCGTTGCGACTCCGTATTCAGTCACGACGTAGTGAACGAACGCGCGTGGCAGCGTGAAAACCGCTGCGGGCGGCAGGCTCGGACCGATCCGCGAGACGCGCTGGCCTTTGACGATCGCGCTCGACGGCAAGACGATAATCGATTTGCCGCCGGCCAGGGACGCGCCGATGCCGAAGGCGATCTGTCCGCCCGTGCCGGTGTACATGTTCGGCCCGAGCGATTCGCTGCCGACTTGGCCGGTGAAATCCACGGCGAGCGCGTTATTGACCGAGATCAATCCGTCTTCGCGCGCGATCGTGCGAATATCGTCGGTGAAATTGAAATCGTAAAGCTGGAACACGGGATTGTCGTCGGCGTACTCAAGCTCTTCGCGCGGAGTGCCGACGGCGAATCCGCTGCCGACCACGAGGCCGGGGAAGAGCTTCTTGTACTTTCCGGTAATCACGCCGTCGCGCACCAGATGGGTCGTGCCCCACGGAATGATTTCGGTTTGCATTCCGAGGTCATGGTGGCCGCGCAGATGCGGCATCAGCGCGCCGGAGGTCGAGCCGACGCCGATCTGGATCGACGCCCGGTCGGGAATCAGCTCGCGCGCGACGGTCGCGCAAATCGCGTCCACCGTGCGTTTCTCCTCCTCGGGAACCGGCGGCGGCGTGAGCGGAACCACCGGCGCGTCGGGCGAGCGCTCGACGAACCAGTCGATTTCCGAAATGTGCATGGAGTTGTCGCCATGAATCCGCACGGCGTCGGGCACGATTTCGGCGATCACAAGTTCGGCGTTGCGGGCGAGCAGCTTCGACATGATCTGCACGTCGCCGATGTTGACCATCCCGTGCGCGTCGGGCGGCGACACGGTGAGCATGAAAACATTGAAATTGTCGTATCCCGGCGGCAGCGTTCCCTCGCGATAATACGAGACCGGCACGAATTCGCCCGGTCCGGCGGCGAACAGGTCGCGGTTGACGGGAGACAGATAAAACGATTCCAGCCGGAAGCGTTCGCCGATTCCGGGCAAATCCCAGTTGAACAGGTTCGCCGAATGGTTGAGCACGACATTTTCGATTTCCATCAAGCGGCCGGCCAGCGCGGCGCACAACGTGTACGGCGTCGCCTGCGCGATCGACATCGTGATCCGATCGCCGGATTTGACGTGGGCGACCGCTTCATCGGCCGGAACCAGTTTCTCGCCCAAACGTTTGCGCCAATCTTCAAACGGAAGGTTCTTTACCGCACTCGCCATAGATCACCCTGTCGGGAAATGTCGTCCCACGCAGACGCTAGCAAAATTTTCGCGCCGGTCGAAAGGCGCCTCACGGGCGGCGGCTTGCGGCGCCGGTGCGGGCGGCCGATGCATGGATCAACCGGATGATTGGCGAAGGGCGGTATCGCATCGACGTCTGGTCGGCAGGTTGAGTGGATCTGCCGAAATTGCCATGCCCGCAGCCGGTAAATAAACTGAACTTCCGGACTATCGAAGCGCGCGCGAAAGTGCGCGCTGATTCGTGAACTCTCAGCGATGCCAGAATCACGTACAGCTGTGTGGCGCGGGGCGCCTGCGCCGCTTGGAGCGGGCTGGGACGGCGAAGGCGTCAATTTCGCGCTGTTCTCGGAACGTGCGGAAAAAGTCGAACTATGCCTGTTCGACGCGGCCGGACGGCGCGAGACCGAGCGGATCGCGATGCGCTGGCAGACTGATCAGGTATGGCATTGTTACCTCCCCGGCGCGCGTCCTGGCTTGCTTTACGGCTATCGCGTCTCCGGGCCGTACGATCCGAAACGCGGGCTGAGATTCAATCCGAACAAGCTGCTGCTCGATCCCTATGCGCGGCAGATCGTCGGCGGCGTGCGCTGGAGCGATGTGCTCTTCGCCTATCGCACGGGAGGCGCGAAAGAGGACTTCACGCCGGATCGGCGGGACAGCGCGTCCGCGATGCCGAAGTGCCGCGTCGTGGCGGCCACTTTTCCGTGGGGCGACGACCGTCCGCCAAGAATCCCGTGGCGCGATACCGTGATTTACGAAGCCCATGTGAAGGGGCTGACCGCACGGCATCCCGAGGTCGCGCCGGCGGTGCGCGGAACCTACGCCGGCCTGGCCAGCGACCCGATCGTCGAACATCTGCAACGTTTGGGCGTGACCGCGATCGAGCTGATGCCGGTGCATGCGTTTATCGACGAGCGGCGATTGATCGATCACGGCCTGCGCAATTACTGGGGCTACAATTCGATCGGGTACTTCGCGCCCGATATGCGCTACTCCGCCACCGGCTCGATTAACGAATTCAAATCGATGGTGAAGCGGCTGCACGCCGTCGGGATCGAGGTGATTCTGGACGTTGTGTACAACCACACCGCGGAGGGCAACCATCTCGGGCCGACCTTCAGCTTTCGCGGAATCGACAATACGTCATATTACCGGCTGGCCGAGGCGGATCCGCGTTTGTACGTCGATTTCACCGGATGCGGCAATACGCTAAACATGACGCATCCGCGCGTCCTGCAGCTTCTGATGGACAGCCTGCGCTACTGGGTATGCGAAATGCACGTGGATGGGTTTCGGTTCGATCTCGCGTCGGCATTGGCGCGCGAACTTTATCAGGTCAATCGGTTAAGCGCCTTTTTCGACGTAATACATCAAGACCCGGTGCTGTCGCAGGTCAAATTGATTGCGGAACCGTGGGATTTGGGCGAGGGCGGCTATCAGGTCGGCAATTTCCCGGTCGGATGGACCGAATGGAATGGCAAATACCGTGACGCGGTTCGCGCATATTGGAAGGGCGCGGGCGGAGTAATTGGCGAACTGGGATACCGGTTGACCGGTTCGAGCGACTTGTATGAAACGAGCGGCCGTCGTCCGTACGCGAGCATCAACTTCGTCACCTGCCACGACGGCTTCACCCTGGCCGATCTGGTCAGCTACAACTCAAAGCATAACGAAGCCAATCTTGAAGAAAACCGCGACGGTGAAAATAACAATCAAAGCTGGAACTGCGGCGTCGAAGGGCCGACGGACGATCCTTCGGTGCTCGCGCTGCGCGCGCGCCAGCGCCGCAATCTGATCGCGACGCTGCTGCTGTCGCAGGGAGTGCCGATGCTGCTGGCCGGCGACGAACTAGGCCGCACTCAACGCGGCAACAACAACGCCTATTGCCAGGACAATGAAATCAGTTGGTTAGACTGGAATCCGCCGCCGGCGGAGCGTGAATTTTTTGAGTTTGTGCGGCATTTGGCGACATTCCGCAAAGCCCATCCGGCATTCCGGCGGATCACGTTCTTTCAAGGCCGGCCGAGCCGCGCCGCCGGGATCAAAGATATCGTTTGGCTGACGCCCGAGGGCAAAGAGATGACTGATTCGGAATGGAGTCACGATTTCGCCAGAACGCTCGGGATGTTTATGGCCGGGAATGCAATCGCGGAGGACGACGCGCGCGGCCGGCCAATCGTCGATGACGACTTTATTCTGCTTTTGAGTAGTCATAATGATGTTGTTCCATTTATGATTCCGTCATTGCCGAATGCTTCGACATGGACGGTGATAGTCGATACCAGCTATTCCGATTTTCGCGCGGTTGAGCATCGCCGCTACCTCTCGGGAACGCGCTTTCCACTGCAGGCTCGATCGCTGGCATTGCTCAGGCGCGCGGAGTCCGTCAGCGACGCGCTTGATTCACGACAATCGCTTGCGGCGCCATCGAGCACGCCTGCCAACGCCGGAGCGGACGCATCGCAGGGCGGAAAAGCGAATTAATTCGATCGCAACCGCGCCGGGGTCGCGAGGTCGCGCAGGGCGTGGTACGATGAAGACAGCCTGAGCGATCAGGCTGCGGGAATGTTTCCCGCTCACTTAAATTTCGATTCCCGGCGCTCATAGCGTGCGGCAGTCGAGCAGCAGCCACCGTCGAACATTCGTTACACGCCTGACTTCGAGGCAGGCGCGATTGGCTGACCATTTCGTAATGACGCAAGACATCAAATATGCGGACGCCCGTAGCGCCACCTCGGTGCGCAATTCAGCGCGCCCGCGCCCGCGTCTCGAACGGCACATTATCGAAGCGGTCTCGCCCGCAGTCGACAACGGCCGCTATCCGGCGAAGCGCATCGCGGGCGAATCGTGCGTGGTGGAAGCCGACGTCTTTCGCGACGGCCATGACGTGATTCGCGCGGCCGTCAAGTGGCGACGCGAGCGTGAAAAGCGGTTCAATGAAGCGCCGATGGCGCCGATCGGCGACGATCGCTGGCGCGGCGAGTTTCCGCTCGAAGCGAACGACGTTTTCGTGTTCACGATTGAAGCCTGGACCGATCGGTACGCGAGTTGGCTCGCCGATTTTCAAAAGAAAACGGCCGCTGGGAAGGCGGTTGCCGCGGACCTGGACGAAGGACTCGAACTGCTTCGCGAGATCGCCAAGCGGGCGAGCGTGGCCGATCGTTCGTGGCTTGTCGCGACCGCCAACGACGTTGCGCAGCGATATCGCGGCGATCTCGTTCGAGCGGCCGAGGCGCTCTCCGCGGAGCGGATACAATCGCTCGCGACCGCATACGGCGACCGTTTCGAGCGCACGCTTCATCCGGTTCTGTTCAAGGTGATCGCCGATCGGCGGCGCGCCCGCTTCGGCGCGTGGTATGAGATGTTCCCGCGCTCGCAGACGCCGGAGCCGCCGCGCCCGGCCACGTTGCGCGAGGCCGAGCGCATTTTGCCTTATATCGCGGATCTCGGTTTCGACGTGGTCTATCTGCCCCCGATCCATCCGATTGGAATCACGAATCGGAAAGGGCCGAACAATTCTCCGAATGGCGCCTCGCACCATCCGGGCAGCCCATGGGCGATCGGCAACCGCCATGGCGGGCATGACGCGATCGATCCGGGGCTGGGCACGATGGCGGATTTCGATCATTTCGTCGCCGCCGCCGCGCGCCAGGGCCTCGAGGTCGCGCTGGATTTCGCCGTCCAGTGCTCGCCCGACCATCCGTGGGTCGAGGAGCATCCCGAATGGTTTCGCCATCGGCCCGATGGCACGATCAAATACGCCGAGAATCCGCCGAAGGAGTATCAGGACATCTATCCGATCGATTTTTCGACGGCGGATCAGGCGGGCCTGATGGCCGAACTGCGCCGTACGCTGTTTTTCTGGATCGGGCGGGGCGTACGAATCTTCCGCGTCGATAACCCGCACACCAAGCCGGTGCGATTCTGGGAGTGGCTGATCGGCGAAACGCGTCTCGAGCATCCAGACGTGATTTTTCTCGCCGAGGCTTTCACCCGGCCGAAGATGATGAAGGTTCTGGCCAAATGCGGCTTCTCGCAATCGTATACCTACTTCACGTGGCGGAACACCAAAGCTGAAATTATCGACTATATGACGGAACTTGCGCATAGCGAGATGCGCGAGTATTTCCGGCCGAACTTTTTCGCGAACACGCCGGACATACTCACGCCGATCCTGCAGGCCGGCGGTCCGCCCGCGTTTCGGATGCGGCTTGTGCTGGCGGCGACGCTGGCGCCGTCCTACGGAATCTATAGCGGATACGAATTGTGCGAAAACGACGCGGCGCCCGGAACCGAAGAATACCGGAACTCGGAGAAATACGAGATTAAACCGCGCGATTTCGACGCCGCCGGAAATATCAGGGAATTCGTCGCGCGCATCAACCGGATCCGCCGCGAGCATCCCGCGCTCGAACGTCTTGATAATTTGACGTTTCTGCCGGCCGACAACGATCAGATTCTGTTTTACGCCAAATTGGATCGCGAGCGCGGCGACATTCTTTTGATCGCCGTTAATCTCGATCCCTTCACTTGGCATGAATGCACTGTGACGACGCCGCCCGGGATCCTCGGATTGGCGCCGGGAGCGCCTTACCGGGTGACGGATCTGCTCACCGGCGACTCGTACGTCTGGCGCGAGCGGAATTACGTGCGCCTCGATCCGAGTCGGCAGCCGGCGCACATCCTTAGACTGGACGGACCGGCATGAAACGACGCGTGACTCTGCCGAGCGACCCGCTCTGGTACAAGGACGGCATCTTCTATGAGGTGCGCGTGCGGTCGTTCTTCGACAGTTCTGGCGACGGCATCGGAGATTTCGCGGGACTCACAGCGAAACTAGACTATCTGGTCGATCTCGGCGTCACGACGATCTGGATGCTGCCGTTTTATCCTTCGCCGCTGCGCGACGACGGCTATGACATCTCGGACTACATGAACACGCATCCGGATTGCGGCTCGCTCGCGGATTTCAAAGTGCTGCTGCGCGAGGCCCATCGGCGCGGACTGCGCGTGGTGACCGAACTGGTCATCAACCATACTTCCGACCAGCATCCGTGGTTTCAGCGCGCGCGGCGCGCGCCCAAGGGCGACAGGCTGCGCGACTATTACGTTTGGAGCGACTCGGCGGACAAGTTCCGCGACGCGCGCATCATCTTTCAGGATTTCGAGCCGTCGAACTGGACCTGGGACGCGGTCGCGAAATCCTACTACTGGCATCGATTCTATTGGCATCAGCCGGACCTGAATTTCGACAATCCCGCGGTGCGGCGCGAAGTGATCCGCGTGCTCGATTTCTGGCTTGGGATGGGCGTGGACGGGCTGCGGCTCGACGCCGTGCCGTATCTCTTCGAACGCGAAGGCACCGATTGCGAGAATCTGCCGGAAACCCACGCCTTCCTGCGCGAGCTGCGCGCCCACACCGATTCGAAATACAAGGATCGGATGCTGCTCGCGGAAGCGAATCAATGGCCCGAGGACGCCGTGGCCTATCTTGCCGAAGGCAAGGAATGCCACATGGCGTTTCATTTTCCGCTGATGCCGCGGATATTCATCGCGGTGCGGACGGAAGATCGGTTTCCAATCGTCGATATCTGGTCGCAGACGCCGGCGATCGACGACAGTTGCCAGTGGGCGCTCTTCCTGCGCAATCACGACGAATTGACCCTCGAAATGGTCAGCGCCGAAGAGCGCGATTACATGTTCCGCGCATACGCCCATGAGGCGCGCATGCGCATCAATCTGGGAATAAGACGGCGGCTGGCGCCGCTGTTGGGCAACAATAGGCGCTCGATCGAACTGGTCAACGGATTGTTGTTTTCGCTTCCGGGCGCGCCGGTCATCTACTACGGCGACGAAATCGGGATGGGCGACAATATCTATCTGGGCGACCGCGACGGCGTGCGGACGCCAATGCAGTGGAGCGCCGATTTGAATGCGGGATTTTCGACCGCCGACCCGCAACGGCTGATACTGCCGGTAATAATCGATCACGAGTATCACTATCAGACGATCAACGTCGCCGCGCAGGAGCGCAATCGCCATTCGCTGCTCTGGTGGATGCGCCGGTTAATCGCGCTGCGCAAACAGCACAAAGCCTTCAGCCGCGGTTCGATCGATTTTCTCAACCCCGAAAATCCGCGCGTGCTGGTTTTTATCCGGACATGGAACGACGAAAGCATCCTGGTGGTCGCCAATCTGTCGCGTTTCGTCCAGTACGTCGAAATCGACCTCTCGCGCTTCAAGGGCATGACGCCGGTCGAATTGTTCGGCCGCACGCGGTTTCCGCCGATCGGCGAGCGGCCGTATATGCTGACGCTCGGGCCGCATATGTTCGATTGGTTTTTGCTTGAAGCTCCCGGCGGGCAGCCTGCCAGCTTTTCCGCGAGCGACGATTTGCCGACGGTGGAGATCGGCGAAAGCTGGGAGCGCTTTATGCTCGGCGAGGAGCGCGAACGGCTCGAACGCGTGCTGCCGAACTATATGTCCGGGCGCCGATGGTTCCGGGCAAAAGCAGGCGGGATAAAGAGCGCTAGAATCGTCGAAGCCGTGCCGCTGACCGACGAACGGCCGGAGGCGTTTTTCGCGCTCGTGGAGACGGAACTCACGAACGGCGAGCCTGAGACCTATGTCATTCCGCTGGGCATGGCGGAGCGCGATCGTTACGAAAGCGATGGCGCGCGTACGGCGCCGCCGGTAATTGCCGAAGTCGGGTTTGCCGGGCGCAGTCGCGACGAACGGCGGATTGTTTTTGACGCGGCGGCCGACCCGGCGTTCGCGCGCGCTATTTACGATCTCATGCGGCGGCGGCGCAAGATTCGCGGCCGCAAAGGCGAACTGGCGGGAGCGCACACGGCGGCTGAAATGTTTGCTGGATGCGCGCCCGAGATTCCCGAGGCGCGCCTGCTCAGGGCGGAGCAAACCAACTCCTCGCTCGCATTCGGCGAAGAATTGCTGTTCAAGCTTTATCGTAAAGCCGAGCCGGGAATCAGCCCCGAAGTCGAAATTGGCCGTTTCCTGGCCGAGCGCGGCGCTTTCAAGCATACGCCGCCATTGGCCGGATGGATCGAATACCGCGGCATCCATGGCGGCGCCTGCACGGTCGGCGTCATGCACCAGTACGTTCGGAATCAGGGCGATGCGTGGGAATTCACGCGGCACGAACTGACGCGATACTTCGAGCGCGCCGCCACGCGCGGCGAAATGCCGGCGGATGCGGACTTCGATCCGCTCGATACGGGCGGGCCGGATGCCGAAGTTTCGCGCATGATCGGCGCGTATCTGGAGGCGGCGCGATTGCTCGGCCAGCGGGTCGCCGAGATGCATCTTGCGCTCGGCTCCGGAGACGACGCCGCGTTCGCGCCGGAGCCGTATTCGCCCTTCTGGCAGCGGTCGGAATATCAATCGATGCGCAACATGGCCGGCCTTGTGAGCCGGCTGGCGCGCAGCCGCGAATCGGCGCTCAACCCCGATACGGCGCGTCGGCTGCGGCGGCTCATGACGAACCCGGAGCGCGTAATCGCCCGCTTCAACTCGTTTCTCAAACTGCGCATATCGGCGGCGCGAATACGCAGTCACGGCGACCTTCATCTCGGCCAGGTCCTGTACGCGCGCGGCGATTTCATGATCATAGATTTCGAAGGCGAGCCCGCGCGCTCGCTGGAGGAACGCCGCCGCAAGCGGCTCGCGATTCGGGACGTGGCCGGAATGTTGCGCTCGTTCGACTACGCCGCGTCGAGCGCGCTGATCGAGGGAATTGGCACGGGCGCGTTCGGAAGGCGGGATTTCGCCACGATGGAGCCATGGGCGCGGATGTGGTCGAACTGGGCCTCGTGGGCGTTGCTGCATGCGTATCTGGAGCGTGCGGCGGGCGCGCGATTCCTGCCCGCCGATCCGGCGGAACTGCGCGTGATGCTCGACGCTTTCGTACTGGAAAAGGCGCTCTATGAACTTGCATACGAACTTAATAATCGTCCCGATTGGACGGACATTCCGCTGGGCGCGATCGAACGCATAATCGGAGCTTGATTGGCTGATGCAGTTTGAAGCTGGAAAGACCGAAGCGGGAGCGATCGCCGAAGAAGAACTGGAGCGGCTCGTCTCGCTGCGGCATGCGAACCCGCACGCGATACTCGGCGCGCATCCGACGCCGGCAGGCGTCGTGATTCGCGCCTATCGTCCGGGCGCACGGCATGTTTCGGTGATCGCCGACGGGGCGCATCCGTGGCGCATGGGCAGGATCGGCGATACGGGTTTGTTCGAAGTGCTGATCGCGGACCGCGCGGCGGTTTTTCCGTACGAACTGCGGATTCAATATGCGGAAAACGACGTCGTGACGGTGCGCGACCCGTACGCCTTCATGCCGACGATCGGCGATCTCGATCTTCATTTGTGGAACGAAGGCCGGCATCAGCGCGTTTTTGAGAAACTCGGCGCGCATCCGCTCACGATCGAGGGCGTCGCCGGCGTCGCTTTCGCGGTGTGGGCGCCGAATGCCCGCGGCGTAAGCGTGGTTGGCGATTTCAACGAATGGGACGGCCGGATGCACATGATGCGCGAACTGGGATCGTCGGGCGTGTGGGAACTGTTCATCCCCGGATTGACGCCCGGCGCCCGCTATAAATTCGAGCTGCGCACGTGGAGCGGGAACCTCGCGCTGAAGGCCGATCCTTTCGCTTTCGCGGCGGAAGTCCCGCCGGCGACGGCTTCGATCGTCCATCAGTCTTCCTATGAATTCGCCGATCGCGATTGGATGGACGCGCGCGCCGGGCGCGACGCGGTCCGATCGCCGCTGGCGATCTATGAAGTTCATCTGGGTTCCTGGCGGCGCGTGCCGGAGGAGGGCCATCGCCAGCTCACCTACCGCGAAATCGCGCCGCTGCTCGCGGATTATGCGAGCGAGATGGGCTTCACACATGTGGAGCTGATGCCCGTGATGGAGCATCCGTTCGCCGGCTCGTGGGGCTATCAGGTTACCGGATATTTCGCGCCCAGCGCGCGCTGGGGCGGTCCGGACGATTTCAAGTATCT
>JADBKU010000036.1 GCA_014896235.1 bacterium | reverse complement strand
GCCCGATACGACAAGTGGGACTTCACCGTTCTGCCGGCGGGAGAGCCTGCATCGGCGGCCGCATTCAGCGCGATGGCGGACGCGCTCGACAAGAAGACCGGAGGCCTAGACGTGGGATTCGGTTGGAACATACGCGACGCGATCCGATTGGATCGCGCGGAAGTAATCGACGCGTTTCGCGAGTTGGCGCCGCTGTATCGAATCTTGCGTTCGGTGGCCTGAAGAGGCGCGATCGAGGACGGCGATGAGCCGAATCGCAATTCTTGGAGCGGGCGCCTGGGGCACGGCGCTGGCCGTGACCCTGGCGCGTTCCGGCCGCGAGGTGACGCTTGCGATCCGCCGACGAGAACGGCTCGAAGCGATCCGCGCCGCGGCGGAAAACGCGGCGTATCTGCCCGGCGTGGCGATTCCGCCGAATCTGGCGCTCACCGATAATTGGCGCGCCGCCGCGAATGGCGCGGCGACGCTGGTGATGGCGATACCGTCGCGAATGGCGCGCGACGCATTCGCGCCGGTCGTATCCGCGATCGCCCCACAAGCAACGATCGTCAGCGTAACGAAAGGCCTGGAGCCGGAAACGCTGATGACGATGACGCGGATGATCGCGGAATTGGCGCCGCCGGCGAGCCGGGTGGCGGCGCTGTCCGGACCCGGCTTCGCGGCCGAGGTTGCGCGCGGCAAACCGGCGGCGCTGGTGGCGGCGGCCGCGGATCCGCAGGTCGCACGACGGGTGCAGGAGTTGTTCGCGACGCCCACCCTGCGCGTCTATCGCAGCGCGGATGTGACCGGTGTCGAGATGGGCGGCGTAATCAAGAATGTCATCGCCATAGCCGCGGGAATTTCAGACGGCCTTGACCTGGGCTCAAGCGCGCGCGCGGCGCTGATCACGCGTGGATTGGCTGAGATGACGCGCCTTGTCGTCGCCGCTGGCGGGCGCGCTGAAACCATGGCCGGACTGGCCGGACTTGGCGATCTAGTGTTGACCTGCACGGGCGCGCTGTCGCGTAATCGCGCGCTCGGATTGCGGCTTGCCGCGGGCGCGCCATGGTCGGAGACCGGCAATGACGGGCAAATCGCGGAGGGCGCCGTGAACGCGCGAGCGGTTCGGGCGCTGGCCGCGCGTTACAATGTGGAAACGCCAATCGTCGCCGCGGTCCATAGGGTGCTCTATGAAGCAGCGCCCGCAACCGCTATGGTCGAAGAATTGCTTAGCCGCGAGTTAAAGGCGGAATTTTAACAGGAGCACGACGAAAAGGTTCATGGCGAATAAAGGCGCCTGCAAGGCCAACGAATGCGAACGCGAGGTAATCGCGAAGGGATATTGCCGCAAGCATTATCGCTTGTGGAAAGCGGGCGAAATGCCGAAAGCACGGTACAAGACCTGCACCGGCGAAAATTGCCGGAAAAAGCGCTACAAAGGAAGCCTGTGCGAAGAACATTGGAATGCCGCACACGGTAAATCCGCAGCCGCCGAGGCCGCTCCCGCCGCCGCCAGCGCTTGATGTCATTTTGGCCTCCCTGCGCGCGCGAAGGGCGCGTCGCGAGCGGCGTATTTTTTCGATAATTCGGTCCCGGAACCGAACGGCGCCGGCTCCCTGCTGGCCGCGTTCGCGTTCGGCGAGGAAAAGTTATGGCGAACATTGTCGTGTCGGGCGCGGCTGGACGGATGGGCCGGATGATCGTCTCGCTGATCGCGCGCGAGAGCGAGCATCGCCTGGCTGGCGCGCTTGAAGCGCCCGGAAACGCTGCGCTGGGCGCTGACGCCGGAGAAGTCGCAGGCGCGGGATCGCTCGGCGTGAAGATTGTCGCTGACTACGCGATGCTTGCCCGGCCGGACACGGTGACGCTCGATTTCACGAGCGCAAAATCTTCGCTCGAACATCTTGAGATTGCAGCCGCGAAAGGCGCCGCGATCGTCATCGGTTCGACCGGGTTCACCCCGGAGATGGAGGCGCAGGCGCGCGCGCTTGCGCCGCGCACTCGAACAGTGATCGCGCCGAACATGAGCGTGGGCGTCAACGTGCTGATGAAAATCGTCGCGGAAGTGGCGCGCACGCTCGCCGATTTCGACGCCGAAGTGCTCGAGATTCATCATCGCACCAAAGTCGATGCGCCGAGCGGAACAGCGCTCGCGCTCGGACGGGCGATCGCGGAAGCCCGCTCGCTTGATTTCGCCGCGAATGCGGTTTACGGCCGTGAAGGCATCACGGGCGTGCGCCCATCCGGCAATATCGCCGTGCTCGCGATGCGTGCGGGCGACGCGGTCGGCGACCATACCGTTGTTTTCGGCGGCCATGGCGAACGTCTCGAATTGACGCATCGGGCGCAAAGCCGCGAGGCGCTCGCCCGCGGAGCGATCCGGGCCGCAGCATGGCTTGTGAATCGTCCGAACGGCCTTTATTCGATGCGCGACGTGCTCGGTTTGTGACGCGCGCCGCAGGAGCCATACACCCGATAACTGGTTGTAGCAGGCGACCCACGGCCCGACCGCCTGCAACGATCGCCATCGTCCCGCGAGGCCCGCTCGGTTTTGCCATCCCGCGAACCACGATTCGAGCACGCGGCGCATCTCGCGGAGGCCGCTTCCAACACCGTTCGGACTCGGCAGAAAATAAATTTGACTGTTGGTTCAATTCTCATTTCGTGATTTGATTCGCTGGATCACATGCGATTGGACCACAACTGAACCATGCTATCCGACACGTTGCAGGAAGGCCTGCAAAAGTACGCGATCGGCGAGAAATTGCGCTCGCTCAGGCTGCGCAAAAAGATGGGGCTCGTCGAGTTGGGCCGCCATACGGCGCTATCGGCCGCGCTGTTATCGAAAATCGAACGCGGGCGCTTGTTTCCGACTCTGCCCACTCTGCTCAGAATCGCGATGGTCTTCAACGTCGGCCTGGATTATTTTTTCACCGACCAGCGGCGGCGCGTGATGGCCGTGACGCGGAAGAAAGAGCGGCTGATTTTCGAGGAGAAATTCAGGGGCGACGAAACAATCTATCGTTTCGAGTGCCTCGATTTCAAAGCCGAGGAACGCAAGCTCAGCGCGTTCCTGGCGGAATTTCCCAAAACCGCGCCGGGCCGCAAACCGACTCATCAGCACGACGGCGTCGAATTTCTTTACGTGCTCGGAGGATCGCTGAATCTTACCGTCGGCGGCGATGAAACCCTGCTGCAACGCGGCGACGCTATCTATTTCGACGCGACGGCCGCACATTCATACGCCGCTACCGGAGCGGCTCCGTGCGCGGCTCTCGTGGTTACGGTTCCGTAACATCCTCGGACGGCGCCGCAGGCGCACCGTCCATCCTGTGGATTTACGCGCCGGAGTCAACGCATCCGCGCATGCCGTATCATCCGCGCCGCGGTACAACGTGCGGACGCATCGTGCTGCGCTCCGTCTTCGCGGAACCTTCGTGCTTGAACTCCTCCCAGCGATCGAAAAGTCGCGGCACGACACGCGGATGGCGATGTTCGTACCAGCCGATGATCACGGCGAGCGCGAGGATATTTCCGCCGATGACGTTCCACCACCCGATATTCTCGATCGCGGTTTGATCGAGGAACGTGACAAAACCGGCGAAACACATTTCAAACCATATGAACAAAACCAGCACGCCGAGCGCGATCAGCGGCTCGCGTTCCGAAACCGCCATCAGGATCGACGCGGCGATTCCAAACATGATGAACGCGAAGAAATGCAGTGCGGTGTAGCCAAGCACGCTGGCCGCGGTCACCGCGAAACCGCTTGGCTCATGCATGACGTCGAGCAGCATCGTTCCCAGCAGCGCCGGCGTGCGAAACGGCTCGCCAATCGTCAGATCATAGACGAAAAACCACGCGGCGACGATCACGCCGCCGATAATTCCCGCGACAACGCCCTCGCGCACCACGGCAACCCAGGGACCGAGCAGGCGCTCCGCAAGCGCTGGCTGGCGCCAGAAGAAAAAGGCCAACATCGCCGCCGTCGCCATGAAATTCCCGATCAATCCCTTCCACCAGAGCGTCGCGGCTTGCGCGGCCGGCCCAAACAGCATCAGCACAAAGATAAAGAAAACCTCGAACGCGCAGGTGAAAATGAAGAGCGCCGGAAACAGTTCCGGATTGTCTTCCGCCGCGGAGAGCATCATCGCCCCGCAGACGCCGATGAGCGCGAAAACCGCGAAATGCGCCACCGCGTATTGCGCGACGAGCGTCCATCCCGCTCCACTCAGCGTTGCGGCGCTCGAGCCATGCAGGAGCGCGGCGGCGAGCAATTCGGGCGTCCGCATTGGTTCGCCATGCGCCGCGTCAAAGACAAAAAACCACAGCGCGATCACCGCTCCACCGATCAGGCCGGCGACGGCTCCGTCAATAATCGTCCGGAACTTCCCTAGCTTCATGGCGGCCTCCCTTCACACCGACGAGCAACCGACAGGCGCCTCGGCGCGCTCGATGAGGAAGGCTGAGAAGGGCGGTCAGGTCCAGGAATGAGGAGGCGCGCGCTTGCGGCCGCCTGTCCGGCGGCTATCCTCATTGCTGATCTCCTATTAAGCCAATACCGGCGTCACGGCAAGCCGGTCCAGGCCAGCTCAATCTACCGGCGGTTGGCGGTTAATCGAATGAGAAAGGAAATCGAGCGGATGGCCGACTTCGCCAATGAAACGCCAGAAAAAGCGCAACCTTCCGGCCGCTCGCGAATCGAAATCCGTGCGGCGCGAATCGCGGTGGATTATTTCGTCATCGCCACGATTTATCTGCTTGCGGGAATGACGGCGCTGCCGTGGCTGACCCCGCGGATGCTTGACTATTTTTACCAGCCGCTAATTCTCGCGCTGGTGCATACGTTCACGATCGGATGGATTACCGCCGCGATAATCGGCGTGCTTTACCGGTATGCGCCCGCGCTCGGGCACAAGCCGTTACCCTACCCTCGCCTGTTGGCGCCGCAACTGATTTTGTTCCTGATCGGTTCGAGCGGCGTAATCAGCCATTTTGCGCTGGGCTCGTGGTCGGGCGTCTGGTCGGCTGCGATCGTGCTGATCGCGAGCTTGATCCTGTTTGGGGTTAACATCGTTCCATGCGTGTGGGCCGGCGTCGGACGCGGCATCGCGCAAACCGGCGTCTTGTTCGCGGTATGCTTCCTTCTTACCGCTGCGACGCTGGGCTTTTTGCTGGCGCTCGACAAGTCTGTCGGAATCATCGGGGGTAATCTGCTCGACAATCTCGCGGCGCATGCGAACCTTGCGGCGATCGGCTGGATCGCGATTACGGTGTGCGCGCTTTCCTACCGGATGCTACCCGCATTTATCGGAGCCGAGGCGATCAATTTCGACGGCCGGCGATGGCTCGTTTATGCGCTCGGAGGTTCCGCGATTATGCTCGCCGCAGCTCTGCTTTTCGCGAGCAAAGCAATCATTATCTCAGCGGCGACCCTCGCGGCATTGCCGATTGTCATATTCGTAGTTTCGATCTTTGCGATGCTCCCGGGGCGGCGTCCGATGCCGGGCTGGACGGCGCCGCATGTCGCCGCTGGCGCCGGTTGGGCGATGGTGGCCGTCGCCTCAGGATTGGGGTTGCCGCCGCTGGGCGGCGACAGCATGATCGGCGCGCGCGTCGCCGTGATCTATGGCGCGGCCGGTCTGCTGGGATGGTTCGGCAATTTCATCATTGGAATGTCGTACCATCTTTTTCCTGGCGCGGTCGCGCATGCGCGATCTGTAAGAGGCAGATCAGCCATGAAATTCGCGGACATTGAATCGCCATCTGGCCGATGGCTGATTTTTGCGAGCTACAACGCCGGTCTTCTTCTCCTGGGCGCGGACGCCCTCGCCTCGCGGCTCCTGCCCGCCACGATCGGCGCAATCCTAACCGCTTTGGGGGCCGTCGCCTATTCGTTAGCCACGCTTCGCACGTTGAGCTTTGCGTATCGGCGCTAACCGCAGGCTTCGCTACCGGAGATTATCGGTCGCGGTCACGAGCTGAAATTGATATCTGGTTTCGCGCGATTTATACAGTCGCGCGCTCATGCGGACGGAGCGGTCTTATTTGCGCGGGTTTCCTATTTATCGCGGGAATTTCAGTGTCCTCCCGCTGCGCCCAACGGAAAAAAATCCCGCTGAAAACGAACATTATATACACGCCCTGGCCCACCCACATTACCAGTCCGCCAAGCACTTGATCGGCGCGAGGCGTGAGTCCCAGAGGATGCGGCCCCATCGTGTAATACATGTAGAGCACGGAATCCGCCATCGTAATCGGCGCGGCCACCGCAGTCATCGGAATCATCAGCAGAAAGAGGTAGAGAATCTGCAACGGATAGGAAAGCCGGGGAAATTCGGGGACGGGGCTGACGATCGGCCACCACAGCAGGACGCCGACAATCAACAAGCCCAGTCTAATTCCGCCGAAGAAGGACTTCACATGGCAAACCCGGTCGCATAGCGCAGGGTAATGCAGCAGGGCGAAGAACATCGAAAACGTTAGAAACGCGACCAAGGGGCGGGTGAGGAAGCGAAAGATCGGCTCGACGACTCGGCGCGAGATAATCGGGCGCAACATCCAATCCGGCGTTCCCAGAAGAATAAGAGGCGGGATTACAAACACCAGAATCATCTGTTGAAAAATGTACGCGGCGAAGAAAAAACCCTTCGCGGCCTGGTCGAGCGGTCCGGTAAGGGTAAGCAAAAGCAGGATCACGGCAAAGCCAAACGCCATCTCCTGCCGCTGACGCGGACGGCGGCCGGCTGCGTACGCCGCGCCGACGTAGGCCGCAGCGAACGCGACGATCGATACGATCACGTCAGGTTTTGCTTCCCACATGGATTATCAACCGCTCCCGGCCCACCTAGTCATCGTATCAGACCCTGATGATAAACATATGATGGCTCAGATATGAGAACAGCAGCATCAACGATATGCAGATTAGCACCGCCAACATCAATGGAAAGACGAAGAAAATCGAAAAAACGGTGCTGTCATACCATAGATGCATGTAAAACGACGCGACCAGAATGAATTTCGCGATCGCGAGAACGATCAGGAGCGGCACCAACACCGACTGCAGCGCGGGCGCATAAAAGACGCCTATTTCCATTCCGGTCAGGATACACAGCACCACCGCCACCACGATATAGACCATCGGGCCGGGATGCTCCTCATGCACGATCGCGTGCGCGTCGTGCGCGTGATCGATTGCGTGCTCGCTCATGCGTGTTTAATCGTCCTCATCAGATAGACCAGGGTGAAGATGACAACCCACACGATATCGACGAAATGCCAGTAAAGACCAGCGATTTCGACCGACAACGCGCGGCTCTTCCCAATCTTGCCGCGCAATCCGGCGATCGCCATCGTGATCAGCCAGCACACGCCGATAAACACGTGGAAGCCGTGAAAACCAACCAGCGTATAGAAACACTGGCTGAACAAATTGCTGTTGTAGAGCATTCCATGCGCATAAAAGTCATGGAATTCGAAGACCTGACCGCCGAGGAAGATACATCCAAAAAACGCCGTGCCGAACAACCAGAAGGTTCCCCAGAACCGATCGCCGCGCTGATAGCCGGCCAGCGCTAGAACCATCAGCAAGCTCGACATCAGCAGGATGAACGTGCTGAACGAAGTCAACGGAATGTTCAGTATATCAGCGTCGGGATAGCCAATGCTCCGCGACTTGTAAACCATATAGGTCGATATCAGGCTGGCGAAGAATACGCATTCAGAACCGATGAAGGCCCAGATGCCGAGCTTGCGGTTGTCCAGTCCCAGGAAGCTCTCGCTAACCTGATGCGGATTGTCTTCGCCCCAGTTGATGTACTCGAAGGACATTGCGATCGCCGTAAAACCGAGCAACGCCAGTCCGCCGAATACCAGGCGATACCATCCAATCAACATCCCCAGGCCGGCGAGGAAAATGGCCCCGCCCATGACCATCGGGTAAAGAGATGGTTCGGGCATGTGGATCGCCGCGATTTCCTCAGCCGACGGCGGCGGCAGGTAATCCACATTGAAGCGTTTCTCGCCGAGCCCCGAGGCCTCCACGTCGCCGTATTTCTCGACCCAGAAAGCGTCGCGCGAGTGAATCGCCGGCACGGTCACGAAATTATAGACCGGCGGCGGCGACGGCGTCATCCATTCAAGCGTGCGCGCATTCCAAGGGTCGGCGCTTGCTCGTTCGCCGTTGAACCAACTGTAAGCCAGATTAAAGAAAAAGATCAGGAAAGATGCCCCGAGCAAAAAGGCGCTGATGCTCTCGAAGAAGTTCCAAAAATCCCATCCCATTCCCGGCGCATAGGTATAGATACGGCGAGGCATTCCGAGTTCGCCGAGAAAATGCATCGGAAAAAAAGTGCAATTGAAGAAAACCGTCGTCAGCCAGAAATGCCATTTGCCCAGCGTCTCGTCCATCATCCGGCCGCTGATCTTCGGAAACCAGTAGTAGAACCCGGCAAGGATAGCCATCAGCACGCCGCCAAATAGCACGTAATGGAAATGCGCGATGATGATGTACGAGTCCGTTTGCTCCATATCGACCGGAGCGCTGGCGTGCATGACGCCGCTCAGACCGCCGATCGTGAATTCAAGAATGAAGCCGAGCGCAAAAAGCATCGCGGTGGTGAACCGCAACCGCCCTCCCCACACCGTCGCGATCCACGAAAACACCTTCACGCCAGTCGGAATCGCGATCAGCATCGAAGTTATCGAAAACGCGCTGTCGGCGACCGGCCCCATCCCCGTCGCGAACATGTGATGGCCCCAGACACCATAGGAGAGAAAGGCGATCAGGATGAGCGAATAGGCCATCATCGGATAGCCGAACAGCGGTTTGCGCGAGAATACCGGCAGCACTTCCGAAATCATGCCAAACGCCGGCAGGGCCATGATGTACACTTCCGGATGGCCGAAAATCCAGAACAGATGCTGCCACAGAATCGGTGTGGCGCCAGCGATAACGCGATAGAAATGCGTGTCGAAATAACGATCCGCAAACAGGAAAATCAGGCCCACGGTAAGGGCCGGGAAGGCGAGCAGAAGCAAAATTACCGTCACCAGCAGCGCCCAGATGAACATCGGCATGCGCATGAAGGTCATGCCGGGCGCCCGCATATTGACGATCGTGACGAAGAAATTCAGCGCGCTCATCACCGAGGATACGCCGAGGATGAGCAGGCCGATATCGTAGTAATCGATATTCAGTCCGGGCGAATAGTAAACTTCAGTGAGATTCGCATAGCCGAACCATCCGCCGTTCGGCAGTCCGCCCCAGATCCATCCGAGGTTCAGCACCAGCGCGCCAAGCAGGAAAATCCAGTAACTGAGCGCGTTGAGTCGCGGAAACGCCACATCCCGCGCGCCAATTTGCAGCGGAATGAGAAAGTTGCCGAAAAAACCGGTCTCCAGCGGCATGACGACAAGGAAGATCATCGTCAGGCCGTGCATCGTGAAAATCTGATTATAGAAGTCAGCGGTGAGGAAATGATTGTTCGGAACGATAAGCTGCGCCCGGATGAGCATCGCCTCGATTCCGCCGAGCCCCATCAGCAACAGCGCCGTGACGCCGTACATCACAGCGATGCGCTTGTGATCGATGGTGGTGAGCCAGCCGTAGATGCCACCGCCCTCAAGGTAATTCGCCTGCTCGAGATGTAATGGTTTTGGTTGCGCCGCCATTTGGAAATTCCCTACTTAAGGCTCTCGAGATATGCGACCAGATCGGTCAGTTGTTGCCCCCGCACGCCCAGCGTCGGCATATGCGCCCCCGGCTTAACCGCATCGGGATTCTCGATCCACATTGCCACATTGGCAGGCGTGTTGTCCAAAATGCTGCCGGCGAAGGTCGTTCGGCTGCCGAAATGCGTCAAATCGGGGCCGCGAAATCCGAACGCATACTGTTTGGAAAATCCCGAAACCCCTTTAATCGTGTGGCAAATCGCGCACGGCGCGTTCGCCCACTCTTTCGCGCCGGCCGCCGCAGCTCCGCCGGCGGGCTTGACTGGCCCTTCGAGCTGGTGCGCGGTCCATTCCTTGAACTGCTCAGGAGTATCGACGAAGACGCGGAACCGCATGTTCGCATGCGAGGTCCCGCAGTACTCCGTGCATTGTCCGTAGTACTCGCCCGGCTTATCAGCAGTGAGCGTAATCTGATTCACCTGGCCGGGAACAACGTCGCGCTTGCCGCCGATCGCGGGCATAAAGAAGCTGTGAATGACGTCGTCCGAAACCATCGAGAAATGGATCACCCGGCCCTCGGGAATATGCACTTCGTCCGCAGTTTCGACGCCGCTCGACGGATAACGGAATTCCCACCACCATTGATGCGCAATCACGCGAACTTCGAGCGCGTTCGCGGGCCACTTGTTGGGTTGGGTTTTGATGATCGTATGGACGGTCGGCACCGTAATCGCGACCAGAATCAGCGCCGGAATGACGGTCCAGAGCATTTCCAGCGTCACGTCCGAGTGCATGGCCGACGGCTCGCCCGGATCGCCCTCGCGGCTGGAGTAGATAAAGATGGCGCCGATCATCGCGACAATCACGACAACCAACACGATCGAGTCCAGAATCGTGATTTCCTTGAACAGCGAGGTGAACGCGCGCGTCAAGTCCGATTGCGGCGCGAGCGTATCCATCGGATACGGACCGCCGCCGCATCCCGACAACGCCACGCCGCACAGCGTCGCAATTACTCCCGGCAGCCACACCCGCGCGCGATCGAACAGGTTCGGCCTCATCGCTCGCCTCCCGTCGCGTCCGCAGCCGCCACATTGGCCAAAAGCTTCAGCCCGGGCGTCGCGCACAATAGAAAGGCTCCGAGAAATCCGGCCGTAACGCATAGTTCAATCCATCCGAGCGGCAGCTTGTTTGGCGAAAGCGACGGAACCACCAAAATATAATTCAAGTCCCAAACGCCAATCAGGCCAAGCAGAGCCACCGTACCGAGAATTATCGGCGTCTTTTTCGGCTTGACGCCCAAGAAAGTGAAAAATGGAACAACCCACATCAGAAAAGGCGCCATCCACGAAAGGAACATCCATGGATGATGCCAGCAACGGGCGATGATGAAGAACGTTTCGGACGGAATGTCTCCGTACCAAATCACGATATACTGCGCGAAAGACAGATACATCCAGAAGATCGAAAACGCGAAGATCATCTTGCCAAGGTCGTGACGCACCTTGCCGCGATCGAGGACGTTTCCTTCCGGCAACCGATGCCGCAACAATACCGCGGTGAACGCCATCGCTACGATATTCGACCAAAAAACGCCGGCGAAATACCACCATCCGAAAAGCGTGCTGTGCCACCGCGGCGACAGCGACGAAATCAAATCGAAGGCGAACAGCGTCCATACCACCGCAAACAGAATGCCGATGGTGGGCGCCAGCCGCCGCACCGCTTTCGGAGGCATTTCGATCGTTTCCGGCCGACTATGCCACTCTTCGGCTTCGCGCGAACTCGACGCGCTGATAAACCACGACGCGACCAGTGTAACGATCGCAAGCGCCAGATAATCGCGCGCGAAGAAAAACGGCACGTTAAGCCACATCGCCTGCTTGGGATTGGGATGCGCAATCCATGGAAATAACTGATTACGGCCGATAAACACCCCGAGGAAGAGAACGAACGCGAGCGGCAGGAATCGCCACCACGCTTCGGCCAGACGATACTGCGTGGTTCCCGCCCAGCGCGCTTGCGTCAAATAGAAGGCGGCCGAGCAAACCACGCCGCCTTCGGCAATACCGGTGAAGTACAGCCAGTTGACCAGCCAACTCGACCACACGCGTTGCGCGTGGCCGCTGGCCAGTCCGAACACGACGCCGATCACGCCGAGCGCCACCAGGAGAAACGAAATCGAAGTAAGGCGGCCCCAGTTCAGACGAACCGGCTCATGAATCGGCCGGACCGCCGCGGCCCCTAACGATGCAGGTTGCTTAGCGCTCATTTTCCTTTAGGCCTTGTCATTCTCGCGCATCGCGGCTCAAGCGGCCGCCCGCGCCACTTCCTCGGCTCCAGCGTCGCGCAGCATCGCTTCAACCTTCGACACGTCGCTCTCGGCGACCCGCGCCACCAGGCCGAACTTGTCGGCGCCGAACCGAGTCCGATAGCCGGGCGCCGATTCGAAAGCTGGCAGTCTGCTGGTGATAAAGAAACTCGAGACCGCGCTCAGCACGCCGAAAAGAATCATCAACTCAAAAATAATTACGATATAGGGCGCAATCGCCGCGATCGGACGTCCACCGGCAATTATGTTCCACTCCCATGACGTACCGACGGTCAAAATCAAGCCAGTAAAGGCGCCCGTGAACCCCCCGGCGAGCACGAACTTCCGTACCGGGCTGCGGCCCCACTGGCGGACTTCGTCTACCGCTTCATTGATCTTTTCGCTCATGAAGGGCGAGAAGACGTTGAAGTCGTGGACATGCGCCTTGTGCAATCCTTCGATCGCCGCGGCGCATTCCTCTTCGCTCGTAAACGTGCCAATAAGTTCGATTTCGCCGCTCATGCCGCTTTCCGATATGGATATGGCTCGCGTATCGACTTGCGAAGCCAGGTTATTCCTTCCTTCAACTCGGTCATCGAGACGATAGGAAGGAATTTCGTGAACAACGAAAAATTCAGCAGAAACCAGCCGAAGCTGCCCACCGTAATCGCCACTTCCGTGATCTTCGGCACGTAGAATCGCCACTGCGACGGCGTCTGCGCGGTCGCCAGCGAACCGGCGATCAATACGAAACGCTCAAGCCACATCCCGATGTTCACGAATATCGAGATCACAAACAGCCAAATCATGTTCGTGCGGATCCGCGGCGAGAACAGCAGCAACGGCACAAGACAGTTGCATAAAATCATCCCGCCAAATAGGTAGCCCTGCGATCCGAAGAAACGCTGGTAGAACGTCATCATTTCTATTGGATCCTGCGAATACCAGACGACGAACGCTTCGGTCAGGTAGGAATATGTGATGACCAGCGACGTGAACAACACCACTTTCGAAAGGTTGTCCATGTGCCAGACCGTCACAAGATCCTCGATATGCAGCCACTTGCGCATCGGCACCATCAGCGTAATGACCAGCGCACATCCGGAAAAAATCGCTCCCGCGACGAAATATGGCGCGAAGATCGTGCTGTGCATGCCTGGCGTCTGCATCGTCGCGAAGTCCCAGGAGACGACGCTGTGAACCGACAGCACCAGCGGCGTCGCGAAGCCCGCCAGCAGCAGATACGCCATCGAGAAGTTGCGCCACTGCCGATCGGTCCCCTGCCATCCGCAGGCCAAGATCGTATAGAACTTCTTGCGCCATCCGGTCGATATATCGCGCTGGTTGGCGATATCCGGAATCAGACCCATCGAGAGGAACAGCGCGCTGGTGGTCAGATAGGTGCTGATTGCGAAGAAGTCCCAGGTCAGCGGCGAGCGGAAATTCGGCTGCAAGTACCGCTCGTTCGGATACGGGCAGAGCCAATAAAAGTACCAAGGCCGCCCCAGATGGATAATCGGGAAGAGGCCTGCAGTTACAACCGCGAAGATCGTCATCGTCTCCGCACAGCGATAGACCGCCGTTCGCCATCGGGTGCGGAAGAGATACAGCACCGCGGAAATCAGCGTTCCCGAGTGCGCAATACCGACCCAGAAGACGAAGTTCGTGATATAGACCGCCCAGTAGTTCGGTTGACCGTACCCGGTCACGCCCAAGCCTTCATATATTTGGCGGGTCCAGTAGGAAACGCCGACCGCAACGAGGAACGCCAGAAACGCCACCCATAGCCAGTACTTGAGACCGGCGGGATTCATCACCCGCTGGGCGGTGCGGTCGACGTCGATATAGTTTATCGGAAACTCACCCTGTCCGACGGCGGCTGCCATTTAGGCTTTCCCCTTCTCTTGATAAAGATCGCGCAGATAGGTGACGGCGGGCAGCGCGTTGTATCCAGGCAGCATCGTGTAGGTGCGGCCCTTGTTATCGTCGCGCCGCTTCATCATCGCGCTCTTCGGATCGTTGATATCGCCAAAAGTGATCGCCCGCGCCGGACAAGCCTGCGCGCAAGCCGGAACGATCTCGCCGTCCATCACCGCCCGGTTTTCGGTGCGCGCGTTGATTTCCGCCGAGGTGATCCGCTGGATGCAGAACGTGCACTTCTCCATCACGCCCGCCCCGCGCACGGTAACGTCAGGATTGAGCTGCAGGTTGAGCGGCTCGGGAAATTCGGGATCGTACCAATTGAAGCGCCGAACCTTGTAGGGACAGTTGTTCTCGCAAAAGCGCGTGCCGATACAACGGTTGTAGATCTGCGCGTTGAGCCCCTCGCGCGTGTGACTCGACGCGAAAACCGGACAGACCGGTTCGCACGGCGCATGATCGCACTGCTGGCACATCACGGGCGCGATTTGCAGCAGCGGTCCACGGCCGGCTTCCTCAAGCGACGGAATATAACGCTCGACGCGAATCCACGACATGATGCGGCCGAGATTGACGTTGTCCTTGCCCACCACCTGGATATTGTTTTCAGCGTAGCAGGCGACCACGCAGGCACTGCATCCGTTGCACGAATTTACGTCGACCGTCATGCCCCACTTATGACCGGGGTAGGCGATCGGCGGATACATTTCGTACGGCTGGTCGATCGGCTCCTCGCCATATTGCGGTTCAATCCCGCGGGCGAGATCTTCCACGCTCATCGATTCGATTATCGCGCGGCCCATCATGTCGCTCTTGCCGAGCGGCGTGACGAGCTTGTGAGTTTTATCGGTCTTTTTCGCGCTGACCGCGATGCTACGCAGGCCCTCCGGAAGAAACGCGAACGGATTTACGCCGATTCCTTTGGCGTATCGGCCGTACGCTGTGTGGCCCTGGCCAAAAGGCACCGCGATCACGCCCGGACGCACCAAGCGGGAAATGTTAACGCTCAATTCGACCGGTCCGTTCGGCGTGGAAATCTCGATTACGTGCAATCCGGCGAACAGGCGCGTCTGCTCGTAATTCGCTTCAATTCCGAGCTGAGAGGCGGTATCCGGATGAATCTCGGCCCAGCTGTCCCAAACGATTTGGCTGACCGGTTCGGGCGTTTCCTGCAGCCATGATTTGTTCGCGCCCCGCCCGTCATAGAGGAAAGCGTGCGGAAACGCCCAGAGCATCAATCCGGCCGGAACGGGAGGAAGTTGCGATTTTTGCTTCCATACCGTCGAAACGACATTGACAGCGGCAGGTTTCGCCTCCGTGAAGACGCCGCCGGTCCGGCGCGCGTTATCCCAAAATTCCTTGGGTGTTCCGCTCGCGCCAATTTTACCCTGAAGTTGCGACCACGAAGCGCTGATCGCGTCGGCAGCGTTCTCGAACGGAATCGCCTGACCCGCCGATCCGGCGGCCAGATGCGCCGATTCGATCAGCATGTCGTGAACCGCGCGGCTCGCGAAAACCGGCTGCATCACGGGCTGCCCGAGACCGTAGATTCCCGCGCGGGGAGCGGTATCCCGCCAGCTCTCGAGCGGGTGATGGGCGGGCAAGAGCAAATTCGCCAACTCGGCCGATTCGTCGGGCGCGTCGCCCATCCAGACGACCATCCCGACCCGCTTGACCGCATCGCGAAAGGCGTACGTGGGCGGCATCGAATAGGCCGGATTTCCGCCCGCGATTACCAGCACATCGACCTGCCCGTCGCGCATCGCGTCAATAACCGCTTTTATTTGTTCAGGGCGGCTGTTGGCTTCAGGCGGCGTTTCGGCGAGAAAAACCATCGTTTTGCCGAGATTGCCGGTCACGGCGTTGAGCAGATACGCCGCGCTATGAGCCAACGGATCGTCGGCTCCCGCCAGCGCCACGGCGCCTTCGGTCGCCTGGCCGAACCAAGCCGCGATCCGCTGGATCGTCTGTGCGGGCACTCCAGTCTGAGCGCTAATCTTCTCCGGGTCGTAGTCGGCTACAAAAGCCTTGACTGCCGATACATCGATGCCTGAATTCGGCGCGATCCAGCCTTGATTCACGACGACGTTCAGCACCGCCATCGCGATTGCGCCTTCGCTGCCTGGATTCGCCGCGACCCACTCGTCGGCCTTGGCCGCACTGGTGTTCATACGCGGCCCGACGTAAGCGTAGTTGCCGATGCTGAGCTTGCCGTTGCGCTGCTTTGGCGCGCGGAAGCTTGCGAACTGCCGTCCAAACTCGACCGGCGAATTCCACGTGCCAAGGAAATCCGCGTCGAAGGAAATGATCGTCTCGGCCTGATCGAGGCGGTAAATCGGCAGGTCGCGCTTGCCGAAGCAGGCCTCGGCGGCTTTGCGCGCGGGCTCGTCGCTGAACGCCTCCCAAAACCCAACGCGATCGGAGCCGAAGGCTTTGGCCCAAGCCAGCGTAATGGCATCGAGCGTCGGTCCCATCGACGCGCCAACGAACGCGACCCGGCCAGTTCCGGCTTTGCCGGCGGCCGCAAGCTTGTCGTTGAATTCCCGATTCGCTTCGTCCCACGAGATCGCGGCCAACGAGCCGTCAGGTTTGCGGCGCATCGGCTTGGCCAGCCGATCAGGATTGTAAAGCCCCTGCAGCGCCGCCTGACCGCGCGCGCAGATCGCGCCGCCGCTGATCGGATCGGCGGGATTGCCCTCGAGCTTGATTACCCGTCCTTCCATCACGCGCGCCACAATCCCGCATCCGGCCGAGCATTCGCTGCAGGTGGTGGCGAAAAAGGTTGGTTCGCCCGGAACGATATTTTCGTCCGGCACGACGTATGGAATCAGCTTTCTGGCGGCCGGTTCGCATCCCGGTATCGCCGCCGCGGCCGACGCCGTGGCAGCTAATTTCAGGAACGACCGCCTCGACAGCCCGTCTGACATTTCGTTTCCTCGCCTCAGTGGTGGCAGACAAAACATTCTTGCGTGGCGCCGCGCTGCTCGTGGCAATTCACGCAGAATCCCATGTTGATTTCTTTCACCGGGACGATCCGGTCCATCGTTTCGACCGGCCCGTGACACTCCTGACACTGCACGCCGGCCCAAATATGGGGCTTATGCACGAAGCGAACGAAATCCGGCAGGGTGTAAACCCGGTTCCAGCGAATTTCGAAAGGCGGCTGCTTGTCGTCGGTCCACGGCTGGGTCACCGGCTTGATGCCGCCCAACAGGCCGCTTCCGTGGCATCCCACGCAACGTTCGACCGGCGGCACGCCGGCATTGGCCGAACGCCGCGCGTATTCGTGGCAATACTGGCAGGGGATCTTGTTGACCCCGGCGTGGATGCGATGGCTGAACGGAATCGGCTGTTCGACATCCGAGCGCGGCGCCCACGGCCGCTCGGAAACCGCAACCGTGTACACGCCGATCACGAACAGGAGGACGGCGAGAGTGATTAATGTTCGATTCACCATTTCAATTTCGGCTCAGTCAATGGTCCCGCGGCGGCCGCGCGGCGCAGCCTCTACGACGGAACCCGCAACAGGGCGACGGGACAAGTAACAAGCATCGCGGCGCGAGGTCAACCCGCGCGGCGAACGTTCGTCGCTATGCACAAAGAGGGGCTTCACTGGCTGACCACAAACGAAAGAATTACTAACATCACGCGGATGCCGCCGCAAGCGAAATTTATGGATTTCGCATAATTTCCCCATCTGACAAGCGATTTGAACCGGCCGAACGCCGATGACGCGTTTTGGCTTCACGAAACGCCGCGTCGCTTGAAATTCCCAGTCCCTGTGCATAACGAACGCCGCCTGCAGACATGTGCAAAACCCCGTCCGGCCCCCCGTTTCGGCCCCGCCGGAACTATGTTAATTAATCTGCAAGTCCCGGATCGGAGCGCGCTGGACAAGGTGCAAATCAAGGTTGCTTCACGATTGAGTCTGCTTCCTCCCTACCTGTTCGCGGAGCTCGATCGGCTCAAGCGGGAAGTCGCCGCCACCGGCGTGGACGTAATCAGCCTCGGGATCGGCGATCCCGATTTGCCGACTCCGCCGCATATCGTCGCCGCCTTGCAGCGCGCCGCGGAAACGCCTGCCAACCATCGCTATCCTGATTACCAAGGGCTTGACAGTTTTCGCGCGGCGGCGGCGGCCTGGTGTCGCCGGCGCTTCAATCTCGCTCTCGATCCGGCGCGCGAAGTCTGCGCCCTGATCGGCTCCAAGGAGGGGATCGCGAATTTCCCTGTGGCCGTGGTGGATCCGGGCGATATCGTGCTGATTCCCGATCCCGGCTACCCGGTTTATTACTCCGGATGCGTTTTCAACGGCGGCGAGCCTTATTTCATGCCGCTGCGCAAGGAAAACGGCTTCATGCCGGACCTTGCGGCGATTCCAGCCGAGGTTGCGCGCCGCGCCAAGCTGATGTGGCTGAACTATCCGAACAATCCGACAGCCGCCACGGCGACGCCTGAGTTTTTGCGCGAAGCTGTCGCCTTTTGCCTGCGCAATAACATTATTCTTGGCCATGACGCCGCTTATTCCGAAGTGGCCTATGACGGCTATCGCGCCCCGAGCATCCTCGAAATCGACGGCGCGAGGGAATGCGCGGTCGAGTTCCACTCGCTCTCCAAGACCTTTTCGATGACCGGATGGCGGGTCGGTTTCGTGATCGGCAATGCGACCCTCGTGGGCGCGCTCGGCGCGGTCAAAACCAACGTCGATTCGGGAGTTTTTCAGGCCGTGCAGGAGGCGGCGATCGCCGCGTTCGAGGGCGGCGATGAATATCTCCGCAAATATTGCGAAATCTACCGGGAACGGCGCGATCTGATGGTCGCGGCGCTGAGGGGGCTGGGGCTGGAATGCGACCCGCCGCGCGCGACTTTTTATTTATGGGCGCGCGTGCCGAAAGGCTACACGTCGGTTTCGTTGACCGAGCGGGTGCTCAAAGAGACCGGCGTCGTAATCACGCCAGGTTCTGGATTCGGCAAAGGCGGCGAGGGCTACGTTCGCTTTTCATTGACCGTACCGAGCGAACGCTTGCGTGTGGCGGTGGAACGAATCAAGGCGCTGAGCTTGTGACGGCGGGGAATGCCGCATCGGGTCTTCATCGGAATAGGCTCGAATTTAGGCGACAGGGCCGGCTATTACCGGGAGGCGATCGAGCGCATCGCGCGCCTGCCCGAAACGCGGATTGTGCGTCAATCGTCGATATACGAAACCGAACCGGTGGGCGATCTCAAGGGCGCCTTTCTCAACGGCGTGATCGAGGTCGAGACCGAATTGTCGGCGGACGCGCTGATGCGGCGGTTGTTGCTGATTGAGCGTCAAATGGGCCGTAAACGCCCGGCAGGCCGCAAACCGGCGAAACGGCCGCGGATGCGCCCGCGCGTGATCGACTTGGATTTGCTGTTTTTTGACAAGGAAATGATTGAAACACGCAGCCTGACCACGCCCCATCCGCGATTGCACGAGCGCCGTTTCGTGCTCGCGCCGATGGCGGAATTGGCTCCGGCGCTGATCCATCCAAGACTTAACGTTTCGATTTCCGACCTGCTTGCCGAATTGAAATCACCGCAACGGGTCACATTGGCGCGCGCCGATCTGCTTCGGCCGCAGCCGCGCAAGCGGGAGGTTGTTTCGCGATGAAGTTCTTCGTCGATACGGCGGATACGGCGGAAATCCGTGAAATCGCCAATCTCGGACTGGCCGACGGCGTCACCACCAATCCGAGCCTGATCGCCAAAAGCGGCCGGCCTTACGCCGAAGTGCTGCGCGAAATCTGCGATATAGTGGACGGCCCAATCAGCGCCGAAGTGGTCGCGACCGAAGCGTCCGCGATGCTGGAAGAGGGCGAAAAGCTCGCAAAAATCCACCGTAACATCGTCGTCAAATGCCCGCTGACGCTCGAAGGCCTCAAGGCGACACGGGCGCTGGCGAATCGCGACATCCGCGTCAACGTCACGCTGATTTTCAGCCCGTTGCAGGCGCTGGCCGCAGCCAAGTGCGGCGCGTCGTTTCTTTCCCCGTTTGTCGGCCGGCTCGACGATATCGGCCACGAAGGGATGCTGCTGATCGACCAGATCGTCCGGATCATGGACAACTACGACTATCCGGCGGAGGTGCTGGTCGCCTCGATTCGCTCGCCGCTTCATCTGCTGCGCGCGGCCGAAGCGGGCGCCGATATCGCGACGCTGCCGCCCGACGTCATCAAACAGATACTGCGGCATCCTTTGACCGACGCCGGCTTGGAGAAATTCCTGTCCGATTGGCGCCAAACCAAGCAGAAGATTTGACGATGCACGACCTGCAAGCTTAGAGCGGGTTCGTTTCGGTGGACCTGTTCGATTGGTTCAATACAATCTCAATTGATGAGATTCACCAACTCGTGGCCGACGGTCGTGAGGAAGACCTGCATCTCGATTTCAAGCTAGTTAACGATCCCGATCTGAAAAACCGGGACGATCGCAGAAACTTTGCAAAAGCAGTCTCGGGATTCGCGAACTCCGATGGCGGTCTGATCGTATGGGGTGTGGACTGCCGCAAAAATGATGACGACATTGACTGCGCTCGCGACGCCCCGGGCATCGATAGCCTTCAGAAATTCTATTCGCGCCTGATGGAGTTCACCGCCTCGGCCGCAAATCCTTCGGTCTCGGGCGTTGAGCATCGAAGCTTGCCGGACTCAAATGGCGCCGACCATGGATTCGCGGTCACTTACGTCCCGGCTTCCGACGGTGGACCGCACATGGCAAAGCTGGGTGAGGATCGATATTACAAGCGGTCCGGCGCAAGCTTCCTCAAAATGGAGCATTTCGAGATTGCCGACATGTTCGGCCGCCGCCCCCATCCAAAATTGACGCTTAACTACAAAAAGTTCGGACCTTCGCGTTTCGGCGCTACGCCTTCCGGCCCTAAATTTCGATTTAAGTTCCACCTAATTCTCGAAAATCATGGGCGTGGGTCAGCGCGCGCGCCGTATCTCGCTTTTCGCTCTCGTGATCCGTTAGCGTGGGATGCGTTTGGCGTCGACGGAAATCGACACCACGGACTTCCGCGGCTTCCGAGTTCAGATGATTTTTACCGGTTTGGCGGGTCGGGCGACGTATTTCTCAATCCCGGTGCCGCTCTGGCCGTAACCGCTGTAACGGCAGAAATTGAGGCGGCTAAACCGGCCGCTGCAGCCGCAATTGAATACGAAATTGGTGCGGCGGATTTACCGCTGGAGAAAGGGACGCTAGTGATTCCCGACAGCGAACTGTAACTCCCCCAATAGCCAAAAGTTCCGCCGCCAGCTCTGAATCAAACCCGACCGATAATTACGACCGACTCGGGCGGGAGTGCGATTAGAGCGCCATTCGTGGTCAGGCCGGCTTCGGACGCGAGCAGGATGCGGCCGGGGAAGGGAAGCGGAATCGATTGCATGGCCGGCGCGAGATTGCAGGCGATAGCGATCGGATCGCGAGTGACGACCAGCCATCGCGCCGCTTCGTCGAAACTCACGTCAACCCGATCGAGCCGGCCGTTGCGCAATTCCGGCGTCGCCGCACGCAACTTAATCAGCGCCCGATACCATTCGAGCATCCCGCGATGCGGTTCGCGGTCAAGTTCGCTCCAATCAAGCTTTGAGCGGATGAAGGTCGCCTCGGCCTCCGGGTCGGGAACCTCTTCCGGTTTCCAGCCGAACGCGGCGAATTCGCGCCGACGGCCCTCGCTCACCGCGCGCGCCAATTCCGGCTCGGGATGGCCCGCGAAATACTGAAACGGACTCGACGCGGCCCATTCCTCGCCCATGAAGAGCATCGGAATGAACGGCGCGGTCAGCGCCAGCGCGGCGCCGATTTTCGCCCGCCCGAGGCTCATCAGATGGCTTGCGCGATCGCCGCGCGCCCGGTTTCCGACCTGATCGTGCGTCTGCAGGTAGCCGAGAAACTTCGCGCCGTTGAGTCCTGACGGCGGACGGCCGTGGAGCCGACCGCGATGGCGCGAGTAGCGGCCATCATAGACCCATGCGGAGCGAAGCGCCTTGGCGAGGTCCGCCAGCGTGCCGAAATCTTCGTAATAGCCCGCGCGCTCGCCGGTCAGCACCGCATGCAGGGCGTGATGAAAATCGTCGGACCATTGCGCGTCGATTCCGTAGCCGCCGATCTCGGCCGGACGGACGATGCGCGGATCGTTCAGATCGCTCTCGGCGATCAAGGTCAGCGCGCGGCCGACGCGATTTTCCAGCGCATCGACTTCCGACGCGAGCTGTTCGAGAAAATGGATCGCGGACGCGTCGAGGATCGCGTGGACCGCGTCGATCCGCAGGCCGTCGGCGTGATAATCGCGGAGCCACGCGATCGCGTTGTCGCAGAAGAAGCGCCGCACTTCGTCGCTGCCGCGTCCGTCGAAATTGATCGCGTCGCCCCACGGCGTCGCATAGCGTCGGGTCAGGTAGGGGCCGAAGCGCGGCAGATAATTGCCGCTTGGTCCGAGGTGGTTGTAAACCACGTCGATCAGCACGGCGAGACCGCGCGCGTGGCAGGCGTCGATTAGCGTCTTGAGGCCGTCAGGGCCGCCGTAGGCGTGATGGGGCGCGAAGAGATCAACGCCGTCGTAGCCCCATCCGCGATCGCCCGAAAACTCCGCGACCGGCATCAGCTCGACATGCGTGACGCCAAGCGCGGCGAGATGATCAAGACGCTCGATCGCCGCCGCGAAAGTCCCTGCCGGAGTAAAGGTCCCGATATGCAGCTCGTAGATAATCGCGCTTTCGAGCGGCGGCGCGTTCCAGCCCGCGTCAGTCCAGCGGAAGGCCGAATGGTCCACGATCCGCGACGGACCATGCACGCCGTACGGTTGAAAGGCGGAACGCGGATCGGGCAGCGGCGGTTCGGCGCCGTCGATAATAAAGGCGTAATCCGCGCCCGGAACCGCGAGCGGCGTGTCGATCGACCACCATCCGCCGTCGCGACGTTCCATCGTCAGCCGCGCGCCGGCGATCGCTAGCGTGAGCGTCGCGGCGTTCGGCGCCCAAACGCGTATCTCCATCAAAACCGCCTGCGGATTATTCGGGAATTCATGTCCCTTGCGCTTCGCGTGCGAGCAGGGCGACGGGAAATCGCGCCAGCAGCGTCGCGACCGGCGTCGCTCCGCCACGATGCGCGGCGCCGGTCAAAACGTCGCGCCAGCGTCCGTCCGGCAGTTCGATTTCGGCGCCCTCCCATCGATTATCCAGCCTGAGCGGCCAGCGCGGCGCCAAGGCGATCGCGGCGCCGCCGCGCATGAACGCGATCGCATGGGCGGCCCGGTCGCCGCGCGCGAAAAGCGGCTGATACGCCCCCGTCGACCCAAACAACTCCGGCCGGCTGCGCCGGAATTCCAAACCCTTGCGGATCAACCAGATTTTCGGCAACCCCTCGTCGCAGCGCGCCAGCGCTTCTTCGGCGGTCGCGCCCCGCGCCGCTTCGAGTAAGCGCCGGCGCGCGCCGTAATCGACGGGGCGGCGATTGTCGGGATCCACCAGCGTCAAATTCCACAACTCGCAACCTTGATAGAAATCCGGCACGCCGGGGGCGGCGAGCTTGATCAGCGTTTGCGCAAGGGAATTAATTCGCCCCGGCCAAACCAGCGGCGCGACGAAGCGTTCGAGGTCGGCGATAAACTCGGCGTTGCCGTAAGCCCCTTCGATAAAGCCTGCGAGCGAGCGCTCGTATTCGGGATTGGGATGGTGCCACGCGGTATGGACCTTGGCTTCGCGCGCGGCTTTGAGCATGTACTCGCGCGCGCGCTCGAACTCGAGCGGCCAGGCGCCGACCAGGGTCTGATAAAAAAGATATTCAGCATTGGCGTCGGCGAGTCCGCCGCGCCACCACGGACGGTTCATCTCGGCCCATCCGCGCACGGCGGCCGACCACCGCGCCGGAATTTCGGCGAGCAGCCAGAGCCGGGCGCGCACGTCCTCGGAACGCTTGGCGTCGTGGGTGGAAGTCGCGAGCATCGCCAGCGGCCAACGCTCGTGCGCGTCGGCCATGCGGCGATGGAATTCCTCCAATGGGATGGCGAAGCGGCTGGGGTCGCCGCCGACTTCGTTGAGCGCGACCATCCGGTTGTAGCGATAAAATGCGGTGTCCTCGATCGACTTCGCCATCACCGGGCCGGTGAATTGCTGCATGCGCATCGCCAGTTCCGTTTCAAGCGGACCGTTCACGCGCAGCATCAGGATATCGCCCAAAAAATCGAACAGCCGGCGATCGATATCGGGCCGGTCGAGCCGCGCGGCTTCGACCGCGGCGGAGATGCGGGCGCGATCGTCCGGATGGAGCGGCGCGCCGCTTCTGACGTAGGTGCGGTACACGCCCAGATGCGCGACGAACGCGCACAGCGCTTCGTGAACGTCGTGGCGGGTGTAGTCGCGGCGGCGCGGATGCTGCTCGCAAACTTCGAGGAAAAGCGCGGTGAGGCGATTCAGATCGCTGCCCAGCACCTCGCGCATCACGAGGCCTTTCTGCTCCAGCGCGATCCGGTTGAAATCGGCGCGCGCGCCGATCAGATCGTTGTAAAGCCGGGTCAGAGGGGCTTCGCCGGCCGGATCGATCATCACTCCGCCCAGCAGGTTCATGAAATCGTAGCCGGTGGTTCCATCGACCGGCCAGGTTTCGCGCAATTGTTCGCCCGGCTCGAGAATTTTCTCGACGATTATCCACGCGTCGGCGCGCGCCTTGCGCAGCCGCTCCAAATAATCCTGCGGATCGCGCAGGCCGTCGATATGATCGATGCGCACGCCGTCGATCACGCCGCCCGCGAGCCATCGCAGCACGAGGGCGTGCGTATCCCTGAAAACGCGCTCATCCTCCATCCGCAGGCCGACGAGGGTGTTGATGTCGAAGAAACGGCGGTAGCCAAGATCGCGCGACGCCGCGCGCCAGTGGGCCAGGCGGTAATTCTGCCGTTCGAGCAACGCGTGCAGCGCGCCGGGATCGCGATTGATATCCGCGATGACCTGATCGATCGCGAGCGCCGCGTCTTCGTGCTCCCGAATCAGCCGCGCGAGCTGCGCGCGCAGCACGTCTTTGTCGCGATGGCGCCGGCGCGTGCTCTCGAAATCGGTAGCGGTGGGCAACGGCAGCCGGCCAAACGAATCGGCGAGGAACGCCAGTTCGTCGGAGCCACAGCGCTCCGCGGCCGCCGCCAGAACCGTATCGAGCGATCGCGGCGCCACTGGAAACCGATGCTCGTGATATTTCACGACCATCCGCGCCCCGTCGCGCGCCACTTGAATTTCGCCTGACTCGAGCACTTCGCCGTACTGATCGCCGAGCACCGGCAAGAGCACAGCGTTGCGCAGGCGCATCTCGGGCGTGTCCCAATCAACATCGAAGTAGGCGGCGTAATTGCTGGCCGGCCCGTTTTCCAGGACGTCCCACCACCATGGATTGTAGGGACTGACTATCGCCATGTGATTGGGAACGATGTCGAGCACCTGGCCCAGCCGATGCGCGCGAAGGGCCGCGCACATCCGGGCGTATCCGTCGGCGCCGCCAAGCTCGGAATTGACGCGGCTGTGATCGACCACGTCGTAACCGTGGGCGCTGCCGGGCGAAGCCTGCAGCAAGGGCGAACAATAGACGTGGCTGATTCCTAGCTCGGCCAGATAGCCGGCGAGCCGCGCGGCGTCGTCGAACGCGAAGCCCCGATGAAATTGCAGGCGATAGGTGGCGCGAGGTTCTACCATCCGGCCTCTGAACGCGCTAGTCGCGCGGCAGCTCGATCCATAGCGCCGCGAGCGGCGGCAGCGTGAGTTCGAGCGAATAGTTGAGGCCGTGATGAGGAATCGGGTCGGTCCGCAGGACGCCGCCGTTGCCGATGTTGCTCCCGCCGAAAAATTCCGAATCGGTATTCAGTATTTCGCGGCATTCGCCGGCTGACGGCGCGCCGACGCGATAGCCGCGGCGCACCACCGGCGCGAAATTGCATACGCAGAGCATCCTGCGGCGGCTCGCCGGCGCGACCCGGATGAATGCGATTACGTTGTCGTCGGCGTTGTCGGCGTCGACGAAGTGAAATCCCGCCGGGTCGGCGTCGGCCTCCCAGAGCGCCGGCTCGGCGCGGTAGATGCGGTTCAACTCGCGCACCAGGCTTTGCAACTGGCGATGCTCCGGTTGTTCGAGCAGATTCCAGTCGAGGCTTTCGTCATGGTTCCATTCGCGCCACTGGCCGAACTCGCCGCCCATGAAGAGCATTTTCTTGCCCGGCCGCGCCCACATATAGGCGTATAGCGCGCGCAGATTCGCGAACTGGCGCCAGCGATCGCCCGGCATCTTCGACAGCATCGAGCGCTTGCCGTGCACGACCTCGTCGTGCGACAGCGGCAGGACGAAGTTTTCGGTCCACGCGTAAAGGAAGCCGAATGTGACGTCGCGATGATGATAGCGCCGGTAGATCGGATCTTTCGTGAAATAGTCGAGCGTATCGTGCATCCAGCCCATGTCCCATTTGAAGCCGAAGCCCAACCCGCCCAGATAGGTCGGCCGGCTCACCGCGGGCCAATCCGTCGATTCTTCCGCGATCATCATCACGCCCGGATGGTTCGCATAAACCGTCTCGTTGAGCGCCTTGATGAAATCGATCGCGTCGAGGTTCTCGCGCCCGCCATACTCATTGGGTATCCATTCGCCGTTGCGCCGCGCGTAGTCGAGATAGAGCATCGAGGCGACCGCGTCAACGCGCAGGCCGTCCGCATGGTATTCGCGCAGCCAATAGAGCGCGCTCGCGATCAGGAAATTGCGCACCTCGTTGCGTCCGAAATTGAAAATGTAGGTGTCCCATTCGGGATGGAATCCCTTGCGCGCGTCCAGATGCTCATACAGCGCGGTGCCGTCGAAGCGCCCGAGCGCGAACGCGTCGGTGGGAAAGTGCGCGGGCACCCAATCGAGGATGACTCCGACGCCCCGCTGATGAAGATGATCGACGAGATACTTGAAATCGTCCGGACCGCCCCAGCGCGCGCTGGGCGCGAAATATCCGATAAC
>JADBKU010000035.1 GCA_014896235.1 bacterium | reverse complement strand
GAATCCGAAGCCCGCGCCGCTTTCGATGCATGGATCGCAGGCGACCGCAAAAAGGCCGTGACGACGATCCCGGACCACATGATCGAGGCGATTTACGTGCTTGGCTCGCCCGCGAAGATCGCGCGCCGGCTGCGGGCTTACGAACGGGCCGGAATTACCGCGGCGGCGCTGCAGTTCACGTCCTACGCGAAAGATCCAGTGGAAAAACGCAAGCGCATTCTGGCGGCAATCGATGCGCTCGCCGGCGAATGGCCAGCCAGCGCCTGATCCTCGCATCCATCCCGCGAGCTCGAAACGCGAGCGTCCCGCCTTTTCGGCGGGACGCTCGTTATTCCGGCGATTTTCTCGCCTTTATGCCGAGGACGCTGCTGAACCGATTTCAATCATCGTCACCGCCGCCCCATCCGCGACCGCCAAACCACCCCGGACCGCCGCCCCATCCTTCGCCTTCATGCTCGCCCCATCCGCCGCCATACCAGCCGGGGCCGCCATGATCGTCGCCGTCGCGATCCCATCCGCCGCCGTATCCCCACGGTCCATAGCCGCCAGGCCCATAGGCGCCCCGTCCGTATCCACCCGGTCCGTAGCCCCACCGGCCGCGCCCGCGCCATCGATTTTCCCATCGTCCATGGCCCCAGCGTCCGCCGCGCCAGCCATGATGCCATCCGCCATGGCCCCAGCCGTGGGCGAAGGCGCTGGTCGGCGCGGCTGTCATCCCGGCAGCCAGAATCACGGAAAATAACGCTGCGACCACAGACTTACGCGAAATGAATTTCGATAATTTCATGGTCACTCCCCTCAACGTCATTCATCTCTCAATACGTCGATTTCAATCTGGCGTTTCAACCAAGCGGCGCGTTCTCGCCACCTGAGCGATGTTTTCGCGCGCACGTTCCATCCGATTCGTATATGGAGATTGTCGATCAAACTCGACCGGTAACACGAGCGCCCCCCATTTCTGGCGAGGCGCACCATGATGACTCAACCTGTTCTTGCGCTTTGCGCGGGTGTTTCACCGTACTCTACGCTGGCCGCCGTCACGGTATCGGCAAGCCGAGCAACGGACCCGCTATCGATCCGATCGCATTCATCGCCGGGCTTTGGCCGTAATACGGACTGTATCCATTGCCGTAGTATCCGTTATAAGCGCCGGGATTATACGGAGCGTTATCGTACGGGCCATTGTTCCAGCCGTACCCGTTGCCGTAGCCATATCCATTGCCGTAGCCATATCCATTGCCGTAGCCATATCCGTTGCCGTAGCCGTATCCATATCCGTCGTCGCTGTCATGATCGCCGCCGCCCCATTGATTGTTCTGCCAGCCCGGGCCACCGCCCCATCCCTCGCGCCCGCGCAAGCCCCAGGCGTGACCGTGACTCCACGGCGGGGGTCCGCCGCCATGCCACCCCGGGCCGCCGCGCCAGCCATCGTGGTCGCCCCAGCCGATATGCCGGCCGTGATTCCAATCTTGCGCCGACGCGCTGGTCGGCATGGCAATCATCGCGACGGCCACAGCCATCGAAAGCATCGCCGCCACTGTCGTCTTTGTACCGCGCATCGCCGGACACCTCCTGTCCGCTCAACGCATCCCAAGCCTTAATCGTTTACTTCGATTTCGGGTCTGCGCTCTCTGCCAGATAGGCGGAGCATCAAACATGCCGGTTTTAGAATCGGCCAAAACGCTCAAATTTATTGGATTTTAATCTTCTGACGCGATTGCGCGCCGACCAGATATGTAAATTTTGCGCGATCGTGAACGACGTAATGGAACAGGACGCGACGCAAATCGTCTGGCCGCCACGCCGACCAGCACATCGAAACTCAGCGCGAGCAAGCTCCCGCAAAACATGAAAGGCGGCCCGAAAAGGCCGCCTTTCGATCACGCAACGCTATTTTTTTTCTGTCTCGGCGGCGCGGCTTTGTTCCGACGCCAGCCTTGATTTCAGGCTCGCGCCTTGCGCAGTCCACGCACGGCCGGACGAGCGACCGCAGCGGTCTTGTGCTTTACCGGCCGATGGCTCGAGCTCTTCGCAGGCAGCGGCGCCGCCACTTTCGGCGCCATCGCCGGCTGCGCCACCACCTGAGCGACCGGTTCCACAGCCGTTGTCGAAGCGGCGCTCCCCGCCAAGGCTTCCGCCTCGGCGCGCGCCTGCGCCGCACGCTCTATCGCCGCTAGCTTGCGCTCTTTCCAGCGCTGCAAGCCACGCCGCAGATACTCGGGATTGATATCGAGCATGTCGCAAACGTTATCGAACGAAAACACCCAGTGCCGATCCTCGAGCGAAATCCATTCGTCGGCGTCGCGAAACAAACGCTGGCCCTTGTTCGTCGGCGAATCGATGCACTTCATGAAGCACTCGACCGCATCTTCCAGCACGCTCAACACGAGCCGCTTTTCGCCTTCGAGCAGATGCTTTTTGCGCATCGCCTCAAAGTATTGAATCGGCAAGAGGGTGTCGGGTTCAAACAGCCCCGGCAATCTCTCGTCAAGAGTTTCTTTTTCTTGCATCTTCGTTCCCTGCTCTGCCCTCATCGCTTCCGCCCCTCCACCTTGAATTTTAAGACGAAAACAATCGCCGCCCTATTCAATCTCCGCCATTTTCTTTGTAAAGCTCGTGCCATGCCATCTGGATCGCTTCGAGCTTACCCTCGCTGGAGGCCGACGGATCGTCACCGAATTCATCAAGATCGATCACCCATTGGCGCAAGTCGGTGAAACGCACCTGCAGCGGGTTGAGTCCCGGATGATTCTCAGCCAGAACCTCGGCAAGTTCTTCCGCCTGGTCCCATTTGAGTCCCATAACTTCTAAACCCTTCCTTCAAATGAAGTGGTGCGGAGGGGTTCACCGGGATAAGGCGCAACACTATACCCTTCACACCACGTTTCGTCAAGAAATTTCATCGACGGATTTTCGCTTGAGCGCCGCGCCGATCGCCTCGTCCATGATGCGATGGGCGAACGGGGTCGAGACCTCGTTGAGTTCTTCAACCAAACGGGAAATCAGTTCGCGATCGGTCCCGGCACGCGCCGCCGCCAAACGCTCCGCCGCTTCCGCCATCCGCCGCCGCTCCTCGTCGCCGGCCAAATTTCCGTACTCGCGCAATTGTTTGGCGAGCGCGGCGAGTATTTGGTCGGCGTCGTTGCGCGCCGCGATCAGCAGCCGCTCCTCGATATCTCGCTCGCCGAGATCGATCGACTCCTCGAGCATCCGCTCGATCTCTGCGTCCGTCAGCCCGTAGCTCGGCTTCACATCGACCGAGTGTTCGCGGCCGGTGCGCTGATCGCGCGCTGTAACATTCAGTATTCCGTTCGCATCGATAAGGAAAGTAACTTCGATGCGCGGAAGGCCGGCCGGCGCCGGTTCGATCGGGCCAAGCTTGAACCGCGCGAGACTCCGGCAATCGCGCGCCATCTCGCGCTCGCCCTGCAACACATGGATGTCAACGTGCGTCTGGTTGTCGACCGCGGTGGTGAAATTCTCGGTCACGCTGGTCGGGATGGTGGAATTGCGATGAATCAGCCGCTCCATCAAGCCGCCCATCGTTTCGATTCCGAGCGACAAGGGGGCCACGTCCAGCAGCAGCAAATCGCTGCGCGCGCCCATCAGCACGCCCGCCTGCACGGCGGCGCCCAGCGCGACCACTTGATCCGGATCGATCGTGCAGAACGGATCGCGGCCGAAAACTTCCGCCACGCGCCGCCGCACGATCGGCGAGCGGGTCGAACCGCCGACCAGCACCACCGCGTCGATCGCCGCGGGAGCGAGTTTCGCGTCCGCCAGCGCGCGCCTGCAGCATTCGATCGAACGTTCCACGATCGGCGCGGCGAGCCGCTCGAAATCCGCGCGGCTGAGCGTTCGCGCAAGCGCGCCGGCGCCAGTCTCAAGCCTGATTTCCGCGCTCTCCGCCGTGGACAGGCGCTGCTTCGCCGCTTCGGCCGCCGCGCGCGCCCGGTTCCACAGCTCGCGGTCCGCGCGCGCCTCCTCCGGCAATCCGGCGAGGAGTTCCGCAACGATCGCCTGATCCAGATCGTCGCCGCCCAGATGGGTGTCGCCGTTGGTCGCGATAACTTCGAAGACGCCGCCTTTGATATTGAGGATGGAGATATCGAACGTGCCGCCGCCAAAATCATAAACCGCGACGTAGCCGTCGGTCAGTTGTTCCAATCCGTAGGCGAGCGACGCGGCGGTCGGTTCGTTGACCAGCCGCACGACTTCAAGCCCGGCGAGACGGCCGGCGTCTTTGGTGGCCTGGCGCTGGGCGTCGTTGAAATAAGCGGGCACGGTGACCACCACGCGTTCGACCGGCTCGCCGAGCGCGGCCTCGGCGCGGCGCTTCAACGCGCGCAAAATCTCGGCCGAAATTTGCGGCGGCGTATAGACGCGGTCTCCGATCTTGAAACGAACGACCGGTCCGGAAAAATCGGCGAATTCATAGCGACGGCGTTCTTCCGCGCCCAGCTCGCCGCCGCCAAGGCCCATGTATCGCTTGACCGAACGGATCACGACGCTCGGGCGCTTGGGATCGGCTTCAAGCGCGATAGCGGCGTCGCCCACGGCGACGCCGCCCTCAGGCGCGATCGCGACGACCGAGGGCAGCAGCGTGCGGCCGGTTTCCGGATCGGCGATCACTCGCGGCGCGCCGTTTTCCATCACGGCGATCAGGCTGTTGGTGGTGCCGAGGTCTATGCCAAAAATACGGGCCATTTATGGTTCGGTTTGGATTGCAGTGTGATTTCCTGAATATGCGGAAGCGGCCGCGCAGCGCCCGCGAGCCAAAAATCAGGCCCCGGCGCCGCCCTTATGCGGCCCGCGCCGTCTCCAGTTCGCGGCCGATATCGCGCTCGAGGGTCGTCAAGTAGGCGATTTTCGAAAGTATCGCTTTCAGGTCTCTAAACAGCGCCTCCCGCCGTCTCTCATCCGCTTCCCCTCCGTCTTCATCCCATGCGGCGAAATTTCGCGTCAGCTCGACCGTCGCCGCTTCCAGCGCTCCGGCGACTTCGTCGCGCCGGGCGCGCACCGCCGCCAGATTTTCAGGCGTGCGCGATTCATGCAATTCTTCCAGCCGCTCCTGCGTCTCGAAGACCATCGCGGCCAGTTCAGCCGGCACGCGCTGATTGTTCTCGCCCAGCTTGAGGCCGTGCAATTCGAGCCAGTAGCGCCCGCGTGAAACCGGATCGCGCAGCGTGCGATAGGCGCGCGTCAGCAGCGCCGTCGCGCGCATGCTGGCGTCGCGCGCGGCGGCTGGCGCGGCGGCGAAACGATCCGGATGAATCCGGCGGCTCAGATCGTGGTACGCGCGCTCCATCGCGACCGCGTCGATCACGAGCCGCCGCGGCAGATTCAACGCCGCGAAGAGATCGATGTTGGCCCCCAGCGGCGCGCCGCATCCGGCGCATAACAGCGCCGGCGCTTGCGCCCGCGTACATCGCGTACATGACGGGCAGGTGATCATGATCGATTTATCCGCCGCGACCGCCGCCTCACACCACGAACGACTCGCCGCATCCGCAGGTGCGCTTGGCGTTGGGATTCACCAGGCGAAACCCCGCTGACATCAACTCCTCGGCGTAATCGAGTTCCGAACCGTTGAGATAAAGAAAACTCTTTTTGTCCACGATCAGGCGGGCGCCGTCGCGCTCGAAAATCTTGTCGCGCTCGCCCGCCGAGTCTATTTCCATCCGATATTGCAGGCCCGAACATCCGCCGCCCACCACTTTCACGCGCAAGCCGGCGTCGGGTTTCTCCGCGGTCAACTGATGGATTTTGCGGACCGCGTTGTCGGAGAGCGTAACCGTCGCCATCTGAATGCCGAACCTTCCCTCTTTATCCTGCGATTCCCTGGCCGCGGCCGTTCACGCGCGGCGGCCCTCAAGCTTCCTGCGCCTTGCGCGGCTCAGCAGCGGCCGGCTCGCGGCCCTCGTGATGCTTCTTCCAGTCGCCGATCGCGGCCTTGATCGCGTCTTCGGCCAGCACCGAGCAGTGAATCTTGACGGGCGGCAGATTCAACTCCTGCACGATGACCGTATTCCTGATCGTCATCGCCTCGTCGATATGCTTGCCTTTGACCAATTCGGTGACGTAGCTGGAACTGGCGATCGCGCTGCCGCATCCGAAGGTCTTGAAGCGCGCGTCTTCGATTACCCGGCTTTCCGGATTGATGCGAAGCTGCAGCTTCATCACGTCGCCGCATTCCGGCGCGCCCACGATTCCGGTGCCGACGTCGGCGTCGTTCTTGTCGAAACTGCCGACATTGCGCGGATTGTTGTAATGATCGATAACTTTATCCGAATAAGCCATAACTTATATCTCCCGCCCGTTACTCCGCCTTCCACTGAACCGATTTGAGATCGATTCCCTCCCGCGCCATCTCGTAAAGCGGCGACATGTCGCGCAACCGCTTGACTTCGCGCGCCACCCGATCGGTGACAAAATCAACTTCCTCTTCGGTGTTGAAGCGGCCCAGGCCGAATCGAATCGAGCTGTGCGCCAGCTCGTCGCTGACGCCCAGCGCGCGAATAACGTAGGACGGTTCGAGCGTCGCCGAAGTGCAGGCCGACCCCGAGCTGACCGCGATATCGTGCAGGCCCATCAGCAACGACTCGCCTTCCACGTAGGCGAAACTGAGGTTGAGGTTGCCCGGCAGGCGCTCGGTCGGATGGCCGTTCAGGAACACTTCGTCCAGCCGCTCGAAAATTCCCGCCTGCAGCTTGTCGCGCAGGTCGAGCAGGCGGCGGTTCTCCTCGGCCATCTCGGCGGCAGCGATTTCGCAGGCTTTGCCAAGCCCGACGATGCCGGTCACGTTCAGCGTCCCCGAGCGCATCCCGCGCTCATGGCCGCCGCCGTCCATCTGCGGCGCAATCCGTACGCGCGGCCCTTTGGACCTCACATAAAGCGCGCCGACCCCTTTGGGTCCGTATATTTTATGCGCGCTGATCGAAAGCAGGTCGATATGGTCGCGATCGACGTCGACCGGAATCTTGCCGACGGCCTGCACCGCGTCACAATGGAAAACCACGCCGCGCTCGCGCGCGATCCGGCCGATTTCGGCGATCGGATGGATTGTGCCGATTTCATTGTTGGCGTACATGATCGTCACCAGCACGGTGCGATCGGTAATCGCCTTGCGCACCGCGTCCGGATCGACCATCCCGTATTTGTCCACGGGCAGATAAGTGACGGTCGCCTTGCCGGCCCGTTCGAGCGCGCGGCAACTGTCGAGGACCGCCTTATGCTCCGTCACGCAGGTTACGATGTGGTCGCCTTTTTCCTTGTAAAACTCGACCACGCCCTTGATCGCCAGATTGTCGGACTCGGTCGCGCCAGAGGTAAAAATAATCTCCTTGGACTTCGCATTGATCAGTTGCGCGATTTGGCCGCGCGCCCGATCGACCGCTTCTTCCGCTTCCCAGCCGAAGCTGTGGTTGCGGCTGGCCGCATTGCCGAACTTTTCGCTGAAGTACGGCAGCATCGCCTCGAGCACCCGCTTGTCAACGGGCGTGGTGGCGTGATTGTCCATGTAAATCGGCAGCTTGGGCATCGCGAACTCTTCCCGGCATCCGCGCCGGAATCAAAAACAGATTAGTGGACCTGACGGGTATAATATAGCCCTTGGATCTATTCTGTCAAACCGGTGCAAGCGCCCATCAACAATACCCGACCAGTTCAGTCCAATAAAGAATTTACCCTTGATTGTCAAGGGAAATCGCCACCACTCACCGTTTGGTCAGGAGCGTTTGGCGAGCGCGTCAAGATCGATTCGCCGCTCGTGCATCCAATCCTCGTAGCCATGCTTGTACCAAGCCGCCGAGCCGAGCCAGTTGCGATGCAACACGGTGAGGGTCACCACCGTCACGCCGTGGCTGCGAAACCACTCGTACGCCTCGGCAAGCATCGGTCGCATTAGCCCTTTTCCGCGCCAACCTTCATCGAGATAAGCGTGATTAATATAGCCGCGCAGCCGCGGGAGATAGCCCTGACGATCGCGCCGGAGATGCACCCATAGGTAGCCGGCGAGCCCGCCGGCGCCGTTTTCAACCACCCAAATCGCATGATGGTCGCGATGCAGCACGGCGGGCAGCCAGGACTGCGCATTGCGAATCTCGTCCCAATCGAACCGGGCGCGCGGATCGAGCGATTCGTGCCACGCCGCGATTCCCGCCACCAATCGCGCCAACTCTGGTATGTCGGCGTCAACGGCGCGGCGATAAGCTTTGGTTGCGTCCATGACTGGTTCTCCCGTGAACCTGCGCGCCGGACGGCGTACTTCAGAATGGACCGGGGTTCGCGGCGTCGAAGGTAAATTCGTGCAGCCGGCGTTCAGAACGGATCGTCTTGAGCGCGGCTTCGCGGACGGCTTCGAAATCCCGCTCTATCCATCCAGCCAGCCGCGCGGCCAGTTCGTCAGCCTGCGCCGCGCCTGCCAACCCGGACGCTATCCGGCATCGCAGGGCGACTCGCTCGACGCCATCGGCGCGTTCCAACGCGAGCGTGAGCAAAATCGCGTCGCCGGCATTATCGAGCGGCGTGGCGACGCTAACGAGATAGCGGCCGCGCGCGGTGTTGATTGAGATCGGCAATGCCGCCCTGTACGAAGTCCGACATGGGCGAAATGAACCTTCAGGCCGCCCGCGAGGCCGCGCCGCGATTCGCGCCGTGGCCTTTTTCCCAATAGAGCACGACCGGGCCTGCGATATAAATTGACGAATATGTGCCGGTGATAATTCCGATAAAGAGCGTAAAGGCGAACGGACGCAATATCGGCCCGCCCAGCACCAGCAGCGCCAGCAGCACGACCAGCACGGTGCCGGAGGTCAACAGGGTGCGCGACAGGGTCTCGTTGATCGCGCGATTCATTACGGATTCAAGCGGCTCGCGCCGACGCTGCGCCGCGTCTTCGCGAATGCGATCGGAGACGATGATCGTGTCGTGAACCGAGTAGCCAATCACCGTCAGGAGGCCGGCCAGGGTCGTCAGGTCGAATTGCAGCCGCGACAGCACCAGCGCGCCGGTGACGACCAGAACGTCGTGGATCAGCGCGATCACGGCTCCAGCGCCAAAACTCCAGCTCACGTTGCGAAAACGTATCGCGATGTAGATGCCCATGAAGACGGTGGCGAAGGCGACCGCCATAAAGCCGTCGAGGCGCAAATCGCGGCCGACCTTGGCGCCGACCGTTTCGACCCGCAGCACCTCGGCATGGTTCGAGGCGCCGTAGCTTTCGTTGAGCGCCTCTTCGACCCGCTTGCCGAGGCTGCCGATATTCTTGACCTTCTCGAAACGGACCAGAAATTGATTCAGATTCGCGGCGCCGAAATCCTGCACCGTGATTTCGCCGACGTCCATCGCGGTCAGCGCTTTACGGATCTGGTCGCCGTTGGTCGGTTTGTCGAACTTGATCTGAATCAGGCTGCCGCCGGCGAAATCGACGCCGTAATTGAGCCCGACCAGGAGCAACAGCACAATCGCGGCGAGGTTGATAACGGTCGAAAGCGCCACGAAGAAATGGCGTTTGCCGACAAAATCGAGGTTTATCCCGGGCGGGATTAGCTGTAGTCCCATCGTGGCGGTCAGATCCTGTGGCGCGTTCGGACACACGCCGGGGTTAGCCGGAAAATATCGCTTCGAACGGCGAAATCAAAGCCGCGGCCTGGCGTGTGCGCCGTCGGCGCGTCATGCCGCGGCGGTTCGCGACTTCGCGCACTTGGCGCACTGATTGTTCTGGTTTTCGGGATCTTCCTGCAAGCCGTCGTCGAGCGAATGGCAGACCTTCATGCAGCGGGCGCAGATAAAGTAGATTCCCTCGATCGTCTTGTTGATCCGCTCGCGATTGAGGATGCGGCCCTTGAGTTTTTCAATCCGGATTCCGAGCAGCTCCTGATACTGGCGCTTGATTTTGCGGCGCCCGGCCTCGTCCTTGGGCAGGTCGGCATCCTCATCGTGCTCCTCAGCCTGGTCGGCAAAGCCCGCCGTCAGGTCTCGTTTTGACGATTTCGGTTTCCGCGACGACCGCGCCGTAGCCATCCCCGGCCTCCTTCAACGAGTGCGGCCGATATAGCCGCAGTTCTTTTCGCAGACCAGGTAGAAGCCCTTGCGCCCGTAACCGGCGAACATCGTGACCTTGCTCTCCGCGCCGCAGCTCGGACAGAAATGCTTGTGCTGGACCTGGCCGCCGCCCTTTTCCGCCGTTTTCGCTTTCTTTTCAGCCATCGTAGTCTGTAGCCTCTTAATTCCTAACGCTTCGCTTCAACGCCACCCGAAAAGCATATTCTCGCGAGTGAAACGATGCGGCGCGCCTCGATATAAAAAATTACCCGGCCACCGCTCCACCTGATGCATGCATCGGTCGAATCGTGATCGCCGGGATTATATCAAGGTAAACGCCGCCGCCCAATCCAGTCAATAGCCGGACGCGTCGCCGACGGCGCGGTTGCACGCGGCCGGACGAGCGTCTAAGCCTAATGCACTCCAATGGGGCCGCTTAAGGAAAACGACGCCGTGCTCTTCATCGATCGCAAGGGCCGGCGCTATCTGAAAATTTTGCGCGCCGGCAAGCGCATCGAGATTCGCGGTCAAATCGAACCGGAAGCGCTCTTCGGTCTCGATGAAGGTTCGCGTGTCAAATCGAGCGCCGGGGAGAGCTACCTGATTCTGCGTCCGACCTACGCCGACTTGATCCCGCATCTGCCACGCGCGGCGCAGGTCATCTATCCCAAGGATACCGGCCCGATGCTGCTGTGGGGCGACGTCTATCCGGGCGCGACCGTGATCGAAGGAGGAATCGGCGCGGGCGCGCTCACGATTGCGCTGCTGCGGGCGGTCGGGCCGCACGGGCGCGTCATTTCTTATGAAATTCGTGAGGACTTCGCCGCCGCCGCGCGCCGCAATGTCGCCGCGTTTTTCGGCGACGCCCCGCATTGGACGCTCAAGCTGCGCGATCTTTATGAAGGTTTCGACGAAACCGGCGCCGATCGCATCTTTCTCGATCTCCCCGAACCGGGCCGCGCGCTCGACGTCGTCGCGCCGGCGCTCCGTCCCGGCGGCGTGTTCATCGGCTACGTGCCAACCGCGATACAGCTTAAAGACACCGTCGAGGCGCTGCAGCGGCGGCCGGACTTCGGCGAAATCGACAGCTTCGAGACGCTGATGCGCCATTGGCGGGTGAAAGGGATGAGCGTGCGGCCGCAGCATCGGATGGTCGCGCATTCGGCCTTTATCATCGTCGCGCGCCGCCTCGCGAATATCCCTCCAGCATCGGCGGTCGAAGCGACGGCGACAAGCCTTCCGGATGACGACAGCGAATCCGCGGAAGATTCGGACGGCGCGGACGACCACGCGGAAGATTGACCGCCGGCGCTCGCCTAAAAATGCGTTCCGGTCAGCGCGGCGCCCGCGAGTCCGCCGGCCAGGATCAGCCAGACCGAATTGATACGGTAGCCAATCAGAAGGAACGCGCTCAGGGCCGCGATCACGATGGTCGGCAAATCGACAATCGCGGCGCGGCCAAGCTGCCATGTAACCACAATCATCAGCGCGAGCGACGCGGCATTGACGCCGTCGAGGAACGATCCCGCCGTCGGCGAACGGCGGATACGAGGCAACAGCGGGCCGCTCACCGCGACAAAAAAGAACGCCGGCGCGAAGATTCCCGCGGTCGCGACCGCCGCGCCGCCGCCCCGTCCGAGCAGATAGCCGATAAACGTCGCCGTGCATGAAAGCGGTCCGGGCGTGAATTGTCCGACCGCGACCGCGTCGAGCAATTGGCCCTGCGTGAGCCAATGGCGCCGCACGACCAATTCGGCCTGCAGGAAGGCGAGCAGCACATAGCCGCTGCCGAACAGCACCGCGCCGATTTTCGCGAAGACCAGAAAGAGCGCGCTCAGGCTGTACGGCGCCGCCACGGCGGCAACCCCGGCGCCTGCGCCGGACGCGGCCAATGCGGGCGTCGCGCCGATCGCGGCTAGCACGCCGTCTCCGGCCGTGCGCCGGCGATGCGCGATCCGATGCAATCCGATCGCGGCAATTCCAGCGATCAGCAGAAGCGCGATTTCGTTCAGTCCGGCAAAGGCCGCGGCCGCCGACGCCGCCGTCAGCGCCGCGAAGACACGCGTGCGCGCGGCGGTCCGTCCGAGCCGCCACAGCGCCTGCGCGATTATCGCAATTATCACCGGCTTGACGCCGTAGAGAGCGCCGCCCACCTGCGGCATCGCGCCAAACCGCACATATGCCCACGCCAGCGCCACCGTGATCGTCGCGGCCGGAATGATAAACGCGCCGCCCGCGACGAACGATCCGGCCAGACCGGCCCGGCGATGGCCGATATGAATCGCCATCTCGGTGGAATTCGGGCCGGGAATTAGATTGCAGGCTCCGATCATGTCGAGGAAGGCTTCGCGCGTAACCCATCCGCGCCGCCCCACCACCTCGTCCTCCATCATAGCGATATGCGCCGCCGGCCCGCCGAACGCGGTCGTGCCGAGCCGGAAAAACAGCGCCGCCAATTCGCCTAGCCGCGTTGTTTTGCGGCCCGCGTCAGGCGTCTCGGCCACGATTGTGCTCGCTTCGTCTTCCGCCGCCATCGCGAGTCACTTTCCCTGTGGCGGCAAGACGAGGATCTGGCCGGCCATCTCCGGTTGATGCGTCAGGCATTTGAAATCGAACAAGCCTTCGCGATGGAAGGTGAAAATCCAGGACGATTTGGATAGCGGCTTCAGCCGCTCATACATCATGACTTTCAAATCGGGACCGAGCAGGGCGAAATCGTGCTCATCGTCGGGCTGCAGGTTCCATAATTCTATTTGCGTCGGTTCGTCGCGATGGACTGCGATAAAATTCGGACTGAAGGCGTAGGTTTCGCCGAATTTCTTAACCGTCGCTTGCGGTCCCGTTTCCTTGACCGCAACCGCGACCGTCATCACCGTGACGGCGGCTTCGGGCGCGCCGCTTTTACTCACGCTGACGATTTTGGAGTCTTCGGCGTTGGGCAGGAACGACGCGGCCGCGTTGGCCGAACGCCGGCCGCCGGCCGCCAGCGTGACGATCAAGGCCGCCACGACGATCCAGATTCCGCCGCGCAACTCAGGCCGGAGTATTTCAAGTTGAAAATTATGCTTCCCCACGAAGATATAGTTTTGCGGCGAACCTGGCCGCCGCGCAATCCGAAACCGGCGCTATTAACGTAATTGAAATAGCGCTCGCGTCGCGCCGCGCAATCGGCGCAAAATCGAATATCAGGCCGCCGCTTACGTCTGCATTGAAACGACATATCCGGTCCGGCGCCAAGCGCGGACCGCTCGAGGGCGCACAGGCAACCCGATGACGCGAAGGAAATTTCTCAGACTTGCCGGAGCGGCGCTCGCCGCCGCGAATCTTCCGCTCGGAGCGGATTTGGCGGCTGCCGCAAACCCGCCCGAAGCATTTGGCGGGCCGACGCCGAACGACCAGTTCTATATCACCTCGTATGGAGAAACGCCGGCGGTCGACGCCGCCAGATGGAGCCTCAAGATCCACGGGCTGGTGCGCAATCCGATCACGCTCGACCTCAATCAGATACGCGCGATGCCCGCGGTGCATGAAACCCTGACGCTCGAATGCATCTCGAATCCGCCCGACGGCTCGGCGATCAGCAACGCCAACTGGGTCGGCGCGCCGCTGAAACCGCTCCTGGATCGCGCGGGCGTCAAATCCGGCGCGGTTTACGCCGCGATACGCGCGGCGGACGGATATTATACCGGTGTGCCGGTCGAAGAAATTTTGCGACCGGAAAATTTCATGCCGTACCTGATGAACGGCGCGCCGCTGCCGCCGGTTCACGGTTTTCCCGTGCGCATCTTCATTCCCGGCAAATACGGAATGAAGCAGCCGAAGTGGATCACCGAAATAGAATTCGTCGATCAGCCTTTCACCGGCTACTGGGAAGCGCGCGGATGGAGCAACGAGGCATGGCGCAAAGTCAATTCCGGATTCTTCCAGCCGCGGCCGCGCGGCGGCCTGCTTGATATCCTTTCGCTCAACGTCTCGGCGCGCGCAAAAAGCCCTGTCGATATTATCGGATGGGCGCTGGCGGGACCCTCGGGAATCCGCGGCGTGGACGTATCGACCGACGACGGCGCGACCTGGAAGCCGGCGGAATTGATACTCAATCGATCGCGCTACGAATGGACCGTCTGGAAATATCATTTCGCGGCGCCGCCGGGCGAATATACCGTTCGCGTGCGCGCGACCAGCGGCGACGGCGTGGCGCAGCCGCCCAGCGATCCGCAGACCGGTTCCGGGATGAGCGGTCAGCCGCGGATGCGCCTTGAACTTTCCGCGAGCTAGACAGCCGGCCTAATGGCCGAACAGCGATCCGAAAAAGTTGCCGATCGAGCCGAACACGCTGTTCGACGCGGCCCCGGACGCGGGCGTGGCCGCGCTCGCCGGAGCCGATGCGCTCGCCGGCGTCACGCCGCCAGGCATCGGCGCGGCTGACGCGGTCGTGGTCGGCGGCGGCGCCGCGCCGTTGTGCAGCGGACACGGCTGGGTCGGCTCGGTACCTTCAAGGAACGGCAGATTTTGCACCCGCGGACAATTTGGCGTCGCAAGGCCGCCGCTCTGCGGGTCGATCGCGGCCATCACGATGCCGGGCGGGGGCGGACCGAACCCGAGTTCCGGACGCGTCACGACCGCGGTCATGAAATTCACCCATGATGGCAACGCCGCCTGCGCTCCGGTCAGGCCCAAGGTTTCGGGCTGATCGAAACCGACCCAAACGCCGGCCACAATCTGGCGCGTATAGCCGACAAAAAAAGCGTCGCGATAATCATCGGTCGTGCCGGTTTTGCCGGCCGCGACGAAATCCAACCCGAGCGATCGGGCGCTCGCGGCCGTGCCGTATTGAAACACGCCCTGCAGCGCTCCCGTCATCAGGTAGGCGACCGCGCGGCTCATCAGGCGGGCGGAGCGATCCTCGTGGCGCCAGAGCAGCCGGCCGTCGCCGCCGACGATCGCCGAAATCGCCCATGGCGGCCGTTCGACGCCGCCGTCAGCGAACACCTGGTACACGCTTGTAAGTTCCAGCAGATTCACCTCGCCGGCGCCGATCGTGACGGGCAGGTAGTCGGGCAGTTTGGATTCGATGCCAAGTTCATGCGCGGTGCGGATCACGCGCCCGGGTCCGAGCAGGCTGCCCAGATAGACGGTCGGCACATTGAGCGACTCGGCCAACGCCTCCGCGATCGTCACCTCGCCCTGATAGGTGCGTTCATAGTTCGCCGGAGTCCATCCGCCGAACGACATCGGCCGGTCGGGCAGCAGCGAGGCCAGCGTGACCGGTTGCGGAAGCGGATTCAGCATCGGATCGAGCGCGGTAATATAAACGATCGGCTTGAACGCCGAACCGGGCTGGCGTTCGGCCTCGACCGCCCGATTGAACTGGCTGCGCGCGTAATCCCGCCCGCCCACCATCGCGAGAATGCCGCCAGTGCGGGGATCGAGCGCGACGATCGCGCTTTCGAGCGGGTCGCGCCGATCGCGCCGGGCGAGCGCTGGATGGAGCCGCTCGAGGCGCGCGAGATTCCGGTCGAGGCTTTCGCGCGCCGCCTGCTGCATCTCCGGATCGAGCGTGGTGTAAACCTTGAGGCCGGGCCGAATCGCGATATCCGGGACGATTCGATGAAGTTGTTGAATCACGTAATCGGTAAAATATGGAGCGCGCCTGAGTCCCGGCGCTTTAACCGTCGCGACGGGCGTCGCGATCGCCTGCGCATACTGCGCGTCGTCGATCGCGCCCGCCCGGCGCATTAGAGCGAGCACCGTGTCGCGGCGCGCGCGAGCGGCGTCGGGATGACGCCGCGGATCGTAGAGCGTGGGCGCCTGGATCATTCCGATCAGAGTCGCGGCTTCGGCGGGCGACACTTCGCTCAGGTCCTTGTTGAAGAAATAGCGCGCGGCCAGCGGCATCCCGTAAATCGGCGCGCCGTCGTACGCGCCCATCGGCACGTCGTTGATATAACGTTCGAGAATTTCGTTCTTGGTCAGCCTGATCTCCAGCACCAGCGCGACCGCCAGTTCGCGAAATTTCCGGCGGAAGGTCCGCTGATGCTGATCGATAAAGGTCCGCGCCAATTGCTGGGTGAGCGTGCTTGCGCCCTGGCGCAGGTGATGCGAATGAAAATCGACCACCGCCGCCTCGACGATGCGAATCGGATCGAAGCCGAAATGGTAGTAGAAAAAGCGATCCTCGGTGGCGAGCAGCCCTTTGATCAAATACGGCCGAACCTCGTCGAGCGAAACCTCGACGCGCTCGGCCGGCGCGTCGGGCGCCAGCCGTCCAATTACTTCGGGTTCGATCTCGAGCTGGCCGAGCGGCGCGCCGAACGAATCGGTAATCGCGGCGACCGCTGAATTGGCGAAGGAAATATGCGCGAGTTGCGCGACGTGGCCGTGCACGCCGTCGCTGAAATCGCGCACGAACAGCGTCATCGACCCGGGCGTAAGCGAGTATTGCCCCGGATGCGCGACGTTATCTACGCGCGAGTAGCTCAGATGGTCGAGCCGATCGATCAGATGAAGCGGAGCGATCCGCTCGCCGGGCGTAATCGCGAGCGGCGCCGAATAGATCGCGGAACTCAGTCCGGCGCGGCGTTCCGCGATTAGCTGCGAGATTTCCGTATAAACCTGGGCGAGATAAAAACCGGCGCAAAAAACCGCGAGCAATCCCGCGCCAATCAACGACCGGCGCCATCCGAGCCGCCGGAAAACCGCGCCTACTCCAGCCGCGCACCAGCGCGCCGCCGCCCACACGCGGCTCGCCGTCGAACTTCGCGCCGTTGCCGAGCCGCGCGCGCCCTTGCGCCGCGTCCCGGCTTTGCCGCCGCCTCCGTTGGCCCTGGCCATCGGTCAATTAGACCGTCCTTCCCCGCCCCGCATCCGGCGCTCATCTGGACGCCGCATAATCGAGTATAGCGCGCCGCGGCTCCCGATGGCGCCATGCGGCGTAACACGCCGCCGCCGGCCGAATTCGCTATTGCTTGTAACCGAAACGGCGCAACAGCGCGTGACGTTCCGCGCGCTCCGCCTCCCCTTCGACGCCCTTCGGCGGACTGCCGTCCAACACGCCGGCGACTCCGCGCTGCCCGTTGTGCTCGGCCACGATGACGCTAAGCGGGTTCGCGGTCGCGCAGAAGACCCGGCAAACCTCCGCGACCGATTTAATCGAATTGAGCACATTCACTGGGAACGCATTGCCCAGCATCACGACGAAAACATGGCCGGCCGCGATCGCCTGCGCCGCCGCGACCGCGGCGTTTTCGAGCGCGGCGTCAGTGCCGGTATGGCGGATCAGGCACGGCCCCGACGCTTCGCAGAACGCGACGCCGAATTTCACGCCCGGCACGGCCTGTACGACCGCCTCATAAAGATCCTCGACGGTTTTGATGAAATGCGACTGGCCGACGATCACGTTCACGTCGGCGGCGGGCTTGGCTATCTCGATTGCGTGAAATTCCATAGACGCTCCGCAGCGCCGCACACCGGCGCCGTCAGGCTGATGATAAGGGAGTCGATCGAGGCCGGAAAGCAGCCGCCAGCCGCTACATTCGCGGTGGAGTCGAACGCCAGTCGTGGATTACCAGCGCGAGGTCGATGACGTAGAGCGTGATCACGAGATCGCCGAGCGTGGTCGCGGCCGCGCCCGGCGGCATCAACTGCGCGATCCCCCACAGAATAAACGCCGCGCCGACCATCGCGCGCTTGGTAAATTCCAGCCATCCGGGCCGGGTCAGCGGCAGGACGGCCATAAATGCCGCGCCGACCATCAGCAGCGGCGCGGCCGAAATCGGCGCATGCGCCGCGCGCGCGGTCAATCCGACGGCGGCGTCGCCGACCAGCAGGACAACTCCCGCGATGACGGCCGCAAACGCCACCACTCCGCCGATCGCGTGGACGATTCCGTCCGCGCGATCGGCCCTTGACTGCGCGTCGTCATGCTCGCAATCCACGACATGCGCTTTGAGCAGGCCGCCGCCACTGGCCGTCTGATCCGGAAACTTCATCGCAAAGATTTTATTCAGCCAGCTATTCAGCGGCCAGCGTCAGCGGGGTGGCCGCGCTTGACGATTCTTCAGAGGATGGACGCGCGCCGCTTCCGCCGCCGCGACCGGCCTATCCGCGGCATCGACGGCGACCACGCGACCGCGCGCGTCCGCCAGGAAGTTCCATCGGCAATGCAGGCACGTATAGCGATGGCGGTACGGCTCCAGCGCTTCCTCAGGTTTCAGCCGGGAAATCACAAACGCATGGCGGACCGGCGCCGGAAACGCCCTGGCGCTGGCGGCGCCGTCACAAGTCTTTTGGATTTGCGGCGCGGACCGCCCGCGAATGGCGAGTCGGTTGAGGCCCGAAAGCGAGCCGAGCCAGTCGCCAATGATTCTGAACACGTCTCGTCGAGGACGCATCAAACGTGCCTGCTGAACGCCCGTGAAAAATCCGTGCGTTTTCATGGTGCATGGCGTCAACCGTGCAAATTGCCGCCGTGCCGTCGATGCGATCCGCAATGTTGCGCTCCGATCGCCGTCGATACACGATAGGCAAAGCGGTGGACGCGGGGTCGAAAGGAACGGATGCGCGCGCGAACGGGCGCGGCCGCACAGGCGTGCGCGCTTCCGACGGCAACGCGCGTCCGCTGCCCGCGTTTTACTACCGGCTCTCGGCGCGCGCGCAACGATGCTACCTGAAAAGCGACGCGCTCGACCGGTATGCGCTCGTGGCCAGTCCCGCGGCCATCGCGATCGCGTCGCGGCTCGCCGCCGTTCTGCCCACCGCGGCGCCGTCTCTGGCGCAGCGCGGTGCGCAGGCGCTCGGCAACGAGTTATGCCGGCTGCTGGGCGTCGCCCCGGTCCGTATCGAAGTCAGGGGCGTCCGGCCGCATAACGCCCGCGGCGAATTGCACGGCATTTTCTATCCGCAAGGGACCGGCCGGATTCAGGCGCCGGCGCCGGGATCGCCGGCCGCGCCGCGGCGCGATCGGGAACCGCTGATCGTCCTCTGGATGCGCACGGCGCAGCGCCACGACGTCGTCAAGCCGCGCACGTTCATCCGCACCTTGATGCATGAGTTGGGTCACTATTTCGATTACGCGCACTTCCGGCTTGACGATTCGTTTCATACCGGCGGATTTTTCAAGCGCGAATCGTTCCTGATACGCGCGCTCTTTCCGGACTCCGCCGACGCGCGGAACCAGGAATAGCCGCGGCATGGATCGCGGCCGATTTTACAAATACTTGTTCAAGCCGCGGCGGGAGAGTTCTTCGGTCACCCGGCGAATTTCCTGCGACGCCGACATCCGCGCGATCAATATCGCGTCGCCGGCGTCAACCGCGACCAGATCGGAAACGCCTATCAGCACCATCAGGCGCTCGCCCGCGCGCGCGAGCACGCCGCTGGAACCGAGCGCGATCGCGTTGCCGCTCAATACGTTCGCGGTTGTGTCCGCACGGAGCGCGTCCCAAAGGCCCTGCCAGCTACCGACGTCGAACCACCTGAAGCGCGCGCGAACGCCGATCACGTTGCGGCTTTTTTCGACCACCACCCGATCGAAAGAATCGAAATCGAGGCTTCGGTAAAATGCCGGCAAGGAGCGCGCGCCGATCGCGCCGAAGCGCTCCATCGCCGCCGCCAATGCCGGCGCGTGACGCCGCAGCTCGGCCTCGAGCACGCGCGCGCGCATCACAAAAATTCCGGCGTTCCACAGGTACCGTCCGGACTTGACCATCCTGCGCGCGGCGGCGGGCGCGGGTTTCTCGACGAATCGCGCTACTTTGTAGCCGTTCCCCACCGCCGGTCCGATTTGCTGGTAGCCATAGCCGGTTTCAGCGCCGGTCGGCGCCACGCCGACGACCACGAGCGCATCGTGTGCGCGGGCGAGATCGAAAGCCTCCGCGATCGTCGCGCGAAAGCCGTCCGCGGGCGCCACGTGATGGTCCGCGGGCATCACCGCGAGCGCCGTTTCGCCGCCCAGCCTTTCCGCGATTTTCGCGGCGCCATACGCGATCGCGACGGCGGTGCCGCGGCCGTCTGGTTCGACAATCAGATTCCCGGCCGGCAGAATTCCGCGCAGCGCCTTGCGGAACGGCCGCCGCTGATCGGCGGAAACCACGACGAAGATTCGCGCCGGCGGAATCAGTCCGCGCATCCGCGCGATCGTGCCGGCCAGCAGGGACGTTTTACCGTCGATCGCGAACAGCGGCTTGGGCCGGCCGGCGCGGCTTTCGGGCCAAAAACGCGTGCCGCGTCCGCCCGCGATAATCAGCGTCGCCGACGCCGCGCGCGCGGCGGGCGCGCCAGTCGATCGCCGGAGCGCCTTTTTCACAATTTCGCGCCTAGCTCTTTCAGCTTGCCCTCGAAGATGGCGCGGATTTCGCCGAGTGTGCGTTCGTCTTCGGCTTCAAACCGCATCACCAGCGCCGGCTGCGTATTGGACGCGCGCACCAGTCCCCATCCGCCGGGAAACTTGACGCGCGCCCCGTCGATATCGATCGTCTCGTAATGCGCGCGGAAATAATCCGCGGCCCTGCGCACGACCTCGAATTTGACGTCGTCAGGGCAATCGAGCCGCAGCTCCGGCGTGAAGCAGGTTCGCGGCAGGTCGGCCAGCAACTGGCTCAAAGTGCGCCCTTCGCGGCCAACGATCTCCAGCAGCCGGAACGACGAATAAATCGCGTCGTCGAAGCCGTAATAGCGATCGTTGAAAAACATGTGGCCGCTCATCTCGCCCGCGAGCGCGGCGTTTTCCTCTTTGAGCTTGCTCTTGATCAGCGAGTGGCCGGTCTTCCACATAATCGGACGGCCGCCATGCCGCGCGATGTCGTCGTACATCCGCTGCGAACATTTGACGTCGCCGATAATCGTCGCGCCCGGCCGCTCTTGCAGAATCGAGCGGGCGTAAACCACCATCTGTTCGTCGCCCCAGACGATGCGCCCGTTTTCATCGACCGCGCCAATCCGGTCGGCGTCGCCGTCGTAAGCGATTCCGATTTCCGCGCCGGATTTTCTCACCGCCGCCTGCAGATCGCGCATGTTCGCCTCGACGGTCGGATCAGGATGGTGATGCGGAAAGCGGCCGTCCATCTCCACGTACAGCTCGACCGTTTCAAGTCCCATCTCGCGCATAAGCGGCGCCGCGACCGCTCCGCCGCATCCGTTGCCGCCGTCCACCGCGACCTTCATTCCGGGCCGCAAGTGGATATTGCGCTTGATATAGTCGCGATAGTCGGGCAGGACCGGGCGCGATGTAAGTTTGCCTTTGCCGCCGGTCGATTCGAACGCCCGCGCCTCGATAATCTGGCGCACTCGCTGAATTTCGGCGCCAAAGATCGTCGAGGGACCAACTCCCAATTTGAAGCCGTTGTATTCCGCCGCGTTATGGCTGCCGGTGATCATCGCGCCGCCGTCCATTTGCCAGTGGCGCACCGAAAAATAGAGCAGCGGCGTAGGCACGACGCCGATATCGACCACGTCGATCCCGCTCGGCAGCAGACCCTCGAGCAGCAGATCGCGCAATGCATCGGAGGTCAGACGGCAGTCGCGTCCGAGCGTGATCGTGCGCTTGCCGGCGCGCAGCAACAGCGTCGCATAGGCGCGTCCCAGATCGACGACAAAATCGTCGTGGAAGTCCTCCTCCACCACGCCGCGGATGTCGTATTCGCGAAATACCTGCGGATTCATTAAACTTCGATTGTGTTTGGCTGCCGCCGACAAGGCAATAATCCCGCGCCGACAGTGCGAATCGCGCTGAAATTCGACGTTTCACGCCGTGCTCCGCGAGGCCGCGCATTGCCGATCCCGATTGGGCGCCGCGCTTCCCATAATGGATGATTCTTCGGCCACGCCGCCCGAGCGCGAGTCGGCTCCGGTCGCGATCGTCACCGGCGCCGGACGCGGAATCGGCCGCGCGGTCGCGCTCGCGCTGGCGCGCGCGGGCTATTCGCTCTGCATCGCCGCGCGCACGCGCGAGGAATTGGAGGAGACGCGCGCGGCGGCCGGCCTTGCGCCTGAACGCGCGCTGATTGTGCTGGTCGATCTCGCCGGCGAGGACGCGCCGGAAAACCTGATCGACGCGACGTTGCAGCGCTACGGCCGCCTCGACGTGGTCGTGAACAACGCCGGATGGGCGCCGCCGCGCACTCCGCTCGCGCGGATGAGCGCCGCCGACCAGGATCGTATCCTCGCGCTCAACCTGCGCGCGCCGATCGCGCTTACCCGCCTTGCCGCCGCCCATTTCGCGAAGGCGAGCGCGGACGGCGCCGCCGCGCCGCGCGCGATCGTGAATATCGCCTCGTCGGCGGCGCGCGCCACGCCGCCGGGCGAAGCCGTTTACGCCGCCGCCAAAGCCGGCTTGGTCGCATTCACCCACGCGGCATTCAACGAATTGCGCGCGCGCAACGTGCGAATCGCGGTGGTGATCCCGGGATTGACCGATACCGCATTGATCCCCCAAAACAGGCGGCTCGATCGTTCGCTCATGCTGCGCGCGGAACATGTCGCCGCCGCGGTGATGCAGATAATCGCCGCGCCGGCGGGCGCCTGTCCCGTCGAAATCGTGCTCGAACCGCTCGCCGATCCAATGCGGCCGAATCGTGCATGAGCGGCAACTTCCGACCCTTCCTGCCGAGGTCCAAGATCACGCAATCGCATAATCGCACCGCTCTCGCTCGCTTCACGCTTTCATTCGCGATCGCCCTCGCCGCCGGCCTTGCCGCCGCGGTCGTGATCGCGCCGTTCGCCGCCGCCGCGGTCGCCGCCCTCGGCTTCCGCTTTCCGTTCCCGCGCATCTTCGATCGCGTGGCGATGGCGACGCTGCTCGCCGCTTTATTGATCGCGTCGCGGCGGCTGCGATTCGCCGCGCTCGTGCGCACGGGATGCGCCAATCCGCGCGCCAATCTGGGCCGCTTCGCGATCGGCCTCGCGATCGCCCTAGGCGCGCTCGCGATACTCTTCGCGCTGGCCGCGGCCGCCGTCCCTCGCCATCAGTTCCGGCCCGCTCCTGCTCTGCTCCGCGCCGCGACCCATCTTCCGGCCGCGCTCGCGATCGCGCTGATTGAAGAAGCTTTCTTCCGCGCTTTTCTGTTGGCCGGATTGCGCGCGGAGTTCGGCGCCCGCGGCGCGTTGGCGCTGAGTTCGGCGTTTTATGCGATCGTCCACCTGCTTCGCTCGCCCGCGCACTACTATCTGACCGGCTATCATCCGGCCGCCGGCGTTCATAACCTCGCCGCCAGCGCCGCGATGCTGGACCATCCCGCCGCCGCCGCGCCGGCGATTTTGGGCCTGTTTCTGCTGGGCATCGTGCTGGGCGAAGCTTTCCTGCTGACCGGAAACATCTGGATGGGCGCCGGGATGCATGCGGGGTTCGTGCTCGGCGCCAAAAGCTGGGGCGCGTTCGTCAATGGAGCGAAGCCGTCGCGATGGATCGCCGGACCGGGCCCGGTTCCTTTAATCGCCGCGCCGGCCGCGTGGATCGCCAGTCTCGCAATCTGCGCGCTGCTGCCGCGCATCGCGCGCCGGACTCAAGCTCAGGAATCGTAAATCGGCGGCGCGCCGCGCGGGCGCGTGCGGTAACGCCGATGGGTCCACAGGAACTGCTCCGGGTATTGCCGGACGACTTCTTCCAGCGCCTGCATGAAGCGGCGCGTGTTTTCGAGCACGTCGGCTTCGGCGTCGTCGGTATGCTGAACGGGAACCGCTTCGTAGACTTTTATGCGATGCGTGCGCATCGAAGGGTCGCGCACGAGATATACAGGCACGACCGGCGCGCGGGAGATCGCGACCAGCCGCGCCAGGCCGCTCGCGGTCGCCGCCATCTCATTGAAAAACGGCACGAAAACCGCCTCGCTGCGCTTGGCGTTCTGATCGAACGGAATGCCGACCGCTTCTCCCTGGCGCAGCGCCCTCAGCACTGCGCGCGCCGCCTTGTGTTTGCGAATCACTTCGACGCCGGCGCGCTCGCGCACGAAAGTCATCAGCGCGTCGCCCGCCAGAAACCGCTGGGTATGATGCACCAGGCTGATTCGATGGCCGTACATCGCATGAGCCGTCGGCAAAAGCTCGAAATTGCCGAAGTGCGCGCTCAGAATCAGCAGGCCGCGGCCGGGATTCCGCGCTTTCAGTTCATTCCAATAGTCCAGCCCGTCGTAGCGCACGCGCTTTTTGAGGCGGCGATAAAAAAATCCGCCGAGCCGGATATATTCCGCCGCGCTGCGGCCGAGATTGATGTACGACGCCCGCAGGATGCGCCGCCGCTCCTCGGCGGTGCGCTCTGGGAACGCGATTTCCAGATTGCGCATCCCGATGCGCACGTGACGGCGATCGAGTTGATAGCCGAGCCATCCGCCGGCGACTCCCAGCGGATAAAGCAGAAAATCGGGAATCAGGCTCAGCAGATGAAGCAGGCCGAGCAACAGATAGTAAACCAAACGATCAAGCGGCCCTAATTCGAGCTTCCCGGCTTGCGCCCGGCGTGCCGCGGCGGCCTCCCGCGCGGCCTCCGACACGACCGGACGGTTGCGCGCGGCGGCGCGTGATTCGCGGACGCCGCCGGCCGGCGGCGCGGCGCTTTCGCTCCGCGGCTCGCTGATTCCGTTCAAACGAACACGCCCTCCCGCTTCGGCGCCTTCGGAATCACCACGATTCCACTGTCGGTGACAAAGTAGCGCTTGCGGTCGCGCTCGAGGTCGTAGCCGATTACGTCGCCCTCCGGGATCGTCACGTTCTTGTCGATTATCGCCCGGCGGATTCGCGCATGACGCCCGATATCGCAATAGTCCATGATCACGGAATCGTCGATATCGCTGTAGGAATGCACGAACACCGAACGGCCCAGCACCGAATTGCGCACGGAACCGCCGGAAACGATGCATCCTTCGGAAATCACCGAGTGCAACGCCTCGCCGCGCCGGCCATGTTCATTGAATACGAATTTGGCCGGCGGCTGATTGTAATAGGCCGTGCGCAGCGGCCAATAAGTATTGTAAAGATTCAGATGGGGCTTGGCGTCGCGCAGGTCCATATTCGCCTCATAGTAGGCGTCGATCGTGCCGACGTCGCGCCAATAGCTCAAGTTTTCCTCGGAATCGCCGCGAATCCGGTTCGTCATGAAATTGTAGGCATAAACCGGCGTCCGTTCGATCAGGGCGGGAATCAGGTCGCGGCCGAAATCGTGATGGCTGTTGCGGTTCTGCGAATCCTCGATCAGCGCGTTGCGCAGCACCTGTGGGTCGAACAGATAATTGCCCATCGAGGCGAGACATTTTCCCGGCGCTCCGGGCATCGCCCGCGGATGCTTCGGTTTCTCCTCAAAGCCGTTGACCCGCAAGCCGGAATCGACCTCCAGCACGCCAAACTGGTCGGCCTCTTCGAGCGCCACCGGCAGCGTCGCAACAGTCACGGTCGCTTTGCGCTCGATATGAAACTCGATCATCTGCGAAATATCCATCCGGTAGATGTGATCCGCCCCGAAAACCGCCACCAGATCCGGCCGGAAGTCATCGATAAGATTGAGATTCTGGAAAATCGCGTCCGCCGTGCCTTGATACCAGCTCTCCCCCATCCGCATCTGCGCCGGCACCGGCACAATGAAGTGATCATGCATCACCCGCCCGAACTGCCATCCGTCCTTCAGATGTTCGATCAACGACTGCGATCGCCATTGCACCAGAACGTAGATCGAGAAAATCTGCGAATTGATCAGATTGGAGAGGACAAAATCCACAATCCGATACTTCCCGCCAAACGGCACCGCCGGCTTCGCCCGGTCGCGGGTCAGCGGATAGAGCCGAGTGCCCTGCCCCCCGGCCATCACAAGCGCAAGCGTTCTCATTCAAGCAATCTCAAGGTTGTTCGCGATAATCGCCGGGTTACCTGAAGCTGCGACCGCCAGATCCTCCAGCCACGCGCAGTATAAGCGAGACCTACGAGGTTAGGAACGAGTTCGGACCCGCATGGTTTCGCAAATCGATGATTATCCGAGCGTTTCGCAATTGGCGCTTTTTGGGCTCCCAGCCTTTCGCGAATTGTCCCAAATCCTTCCGTGTTACAAACCATCCGGGGCGCCTCGGGCGGCGCGTTCGCATGCCGTTACATTCACTTCGTCTTATTTTTCAATGTAAATGGTTGCGATTAAGGATGCCAACATGAATAGGCACATCTGTTGCTTGAAACATTTCCCAAGCTCGAACGTCTAAGTTTTTGAATCGAGCGGAAAGCCGATTGAACCACTCCCCGAGGAGGGAGGATTTACTTCAATGCAAACGATCGCCAGCAACACCCCAACGCGCGCTAAAAAGGGCCAAGGCGGTATTATTTATCGTACCGTATGCCAAAACCCCGGATGCGCTCATATGTTCGATCTTCATATCACGCCTCAGACGGCCTCGATGCTGAGCGGAACGGTCGCGTGTCCACGATGCCGCCGACACGGCGGTATGTTGAAACCGCAGGGGCGAATCGGTGACAAGCTATTCGCCGCTAAGCTTGTTTATCGTCTTACGGGGGTGGCGCCCCGTCCCGATGAAGACGACGTTTATGCGGAGACCGCTGAACTTCGCTACTAATCGGCGTTTCAATCGCGTACAGTAGCGAGGCCATCCACAAGTATCCGCGGCTTCAGCCGCGCGGAACGACCGCGCCGCCCGCAACTCGGGCGGCGCGTTTTTTTTAGGGCCATGATTGGTGCGGCGTTTAGATTCCCGCCAACGGCTCGATCGTCACTCCCTCAAGACTTTGGATGCTTGGACGATCGAGCATCCGCCGCAGCCACGCCTCGACGTGCGGCCGGTTTTGGCCCGGCTCGATGCCAAGGTCGCGCAGCACCAGCAACCGCGGCGCGAAGGCGATGTCAGCGACCGAGAACTGTTCGGCGAGGAACTCCTGCTTCTGCAATTCGTGATTGAGGAAATTCAGAATCTGTTCGATCGAGCGATGGTAACGCTGCAACCGCGCCGGGTCGCGCTCAGCTTCGGCTTTCGCCATCTCGCCCATCAATTGGCCAACCTGCGGGGTGAACGACACGTCCGCAAAGTCTTCCCACGTGCGCGCCCGGGCGCGCAGCGCGCTCGACCCGATCGCGGGCAATAGCGGCGGCTCCGGATATTCGTCTTCGAGATATTCGGCGATAATGGTCGAATCGTAAATCGTCACATCCTCGTCAACCAGCACCGGCACCCGTCCGAACGGATTCAGGCGCAGAAAGTCGGGCTTGCGCTGGTCGCCCGCGGCCAGATCGATCTGAACGAACTCGTAGGACAGGCCCTTTTCGGCGAGCACGATTCGGACTTTCTGGCCGAAGGGACAAGGCAGGAAGTCGTAAAGCTTCATCATTGCGATTCCCTTCAATCCTCACTCGCCGGCGGCTACCACCACGAATTTCAGCGCGGCTTCCACTTCGCCGCCCAGTTTGATCGCGACCGAGTACTCGCCGAGTTGCTTGATTGGTTCGGCCAACTGGATCCGGCGCCGCTCGATATCGACGCCCTTTTCGCGCAACGCCCGCTCCAGGTCTATATTGGTGACCGAGCCGAAAAGTTTGCCCTCTTCGCCGGCGCGCGCCGCGATTTCGAGCCTGAGCGCTTCGACCCGTTCCTTGACGCCCAACGACGCGCGCTTCAGCGCCTCGCGCTTGCGCATCGCCACTGCTTTGGCGTGTTCGAACGCACGCAGGTTCTTGGGATTCGCTTCAACCGCGAGCTTGCGCGGCAGGAGGTAATTGCGCGCATAGCCGGCGCGCACCTTCACTACGTCGCCCGGACTGCCCAGGTTATGGACTTCTTCATTGAGAATCACTTGCACGTTCATAGCTTCGCCTGCCTCATCCAGCCCGGCTCACAGGTAATCGCCGAGGTTACGCGCCTCCCGGCTGGGCGGCTTGAGCCG
>JADBKU010000034.1 GCA_014896235.1 bacterium | reverse complement strand
AGCAGCCCCAATTCGATCGCTGTCGATGCTGGCAGCAACGTTTGGACCACCAACTCCGTCGACGATAGCGTAAGCGAGTTGACCGCGGCGAGTGCTTACGGTTTCGGACTAAATCTCGGACCGTGGCCCACGCGTCTGGGCGAATTCTCAATCGCGGTGGACGCTGGCGGCAATGTCTGGATAGCGAACAATTATGAGGACAGTGTGAACGAAATCGTTGGCGACGCCACGCCGACGCTCACGCCGGTGGTGGCTTGCCTGCAGCGGGGGAAGGACGTTTGCGCGCCGTGAAGCGGCGCTGAATCCTCCAGCGCGCGACGCGTCGGGCGCATGCGACGGATTTGCGCTTCGACGACGCGCCTTGCGGCTCTTTTTGATCGAAAGCTCAAAGATTTTCGCCCGCCGCCGGTCAATTTTGCACCCGCTTGTCAGCGCACCGTTACTTTGGGCGCCCGGTGCGCTGGGCGACTAAGGGCAAGCGGGCCGGCGCGGCTTCATCTCACGCGCCGGCCCGTCCTCAAATTTTAGATGTGGTTTACAGAGCTGAGAAACTGCCTCCGAGCTGTTTGAATCGGACCTGTTCGCCCTTGAGTTGCTTTAACACGCGACTGCGAATCTGGGGTGAATCTTGGGTTAGATAGACGTTCAGCATCGCGCTGTTTGGATCCTCTCCCGCACCGATCCCGATAGCGGCAACTCCGGAAATTTTTAACACTGAGCGTCCGCGCAGTTCCTTTACGCGACGCGCATGTTCAATCGAGGCGCGGAGTTCGTCGCTTATTTCAGCCGACCGAACCGAGCCGTCGGCATCCTGAGCGTATGCCACGCCAGTACAGGATTGTCCGACGAGCGAGACGTTTAATTTAGTCAACACCGTCTGGATCGGATTGACGGCAACGAGCGTCCCGCCGGAATCCGCGCCGCTTCCGGACGTTCCGGCAAACACCACCCCGATCGCCTGCGGGCAGCCGAAGTCATATGTCAGCACGAGCGCTCCCGAATCTCCCGGCGAGGCGAAAGTGCAGGTCGAGCCGTTGGTCGAATTCGGGATCTGGCCGAGAACCAGAATCTGATGATCGAAGTAAGCGACGCCGGCCGCGGCATTATTGCAGGTCTTGCTGTAGACGACCTGGCCCATCGCATCGAAGGCGTCGATCACGCCGCTGGTCAGGCAACTCGTGCGCCCCATTTTCATCACGGCCATGCCGTCTATCAGATTGTTAAATGGGAACGGCGTGGTGCTGATCATGCCGATGTTCAGGATATTGCCGTTCGGGTCGACGCCGGGAACCGAGGGGCCGCTCGGACCCTGATTCGCGGAAACGACCTTCGCGATCGCCACGTCCATCTGATTTTCGGTGCCGGCTTTAAAGCTGAGCGGAACCCATTTGGAAAGTTGCGCTACGGTGTCAGACGGATCCTGCCAGCATCCCAGATCCTGCAACGAGGGTTGCACGATCAGTTCTCTCAGCTTCGCTGCGGCAGCTCCCGATGCGCTGTTGCGCGCCAGAACGTGATTGGTGCTGAGCACATATTGATTTCCGCCGGAGTCCTTCACCAACGCGCCAAAAGTTCCCGAGCAGCAGACCGCGCCGCCGGATTTGGAAATGGTTACGCTGTTGATGTTTCCGCCCGAAACCCCAAGGTATGACGGCGGCGTTTCCGCGCCCGTATTGCATATCGGCGCTGATCCATCCGGCAATTCGGAAATTGAGCAGGACGGCGTCGGCGTCGCGGTTGGAGTCGGTGAAGCTTGGGCAAACGCGTCGCCGCGAGCCAACAGTACGCCGAAGAAAATGATGACAATCGTTGACGCCAATTTAGCAATAAAACATGTTTTCACGAGCCTTTGACCTCCCCCCGGCAAGATAACGAAAAGCGGCAAGATTAATCTGAACGACCCAAACTTTTACGCGCAAATCCTAGCATATGCTTCGATTAAAGGAATAATATTCCAATTAAAATTAACCAAGTCATTAGAATTTCGTGTACGGCGCTTACGTCGTGTTAGGCTTGCGTTCCGTAGATTGTGCGATGCAGGGCAGAGTCCGTCGCGCGGGATAGGCCCGCAACCAGGTGGCGCGCCGAGTTCGGCCAGAAACAGAATATCTGTGGCCTTACCTTGGGGAAGCCTCGCGTCGGCAGGTTATTGTCCGTCAGGAATGCCCCGCTCTGGGAAACTATGCTGACCGACCGTAGAAGTTCAGGATTGGCGGTCCAGCTTGGATCGCCAGAGCATAACCACGTCAAACCGCCGCCAAAACCCGTAGCGCTCCAGCCAGGGCCTTTCTTTCATCGCCAATCCGTAAACTGGGTTAACATAGGCGATGCGAATCTCACGCGGATTCTTGCGTAAACCATCTTCCATTTTGGTGAGGATCGATTCGATCGTCTTCCGGCCGAAGGAATTGAACATGAAGAATACTGTTCCTAGCGAGAAATCGAAGTCCTCAACCTCGCCTAAACTGATCGAAATTGGGCTTTGACGGCGGCGCATTCGTTCCGCATTGTTGAGCGCGATGTCGTGCAGCTCTTTGACGTATTCAACGCCGATCACTTGCGCGGCCCCAAGATACGCCGCGCAACAGACCACCCGGCCCTTGCCGCAGCCCAAATCGACGAATACGTCTTCCGCTTTCAGCGGAAGACTGCGCAGAACCCGGAAAATCGTGCGGTAAATCGTGGGCGTATAGATTTTATGCTCCGCATCACGGGAACGTTCGTAGGGCAAGCGCGTGGTTCGCGTCCTGATTCCCAGCCAATTCTCCCAGAAGAGGCTTTCGGCGCGATAAAGATAAAGTTCAATCTTTCTGCGCATGCTTATAGCTTGATCGGTTCTAGTTCGTATTCCAGCTCAACCAGCAACGCTGAACCGAGGAATTAACCAAGCCGCCGTCAACCGAAACCGGGCAGGGCCAACTGTCCAGACCGGCGGCGCTTTGTCGGCACGGCCGGGGGCGTGCAGCGGCACACGTCTCGGAAACTGGCGCGGCGGCGCTTTGTCGGCACGGCCGGGGGCGTGCAGCGGCACACGTCTCGGAAACTGGCGCGGCGGCGCTCATCTGCAGTATGACTCTGGTGACGCAGAGGGTTCAAAACGGAAATGGCCTTACCCTTTTTGGTAGCCCACTCGTAAGTTAGTGTTCGCCGGGTTTTGATTCATTTTTCTGTTTCGCCGGTTGCGCGTTTCCTTATCACAGTTTTTCCGGCCGCCCTTCACTTTCTGAGGGCGGACGAAAAACTGTCGGGTTTTGGATTCGAGACCGACGCGCGTTGCACCGCGCCGGCCGGCGCTGAGTCTGCTGGCCAAGCGGTGCGCGCGGCGTTCTCGCTCCTTGTTTGCTCGGCCGCGGCCGCGAACTCCTCCGGCGTTAGATAGCCCAGGCTGGAGTGCGGTCGCTCGCGGTTGTATTGGATTCGCCACTGCTCGATCTTGCGCCGCGCATCGTCGAGCGAGACGAAAACATGCTCGTTGAGACACTCCTCGCGCAGCCGGCTGTTGAATGATTCGATGAACGCGTTCTGGAGCGGCCTGACAAGGGTTATCGTCTCTGCAAAATCGAGCTCTATCGGGTTGCGATCGAGCTGCTCGAACCGCTGGGCGCTGATTCTTTCCTTCACGACTACCTGGCCAAGCGCGGCGAGGGCCTACATCACGTCGCCTTCAACCTGCCCGGTTCTAAATGGGAGGCTGAACGACTGCGTCAGTTGGGCGTGACGGTGATCGACGACACCGACGATGCGGAGCGCCATGATGCCTTCATTTCTCCGCGCAGCAGCCATGGCGTTTTGATCCAGCTCTTTTCCGGTTACTCAGCATGGTCCCTCGCACACGAGTATGAGAAGATGCGACACCTGTAACATTCACGACTAGAAGCAGTCTCATAAATGGTTTGGTCGAGGTTGCCGGGGCGTTTTGAGCCGTGGACGGACGACCCGAGGTGGAAGTGGGGTGGCGCTTGCCGAGGAACACTCGGAGGCGGCGCGGGCGGCAGAGCCGGAGCGGATTTTGTGGGCGTTGCGCAGCTGCGCGCCTGCGCCTCACCGTTGCGCGCCACCAGCGCATGCCCCTGCTGGTCGCGTTCGCCGCGATGGCGCTCGACGTATGCGTTGGCTTCGGCCCGCAGCCTCCCGATTATCTGCTCCTCCGTGAAGCGGCTTCCTTTCATTGCCCGTCTCTTTCTCAGGCGACGGACTCTACCTCAAATTGGCGGAGTTTTCGGGGGGGGGCAGGCCAGCGCGATTCGGCGCCGTAACCGATTCCTCTACTTGCGGAGCCTGCGGTGCTAACCTCGATCGCGCGATCCGAATCCGCGCGTATTCAAGGAGCGTCCGCGATGGCTGAAAGAAAAAACCGCCAATGGCTGCTGTCCGCCCGCCCCCACGGTCTGATCAAGACCTCCGATTTCAAATGGAATGAAACCGTCGTTCCGCCCCTCAAGGACGGCGAAGTTCTGATCCGCAATCTCGCCTTTTCATTCGATCCGACCCAGCGCGGCTGGATGTCCTTCGACACCTATATCCCCGCGATTCCGCTCGGGCGGCCGATGATGGCCGCGGCTGTTGGCGAAATCGTCGAATCGAAAAAGCCGGGATTCGCGCCGGGCGACCTGGTGCAGGGTCTGTTCGGATGGGAGGACTACACTACCACCGATGGCGCCGGGCTGTTCGCGATGCAAAAGCTGGCGCCAGGCACGGATCCGCTGCTCGCGCTCTCGCTGTTCGGAATCACCGGCCTGACCGCCTACTTCGGCACGCTCGCGGTCGGTCAGCCGCGCGCGGGCGAAACCTTCGTCGTATCGGGCGCCGCGGGTGCGACCGGGTCGGTCGCCGGAATGATCGCCAAGATCAAAGGATGCCGGGTGGTCGGGATCGCGGGCGGACCTGAAAAGTGCGCCTGGTTGACCGGCGAAGCCGGCTTCGATGCCGCTATCGACTACAAACACGAGAACGTCGGCGAGGCGCTCGGCCGCGCCTGTCCCAAGGGAATCGACGTCTATTTCGACAACGTCGGCGGCGAAATCCTCGACCATGCGCTGGCGCATCTGGCGAACCGCGCGCGCGTCGTGCTGTGCGGAGCGATATCGCAATACAACGAAGAGAATGGGGTCTTTGGCGCCGGCCCGAAGAATTATTTCAACCTGGTTTTTCGTGCGGCGCGGATGGAAGGCTTTCTCGTCTTCCAGTTCGCTCAGAGCTACCCGGAGGCGATCGCCGACCTCTCGAAGTGGTATGCCGAGGGCAAAATCAAAAACAAGATCGACCTGGCGCACGGACTCGAACATTGTCCGGAGACGCTGATCCGGCTCTTCACGGGCGCCAATTGGGGCAAGCAACTCCTTACGATGTCGTGACGGTACAGGCCCGTACATCAAATGTACGTCATCGGACGGTCCGGGCGTGTCTGTGGAAAATACGTGGATAACCTGACGGAGAATTCTTGATAACGCGCCCGGCGATTCGCCGATTGTGGAATTTTATTCAATGAAATCAACGACTTATGGGGCGACTCGCCGACCGGCCCGCGTTCTTATCGCGGTTTTCGTCGAATCTTTGCGACCTGTTGATAACTTGGGCGTACCGGACCTTGCGGAACGCCCAAGCATATTAATGGCAGAAGCGAGCTATTTCCGCAGTTTATCGCTTAAAGTTGCGTAAGTGTCTAATAGCGGCATCACCTTGTCGGCCTTCGCCGGCGGCAAAGGAAAAATAAGATGGGTAAAGCCCATCTCCATCACGCGCCGCGCGGCGTCTTCTTTACCCGGCGCCGCGAACAGCCCGAGCTGGATCGTTTCGAAGCTCCGTCCGGCGCGATTCGCCGCCTCACGTAGCGCCTTTACGCCATCCGCAAGTTGTTCAGGCTTGCGATTGATCGGCATCCATCCGTCGCAATAATCGACGACTCGTTCCGGCGCGCGCTTTGCTTCCGAGCCGAGCAGAATCGGCGGACCGCCCGCCTGAACCGGTTTTGGGTAGCTCCAAATCGGATCGAAATTGACGAATTCCCCATGAAACTCGGCGGCTTCCTTGGACCATATCTCGCGCATCGCGAGAATCCTCTCGCGTAGGATTTTCCATCGCGACTTAAAGTTGGTCCCGTGATTCTCCATCTCCTCGGCATTCCATCCGCCGCCGATTCCGAGGATCAGCCGGCCGCCGGAGATAAAATCGAGCGACGCCGCCTCTTTTGCGAGCAGAATCGGGTCGCGTTCGACCACCAGGCAGATGCCGGTGCCGAGCTTGATCCGCTTGGTCACGACCGCCGCGGCGGTCAGCGCGACGAACTGGTCGTGCGTGTGCGAGTACTCCATAGGGAGTTCGCCGCCGCCCGGCCATGGCGACTTACGGCTCGTCGGAATATGCGTATGCTCGGGAAAGAACAGCGAATCGAGGCCGCGCTCCTCAACGGCCCGAGCCAGCTCGGGCGGCTGGATCGCGTAGTCGGTCGGGAACATCATTACGCCAAAAGTTGCCATGACATCACTCCTCTAGCTTATTGGATTATGTTCAACATTGCCGATTTGGCGCCCGACATGTCCCGACACGTCCTGTGGCGCCACTTGACGCCGCATGGTCGGGCGACGGTCGAGTACGCATCACATGGATACGGCGCAGTGGCTGCCGCCGCCACGCTGGCGAGCAAAAACGGCGCGTAAACCCGCCCGATTCCTGCGAGCAGCGGCCGCACCCGCGGCTCAGGCCTTGGCGCTCGGCCGCGACGACACCTCCGCGTGCCAGCGCGCGAGATTTTTCTGCTCCGGTTTGATCGTGATTTTCGAGACACGGCCGAAGTCGATCGCGATCATCGCGGTGATATCGGCGATCGTGTACTTGTCGCCCGCGATAAAGCGGCGGTTCGCAAGCTCGGTGTCGAGCCATGCCAGCGCCTCTTCCGCGTTCTGGCGTTGCGCCTCCGCATATTCTGGCACCTGGCGGATGCGACCCTTAAAGAAGTCGTGCCGCTGCCGGAACGAGTCGGCGATCGGAAGCAACAGATAGAGTTCCATCCGGCGCTGCCACATCTCGACGAGCGCGCGCTCTTTTGCGCCGACGCCGAAGAGCGGCGGTTCGGGATTGGTCTCCTCGAAGTAGCGGCAAATCGCGACGCTTTCAGCGATATGCGTGCCGTCGTCAAGCTCGAGCACGGGCACGCCCGCCATCGGATTGATCTTGCGGAATTCCGGGCCGCGGTTCACGGCCTTGACGATATCGACCTGTTCGTAGGGGACCTGGATGCCTTTTTCGGCGAGAAAAACGCGCACCCGGCGCGGATTTGGAGCTGCCTGGGAATCGTAGATTTTCATTGACGCCTCCGCGAGATGAATCGTGCGGCGCGGACCGGCCGCACCAGCGAACTATAGGAACTCCCGGTTGCATCATGCAACCTCGGATTTATCGGCGCATCGGTCCGGCGCGCCGTCCGCGCGGCGCTTTACATCGCGGGCGCGCCTGATGCAGTTTAGCGCAAGCCGCAAGCGGCGCGGCGGCCGCGAAAGCGCCGGCCGCACGCGGACTTTACCGGGGAGCGCATCGAACATGGCCAGCGAAGCGGAAATTCTCGCCAAAGTAAAAGCCGGGATGAGGTCGCCGGCGAAGGACATTCCTTCGCTGCGCGGATTTATCGAAAAAGGTCAGGGCGCGCTCAACGCGCGCGCGCCGGAGATCGGCGAGTTCCATCCCGGCGTCGAATTGCGCCCCGGCTTGCGCGCCGACATCTCCGTGCCCAAGGGCGCGGGACCGTTTCCGATCATGGTTTATCTGCACGGCGGCGGATGGGTCGCGGGCAGCGCGAAGAGCCATCAGAAGCTCGGGAGGCAGTTCGCGGAGGCGGGCTGTCTGACGATCAATCTGGACTACCGGCTGGCGCCGGAAAATCCGTTTCCGGCCGGCCTCGACGATTGCATGTTCGCGGCGCGCTGGGCGGTTGCGAACGGCGCGCGCTACAAAGGCGACCCGTCGCGGATCGCGATCGGCGGCGATTCGGCGGGGGCGAACCTCGCGGCGGCGACGATAATCGCGCTCGGCGCCGATCCGAACCCGATAAAGTTCAAGGCCGGCGTGCTGATTTACGGGCTGTTCGACGTTCCCGCCGTGCTGGGGCGGGGCGACAAGTCGATGAATCTCGAGATGATGGCGCGGGCGTATCTGGCGGGCGGCTATCCGGCGCTGCTGAACGATCCGCGGGTGAGTCCGATCAATGCGGTGAAGGCCGGCGCGATGCCGCCGCAGTTCATTATTTGCGGCGACGACGATCCGCTGCTGCCGGAATCGCATGCGATGGCGGAGGCGTGCAGGAACGCCGGAATCGAGCACGAGCTGCATATCGTGCCCGACATGCCGCACGGCTTTATACAGGTGTGGATGCTGTCGGCGGCCAACGACTCGCTGCGCAAGCTGTTCGACTTCCTCCACCGCCACGTGTGAGAGAAGCGCGGATTCGGATTCCGCACGTCGCCGATTTTAATTCGAGGTGCGACTGCAAAGAAATCAAGCGATTTCGACCGGTTCCTCTTCAATTGGCACGAGTATGGAACCGCTCACGGAGGCGAATGGTCCGTATCTGTCAAGATATGAGTCGAAAATTCCGTTTGAACTGCGTGATGAAGCGCGCAGCTCGTTCCGATTGTGAAGGTTCGGGTTATCATGAGACCTACAGCTCAGACGCCCGCCGATTATGCGCCAACGCCCACTGAAAGCGGCCGAGTTTTTGTCCTGAGCCGAAGCGCTCGTCGCAACAAGATGTTCCAGGCTATAAATATACCTTGACCTCCGCTTTAGTCTGACGAAGTGATCGTGTGATGGCGAAGAAACTCAAACAGCAAAAGCAGCGTGGTCTACACTCGACACCGACTCCAGCCACTGAGAGCGAGGTTCGATTTGACGATATAGACGCTTTGCCGGTTGTTACGGCGTCCTTCGTTGTTCGCGAAGATGGCACCATCCAACCAACGGACGACGTCCCGTCACCCGAGCAATCGGAGTCTGCCGCGCCCTCGCCTCCGCGTCTCGCCTACCGTGACGATACCCGCGGCGTGTGGATCTACCACGGCAACTGCCTCGAACTCCTCGACGCCATTGCCGCGAAATATCCCGACGGCCGCTTCGACTGCATCTTTGCCGATCCACCTTATTTCCTCTCCAACGGAGGCATCACCTGCCACGCCGGCAAGATGGTTAAGGTGGACAAGGGCGCTTGGGACAAGTCGCGCGGACCCGAACTTAATCACGAGTTCAACCTTGAATGGCTCCGCCGCTGCCAACGCGTGCTCAAGCCCAACGGCACCATCTGGGTCAGCGGCACACTACACGTCATCTTCTCCATCGGCTATGCGATGCAGCAGCTTGGCTTCAAGATTCTCAACGACATCACTTGGGAAAAACCCAACCCGCCGCCAAACCTCTCCTGTCGCTACTTCACCCACTCGACCGAGACCGTCCTCTGGGCGGCCAAAAACGAGACGAGCAAGCACTGCTTCAATTACGACCTCATGCGCCAGATCAACCGCGGCAAGCAGATGAAAACCGTTTGGACGATCGCCGCGCCGGGCGCCGATGAGAAATCGTACGGCAAGCACCCGACCCAGAAGCCCGTCGCTCTCGTCGAGCGCTGTCTGCTCGCCTCAACGAACAAAGGCGACGTTGTGCTGGATCCCTTTATCGGTGGGGGCACCACTGCGATTGCTGCAATTCGTAATGGGAGACACTGCGTAGGCATCGAAACCGATGAAAATCATATCGCGTTATCGGTGGCTAGGGTTGCAGCAGAACTCCAAGAATCTCAAGACATGTTTGCGCAAAAATCAAAGACATCCGCGTCGCTTCTCTGATTGCCGATATGGAACGCGATCAGGCAGTTGCGAAGCTTCGGAAACTCGAAGGCCATGACCTCCGAGAACTGGCAGGTAAGTATCAGGTAACTGTTTGGCGAGGCGACAAGAAGAATAAAGGCTGGGCGGGTCATGTTCTGGAGCGCTATCTGGGGCTGCCCATCAACTCTGCTCAATCGCCGAACTTCGGATCATGGGAACTGAAGATCGTTCCTCTGAAACGAAACTCCAGGGGCGATTTGCAAGTGAAGGAGACGATGGCGATCACGATGATCGACGCCTACAACGTGTTACAGACCCCGTTTGAACAAAGCCACCTGTTCAGTAAGTTAAGAAAGGCGGTTGTGTGCGCGCGAGTCTTTGAATCGCAAAAGGATGAGCGAAGTCTGCTGGCGCGTGTCTCAACGTTTAATCTCGATGATCCGAAGATCCTAAATCAGGTCAAAGCGGATTACGAACTCGTCCGAGCGACAATCGCAACAAAAGGCTTCGACGCGCTGACCGGGGCGATGGGCGTGCTTGTCCAACCACGAACAAAGGGGCCGGGACATGGTAGCAAAAGCCGCGCATTTTACGCGCGGACTCGATTCGTCGCCACAATCTTGGGTTTATGATCTTACGCCCATGACCTTCGGAGGAGATGTGCCGACGACTCGAAATTTCGGATGCAACCTCACACAAGCGGAAGGCCAAGTGCGGCAGGATGGAATTGTCCGATCCGAAGTCGCTCCAGGTGGCTCGAGGATGAGCACTGTCGCTCGCACACGCTGCTCACCGAAACAATGCTGAACGACTGGAGCCGAAGCGCCTGCCAGGAATAAACGGGTTAAGCTGCGGCGTGCGGCCGGCGGCGGTTCAGGCGACGGAGCGCCACGGGCTGACACTGCGGCTCGGCTGCGGGTCTCGCCGGATTGACTATTCGACTTCGCGGAGCTGAAGACGAATAGACCGACTCTGCCATTCGGCGGGACCAAGCGACATTCGACTCTTTGTAAATCGTCGGGCAATGTGGTGCAGGCCGAGTTCGTCGCGGCGGGATGCGGGACAAGAATCTTGGGCATTCATCATGATCTGATCACTCTGGGCAAAACTTTCGCGGTCGCCCTGGCTGTCGGGCTGGACGTGCTTGCGATTTCGGTTGGCGTCGGAATCGCGCAGGTGTCGCGCGAGGCAAGCATCAGGCTGGGGCTGTCGTTCGCAGGCTCCGAAATAATGATGCAGGTGATCGGTTACCAGCTTGGCGTGGGCGCCGGCAGATTGCTCGGCGAAATCGGTTCGTACGCGGGAATCGCGCTGCTGGTCGTGGTGGGCGCGATCTTGATGCGGGAGTCCATGCGCGACGAGCCGGAGCCGAATTTCGAGGCGACGCGAGGATTCGGCCTGATCATGACGTCGCTGTCGATCAGCCTGGATTCGCTCGGCGTCGGCGCGGCGCTGCCGGCCGCGAAAATTCCGCTCGCGCCGCTGCTGATCATGCTGTGCGGAACGACGACCAGTTTCACGCTGGTCGGGCTGAAATTCGGCGGGCGGCTGGGCGAACGATACAAGCGCGGTGCGGAGCGGGCGGCGGGCGCAATCTTGATCGCGCTGGCGCTCGCGTTTGCTGTCGAGCGCCTGCGCTGACGAGCGACCGCCGCGTCATTCGCGGGCCTGACCCGCGAATCCAAATCGATGGATGCCCGGGTCAAGCCCGGGCATGACTGACAGGAGGAACTCGCCAAATCGATCGATGCGCGGCGTGGCCGACAAACGGAACTCGTCAACGCGCGCGCGGTTCCCGCCGCGCCACGTGCGGAATGACTGAAAGGCTGGTCGGAGCTTTCTTAGGGCGTGATCGATTTGGGCGCGGTTCCGGACCGCAGCGAATTGATCGGCGGGGTGGCCGCGTTGATCGTCACGTCGTAGGTGACCTGCTCACCGTTGGCTAGAGTAGCGTCGATTTTGGATCGGCCCGCTTCGGTCCCGAGCAGAACGAGATCGCCCGACGGTTGAGGCTGGACGCTCAGAGCGTTGGGATTGGAGACGGTTTTGGTTTGGACGGCGGCGCCCTTTTTTAATCCGGTGATGGTATAGATTTCGCCTTTTTCGACCGAAATCGCGATGACGCGGCGCTTTTTGGCCGACTTTTCTTTTTGTTTTTCCTTTTTGGCGGGAGCGGCCTTGGCCGAGGCTTTGGGACTTGCCTGGGCGCTGGGGGAGGGGCTGGCTTGCGCGCGCGCGGGAGGGGCGGCGGCGAAAATTGCGCATGCGATAGCGATGGAGGCGGCGCGCGCGATCCGCGCCCGCTGCCGATTTTTTTGATCCGGCCTGTCAGGATTGCCCATCGCGCTGTCGTTACCTCCCGTCAGCCTCGAGACCCGCTTCCATGGCGGCGTTGCGAGCGTTGTATCGAATCGGCGACTTACTTGGAAGCCGGGTTTCCGGCGCGAGGTTGCGCGGTAATGGTCGCGCATCACTCATCCGAGCGTCATGTCTGAGCGTTATGGCCGGGCTTGACCCGGCCATCCATCCGCGAATTCCTGCCCGGTTGATAAGGAGCTGAAACGTGGCGAAATTCCCGGTGAATGTGTCGAGTTCGTATGATTTTCGCTGGAAACGCGAAACCCGCCGTCCTTGCCCTTTGGCGCGCGACCTGCGATAGAGAAGTATAAACGAGCCTTCACTAAAGCATTAGGAGGGACTGCCGATGGCGCCGGAAAATCCGGTGATTTCGGCCGACTCGCATATGATGGAGCCGGCCGACCTGTGGACTGAACGTCTCGATCAAAAATTCCGCGATCGCGCGCCGCGCGTGATCCGCAGCGAAAGCAAGGGCGATTTTCTTTTCGTCGCGCCGGGAATTTCGCCGTTTCCGGTCGCGGGCGGATTCGCGGCGGGGCGCAGCGGCAAGGAGCTGAAAGAATTCCTCGGGCGCGCCAACCGTCAGGATGGGTACGAGGCGGCGCGGCCGAGCGGATGGGATCCGGTCGAACGGATCAAGGATCAGGATATCGACGGGGTGCGCGCCGAGGTGCTCTACACGACGCTCGGGATGCCGCTGTTTGGACTGGACGATGCGGAGTTGCAGCGCGCCTGCTTCCGCGTCTTCAACGACTGGGTGGCGGAGTTCGCGTCGCACGACCGCAAGCGGTTCCATCCGATCGCGCTGATCTCGCTAGAGGATATCAGCGAGGGCGTGCGGGAACTGGAGCGGGCGGCGAAGATCGGGCTGAAAGGCGCGATGATCTGGGGCGCGCCGCCGCGCGAGAAGCCCTACTATCTGCGGGACTACGATCCGTTCTGGCAGGCGGCGCAGGAGCTGCGGATGCCGCTGTCGCTGCACGTGGTGACGGGGAAGAAGCCGCCGAAAGCGAAGGAGGCGCGCGAAAAGATCAAGTCGCGCAATCCGTCGTTCGCGCGCGGCTACATGAATCTGATCCACGAGGTGCAGAAGTCGCTGACCGACATCATTTTCGGCGGCGTGCTGATGCGCTTTCCGCAATTGCGCATCGTTTCGGCTGAGAACGACACCGGCTGGATCGCGCATTACATGTACCGGCTCGACCACGCGTTCGAGAAATTCGGCGCGCTGTCGAGCGAGCCGCTGGAAATGAAGCCGAGCGAGTATGTGCGGCGCCAGATGTGGGCGACGTTCCAGGACGACCCGATCGGGCCGATGCTGTTCAAGTTTTTCGGCGAGGATCGGTTCATGTGGGCCTCGGACTTTCCGCATACCGACTCCACCTGGCCCAATTCGCTGAAGGTGATCGAAGAGGATTTCCGCGGCGTGCCGGACGACGTTAAGAACAAGATAATCAGCCGCAACGCGGCGGAACTGTATCGCATAGATTTGAACTGAGTATTCGATCCTCGGCGAGGATCGCGCCGCGCGCCGAAAATCGCGCGGCGGCGCAACGGGGCGCGCCCCGGGCGGAGGAAGTTCCATGGCATATGACCTGGTAATCAAAAACGGCACGGTGGTTGACGGCCTCGGCACGCCGCGTTTTCGCGCGGACGTGGCGGTGGAAGGCGGCCGAATCGCGGAAATCGGCAAGGTGAGCGAACGCGGCAAGCGCGAAATCGACGCGTCGGAATTGATTGTCGCGCCGGGCTTCGTCGATCCGCATACCCATTACGACGCCCAGATCTGCTGGGACCCGATGCTGAGTTGCACGTCGTGGCACGGAATCACCACGGTGGTGATGGGCAATTGCGGCGTCGGCGTGGCGCCGTGCAAGCCCGACAACCGCGAGGTCACGGCGTGGGACCTGACCAACGTCGAGGCGATACCGTACGAATCGCTGGCCAAGGGCGTGACGTGGGATTGGGTGACCTTTCCGGAATTCATGAATGCGGCGCAAAAGCGGCGCGCCGGAATCAACCTCGGATTCCTCGCCCCGCTGACGCCGTTCCGCCATTTCGTGATGGGCAAGGAGTCGATGGAGCGCGCGGCGACGGAAACGGAGACGCAACAGATCGCCGCGCTGATCGACGAGGCGATGGCGGCGGGCGCGATGGGGATTTCGACCACCACGCTTGCGCAGCATATCGGTTTTCAGGGCACGCCGCTGGCCTGCCGGCTCGCCAGCAAGGACGAACTCAAAGCGTACGCCAACGTGCTCAAGCGCCAGCGCAAAGGATCGATCGAGGTGGCGCTGACGAAAAAAATCGGCCGTGTCAGCGACAGCGAATACGAATTGCTGGACATGCTGCTGACCGAAAGCGGCCGGCCGGTGACCTGGCTGGCGATGGCGACGACGCCCAAGAATCCGGAGCGCGCCAATGAAACGCTGACGCGGCTTGAGCCGCTGATCCGGCGCGGCGGATTGCCGCAAGTGCTGTGCAAGCCGTTCGTCGCGCAACTCGATCTGCGCAATCCGTTCACGTTCTCGGACATGCAATCGTGGAATCGCGCCTTCAACCAGCCGGTCGAAGAGCAGAAGCGGATTTACGCCGACCCGGAATTTCGCGCGGCGTTTCGCAAGGATTTGCAAAGCCCGCATCTGTTCAACGGCAAGTGGCATCGCGTTGAAATTCTCGAAGTGGCGAATCCCGCGCTCAAGAAGTACGAGCGCAAGACCGTCGGCGAGGTCGCGGAGGAACGGCGCGAGGATCCGCTGGATACCTTCCTCGACCTTGCGATCGAAGACGATCTGAATATCCAGTTCACGATGGCGCAGTACCACGAAGAGGGAATCCGCAGCCTGATCAACGATCCTCGCACGATGATCGGCCTGTCGGACGGCGGCGCGCACGTCGATATGCTGTGCGACGCCGGCTATGCCACCTATCTGCTCGGCAACTGGGTGCGCCGGCGCGAAGCGATTTCGCTCGAGCGCGCGATCCAGCGCATCACGTCCGAACCGGCGGACTTTTTCGGAATCCGCGATCGCGGCCGGCTGAAAGCGGGGCTCAAGGCCGATATCACGATATTCGATTACAACACCGTCGATTCGGGCAAGCGCGCGCGCATGCAGAATGACTTGCCGGGCGGCGCGCGGCGGCTTGTGATGCCGGCGGAGGGGATCGAGTACACGATCGTCAACGGCAGCGTCCTGTTCGAGCACGGCAAGCATACCGGAGCGCTGCCTGGCGAAGTGGTGCGTTCGACGCCCGCCGAATGAGAACGCGGCGCACGGACGAATGAATCGAAAACAGCCGGTTAAAGCGCGGCGGCCGCACGGCCGCCGCGCTTTTTTTTCGCCTCTAAATGTCCATCGAATCCGAAGGGCCTGTATCCCGCTCGGCTATTTGACCGGCGGCTGGACGCCCGCGAGACGCCATCCCGGATGGTCCGCGGCGAGGCGCGCATGGCCCGCGCCGAAGAAATTTTCCCGCAGTGTAAGGTCGCGGACAGGCTCTGGAAGCCGGCCGCGGCGCCGCAATTCGGGTACGACTAGTTCGATAAAATCGGTGAAGCTTCCGGGCTGATAAATCGGCACGAGATTGATGCCGTCGATATCGGCCTCGTCGGCCCATCGCTCGATCTCGTCGGCGACCCGTTCGGGGCGGCCGACGGCGAGCGGAATCAGACTCGCAAGTTTCATCTCCTCTCGCGCGTCGGCAAGCGTTGCGATGCGGCCGGGATGGGCCGCGGTGAACCATCGCGCAGCCGCCTTGATGCCTTCGGAGTTGAGTTGGTCAAGGCGATCGTCGTCCTTGAATCGTGAAAGGTCGATGCCGGTCCATCCGCCGAACAGCGCAAAACCGCCTTCGGGGCTGGCGTACGAACGAAGCCGAGTTTCCTTCGCGCGAGCTTCTTCGTCGGTTTCAGCGACGATCACGGCAAGGCCGGCCAGCAACTTGAGATTGCGTGGATCCCGGCCTTCGGCCGCGGCGGCGGCGCGGATGCGGGCGACGCGGGGACGCGCCGCCTCGACGTTCGGGTAGGCGACAAAAATAGCCTCGCCGTGGCGCGCGCCGAAACGCACGCCGCGGCCCGATTGTCCCGCCTGCAGCAGAAAGGGCGTGCGTTGCGGAGAAGGCTCGCACATATGCGGGCCGGCTACGGAATAATAGCGTCCGCGGTGATCGATCCGATGGACGCGGGCGGGATCGATATGCATGTCGCGCGCGGCGTCGCGCACCATCGCGCCGTCGTCCCAGCTCGCCTCCCAGAGTTTATACACCACCTCCATATATTCTTCGGCGCGTTCGTAGCGCTCGTCGTGAGGCAGGCGATCGCCCATCCCGTTGCGCGCCGCGCTCTCGAGATATGAAGTGACTATATTCCAGCCGACCCGTCCGCCGGTGAAGTGATCGAGCGACGAGAACAATTTCGCGGTATGAAACGGGGGATAGTAAGTAGTGCTGTAGGTGGCGATAAAGCCGAGCCGCCGCGTCGCCATCGCGAGCGCCGGAAAGAGCACCGTCGGATCGTTGCCGGGGAACTGTACGGCGTGGCGCACGCCGGTCTCCGCACCGCCCTTTTAGATGTCGTAAACGCCGTGGACGTCGGCGAAAAAGAGCGAATTGAAGCCGGCCTCGTCGAGCATCCGCGCCAGTTCGACCCAATGGCCCAGGCGCTTATAATCCTGCGAAGTGCGATCGCGCGGGTTGCGGAACTGGCCGAACGACTGCAGCGCCGCGCAACATTGGTTGAAGGCGTTGAGATGAATCGTCTTCATTGCGTCAATGCGTCACGGCGCCGCAACCTGAGGCGACTTAGCTGATGGTCCAGCCACCGTCGATCACGAACGGCGCGCCGGTCGCGAATGACGCGTCGTCGCTCGCCAGAAACAGGGCGACTTTTGCGATTTCGTCCGCCTCGGCCATCCTGCCGAACACCGAGATGCGATTGAGAGCGTGCTGTTTCGGCGGTTCGCCTTTGCGTATCCGCTGGGCCATCGGCGTTTCGATCGCGCCCGGGCAGATGGCGTTGACGCGGATATTGTAACGGCCGTATTCGAGCGCGGCGACGCGGGTGAGCGCAATCACGCCGGCTTTTGACGCCGAATAGGCGGCGCCGCCCTTGATCGCCACCATCCCGGCGATCGAGGCCTGATTGATGATCGAACCGCCGCCCGCTTTGACCATGTGCGGCAACGCGTACTTCATGCCGAGGAATACGCCGCGCAGGTTGATCGCGATAACGCGGTCGAACTGTTCTTCGGTCATGTTGGCGATGTAATTCGAATCCCCCTCGATACCGGCATTGTTGTACACGATGTTCGGCGGGCCGAATTTCGCGACGGTTTCGTCGATCATGCGTCTGGCGTCTTCGCTTTTTGAAATGTCGGCGCGAATTGCGATCGCGTGGCCGCCCGCGGCCCCGATCTCGGCCGCAGTCTCTTTGACCTGCGTTTCATTGATATCGACAGCGGCGACCCGCGCGCCTTCTCGGGCGAAAAGAATGGCGGCGGCTTTGCCCATCCCGGAGCCGGCCCCGGTTACGACCGCGATTTTGTTGGCGAGTTTCACGATAATCTCCCTTTCACGCAACGCCGTGGCTCGGCGGCGCCGATCATGCTGCAATTATCTCAGGCAATCGAATAACATTTAATTTTCGCGAATGAAAAGGATTTCATCTACCTTTGGATGGCGCCTGATTTGGTTGAGCGTAGCCGTTTTGGGATTATGCGCGACCGCGGCGTACGCGCAGAACTCGTTCGTAATTCCGGCTCCCCAAATGCAGAGCCAGCCGACGCCGAGCTACCGGCCACGTCCGACGCCCCGGCCGACGCCGCCGCAGCATAACGTCGTGACGGTTCCGGTGCAGCCAACGCCGGCGCCGACGCCGCCGCCTCCACCCCCGCCTCCGCCGCCGGCGGCAGTCGCGCCGCCGGCGCAACCGATTTTGCCCGCGGTGTTTCGCGGATGCTGGGAAGGCGAGGTTTCGGTGCTCGATTCGATCGAACGATTGCCGGGCGCGCCGCCGATTGGTTACTGGACGCCAAAGACCTATCGGATGTGCTACAAGCGCGTCGGATACGGCCCGTTCCAAATGACCTTCACGGAGGCCGGCATCCAGCGCAACCGCATGATCACGAATGCGCAGGGAACGATGGACGTGCTCTCGACAGACGGCCGGACCTACGCCACTTTGCGCGCGTTGCTACATTTCGACGAGTATCACAGCCGCGGTTACTTCAGCGGTTCGACGTTTCCGGTGGATGAAGTCACCAAGCTGCAGTGCCAGATAGAGCCCGACGGGATGCACGTGATCGGCAGCGTGTATGGGATGCGCAACACGCAGCCATGGTTTCGCGCATACTGGCACGCGGTTTTCGTGCACGTGCCAGGATAGCGCGAAGCCGCATCAGCGCTGCAGCCGTCCGGCCAGATCGACGCGGGTGCGAAGGGTCGTCAGTTCGTCATCCGATGGCGGCGGCGTGGTCGGTACGTTCGCGGGAATTGTCAGCTCGAAACCGGTCGCGTTCCGAACCTCTTCCGGCGTCACTCCCGGATGCACCGACGCGAGGCGCATCCGGCGCGTATCATCGTCAAAATCAAAAACGCACATCGGCGTGATGCAAAGCTTCGGCCCGCCGCCAGGGATTCCCAACTTCGCACGCGCGTCCGCGCCGCCACGGCCATATCCGAAAGCGCTGATATAGTCGCATTTTTCAACCAGTACGCGCGGATTGTGATTGTTCAACACGATGTAATAGCGCCCCACGTGCGTGCTCAACGTGGGCGTACCGACCGAACCGGGGCCGCGGAACCTGAGCTTGCGGTAATCCTTGCCAACGCCGATCAGATTCGTATTGCCATAGGCGTCAACCTGCACGCCGCCGATGAAGAAGACGTGGTTGCTCCAGTCTTTTACGCGGTCGAAGCGATGGCCGGTGTCGCTGTACGATTCGGCCCAGCGCACGACCCGGCGGTCCCATCCATAGGCCGGCATCGGAATGGTCTCCAGATGCGCGACGTTCATGCGCACGCCCAGAAAGACCAGGTCCATGTTCGGTCCGTGGGTCAGATGCGCCATCCGCACTGCCGCTTCGGGTACCGGCGAGGCGACGCCGACGCGCAAAACCTCGCCGTCGTTGAGCTGGCGCGCGAGAAACACCGCCATCAGTTCCGGGATCGAGTATTTTTCATTCATCGCGCAATCCCCAGGCTAACGCGGGTTGAGATGGTGTGACGACTCCGGCGTGGCGGCGGCGGCCGACGCGAATTGCGCATCGAACCGCTTCGGATAGAGCCGGCTGAACACGAGGCCGGCGATAAAAATCGCCAGCGGAATCAGCAGGCCGAGCGATATTATGCGGCCGGTCAGGAACGCCGCGAAGCCGAACAGCGTGTTGACGGTTAGAATTCCGCACCAGACCAAAGTCAGAAACACGTTGAGTCGCCTGAACAGCGGATGGTCCCAAACTTCGGGCGGCGCCTGCTCATGCGCGTACTGCAGCGTGAACGGCCGTCCAATCAATATGGTGATCCACGCCACGAGCGCGAAAATGCCCCAGATCACGAAGACGTTGTAGCGCAGGAACAGCCACGGACCGGCGAGCGCCGCGACTATCGCCGCGAACGCGAAAAACGCCGCCGATACGCAATCCATCAGCTTCACCGCGTCCCTGCTGTATTCATGCGCGAGAATCACGGCGAAGACCGCGAGCCCCGCGAGCGCGCCGCCGATCCACCAGCCCATGATGCTCAGCGCCGAGTACGCGAGCCATCCGATAGCGCCGAAATTGGTCGCGATGCTGCCGCGCTTGGGCGAACCGGCGGATTCATGCGCTATCGCTGGATTCTGGTTTTCCACAAATAGTCAATTCACCCCTTCATCGACTATTTTCGATATTCGGACGCTGATTTAGTATTCGTGCAGAGCCAGCAGCCGCTTGATGCCGATCCGCTCGAGATAATCGGCATGAGTCGCCGGCTCGCGGCAGTAACGGTCAAGGAAGCCGTCGAGCGCCGCGCGATCGCCGCCGGCGGCGCTTTGCGCCGCATCGGCGTAGGCCTTCAAATGCTCGTTGTCCTGCACATGGAAGCCGCGCGAATAAAACGGATGGGCGCCGAAGGGCGCGCGCACGATCGCGTCAGCCGCGGCGATCGTCGTGGCCCAGGGATTCGCGCGAATTTCCTCGTTCGAGATGATTTGCTCGGCCTGCACGATCGTCCGATCGGCGGCGCGATACATGAACAGATCGATCCATCCGGGACCGCCCAGATGGCGCACGTTGCCGTATGCGTCGGCATGCGCGGCATGCAGAATCGTCACGTCGGGCTTGATCGGCGGCACGGCGATCAGCGTTTCGCCGCGAATCGGATCGGAGAAGACCTTGAGGTCCGGATTGACCTCGGGCAGCGACGTGCCGACCGCTCCCCGCCACGGCAGGAACGGGAGCGCCTGGGCGGCCGCCTGCAGGCCCGCGCACAGGATTCCCTCTTCGCATTCCCACACTTCGATTTCGCCGCGCTCCGCCGCGCGCCGGAACATCGGCGTCACCGGATAACCGAAGCCGCCGCCCGCGTAGTAGCTAACGACCTTGCGGACGCATCCGGCGGCGATCAGCAGGTCCAGCGAAAAGCCGGCGTCGACCACGGTCAGGTCTTTGATGCCCCGGCGGATAATCTGCCGCACCAAAGCCATCGGCGTCGGCTGGCCGATAGCGATAGTCATGCCGTTTTCGATCCAGCCGCCCGCCGCGACCTCGTCGATAATGCGCTCCCGCCGCCGCGTGTTCATCGCCGCCGCCTTTCAACCGGAATCAGCAAATCCGCAAATTCGCCCCAGTTTGAGCCGAAAACGTGCGCGCCGGCAAGCGCAAATCGCGTTCGTATCGAGCGCTTGGCGATTTCGCCGCGCCGTTAGTAAACTCGCGCCAACCGATATTTCGCGAAGGGAGCAGGCGGACATGGCGCTCTACAAGTTTGAGGATTACGCATATCGCTACAAGCACATCAAGATGGAACGGCGCGACGGCATCCTGCAGATGACGCTGCATACGAACGACGCGGAATTGAAATGGGGGATGGGTCCGCACGAGGAACTCTCGTACGCGTTCAATGATGTCGCCCGCGATCACGACAACCGCTGCGTGATTATCACCGGCACGGGCGACGCATTCTGCGCCGAAGTGGACGGCGGGCAGGGGCGCGGCGTCAAAATCACGGGCGATGGCGCGCCGCAGCCGGCCGGCGTCCGCTCGACGACGTGGGACCATATCTACAACGACGCCAAGTACCTGCTGATGAACCATCTCAATATCGAGGTTCCGATGATCGCCGCGGTGAACGGCCCCGCGCTGATTCATGCGGAACTCGCCGTGCTCTGCGACATCGTGATCGCGTCGGAAAACGCGGCGTTCCAGGATGCGCCGCACTTTCCCAACGGAATCGTGCCGGGCGACGGCGTGCATGTGGTCTGGCCGCTGGTGCTGGGACCGAACCGCGGCCGCTATTTCCTCCTGACCGGGCAAAAGCTGTCCGCGAAGGAAGCGTTCGATCTCGGCGTCGTCAGCGAGGTGATGCCGAAGGATCGGCTGGTGGCGCGAGCCTGGGAGCTGGCGAGGCAAATCACGATCAAGCCGACGCTCGCGGTCCGCTATGCGCGCGTCGCGCTGACCCAGCAGCTCAAGAAACTGATGCTCGACAATCTTGGCTACGGATTGGCGCTCGAAGGCCTTGGCGCCGCCCAATCATGGCCGGGCGCGCGCACGCGCGAGAAGACCGACGGCCGCGACCGTCTCGCCGCCGATAGACCGGAACGGTCGAAATCGTGATAGAAAAAGCGCGAGCGGCGGATGGTCACGGGTCGCCGCGCAAAAGGAGCGGGGAATGAAACTCGGAGTATTCCTGATGCCTTCCCATCCGCCGGAACGCGACTTCAAGGCCGGCCAGGAGTGGGACCTCGAAGTGATTCGCACCGCCGACCGCCTTGGGTACAGCGAGGCGTGGATCGGCGAGCATTTTACGTCGCCCTGGGAGCCGAATCCGGCGCCGGATCTTTTGATCGCGCAGGCGCTGATGCAGACCAGCCGCATCAAGCTGGCGCCCGGAGCGCACCTGCTGCCATATCATCATCCCGCTGAACTGGCCTGCCGGGTCGCCTTCATGGACCATCTGGCGCAAGGCCGCTACATGCTCGGCATCGGCGCGAGCGGCCTGCCCAGCGACTGGCAGCTTTTTCATGTCGATGGCTACGGCGGCCAGACCCGCGACATGACGCGCGAATCGCTCGATATCATGTTGAAAATCTGGGCGACCGACGGCGGCCTTGAATACGATGGCAAGTACTGGAAGGTCAGCGTGCCGAATCCGATGCTGCGCACGCTGAAGCATCATCTAAAGCCTTTCCAGAAGCCCCATCCGCCGATCGGAATCGCCGGCTTCAGTCCCAATTCCGACACGCTCAAGCTGGCCGGCGAACGCGGCTTCATTCCGCTCAGCCTTAACCTGAGCACCGCCTATGTCGCGAGCCATTGGGACGCGGTGGTCGAGGGCGCGCGCCGCACCGGCCGCACGCCGGATCGTTCGGAATGGCGAATCGTGCGCGAGATTTTCGTCGCTGACACGGACGACGAGGCGTATCGCGGATGCGTCAAGGGCGCGATGGGCCGCATGATGCGCGAGTACCTGCTGCCGCTGTTCGCCGACTTCCAGTTCACCAAATTTCTCAAGCCGGACGAAAAAATTCCGGACGCGGACGTGACGCCGGAATATCTGGTCGATCACGGATGGCTGGTCGGCTCGCCGCGGACGGTCACGCGCAAGCTCGGCGAAATGTACGAGGAACTGGGCGGTTTCGGCACGCTGTTGCTGTTCGGTTTCGACTACGCAGACGATCCGGCGCCATGGCTGAAATCGATGCGGCTGTTGGCCGAGGAAGTCCTGCCGCATTTTCAGGATCGACGGTTGAACGGCGCCGGCGCGGAGGCGGCGAGGCCGGGCTGACACTGATTTCGAACGCCGCGATCGGCGCTGCACGCCGATCGCGGCATCTTTAATTTCGATTTTTTAGATCAACTACACACGGCAACCATGAGGTGTCGATGAACGAATATACCGTCAAGGACAGGGTCGCGATTATCGGAGTCGGCGAGACGACCTATTACAAGCGCGGACAGGCGCCCGTTCCGGAATTCCGCCTCGCCTGCGAAGCGATTATCAAGGCCGCCGACGACGCCGGAATCGACGTCCGCGATATCGACGGGATCTCCGGCTATGCCGACGACCGCAATGAGGCGTCGCGGCTGGCGACCGCGCTCGGCCTGAAGCATCTCGGTTTCGCCGGGATGGTCTGGGGCGGCGGCGGCGGCGGCGGTTCAGGCGCGGTCGGCAACGCCGCCGCGGCGGTAAATGCTGGCTACAGTAAATATTGCGTTGTGTTCCGCGCGTTGGCGCAGGGCCAGTTTGGGCGTTTCGGCCAGGCGCCGGTGACGAATCACGTCTCTGGAACTGCCGCCTATACAGCGCCATATGGACTTTATGTGCCGGCGCAATGGGTTGCGCTGCGCACGCGCCGCTTCATGCATCAGTACGGCATCAACCAGGAGCCGCTGGCGGCGGTCGCGATGGCCGACTATTACCACGCGCAATTCAATCCTCGCGCCGTGATGTATGGCCGGCCGCTGACCCGCGAGCAATATGACAAGTCGCGATGGATTGTCGAGCCGTTTCATCTTTACGACTGCTGCATGGAGAACGACGGCTCGGCTGCGCTGATTCTGACCACCGCGGATCGCGCGAAAGATGCGCGCAAAAAACCAGCGTATATCATGGCCGCCGCGCAAGGCTCGAATTATCGGCACAACGCGACCGTTGAAAATTCGTTCGACTACGCTTCATCCAATTTCAAGACGCTTGCGCCGCGGCTGTTCGAGATGGCGGGCATCGAGCCAAAGGATGTCGATTGCGCCCAGATTTACGAGCATTTCAGCGGCGCCGTGATGATCAGCCTGGTCGAGCACGGGTTCTGCAAGCCGGAAGAGGTGATGGAGTTCGTGACCTTCGAGAACATCACCGCTCCGAAGGGCAAGCTGCCGATCAACACCAGCGGCGGTAATATCGCCGAATGCTACATGCACGGGCTGGAGCTGGTGAACGAGGCCGTGCGCCAAGTGCGCGGCGATTCGACCTGCCAAGTTCCGGACGCGAAAATTGCGCTCGTGGCTTCGGGTCCGATGGTCTCACCGGTCAGCGATCTGATCGTCCACAGCAAATAATCGCAACGATTTCCAAGGATTATCGATGTCCGCCGAAAAGAAATTTTATCTGCCCGAAGGCCTGCCCACGCCGCGTCCCGCCCGCACCGGTATCGACAAGGAGTTCTGGGAGGCGACGCGCCGCCACGAGCTGGTCGTGCAGCAGTGCAATTCGTGCAAGACCTGCCAATGGGGCCCCGAGCTAATTTGCCATAAGTGCCATTCGTTCGATCTCGGATGGCGCAAAGTGTCAGGCAAGGGACGATTGTATAGCTGGGTGCGATGCTGGAATCCGGTGCATCCCGCGCTTAAAGACGCGTGCCCTTATCTAGTCGCCGTGGTCGAGCTGCCCGACGCCGATAACGTCCGGATGGTCGGAAATCTGCTCGGCGATCCGATGCAGAACCCGCCGTTCGATTCCGCTGTCGAGGCGGTTTTCGAAGACCATCCGGAGGCGACCCTTGTGCAATGGCGCGTCGCCGGCTGATTGTGATCGCTCCATCTCCGGCCGGATTTGATCTGGAGGATGAAAGTTCGCGACGTTCTCCGGATGCTTGACGCTGACGGCTGGCATCTCACTGCGACGCGCGGCAGCCATCGTCAGTGGCGATGTCCGATTCGCTCTTGATCTTGAGTAGCGGCTCGATAGTCATTTAGGCAGCTTTCCGTCGATTATCAGCTCCGCGTGACAACGCCGCGTCATAAGCGCGCAGCGCGGCCTTGAGTTTAGGCAGTGACCGATAGCCTGCGATCTTGCGGAAGTTGCGCTCGGCTTCGAGCATGCCGGCTGCGCTCCATCTCAGGATCGTTTCGCCGCCCCGCCAACGCCGCGCCCGCTCGCGCATCCGGCTGAACAGGGTTTCGATCAAGTTGGTCGAGGACGGCGCCCGCTCAAGGGATTCGGGCGCGCTCCTTTGATTATTTTCGATCGCCGTGATGAACTCCGCGGGACTGCGATAGCCGAGGCGCGAATGAGGGCGCGCAGTGTTGTACGCGACGCGCCAGGCTTCGATCTTGCGGCGCGCGGCGTCGAGACTTAGGAAGTAATTGGCGTCGAGGCACTCGTCGCGCAGCTTGCCATTGAAGCTCTCGATGTAGGCCTTCTGGGTCGGCTTGCCCGGATCGATGAAGTGCAGTGTGACCCCATGGCGGTACGCCCACTCATCGAGCGCGCACCAGGTGAACTCGGGGGCTGTTGTCACTGACGATTTCCTGGGGCAGCCCGCGCATTCGTTCCGGCAGCGCGTCGGCGACATTGCGCTTCTTATGGTCGCGACAGCGCTGGATCGGCGCGCGCGAACCGAAGGCGTCGGCGATCGCTCGGCGCAACGCCTTGGCCCCGTCGATCATCACGGCGACCAGCTGACGGCCGCCCAACTTTCGCTGCATCAGGGTCGCCAGCCGGCGTGCGGTCCCGACTACGAATCGCTCGCTGGCCGCGCTCTTGCCGATGCCGCGCACCTTAAGCTCGGTGGGCAGCAGTTCCAGCGAGCGCGCATAGCGACGGGGCGAGACTTCCGCCAGCATCTCCTCCATCGCCCGCTGCTCAAGCGGGTCGCGTCCGCTCCGCCTCCGCCAGCTCGGCAAGCTCAACTCGCGGCCATCAATACTGCACGCCCGCGGCCGCTCTACTTCGACCCGCCGGCCGCCCAGGCTCATTGAATTCATTACCGAACCTGCGCGAGACGCCTGCCGCCGCGAATCGTGCTGATAGCGTGGCCCGCACAGCGCGGTCCGCTCCTCTTCCAACACCTCGCCGACGAACTCCAGACCCGGGACGACCAGCGTGTCCAACAGCGCCTCGCGCACCAACTCTCGCAGCGGCAGTCGCAGTTGGGGCGGAAGCTTTTGCTCTCCGGCGCTTCCCTTGTCACTCTTCCTCATCGCGGCGTCCTCCTTGCAGCAACCCGATCATTCGATCGGGCGAGGATTGCCGCCACTCAAATTTCAACAGCTAGCCGGGCAGCGCCCCGCCGAGTGCGCCATCGGTAATGAGCCGCTTAGTGGGATAACGCATTGTCCGTCCTCCCTGGGCTGAACACCGATTTTTCACTTTCCGAATTGAGCAAGCGCCGTACCAATCGCGTCCGCGACTGCGGATTTATGGCACAAATGATGCTCCGAAAGTCGTCAGTGATGCCGGATACATCCGGGGAAGATTGAAACATGAAAAGGAGGGCGGAGACATGAAACTCGCGCGAAAGCTGTCGATCCTGGGTTTATTGGTCGCCATCGTGATGGCTTTGCCGGTTGTCGTTGGCGCGCAAGATTATGCGCCGCCGGCTGAGGAACAAGCATGGCTTGCAGCGACCGCCAATCAGAGCGGAACGATTCCTCCCGGAACCGTGATCACGATGCAGAACTGGAGGCAATACAAACAGTTCATGCCGGCCGGGATGATCGATCTGTTCGAGGGCAAGTATTTCTGGAAGATGCCAGCCGACGTGCAAATGGTCGTTGGTCCAACCGTGGATCACTCGATGCCGCCGAGTTATCGCTAAGCTACCGAAAAGTACAGCGCGCAGGTCAGGATTCAGCCGTTGGCGGATGGCGGGATGACGATCGTGAATTATCAGGGCGGAGAGGCTTTCCCGAATCCGCAAGAGCCGTACAAGGGTTGGAAGATTCTTGTGGATGAATGGTTTCCGCCCGCGCCGCATCTTTACGTGCAAGCCTATTCGCCCGACTCGGCTTTGATTCACTTCTGCACGTCCGACCGGTTCCAGAATCGCGCGTGCGTGAAGAACGACTTGGTCTATCGCCAGCTCGCCTTCAACAGCGATCCCGGGATTCCGCGAACCGAGCCGGGCGCTGGCGACGCATACTTGACCGAATGGATCATGGTCGAATACCCGGAGGAATCGAAGTATACCGCCGACTTGACGATCTTCTACCGGGATTTCACCAAACCCCAGGACGATTATGTATTCGTGCCGGCGATGCGCCGCTCGCTGCGTCTGTCCGTGTCGGCCCGATGTGCGCCGCTGTTTGGCAGCGACATGACCCACGACGACCAGAAAACCGGCTTTAATGGCGGTTTCACGATGTTTCAGGCCAAATATGAGGGCGACCGGAAAGTCCTGGCGATCATGGAGGAAACCAGCGCGGAAGGGAAATTTCCCGCAAACTACGACTGGCCGTTGGGATGGGCCAAGCCGTCATGGGGCCCATGGAGTCTGCGTAACGTCTACGTTCTCGACGTGCGGCGTATCCCTTCGATGAGGGCGGGATATTGCTACGGAAGCCGCTTCATGTATATCGACAAGCAGACCCTTTCGCCCACTTGGATCGATCTCTATGACACCAACATGGCTCTGTGGAAGGTGGCGAGCTACGCGAAAGGCCCACTAACCGATCCGGCTTCCCATCAGGTTTATGCGTGGGGTCGCTATACCGAGCAGTATTGGGATATCCAGAATGATCACTTCAGCAGTATCTTCGGCGCCGACTCGCGGGGCAAAGACCTATTGATTAACGGGATGGCGCCCAAAGAGTACAACAATATCACGAAGTACTCGACGCCCGGAGGACTGATGCAGATCATGAAGTAGCGGCCAGTGGAATCGCGGCGTCCGACGGTCGTCGTGACGCCGCGTCGGCCGGCGACCGCTCCCGTCCGTAAGGGGAGGGTCGCGAGAAGGGGGCGCTGTCCAAGGAGGGACGCGCCCCTTTCCTTTCGCTTTCGGAGCTGGCAAGCCTTAGCAGTTCCAGTCGCCGAACGACCTCGCTTCATTCAGTACTGAAACCATCCGGAAATAGTCGCTGCGAACGTCGGCCGCCCGACCCGACTAATGGGGATGGGCGCCACGCGGCGCACTTTATTGCGGCCGCCCGCCGCTGACGGTGCTGGATTGGGCGTCAGCGGCCCGCCGGCGCCCTTGATCGGGTCGCCGGCGGGCCGCCATGGTTGATATGTGTAATTGGGTTACAGCGAAGGTGTGTGGAATGGTAACAGCGATACACTCACTGCCGGTCTTCAAGCGGCCTGTTTCGCCTCGCGCTTGAAATGTGGAATCACATGCTTTTGCATGAGTTCCATACTCTTCATCACCTTGCGGCTGTCGAGCCCGCCGAGGCGGGTCCAGCAAAGCAGTTGCGTGAAGCCATATTTGGCGGAAATTGCCTGAATTCGTTCGACGCAATAGTCCGGATTGCCGCAGATCACGGCGCCGGCGTCGAGGAGCTGCTGCCAACTGATGGTCTCGGCCAGCTTGCGGGTCTGCGAGTAGAGTTCATAGGTCTTGACGGGTTGCTGGCTGGGCGGAGGAGCGACGTACTTCGCGATCGTCCGGTAATACCACAGGACGGCGTCGGCGTACTCGCGACGCGCCTGCTCGGTGGTTTCCGCGCAATAGACCATCGTGAGCGCCGCGATTTCCTTGGTGGCCGAATCGTGCCCGCCCGCGCGCAGCGCGTCGCGATATTGATCGAGCAGGCCCTCGGCGCTCTTGCCCTGGAAGCCGAAAACCGGAGCGCAAAGGAGGTTGAAGCCCCACTTTCCGACCATCGCGAAGGTGGCGTCAGTGATGCCGGCGACCCATACCGGCGGATGCGGTTGCTGGAGCGGCTTCGGCCGCACTTCCTGATCCTCAATGTTGAAGTGGACGCCCTTGAAATTGACGCGATCCCGCGTCCACGCTTGCAGAATGACTTCGAGCGACTCGTTGAAGATGCCCCGCGAGTGTTCCTGATTGACCTTGAAGCCCTTGTACTCGACCGGCTGGTAGCCGCGGCCCACGCCGAAATCGACCCGCCCATCGCTAATCAGGTCGAGCAGCGCAAATTCCTCGGCGACCCTGATCGGATTATGGAATGGCAGCACGACCACGCCCGTGCCGAGGCGAATTCGCTTGGTCACCGTGGCGATCGCGGCCAGGCTGAGCGCCGGCGAAGCGCAGTAGCCGTACTCGGTGAAATGATGCTCGGCGGGCCAGATCGAGTCGAACCCCAGATCCTCCGCCGCCCGCATCAGATCGAGCTGTTCCTTCACGATCTCGTGCTCGGTCCTGCCAGCCGGATTTTCGAACAGATGGAGCATGCCGAATTTCATCTGCGTGACCTCCTTTTCGGTCAGTGCGTTGTCGCTGCCGATTTCACTTCAGGTCCACGAAATTGAGGACCTATAATCAACGTCATCCGCCCGACCCCGGGCGCCGGCGGCATGGCGACGTCGTCCGGCTCCGGACACTCGGGTTAGCGTGGACGCGCGCGCCAGCGGCGTCATTTGCGCGCGATTTTTTTCTTCCAGTTGGGCTACAATGAAAGTTGCGGCAAGCTGAAACCGATCAGGAGAACTGACCAGATGCATCGCGATCCGCGCTCCATGGCCCGGCGCGGGTATATGAGCGACGGCCCGCGCCTGATGTGCAAGGGACGGATTGAAGCCGACCGAGACCGTAATTATTGCCGACATTGCGCCGTTTCCCGCTGGCAAAAGCTCTTCCATAGACAAGCAAGAATTGCGCCGTTTTCAGGCTCCGGACGCGCTAATTTCTGGTTCGAAGTCCGGCCCTCCTGCTAGATGTGGCTGCGAACAATATGGAACCGATTCACTTCGGTCTGATCTGGGAACACGAACTGACGTCGCTGCATCCGCTGCTGGCGGCGATCGCAGCGCGGCGCGACCTGGTGCTGACGAAGTGGTGGGAGCTGTACAGTCTGCATTTTGGCGATCGTCGAACCCTTTCCCACGCCGAATTCCTCGAAATCCATGGCCCCGACCTTGACGCGACCGTGGCGACGCTCGGACGCGGCGCGTTCGCCGATTTCGTCAAAACCCTGCGCGACGTGGGCGAGCGACTGGCTGAGCGCCATGTTCCGTTTGCCGAGGTGGTCGCTTCGATGCATCTGTTCGAGGAGGCCGCAATTGCCGCGTTTCCGCAGCCGGCCGATCCGGCCAGTTACCGGCTGTTCGACAAGGTGAGCCATTGCCGCACCGCCGTGCTGGCCGAGACCTATTTCACCGCGCATAGCGCCGCCAGCGCCGCCCGCGTCGAAGGACTCGAACGCCAGGCGGTGCGACTGCCCGACTCAGCGCGCACGCAATTTCACGGAATCGTCGGGGGCACGCCGGCGATGCGCGCGCTGTACGAACGGATCGAGGCGCTGGCCGCCGTGCGCAGCACCGTGCTGATTGTCGGCGAAAGCGGAACGGGCAAGGAACTGGTCGCGCGCGCGGTTCACGAGTGTTCGCCGCAGCGGCACGCTCCATTCGTGGCGCTGAACTGCGCGGCGCTGCCACGCGAGTTAATCGAGAGCGAACTTTTCGGCTATCGACGGGGCGCCTTCAGCGGCGCCACCGGCGAATATCTCGGACTGTTTCGCGCCGCTCAGGGTGGCACCCTGTTTCTGGACGAAATCACCGAAATGAGCAGCGAGACTCAGAGCAAGTTGCTGCGCGCGCTGCAGGAACACATGGTGCGTCCGATCGGCTCAACCCACGAGATCGCGGTTGATGCACGCGTGATCGCCTCGACAAATCGCGATCCCGAGGAAGCAGTGCGAACCCGGAACCTGCGCGAAGACCTCTACTATCGGCTCAGCGTCAATCTCCTGCGAGTGCCGCCGTTGCGGGAGCGGCTCGACGACGTGCAACTGCTGGTCGAGCATTTCATCACGCTATTCAATGAAAAACTCGGCCGCGCCCGCCCGATCATGGCGATCGACGAGGCGGCGCTTGCGGCGATGTGCGGTTATCGCTGGCCGGGAAACGTGCGAGAACTGTCCAACGCGATCGAACAGGCGTTTACTTTCTGCCGCGCGGATGTGATCCAGCTGACCGATTTGCCCGCTGCGGTCGTTTCTGTGTCCGCTGCCGTGGTGAAACACCAAAGCGATGAAGACCAACTTAATATTGCGAATTATCAGCGCGAGCTGGTCGAACGCGCGCTTGAGCGCACCAAGGGAAACAAGCTTAAGGCGGCTAAACTGCTCGGGATTTCGCGCAAAGCGCTCTACGCCAAATTGAAAAAGTACGGCCTCGATCAGGCTGTCAAGCAGGGTTAGGCGACTTCGGCACGTGAATTGCGGCGCATTGGAAGGAACCGTTCAATCGGCGAACCTATTTCCAGTGGCGGACGAAACGTTCATGGAGCGCGAGGCGGCATCCCATGTGATTCTCGTCGTTTCCGGTAATGACTCTGTAGCTCGGGTGGTTCGCAGAGCGGCGAAGGGAAGGCTGGAAGTCGCCGTTCGCGCATGGACCGCGCCCGATCGCGAGTTGCTGCGCCGGGTGAGACCGAAATTAATCGTGATTGACGACGCCAATTCGGAGAAGAGCGAGCGCGTCTGGATGCTCACACAGATCAAACGGTTTGCTCAGGACAGTGCGATTTTTTATCTTGCGTCGGCGCATACGCCGCAATTTGAGCGTCAGGTGCGAGCGGCGGGTGTGACCTACTATGGCTCTGGCGACGATCGCCGGTTGTATGCGGTCGCGGAAAAGCTCTGTGCGCAATTCGCCGAGGCGGCGGCAACCTTGCGGCTCTGAGCGCGGCGTCGAACGGGTTGGCGGCGGGCCCGTGCAATCGCCGCGGGTAACGGCGTCTCGGCGCCGTTCGCGAACGGTGTTAAACCGGCGAGGGCGCGAAGCTTGCTGAATCATTTTCACGAGAGTGCGCATCTTTTTTCCTCGCCAACCATGCTTGTGGGAGGTTGAAGTATGGCTTCCAACACGGTCAATAAAGAAACGGGTGCGCAAGCTCAGGGCAAGCCGGCGAACGCCGCGGCGATTCTTTTCAACGTTGCGACGGAAATCGATCTGCTGCGCGAGCCGCTTAAAACGCTCGCCTTCAGCGCCGCCACGCTCGCTCGCGAACCGAATAGCGGCGAATTGCGCCACACAGTCGCCGAGGCGTGGACGCGGGTGCGCTCGATCATCGAACGTCATTCGGACAAAGGCGATCAAGCGTTGCTCGCCGAGGCCGCGTCACATCCCGGCTTCCACGCGCAAGCGGTCGAACGGATTCGCGCGCTAGTTCATCGGGCGCGCGACCTGGTCCGCGACCTGACCGGGGTTTCGCTCGAAACCGGCGGCGACCAACAAGTCGCGGAGGCCGCGCGAACCCTCCACAACCTGACGATCGTGCTCGACGATATAATCTCGGCTGAAGAGGGCGATCTGCTGCCCGCGTTGCGGCGCCTGCTCTATAGCCGCGAAACGCACAAAGGCTCCTGATTCGCCATCAGGGACCGGCGGTGCTATGCGGCGCGGCGTTCGACGTCCGGGCGGCGGCCGACTCAATGGGGGAAAAGACGCTTAGAGTCTCCCTCGGTCGGATAGCGACCGTGCCGTGCTGGAGGATGGTTCCGAGCCTGCAAGTTCCAGAAGCGTGAACCGAAGCTCAAGGTTGTCAACGCCGTTTATAACTGTATCGACCCTGGCCTGCACCCCAACTTGCTCGCATTCATAAGTAGAGTCGGTTGATGTTTTGCCCCTGGAGGGGTGGCGGAGCAAGGGGGCGGGCCGCGGAGCCCCAAACTTGCTCAAGCGGCGCGGACCGCTTCTTCCGGCGTTCGGGCCGCACCACGCTGGTCAGCATCTTCGAGACCGCCAAGCCGCAGAGCGCCGAGACCATCGCCGAGCTGCTGACGCTGCAGAGGGACAAGCTGAAGCGGGCGCTGACCGGCACCGCGGCCGAGCCGCTGTGTCAGCAATCATGTGAATCTCCCCCCTCAATGATCATCTGAAACTCCCCCCCTCCCAAGCACATGGAGGGAAGGAGCGATGGAAGAAGGAATGGATCGGGT
>JADBKU010000033.1 GCA_014896235.1 bacterium | reverse complement strand
CCCGCACATGCGGCCATGGTAGCGCGCCCGAGGCTGGCCGCGCCAAGGAGGGCGCCACCCGTCAATGAAAATCGTGCGAGCGCGGCGGCGCGCCAGCGATTTTGAGTTCGGCGAAGCGCCGCGCGCGAATCGCCATCACGCCGTCAACCTTCTGAAAAACGCCCTCGGCCAGCAGGACGCTCGCGCGGCGCAGCAGCAGGCGATTAGCCTGAAAGAGATCGGGGGTGACTATCAGGTTGGATATGCCGGTTTCGTCCTCCAGAGTAATGAAGAGGAAACCCTTGGCCGTGCCGGGGCGCTGACGCACGATCACCACGCCCGCGGTTTTGACCCAAGCGCCGTGACGGGCGCGCGCCAGACTTGCCGCGCTGAGGATGCCGCGCGCGTTTAGTTTCGGTCGCAGATGGGCCATCAGATGCGGCCCGGTGGTGAGGCCGGTCGCGGCGTAATCGGCAGAGGTCTCCTCGATCGGCGGCAGCGCGGGCACCGGCGCGGCCGCCAGCCGGGGCTGCAGGCCCGCCAGCAGGCTTTCCGGATCGCGTTCGACCGCCGCCGCGTTCCACAGCGCTTCGCGACGGGTGTGGCCGAAGGCCGCGAACGCGCCCGCATAGGACAGGCGGTCGAGTTCGCGGCGGCTGGGGCCGACGCGCGCGGCGAAGTCGGCGATCGACTCGAACTGACGGAGCGCCTGTTCGCGTTCGATGCGGCGGCCGATCTCCTCGCGCAGGCCGGCGATGTACTTAAGGCCGATTCTGAGCGCTCCATGCTCGATCGAGCAGTTCCACTTGGAGCGCGTCACGTCGATCGGCAGGACTGTAACGCCGCGCCGTTGCGCGTCTTTAACGAGTGTCGAAGGATGATAGAAGCCGAGCGGCCAGCAGTTGAGCATCGCCGCGAAGAAGGCCGCCGGATGATGGCGTTTGAGATAGGCGGAGGCGTAGGCGATCAAGGCGAAGCTTGCGGCGTGCGATTCGGGGAAGCCGTAGAGCGCGAACGCTGTAATCGAATTAACAATATCGTCGGCTGGCTGGCCGGTGAGTCCGTTGCGCGCCATCCCGGCCCTAAGCCGCGCCTCGATCTTCTCCATCCGCTCGGCGGACCGCTTGAAGCCCATCGCGCGCCGCAGCTCCTCGGCCTCGCCGCCCGTGAATCCGGCCACTGTCATCGCGATCCGGAGCAACTGTTCCTGGAACAACGGCACGCCCAGCGTCCGTTTCAGGATCGGCACAAGCGACGGATGCGGATAAGAGATCGGGGCGCGGCCGGCGCGGCGGTCGAGATAGGGATGCACCATTTTGCCGACAATCGGGCCGGGCCGGATGATCGCGACCTCGACCACCAGATCGTAAAAACGCCGCGGCTTCATCCGCGGCAGCGTCGCCATCTGGGCGCGGCTCTCGACCTGAAAGACGCCGACCGTGTCCGCCTGGCACAGCATCTCATATACCGCCGGGTCGTCGGGCGGGAGATGCGCCAGGTCAATCTCAATCCCCTCATGCTCGCGGATCATCGGGAGCGCCTGTTCGAGCACGGCGAGCATCCCAAGGCCGAGCAGATCGATCTTGATGATGCCCAAATCGGCGCAATCGTCTTTGTCCCACTGGATCACCACCCGGCCGGGCATCGCGGCCGGTTCGAGCGGCACGATTTCGTCGAGCGGCTGCGCCGCTATCACCATCCCGCCGCTGTGCTGGCCAAGATGGCGCGGGATGCTCTGCATCTTTCGCGCCAGATCGATCAGCAGGCGGATGCGCGGCGCGTCGGCGTCGACCCCGCCGCGCTTGAGCAGCGCGGGCAGATCGTCGTGATGGTCGCGAAACTCATAGGCCTGGTTGAGTTTGGCCAGCCGATCGACCTGCTCAGTGGTGAAGCCGAGCGCCTTGCCGACCTCGCGCACGGCGCTGCGAGTCCGATACGAGATCACGTTCGCCGTCATCGCGGCGCCGCGTTCGCCGTAGCGGCGATAGACGTACTGGATGACTTTTTCGCGCTGATCGCCGCTCGGCAGATCCAGATCGATATCTGGCCATTCGCCGCGCTCCTCGGAAAGGAACCGCTCGAAGAGCAAGTCCATCTTCACGGCGTCGATCGCGGTGACGCCAAGCGCGTAGCAGACCGCGCTGTTGGCGGCCGAGCCGCGGCCTTGAACCATGATCCGGTTTTCGCGGCAGAACTGGACGATGTCCCATACGATGAGAAAGTAGCCGGCCAGCTTGAGCCGCTCGATTATTCCGAGCTCATGTTCAAGCTGACGGCCAGTGCGATCGTCGGGCGTGGCGCCCCATCGTTCGCGCGCACCCGCGCGGGTCAGGATTCGCAGATAGCTGTCGGGCGTCTCTCCAGGCGGGAGCGGATAGTCGGGAAAGCGATAGCCCATATCAGAGAGCGTGAAGGCGCATCGTTCCGCAATCGCACGGGTGGCGGCGACCGCGTCGGGCAGATCGCGGAACAGCGCGGCCATCGCGGCGGGCGGCTTCAGATGGCGCTGGTTGTTGACCCACAGCGCCCGTCCCGCCTCTTCGAGCGTGGTCTTGAGCCGGATGCAGGTAAGCACGTCGAGCAGTTGGCGGTCGGCGCCGCCGTGGCATACGTCGTTGGTCGCAACGATCGGAATATGCGCGGCTTCGGCGAGCGCGGCGAGCTTGCGGTTTAGCCGCTCTTCGTCCGGGTCGAGATGGCGTTGCAAGTCGATATAGAAATTTCCCCGGCCGAAGATCGCCTTCAACCGCTCACAAAGCGGCCGTGGGGTTTCTCCACGAACCAGCATTTGTGAGAGTGGACTCATCGCGCCGCCAGCGAGACAAATCAGCCCTTCCGCGTGGCGTTCCAGATCGGCAAATGTAATCCTGCTATGCCCCTTGGCGGCGCGCAGTTTCGAATCGGTGATCATCCGGCACAAGTTCCGGTAGCGCGCGCGGTCGGGAACCAGAACGTATAGGCGGCTTTCGTCGTCGAGCGTCAGTTCAGCGCCGACGATCGGTTTGATGTGGGCGTCCCTGGCCGCCTGATGGAATCGCGGCGCGCCGTAAAGTCCGTCGCGGTCGCCTAGCGCGAGGGCGTCATAGCCAACCTCGGCGGCGCGCGCCGCCAAATCTTCCGGCGTGGTGGCGCCCTCAAGAAAGCTGAATGCGCTGCGCGCCCGCAATTCGACGTAATCGCTAGTCATAGACGCCGTCCGCGTACCAGCGTTCGGAGTTCAAATCGCGGAAGACGCGATAGACGCATCCGTCGTCAAGCGCGAGTTGGTAATAGTCGCGCGCGAAGCCCAGATCGCCACGCCACCATTCGCCGTCGCGCCGCCACGGTCCCGCCAGCGAGACCACGCGGCCACCCAGATTCGATCCACGGACAAATTCCGGCATCCCGCGCGAGATCATCACTTCGACTTCCCTCGCGGGCCGGATTGCCCGGATCGCGAGTTGCGTCACATTCTTCGCGTGACGGTCTGACGACATCGACGGCGCAGGCGGCCGGAATACCTCGAGCCGCACCGCTTCGGGTCGATGCGAATTTTCGGGCAAAAGCCGCCCGACGTTCTCCGGTCCACATAGCGCCGCCAGGCGCGCGATCGTGGTTTCGAGCCGGTCGGGCGGCGGCGTAGGCGGCAGGAACAGATCGGCTTGCGTGGGCCGCGCCGCGCGCGGCGTGACCTCAATCCGGATCGTAGCCACGGCGGCGGCGGGCGGCGACGATTCGAGACTGAGATTGATCAGCGTCAGAATCGCGCGGGCGTCGCTGGTGGGCGCGGCAAGCCCGATTTGGCGCGCGTCGATGCGATGATCCGCCAACCCCAGCGTCAACAGTAGATCGCTGGCGACCAGCCCGTGCGGCTCAATCCGCTCCATGAGCCGATCGAGCATCGCGCACATGACGAAGGCGAGCGGCTCCAGCGTTTCGATTCCATATTCCAGTTCGACTGATTCGCTGAAAATTTCGGCGCGGCGGCACGGCCGAAGCGGGCGCAAGCTCTCGCCGCGCGCCAGCCGCGCCAGCTCAACGCCGCGGCGGCCGAGGCGGCTCCCCAGCAGAGCGGGGTCGAGCCGCGCCAAATCGCCGAGCCGCTTGAGGCCCCAATGGGCGAGCGTCTCAGCGAGATCGTCGCCATGGTCGGAAACGCCGAGCGCGTCCAGCGGCAGCCAATCGAGGAACTCGCGTTCCTTCCCGGCCGGGATGATTCTGATTCCGCCGCACCGTGCGGCCAGCCAGGCGATCTCGCGGTTGGCCGCGATTCCAATCGCCCCTTCCATCCCAACCTGCCGGATCCATCGCGCAAGTTCAGCGGCGGCGGTTTCTTCGCTCCTGTGGATTCGCTCAATGCCCGCCAAATCGAGCCACACGCATCCCGGCTCCCCCGCTTCGACCATCGGCGATACCAATTCGGCAGCGTTGATCAGCGCGGCGGCGGCGTTATCTTCAGCGGCGGGCGAACGAAGCGCGACGCTCAGCGCCGGCGTGAGCGCACGCGCCTGCGCCAGCGTCATTCCAGCGCGGACGCCATACTTAAGCGCGCTCTCCGATACGAACCGAATCTCGGCATGCGCGGCGCGGCTTTCGCAGATGACGAGCGGAACGCCGGCCAAAGAAGCGTCAGCACGGATCAGCGCCGCGATTGGAAAATCGGCGACCAGGATGCAGGCGATGCGCGGCATGGCCGCCGCTCCGATCAGACGCTGGCGGCGCGCCGTATGGGCGCGGCCGGCGATTGGCCCTCTCGGCGGGCGAAGCCGGGCGCCGCCGGATCGATCGCGGCCCGAATTAACGCGCTGCCGCCCACACGGCCCAGCTTGTTGCGCACGACCGCCGCCTGAATGACGAGCCCCTCGAACAAGGCGGGCGACGCCGGTGTAAACCGGCTGAACGAGGCCTTGAGGCGCGTAAGATTGAGGCTCAGCGCGGCAAAAGCGCCGCATACGCCATGCGGAGCGATGACTATCACCGCTGCGCTGCTCCGTTCCGCCTCGCGCGCAAGCCGCAGCGCGATGCTGCGCGGCAATTGTCCGGCGCCGGCGCCCGCGTCGATCACGACTAGTCCAAATCCTCCCGCCTTGAGAACCAATTCGGCGGCCTTGAAGATTAGGGATAAACGGCGCGGGTAAAGCGTGCCCGGCGACTCAGGATCGGCCTTGCAGCGGTCGTCCGGCGAGGCCCATAGAATGCGGTCAAGAACCGCGCCCGCCGCCAGCGCCGATGCCGGATCGAAACGGCGCGCGTCTTCGAGCCATGCGACGACCTCGCCCATCCGCGTCGCGGCGGCGACGAAGCGCATGGCGATCGTGGTGCGGCCTGATCCGACCGGCCCGGTAATTTCGCTGACCCGGCCGTGGACAATGCCGCCGTCGACAATTGCGTCGAGCGCGGCCAGTCCCGAAGCCAGCCGCCGCCGGTTTGCGGCCGGCGCATGGTTTCGTAAGCGGCCAAGGAGGGCCGAAGTCCGTAGGCGGCCGGCATCCACAATTTGATTTTTGCTTTTTCTTCGCTTTTGTCAACTGTGCGCATCTGCCAGCGGCGGCTAATACGGGACGCGCCTTTCGCCTATCTTCTGGACAATCTCCCGTTGGCGATGAGCGCCAGTTAAGATGCTTATGCGACAGAAACCGCGCGTTGTCGCCCGGCGCGAGGGGCCGCGACCCATCCGCTGGTTCGAAACCCTGGCGGTTGCATACACGCGGCGGGTTATCAATGCCGGTTGAATATTGACCCGCCTATGCTGTTTATCTCTCATAACGTCCTTTATGAGGGATAAAGGAGTGCGCCCAAACCGGCCAGATCACCGCCGCGCGCGGCGCTCGAAATACTGCGCCGGCCGCAGCACCATCACGCCTTCGACGCGCCCACCGTAGAGATGGCCGAACTGGCGGCCGTCGCCGGTCAGCAGGAAATCCGCCTTGCCGTGAATTGCGGCCAGCAGGATCGGACGGTCCTTTGAGTCCAGCCGGATACGTACGGGCAGCTTCAGGTTTCCCGGCGGATTGGCGAGCGCCAACTTGGGCGTCAGCCGTTCCAATCGGGCCAGAGCCGGCGGACGGTCCAGAGCCAGGTTCCGCCGCGCTTCCTCAACCGCATAGGTCGAGCACTGTCAGCAACCGCGTGACTGGCGCGACCTGTCCGAATCGTTCCTACCGCCGTCTCGTAAACCGCTTGCGGCTGGTACTCGCGTAATTCGTCGTTCGCATTATGTCCGCCGCAAGCGTCGGCTAGACGAACCAGACGGCGGCATAATCCGAGACCGGCATTGCCGCGACCGTGCAGGTGAGATAAGCGATAGGCTCTGATGCGTCATACAGAGAGAAAACCGCTGCTTTTGCAACCTCAGTTGCCCTACCGGAATCTCGATCACATTGTGAAGTCTGTTTCCGCGCAGCATTTTAAGAATGCCTATGACGATGTTACCTGGTCTTTCGTTATCCAACGGACTCTAGCGAACATCATGCCTGCCGCAAGGCACGTTCAAATTCACAATGTCCTCAACGCGACCGACGTGCCTGAAGACGTATTCGTGACAATCATCATTCACGAAATGCTTCACTTGGAAATTCCGGCGGTCAAGGATAAGAAAGGCAAGTGGAACTCCCACCCTGACGAATTTTGGGAAGCCGAGCGTAACCGGTCGCCTAACCGCGAGGCGTCATGGGATTGGTTGTATACAAACTTGCCTTTGGAACGCCGTGAGCGGCTCCAATGTACCGATGTCGTCGGCAAATTGATTCGGTTCTCGCCAGAAGAGCGAGCGGCGGCACGCGTGCGGTTCGGTATCGAGCTTCCCGCCCGAATCCGATCGGACGATCCATTGTTCCGCCGTATCAGCTTCGATAAATGGTATTTGGCAATTGCAGAAACCCGCCGCAAAAATAGCTCCGGTTGAGGATTTGCCTAACGCCTGAATTCACAGATTTCCGTCCATTCCCACCGGTCCATATCCGGAACCTGTCCGCCATTGGCCATAGGACCGCTTCCAAGCCGAACGGCTCGCTTTCCAAATTCCTCCGCAAACGGAAGCGCCAAGGCATCGAGAAAAGTGTCGAAAAAATCAACGTGAACGACGTCCGCGGTATATGCTTTGATTGGCCATCTGGCAAATTGATCGAGGTCTGGTTCCTGTCGAATTACTCTCACCCAAGGAGTCAGGACCGGGTCTGCGCACTGTTCAGGGCTTTCGACCAACACCATCGGTGCGTCAAGAACTGCGATGCAGATGATTAATCTAGGGTAATAAAACTCGCTATTGAGTGAATGTTTAAAAACTGTCATAGCGTGGTCCGAAGCTTGAGCCAGAGGCATGATGATGCTGTTAAATGGCTCTGAACCGGACAAAATGGCCTTATCATTTTTCAATTCCGCTTTGCTGAAGACCGCCGCCGTATCCACGTTGTCTTTGACAAACGGCGTCTTGTCGAGGCCAAGCGACTGCGCTCCCGAAATAAGGTGCTGACCTGCGACATCACCGTTTTCGACCCGAACAAGCATGATTCCGCGATGCGGCAGACCGGCTACGCGAGGAAACCAAGAGACATCGTGCTCCGCCAGCGTGCGAAAGAATACATAAGGATGAGCCGATTTCTTGCACTCAATCAGCAACAACAGACCGGGACGGACGTCCGTCCAACTGTTTGCATGAACAGCCAGCGTGCCGAGCAAATCGAGTGTCCTTGGTTCGTGAGTGACTCGACTCGGAAATCCCCATTCTTCCGTGACGTGAAAGCCGCGCTTGAGCAGTTTTCCCGCAACGACGCCTTGCAGCGGATACCCCGAGTTTTCGATTCCCTCAACTAGGGCCTTTTCTGTGGCGCTCTTGGGAATCCGATTCCGTGCAGGATTGAGACGGTTTTCTCTCATTGGCGGAATGCTCTATCGATTTTGTTAATCGAGCCTCGGCGAAGAATGAATTGCCGCTGGTATTTCGCAAAAAATCGGGGATAGCCTTGGCCGCAGTCTCACGCGCGCAGGTCGTCCAGAAATTCCGACGGCGCATCGCCGCTCGTCACGAGCAGATGATCGCGAGCGCGGGTGCAGGCCACATAAAGGAGATGCCGCTCCGTGTCGTAGACTTCTTGCAGGTCGCCTTCGTCGCCGACCGACTCGATCCGCTCTTGCAACGGGATGATCTCGTCGTCGCAGGCCATCACGGCCACCGCCCGAAATTCCAGACCCTTTGCAAGATGCATCGTGCTAATTGAGACGTGGCCGCTCGCGGTCTCGACATGTTCATCGAGAATCTTGAATTGAAGGCCCGCTGCCTCGACGGCCGCGCGTGCGCGGTCCAATTGCGCCACCGACCGGACGAACACGCCGAACTCGTGCGGAAGCACGCCGCTCTTCGCCAACTCCGCGATCCAATTTCCGACCGTCTGGATCTCCTCGCCTTCGCTCTTGAGCGCGCGAATTAAAGGAGGCGGGCCGTTGAACACGGAGACAGTATCGCTACGGTCATCGCTGTTACCGTCCACGTCAGTTACGGCCGAATCGAGCAACTTGTCCGCCTGTGTCCGGATTTGATGCGATGTGCGGTAATTGACGCGCAACGTGCGTGATCGGCCGCGAATATCCACACCCAGCGCCTTCCATGAGAACGGCTGCTGAAAGATTCTCTGACCCAGGTCTCCTGCGAAAAAGAGCGCATTGGGTCGTCCGGCGCCCAACGCCGCAAAGAATCGCAGATGGGCGACGCTGATGTCCTGCGCTTCGTCAACGACGGCAAAATCGAACACCGCCTTCTTACTCGTTGCGATCGTCGTCGCCAACGCGCTGAAAAGCCCCGCACGCGTTATCAGCTTGCGGCTGCTCAATCCGGCGCGCACGCGCTCGAAGATCGACCACAGCACCTTGCGCTGCGCTTCCGGAAGCCGCGTCTTCCTGCCCAACCGCGCAACGTCACGATACCCCTCCCAATTCTCCAACTGCCACGCATCAACCACGTGCTCCCACTCGCTCAGCAGGAACGGCAGGCTGAATTTGTGGCCGGGTATGGCCTCGCCCGACTCTCTCACCAAATCGCGAACGATCTCGCGGCTCGCGATCGCCGGCTGCCCAATCAGCGCCTTGTAGAGTCGGACACCGATGGCGTCAAGCGATTGGACATCGATCCGCTCCGCGAGACGCGGCTCATTGCCGATCAATCGCCGCAGCTTGGTTTGCAAAGCATTCGCGAGGGTATCGGAGAAGGTCGTCAGCAGGATGCGGCTGTCGAGATGCGTGCGCGCGAGATACGCGGCCCGGTGCAAAGCGACAATCGTTTTCCCGGTGCCCGCCGATCCCGATACGCGAGCAGGGCCGTTGTAATCGCGCTCAACCCACTGCCGTTGCTCGGGATGCAGAAAAACCGTCCACTTCTCCCATGGAAAATCGAGAGCGCGCTGCAACTCCTCGATATTCGTCATCACCCGGAAACGCCGCTGAGCATCAGGATGATCGAATGGATTCGTCAGCGTCGCTGCAGGCTGCGGCATTCGCGGCTTCCCGCCCGTCGCGAGTTCCAGCAATGCCTCAGCAGCCTCGGCCGGCAGATGGTCAGCCAGATCTAACAGTGAGTCTTCGGTCGCGCTTTTTACGTCGTGAAGCCACTCGACCGGCACCCCGTAGCCGAGTAGTTCGTCGTCCGATCTGGCGGCGAATATCGGTTTTGCTTCAACGGGCGCCGCCGAACGATTCGCCGGCTGGACTGGCACGTAGGCAGGTACGACAACCTCCTTTATCGTCTCACGTATTTCAACTATCTGTGCAGCTCCCGTCTTCGGATGCGTCTCCAGTTTGCGCCGTTCCGCCCATCCGTAAGCGTCGTCGTGATGGCCAACGTAACAGAGCAAGAGGCTCGAATCGCTCCGGTGAACAATCAGCCGAAGGTCGCCGCTCGCCCGCACCGACCAGAAGTTCTTGTCTTTGGCCTTGTTGAGCTTGTGGAAGCTCATCCCCGGATTGGCTGGATTAAGCTGGAGGTCGAACGCTGTCGTCTTTACAGCCTTTTGCTCATCGCCGGTCAGGCGCGCGAGGCTGTCAGTGAAGGTGTCCGCGATGCGGAATTCCATATGATGCCAGAGCTATTCTCGCCGTTACGCGATCGCCGCTATCTCTCCATCGGTTGCGCAGGCGCAATCGGCCCAACCGACGCTGAGTGAGATTTTTCCCACGACGGTTGTCGCCATGGTTTCAGGCTCGGCAGGCAATTTCATTGCGGCGCAAAACGTAGCGTAATCTGCAAAGCGCTTCTTGGGAGCCTCAAACGCCTGAACGACAAATGCTGCGTGATTGAATCCAAACCGTTCGGCTTCGATCACAGCGGCGGCGCATCGATGCAGCAACTGGTAGCGAACGTTCGAGTAAGAGCCCGTATTTGGTAGAAACTTTTGGATGTATTCCCAGCGTTTTCGGCGATTAGCTTCTGATTCCTCGGTCCGTCCGGCGGTGAACCATTTTTCGAGAATTTCATTGCCGAACACCTCTCTCGCTTTTGCCTCGACCGTCAACGACAGCATCCCTTGTGACGTTTTGACAATCGCCCACACGTCGGATTGGGAATCGGCATTGCCACCCGGAAGCGGTACTTTATGCTCAGCAACCGCGATCATCAGTATCGGGTCCGCGTAATCACCCTTTCGCAGCAGCTTCACGATCTCGGCCGGCAGTCCAGAGTCGGTCTTCGACGCTGTCTCCCAGGATACCGCCGTCTCGTATGCGGAGAATTTCCGCTTCCACTGGCGATCCGGGCTCGCCAATCGATTTCGCCAACTTCCGAGTCCACGAGTCGCGATATGCAATCGATTCATATGCGAAACACCTTCATGACTTCGTCTCCCAAGTGGTTGATTACCTTGACCGCGATACGGCCGGTTTTTCGGCTTGTCGAACGGACGCGACGTGTCGCTGTTCAACGTCGCCCACGCCTCCGGATCGATCTCGGCCTTCAGCGTCGACTTGAGCGCGCTGTACGGATCGTTCGCGCCAAGGAAGTAGGCATGCCGCACGAAGAAGCTCTCTTCGTTGTAATCGGTGTCGATGAACCAGCAGGCGATGCCGTCGGCGCTGTCGCTCACGACTTCTCCGGTCGAGGGCTTGAAGACATCCACGCCCTTTATCTTGACCCGCAGCTTGCCGTCATTTTCGTGAATCAAATCGATGTCCGGCTCTCCGAAGATGACGAACAGATTGCCTTTCCCGGTGTTCTTCAGGTCTTCGGCCATGTGCAAATCGGCGTTCATCCGCGCCTTCAGGACTGGGATACGCCCGAGCTTGTTGAACTCCGTCGCATGCGCCTCATAGTTGAACGCGCACGCGATCAGCACGTCGAATCCGGCGTCGCCCGCCTCGCGCGCGGCGGCGACCAAATCGGCGCGCTGGACCGTACCGAACTCCGGCCCGATGAAAATCGCCGCGCGCTTCTCGGTCTCGCCCTCCAGGTAGCGGCCTTCAGCGCAAACCAAATCGCCCGGCCACGGCGTCAGCGCGATAAAACTGATGCGATCCTCTTTATGCGCCTGCTGCACGCCGGCGGTCTTTAGATTTTCGAGAATCATCTGCGGGAAGGACTGCTTCGCCTCGTATTCTTCGCCGCCGTCCTTGACCGGATCGATCAATTCGTCGTTATCGTCCACGCCGAGCATGCGATGCGGGCTGAGGCTCTCGACTGTGAACGGTCCGGCCACGCGAACCTTCCGGTTGTCGGTATAGGGTTTGTCGTAGAGGTATTCGAATTCGGCCTTGGCCGCGATCGAAGCGTCGATCTCCTTCTGCCGGTCGATGCGGGCATTCCACCATTCGGCGTGCAGCTTAGCCGCCCGTTCTGGCCATGCGGCGTCCGCCTCGCGCGGTATCTCCCATTCCTGCCACTGTTTGTTGAGCGCGGCGTTGAGCTTCTCGCGCAATGGTTCCAGCGTCGCCTGCCATTTGTCCCATATAACGTCGATTTCGGCGTTATTGGCGATCGACTTGAGCGTGATATGCGGGACGCGCTCATAGACGAAGCCATGACGGATATTGCCGTGCGTCGGTTGCGAACTCGGCGCGGTACTCGTGATTTCAGCTTCCTTCATCTGACCTTCGCGCGAATCAGCCAGCAAATAGTACGGATAGCGCGCGCCCATTATCCGAGCACGAGCCAGCGCCAGCGCCACGCGCGAGGTATCGATCGTGATCCAGCGCCGGCCCCATTGCTCGGCTACATAGGCGGTCGTTCCGGACCCGCACGTCGGGTCTAAAACCAAGTCGCCAGGGTCAGTGGTCATAAGAATGCAGCGTTCGATCACCTTCGCGGCGGTCTGAACAACATAAGTCTTTGCTGCCGCGAAGGTGCTCTGGACGGTATCGTCCCAAACGGTTGTAAGCTTTACGATTGGAAAATCATCTATGTATCGACGGAACACGAGAGTGTTTCCTATTCCGGCAAGCCGATTCGCTCGTGCTAACCGTTCCAGTCCTTCGGCACTTGTCGTCCAGCCTCGTGTCTGACCTGAAGGGACGTATGTGCGGCCACAGAATTCAAAATTAAAACGACTTTTTTCACTTCCGGTTTGCGAAGTTGTATCGCCGGGGGCGAATCTTCGTGTGTCGGTATTACGTCGATTCGAATCGAAGGGTTCGATACCGTCGTCCAATTCACTTAGGCGGTAAGCTCGATCGTCTTCGTCTATCGTTCTCAATCGATATGAGGCACGGAATTTGACCATCTCCGCGTGTTTTGAGTACCAAAGCAATGAATCGTGCACCGAGGCCATCAGTTGCGAGGTCTGTCCGACCGTCTTCTTGAATAAAAGATGTCCGCAAACATTTTCGTCTCCGAATACCTCGTCCATCAGCGCTCGAACGCGATGCACATTCTCATCGCCGATCTGCACGAAGATGGAACCCGAATCCGTGAGCAAATCGCGCGCGACCGTGAGCCGGTCGCGGAGATAGGTGAGGTAGCTGTGAATGCCGTCGCGCCAGGTGTCGCGGAACGCCTTCACCTGCTCTGGCTCGCGCGTGATTTGATCGGCCTTGCCATCCTTCACCTCGCGGCTCGTGGTGGACCATTGGAAGTTGCTGTTGAATTTGATTCCGTAGGGCGGGTCGAGATAGATGCACTGCACCTTGCCGCGCAGGCCCTCGCGCTCCGCGAGGCTCGCCATCACCTGCAACGAATCGCCAAGAATCATCCGGTTCGACCAGTTCTGGTCGTGCCGGTAGAACTCGGTCTTGTCCACGCCCTTCGGGATGCCGTTGAAGTCGGCGAACAGGTCAGGCGTGAATTGTCCGGCTTCGTGCTCGCGCTCCCGGCTCGCTCGCAACAAATCGTCGATCAGCGCCTTGGGATGAACCTTTTCCTGAATATAGAGTGGCGGCGCGTTGACGACGAGATCGCTCCAGTCCTGCTCGTCCTTGCCGCGCCATACCAGTTGCGGGTCAAGGTCGGTGTTGCGCGGATAGCGCAGGGTCTTCGGCGCCTGCTGCTCCTTCTCGACCACGGACTGGTATTCAGCAGTCGGTATATTTTTCCGCTTATCCTCGTCGTGGATGAGGGTCTCAACGGTCTTGGCCGACGATTTTTTCGCCATGATTAGCTGTTCCCGGTCGCCGACCGCGACGCGGCGGACGCAATCATCTGGTTGAATTCGCTTTCCACCTTCGCCTTGAAATCGGCCTGAATCCGGTAAACCTCGGTGAACTCTGCGAACGCCCATCGGCCATAGCTGCCCAACTGATTAACGCCCGGAACCCAGTAGGTCTCCATCGTCGATTTCTTTTCCTTGGCGTCCTCGCGCCGGTAGCCCTTGATTTCGACGATCAGATGCAACGGATCGCCGGGGCCGCGGCCGTCGTCGATCAGCACAATGAAGTCCGGCCGATATTGCCGCGTCTCGGAACCGTAGCGATAAGGAACGTCGAGACCAAGATTGTGATTCTTGGTGTAGGCAATCACTTTCGGATGCGCTTCCGCCACGCGGCAGAACTCCGCCTCCCAATCGCTGTCGAGAATTACCCAGTTCACGTGGTTTTTCGGCGGCGGCCCGTTCGTTTCCCATCGGTCCGAGCGCGAGGTGTTGAAGCGGACGTGCCTGGTCGAGCCTGTCGGGTTGTAGGGGTCGAGCAGGGCTTTGATCGGCCGCTCGCCGATGAATTTGCGCGTAATCGCGGCGGTAATTCGCTCACATGCCATGTCGGCCAGCTCCTGATACATCAGCTGCGCCGGATACGTTCCGCCGACGCATACAAGGCGAGTATCGAGCCATTCCTTTGTAATTCGCTTGAGTTGGCCGAACAGGTAAAGCTTCGGATCTTCGTCGGGATCGCGCCATTTCGAGACCAGCAGTCGATGCGTCAGGTGATAGAGGAGCGTCGACGGGCGCATGTCCCCGAGATGTTGGAGGCTCATATCGACGCCTTCGCCAATAATCCCGGAATCGTGCACAAGGGCGGGACCGACAAGTTCAGGACTCAGTTCAAGAATCGAATCGTCATTGAAATCGGCCGATAGCCGTTCTTCGGGTAAGTCAACGCGATAGCCTTCGACTCGCGGAAACCGGATTTCCAGCGCATCGCGTTCGGGACTCACCGCACGAACCTGAACCGTCTCACGCGGCGGTTGCGGCGGGGCGACGACGGGCTTCGCAGTGAAGTCGAACGGCACGCCGAAGATGTCGGCGTATTCGACGTTGAACAGTCCTTTGTCGGGACCATCCTCGATCGCGTCGTAGGATTGCCGGCGCAGCGCCCGGCCGATCACCTGTTCGCACAAAAGTTGAGTGCCGAACGCGCGGATTCCCAGAACGTGCGTCACGGTGTTGGCGTCCCATCCTTCGGTCAGCATCGAGACCGACACGACGCATCGGATTCCGCCGCCGAGTTGTCCCGCCTTGCCGACGGTGTTCATTACTTCGCGGAGCAGCTGCTTGTCCGTGATGTTCTCCCCGGCGCGGGGATCGCCGCTTCGCTCAATCATCTCCCGTCGAAAACGCTCAATTTCGTCGGAAGCCATGTCGCGAAAGTTCTCGTCGATCGCCTCGTCGGATTCCAATTGCTCGCTGTCTATGAGCAGCGTATTGGGACGGGGGAGCGGGTTGCCTGTGACGTCGTCAAAATTGCGGAACAGCGGCAGACGGCCATTTACTAAGGTGGTCGTGCCATCTTCGTTCTCGCGGTTGAAACCGGAAATGAAGTCATATACGAGCTTGGAGATTGCCGTATTCTGGCAGACGACAATAAAGCACGGCGGCACTTTGATGCCTTTTTCTTCCCAAAGCCTGAAGGTCTTGTCGTAGTGGCCGTAGAGAGCTTCGAGCGCCGTCTGCAAGCGAGTCGGGAGTTTGAGCGGATCGAGTTTTTCGCCTTTGCCGCGCCCCTTCTTCGGCATGTCCTTGCGGATGTTCTCCCAAAGGTTGCGGTACATCGGCATATCGTGGCCCGGGATGTTGTCCGCAACAGGAACGCGCGGCAGCTTCACGATCCCGCACTCGATCGCGTCCATTAGCGAGAAATCGCTCACGGTCCAAGGGAACAGCGTTCCCTCCGCATAACCTGAGCCGCGCAGAAAAAAGGGAGTAGCCGACAGATCGATGATCCGGTTGAGGCCGATTTTTCGATTCACCGCTTCGAGGCCGGAAATCCAGAGCCGGGCGGCCTCGTTGTTCTTTTCGGCTTCCTTCCGATCCTCGCCTTTCAGGTCCTCGTCGTCCGCCTGCTTCGGCTTCTCCCGGTAACAGTGATGCGCCTCGTCGTTGATGACCATGATGTTTTTCATGCCCATCAATTCGGGCATCACACGCTGTAGCATCTGGCCTTCGGTTTCCAGCGTGATCGGTTCTTGGCCGGTTCGTCCCTGTAATAGCTGCCGGCCGCCCTTCGAAATATCCATGCGTTCGCGCAATTTGAATGCGTGATAATTCGTGATGACGATCTTGGCTTTCTTGAGGTCATCGAGCATATCGCTCGGAACCAATTCGCTGCTCGTGTAGTAGTTGTCGGGGTCGTTCGGTTGAAGCACGCGCAGGCGGTCCTTAATCGTCAGACCGGGCGCGCACACCAAAAACCCGCGAGTAAAATTCTTGCTCCCCGGATGGCGAACCGCATTAACCGTCTGCCACGCGATTAGCATCGCCATCACCGTGGTTTTGCCGGCGCCGGTCGCCAGTTTGAGCGCGACCCTCGGAAGATCCGAATTGGCGTCCTTGTTCGCAGCGATTAGCTGATCGAGTACGCGTCTCGCGGTTCGGGAATTAGGCGCAACCTCGACCAGCCAGATGGCTGTCTCTACCGCTTCGACCTGGCAAAAGAATGGACGGATGCTGCTGAACGCGTGATGCCGCCAATGCTGCAGGAGCCGTGCGGTCTCGGGCGTCACTTGCCATTGATTGGGGTTGGGCAGCGAACGCCAGCCGTCCACGGTGTGGCGCACTTCGTTGACTAGGGAAGTCGTGGCGTACTGCTGATCCTTGGTCGAAAGCCCCTTGCCTTCGTTGAACACCATTTCCGATTGGCCGGCCTTGCGCTTCTTCGGTGGCGGAATCGGGGTGATAAATTTGGCGTCGCGGCGCTGCTCGATGATCTTCTGGGTCGGCTGCCCGCTCTCGTCGAGCTCCCAATGCCTCGACGGATACTCGTAAGGTGAATTGAGAATCGGATGTTCGAAGAATTCGTTCGCCATGTTCGCTGGCAATCAGCGCGATTCCTGCGCGTTCAGTCCGTGGTCCAATCGCCAGCGTTCGGCCCGTTTCGTGAGGGCTTCCGTCGTGACGACCGAATCGATCGATTCGTCTGTTCCGAGAACGGGCAGATACCAATAGCCGTCGTGGCTCTTCGAAGTCGCGAACCTCGCGGGTCCGACTAAAACATGACCAGAAGCGCCCTCCTCGCTCTCGATCACAGCCAGCGAAGCCCATGGCAGACCGGCAAACTCTGGGAGCCGTTCCCTATTGAATGGGATGCTCTTTCTGGCCCCGTTCATCAGACCGGCGAACAGCTTCCTGTCGACCTTCAATCGCGTTTGGTTCGGTTGCCCACCCGGCCATTCGATTACGGTAACCGCTTTGCCGACGCTTTTAGCGTGATTCAGAAGCAATTCTGTGATCGTCAGACGATGGCAGGCGAGGTCTCCGTGGAGCTTCGGGAACTCGCACGCGCAATAAAAAATCACGCGCCGATTTTCGCCTGCCGCATTCACCGCTAGCTCAAGCAACTTCACGACCGCGGCGGGATTCTTGATCCTTACGCCGGTACCGCCAGTTGCGATTTCTTCATTTCCGAGTTCTTGAAGATGCCGATACCGGAGTTCGCCCACCAGATCGCGGAACGCATCGCCAACGAAGCCTTTGGCGCGGCCTTGACGGCGGAGGCGAGTATCGACAAAGACCGGCGGGTCGAATCCGCGCGCCTGCTCCGCCGCATCGACGGCCTCGATTAGCCGGTCGGTAGCGTTCCCCCATCCCCAATATCCCCATGAAAAAAGAGTCACCGCCATGCAATGAACCCTACGGCTTCCCGAATCGCGCCTCTCTTAACTGCCTCTTGGAGACGCGAATCCAACCAGCTTGCCCTTGAACCTAATCGGTTTATTTCGAATTCGAGGATTTCGAGGGCCCCAATGCCAGTGGCGGCTCTCGGCCCAATCGCGCGTCGATTTGCGGACGCAATCGACGATTTCGACCGAACAAGGATCATGTCGGCAGGAAATTCGTCGGGATCGAGAGCGAGCTTTTCGGCTTCCTTGCGTTCGAACGCGGGCGGTGCGTGAATCAGAATCCCTTCTCCAACATCTGTACGCATTGGCCGGTTTTCTACATCTTTGCCAAGATGCAAAATCGCGTGCGCCCATGGCTGCCTCACGGATATTGCGCGTGGTTCGTCACCTAGTCTTTGCGCTCGACACAATCGGGTTCCCCCTCACGGGTCGCAAATCCGCCGCACCTCTCGGCTTTGGGTCGAATTACACGGTTAGCACCCTAGACGCGAATAGCGTGCAAATTAGCAATTTTACACAACAAGAGAAAACCGGGACCGCAAATGCGACCGACATGAAGCCATTTCACGAAGCGAATCATTAGCCCCCCGGGTAATCCGGACATTACACCGTGCGTCGTTGATAAGCGAAAGCTCCAGATCGAGAAGGGAAGGCTCCAGATTTTGCGGCCGAATGTTGACAGGAGGGTCCTTAGCTAAGACGTGCCTGCCTAATTCATGGTGCTGGGAAGCCTTTAGCCAGGAACGGGGAGTTCCGTTGAAACGGTAGAGCGGGGAAAAATTTTTGCACGGGTCCACATCGACTCGATGCGATGGGATGGGTCAGACGTACCGTCGCCAGTCGAAAAAGGGCATAGGGGGGTATTTTGTTCCACTAGATTGGGATCCTAGGCTAGCGGCCCAAATACCCGAGCCCCAACAACTCGCCCGCTCTTACCCGTCGCTTTCTCGCACCATCCCATCGATCTCCCGGATTCAAGGGGTGTGGAACCTGCTATTCCTTCTTCTAGCAACATCACGACGGCCGTCTCGAACCGGCGCGCCCAAGGCGCTTACGTCCAAAATATTGACAGCCAATTTGACAGCCAAAGGGTTGGACTGACAGCCATCTGGTCGGACACATCTGGAGATTAGTTCTAATGATTACAAGGGTTTTGACACCTACGGACACCTATCATTCCACCTTTCACGTCGGTAACACGGGTTCAAATCCCGTCGGGGACGCCAGTTAAAGCGCGCAAAGCCACGAGCTTGATTCTTTGAAGACGCGCTGACGCCCAGGCCCCGCCGCTCTGCGTAAAACCCGCACGTCGCAGTCTCATCATCGAAGCATACCGCCGCTTCTCATCGGTTTGAGAGGGGTTTTGTCCGCCGAGCAAGCGTTGAGCGCGGCTTGGCCCGCGACGGCTCCGCCCGAAGCTTTCCCAACCGGCGCTTTTCGTGCGCCAGCGCCGCCGGCCGTTTCGAGTTGATCGTTTACGACGCTTGTCGTAACATTTGCCCGCGACCCGATGAACAGCCCAATCCGTTTGCCCGGCGGCGACCTTGAATATGAAGTTATGGCGAAGCTCTGGGAACTTGGAAGCGCTTCCGTCCGGGAACTCCACGCCCAGGTAGGCGAGCCGAAAGGACTGGTCTACACAACGATCGCCAAAGTGCTGGACCGGCTTCATGTCAAACGCCTTGTCGCGCGCGAGCGCAGGGGTTCGACCTTCATCTATCGCGCACGCGTCGGTCGCGACGCGATCGATTCGGCGCGCGCTCGCGCATTTTTGACTCGCCTGTTCGGTTCGAGCCCCCGGTCGGCGGTAGCGACGCTGGTGGACGCGGTTGAAGCGCTCGATCCAATTCTGATCGACGAGCTTGCGGAAGCGATAGCCTCCCGCCGGAGGTCGAAAGATGGAACGTGAATGTTGCCTCGCCATGCTGGTTACGTTGATTGGCGGCGCGGCGCTACTTGCCTGCGGCTGGTGGCCCGCAGCCAATCTTGAAGCATGCGGCGCGCGCCGCGCGGAAAAGGTTGCGTGGCGGCGAATCTGGATGCCGGCGGCGCCTGCGCTGGCGATCGCGGCGGCGCTCTGCGGATGGGCGCTGGTCGAACCGGATCCAGTGCCCGAAAAAGTCCCTTGGTCGCTCGCGCTGATGACGATTCCGTTCGCGTTGCTGTTCGCGCGAACCGCGCTTCGCGGCGCCGCGGCGCTGCTGGCTATTCAGGACGACCCGGCGATCGCGACCGTCGGACTCTTGCGGCCGTGGATCGTGTTTTCTCCGAAGCTCGCAAAGGGCCTCAGCGACCGCCAGATCGAAGCGGCGCTTGAGCACGAACGCGCCCATATGCGTCATCGCGACCCGCTGCGGATCTGGCTGGCGCAATTCGCCGCCGATTTGCAATGGCCGTGGCCGCAAGCGCGCGAACGTCTGGACGCATGGCTGGTTGCGCTTGAACTCGCGCGCGACGAAGAGACGCGCGCCGCGGGAATCGACGGAGCCGATCTTGCCGAGGCGATTCTGGCTTCCGCGCGTTTTGCCGGACGGACCAATCTCGCGATGCAGGCCGCGCTTGCCGGCAAGCCATCGAGATTGAAAGAGCGGATCCAGCGGCTGCTCGATCCGCCGCCATCCGACTCCCAGAAAAGCGAACCGTCTTCCTATGGCCTCTTGCTGTTGCTTGCGCCCGCATTCGCTCTCGCGCTCGTCAGCGGCGCGCTATTTGGCGAACGACTGGTCCGTGCGCTGTTTTGGATTGCCGCGTGATGCTGGCGCGGCGGACAATTCCGCACCGGTCATAAAACTACCATGCCCTTTTCCGTAAAGAGAGTCGCGGCGTTGTCGTTGCTTTGCGCGCTCTGCGCCTGCGCGACTTATCGGCCCGCACCGCTCAAGCCGGAGGAAGCCGCGAGCGAGTTCGCCGGACGAACGCTTGCCAACCCCAAGCTTTGCGAATATCTGCAAGCGAATTCCGCGGCCGGGCGCGGCGCCTGTCCGCCGGCGCGATGGAACCTCGCGAATCTCACCCTGGCGGGGTTTTTCTACAGTCCCGATCTGGCGGTCGCTGAAGCGCAGTTGAACGTCGCGCGCGCCGCGATTATCACGGCCGGGCAGCGGCCTAATCCAAGCGTTGGCCTTGGCGCCGCCTATGCGGCGACTGCCGTCCCGAATTTTGCGCCGTGGGCGCTGGGCACAGCCGCAATCAATTTCCCGATCGAGACGGCTGGCAAGCGCGGTTACCGGATCGCTCAAGCGCAACGTCTGGCCGACGCCAGCGCGATCGGCGTCGGCGAAGCCGCGTGGCGCGTCCGGAGCGCGGTCAGGACGGCATTGCTTGGCTATATGCTCGCGCGGCGCTCATACGAATTGGCGCGCGCGTACCAGGCGGCTTCGGAACGGATCGCCCGGATACTCCAGCAGCGCGTCGATGCAGGCGCCGCGGCGGCTCCGGAACTAAATCTCGCCCTTGCAAATCTCTCGTCGGCGCGACTCAAGACGGCGCTCACGCGGAGCCGCATGCCCGCAACGCTGAATGCGCTCGCGATTGCGATAGGCGTGCCGGCCGGGGCGCTCCAGGATGCGACCTTCGCGTGGCCTGATTTTGATTATCCGCCCGACGCCGCCGCGCTGACGCCCGCCCGTGTCCGCCGACTCGCTTTGCTGGATCGGCTCGATCTGCGTCGCACGCTGGCGCAGTACGCCGCCGCCGACGAGGCGCTCAAGCTCGAAATCGCGCGACAGTATCCCAACATCAATCTCGCCGGCGGGTATTCGTGGGAAGTCAACGAAAACATCTTCGAACTTTTCCCGGTGGTGACGCTGCCGCTCATGAACCAAAACCAGGGACCGATCGCAGAGGCCCGGGCCAGACGAGCGCAGGCCGCCGACCAATTTGTCGCGCTGCAAGACAGCGTTATCGGCCAGGCCAACGGCGCTTTGACGAACTATCGCGGCGCGCTTGCGGCGCTGCGTGAGGCGTCGCGCTCCGTGGCTTTTTCCAAAGAACGGCTGGCGGGTATCAGGCAGGCCGCGGACGTAGGCGACATCGACGCCTTGGCGCTGGCGACGGCCCAGCTCGAAACCGTAGTAGCCGAACAGTCGCAGTTGACCGCGCTGGCGGGCGCGCAAAGCGCGCTGGGGGCGCTGGAAGACGCGGTTGAGCGGCCGTTTGAGAATGGCGACCTCAAATCCTTCAAGCTCCCTCCGTCGCTTCAAAACATAGCGAGTGAACAAACTTCGTGACGACGCAGAAAAAATTAGCCGCGCTGATTATTGCAACCATCTTGATGATCGCCGCCATGGGCAGAACGTCCGCCATGGCGGACGACGATGACGACGAAAAGCCCATTACGTCCACCGCGGCGCAAGTCTCGCGTGACGCCGCCGGTCATGTTGTCATTGCGATTCGTCCCGCCGCGCAAAAGGAAATTGGAATCGCCACCGAAACCCTGAAAGCCGCCGTCCGGCCGATCGAAATCGAAGCCTATGGATTCATTTTGGATCCCGCGCCGCTGGCGAAGCTCGACAGCGAATTGCTCAGCGCGCGAGCGGCGCTCGACGCCGCCAGCGCCCAATATCGGCGATCGAAGCTGCTGTATGCCGAGCGGAGAAACGCCTCGCTGCGCGATCTGCAGACCGCGCAGGCGTCATACCTGGCCGACCAGAGCCAGTGGGAGGCGATGCGGCGGCAATTGCGGAACGATTGGGGCGACGAGATCGCGCGCTTGAACCCCGCGGAGCGCGCGCGGCTCGTGAGCGCGCTCGTCGCCCGCCGCGAGGCGATCGCGCGGGTGACGGCGCCCGTCGGCGCGCGGCTGGACGATGCTCCCCATGCGGCGCAAATAGCCGTGCTTGGGCATGAAGATCGGCCGCTCGAGGCGCGCGCCCTGTACACGGCGCCGATGGTCGTCCAAACGCTACAGGGGCAGGCGTTTCTCGCGCTGCTGGCGGCGGCGCGATTTCCGCTCACGCCGGGCGCGGCGGTTTCAGCCCGCATCCCGGTCGCGGACACGCCCCAGACCGGCGTTACAGTTCCCCGTTCGGCGGTCGTTCGCTACGCCGGCAAGGAGTGGGTCTATCGCGAACTCGACGGGAATCGCTTCGTGCGCCGTGCAATAAGGCCGGCCGAGACGACCGGCCGGGGATACTTTGTCACGGAAAATCTCGCGCCGGGAACGCGAATCGTCGTCGCGGGGGCGCAGACCCTCCTTTCCGAGGAACTCAAGGCGGAAATTCAGGTCGAGGATTGAGGCGGCGCGATGCTGAAGGCGATAGTCGCGTTCTCACTGCGCTTTCAAGGAGTCGTGATTGCGCTGGCCTGCCTCGTGTTCGGCTACGGAGTTTATTCGGCCCTGAACGCGAAACTCGGCGTTTTCCCCGAGTTCGCGCCGCCGCAGGTGGCCATCCAAACCGAAGCTCCCGGCCTCGCCTCCGAGCAGGTTGAAACGCTCGTCACGCAGCCCATCGAAAACGTCCTGCTCGGCATGAACGACGTCGCCAGCATCCGTTCGCAATCGATTCAGGGGCTTTCCGTAATCACCGTCATCTTCGGCGAAAACACGGACATATTCCGGGATCGCCAGATCGTCAGCGAGCGCCTGCTCGCGGTCGCGAATGAGATGCCGGCCGGAGTTGCGGCGCCGGTGATGGCGCCGCTGACCTCGTCCACGAGCGTGTTCCTTACTTTGGGGATAACCTCGGCGAAGCTCAGGCCGATGGATCTGTGGAGCTTCGCCTACTGGACCATGCGTCCGCGCCTGCTGGCCGTGCCGGGGGTGGCGAAGGTCGCCATCTACGGCGGCGGCGAACGACAACTTCAAATCCAGGTTCAACCGGAGCGATTGCTCGCATACGGCCTGAGCATCACCGACGTCCTCGCCGCGGCCCGCCGCGCGACCGGCGTCGCAGGCGCCGGCTTCATCGAAAACGCCAACCAGCGCATCGTTATCCGGACCGAAGGACAGTCGCTGACGCCCGCGCAACTGGGCAATGCGGTGCTGACGCCCGGCGACGGCGCGAGCGTGCGCCTGCGCGACGTCGCGCAGGTGAAATGGGCCCCCCAACCGCTGATCGGAGACGCCGGAATATTCGGTAAAGAAGGCGTAATCCTTGTTCTGTCGAGCCAGTACGGAGCGAACACGCTCGCGGTGACGCAACGCTCGGAAGCCGCGCTGCGCGACCTCGCGCCCGCCTTCAGCGCGCAAAAGATCGCTTTGTACCCGCGTCTGTTCCGCGCCGCGGATTTCATCCAGGTTTCACTGGCCAATATAAAGTCATCGCTGCTGCTGGGCGGCGCGCTGGTGGCGATCGTCCTGACGCTCTTCCTCTATAACCTTCGGACCGCCTTTATCTCGCTCACGGCGATCCCGCTCTCACTGCTGGCGGCGGTCACCGTGCTGACCCGCACGGGCGCGACGCTCAATACGATTACGCTCGGCGGATTGGCGATCGCGATCGGCGAGGTCGTCGACGACGCCATCATCGACGTCGAAAACATTTTCCGGCGCCTGCGCGAGAATCGCGCGAGCGCCAGCCCGCGGCCGGTTTTCAACGTGATTCTCGATGCGTCGCTGGAGGTCAGAAGCGCCGTCGTCTACGCCACCTTCGTGGTCGCGGCGGTTTTTTTCCCGGTGCTCATGATGAGCGGCGTGGAAGGACGGATTTTCGCGCCGCTCGGAATCGCCTACATCCTCGCGATCCTCGCCTCGCTGGCCGTCGCCCTGACCGTGACGCCCGCCCTGTGCGCGGCAATGCTTCCACGCTCCGCCTCGCGCGCCGAACCCCACTTCGCCGAACGACTCAAGCAATTGCATCGCCGCTGGCTCGAGGCGGTGCTGGACCGGCCGCGCGTCGTCGCCATCGGCGTCGCCGCCGTCTGCATCGGCGTCGCCGCGAGCCTGCCGTTCTTCGGCGGAAGCTTTTTGCCCGAACTTCAGGAAAACAGCTTCATCGTTCACATGGCTGGAGTTCCCGGCACGTCGATCCCGGAATCGATGCGCATGGGGCGGAGGGTCAGCGTCGCCCTGCTGCGCGATCCGGATATTAAAAGCGTCGACCAGCGCGACGGTCGCGCGGTCCTCGGCGATGACACTCTGGGGCCGCAGGAAAGCGAGTTCGATGTCACCGTCGCGCCGCAAAACGGCGAGGACCTCGATACGGCGCAGGACCGGATCCGGCGGATTCTGAGCAGGTTTCCAGGTTTCGATTTCGGCCTCAATTCGTTTCTGACAGAGCGCATCGAGGAGACTCTTTCCGGCCAGACCGCCGACGTGGTGGTGGGCATTTTCGGCGACAATCTCGGCGCGCTGGACGAGGTCGGAGACGAGGTCGCGCGGGTTTTGCGCGGAACCCGCGGCGGCGTTGACGTACGGATGCTCGCGCCCGGCGGAATGCCCGAGTTGACAGTGCGCCTCAAGCCCGATCGCCTGGCGCAGTTCGGCTTCGCGCCGCTGGACGTGCTGTCAGCCATCGGAACCGATTATCAGGGAACCGAGGCCGCGCAAACGTACGACGAAAATCGCATCTTCCCGGTCTCGGTAATCCTCGATCCGGCGGCGCGGCTCGATCCTGAAGCCCTCGGCGGCGTCATGCTGCGGAACGCCCGGGGCAACCTCGTTCCGCTGCGCGAGCTTGCCTCGATTGCGCTCGAGACCGGCCGTTATGCGATTCTGCACGACGGCGGCCGGCGCGAGCAGATCGTGACCTGCAACGTGGCGGGGCGCGCGCTCGATTCTTTCGTCGCGGACGTGCAGCGAAAAGTTGCGGCGATCCATTTGCCGGCCGGCGCTTATGTGGAGTTCGGAGGCGCCGCTGAAGCGCGCGCGCACGCCGTCAGCCAGATGCTTTTGGACTCGATTATCGCCGCTGTCATTATCTTCATCCTGCTCTATCTGGCCTTCGGGAACCTCAGGAATCTGACGCTCGTCCTAATCAACGTCCCCTTCGCACTGGTTGGCGGCGTACTCGCCGCGTGGATCGGAGGAGGATATCTCTCGCTCGGCTCGATCGTGGGTTTCGTCACTCTGTTCGGCATCACGATGCGCAATTCAATCATGATGATTTCCCATTTCGAGCATCTCGTGACGCGGGAGGGCGCGACCTGGGGGCGCGACGCGGCGTTGCGCGGCGCTTCTGAACGCCTCATCCCCATTCTGATGACCGCCGCGGTGACGGCGTTGGGCGTGCTGCCGCTGGCGCTCGGCGCCGAAACGCCCGGCCGCGAAATCGAGGGGCCGATGGCGATCATCATTCTGGGCGGACTGATCACATCGACCGTGCTCAATCTGCTGGTTCTGCCTAGCCTTGCGCTCAGCTACGGAAGCTTCGACAACTCCGCTTCTCTGCGCGCGATGTCCAGAGAATGAAGGTGAAAAACCAGCCCGCGCGTCCGGAAAATACATCCGCGCGTGACCAACTCGCATCGCGCCGCCGCGCCCGCTCGCGCCTGATTCATCGCATCTTTGTGATTGGCGTGATCGCGAAGGGAGTGGATGGAGCCGTGGAGCTGATAGTCGGACTGCTGTTCGCGGTTCTCTCGCCTGCGGCGATCAAAGGCCTCATCTTCCTTATGATTCAAGGAGAATTGAGAGAAGATCCGACGGACATCGTGGCGAACCTGATTCGACATAATACCGCTATGGTCATTCACAGCAGAGCTTCCGCAAGCGCGTTCTTGCTCCTCCATGGCGTGGTCAAGCTGGCACTGGCCGCTGGACTGGCCGCCGGCAAGCTTTGGTCTTACCCAGCGGCGATCGTCGTGTTCGCGGGCTTCACGATTTATCAGGTGTGCGAACTCGCCAATGGGTATTCGCTGTTTTTGGCTTTGATCACAGTTCTGGATGTCGCGGTCGTGGCCCTTATCGTAATGGAATATCGCCACGTGAGGCGGGCGCATACATATGGATCGTGAGCGTATTTCAGGACCGCGAATGCGGCCGCTCGCGGCGCGCAAACGACACGGTAGCGCTCGCTTTGGATCGCGATCCCGGCGAGAGCGCATCCTTGAACCAACCGCTCAAAACTACCTTCCGCAAATCACCGCCCGCGGCGCGAAACGGATGAGCGGTTTGGAACTTCGGCTCGCGCCCTCTTTCCGGCAATCGCTCGCCGGCAAGCGGAAAATTCGGCGCTTGCCTCGCTTCACGGAGGCGGCTTGCTATCGAACGGTCGAACAAGCGATTGCTAATTCTCCGGCGTGCGATTAACAAAAGAATCACCTGGATGATTCGCGAGAATTCAATCGCTGGTCGCGGCGTTCCGGAACGCCGGCGGGCTTCCCGCCTTGAAAAGTCTGAACGCCGCGCCATCCTGCTGCAAACCGCATTGGCGGTCTTTGCGCGCCGGGGTATCGGCGGGGCCCATCACGCCGAAATCGCCCGGAAGGCTAAAGTTTCCGTGCCGACCGTCTTTTTTTATTTCCCAACCCGCAACGCGCTGGTCGATGCGGTGCTAGAAGAGGTGGCGCGGTTCTTCACCGAAATGGCCGAGCGGATTTACGCCGAACGCCGGCCGGCGCCGGAAACCATCCTGAAACATATGCACGCCTTTACCGACGCCGTCGATACGCATCCGCATCACACTCGCGTGATGCTCGAATGGAGTACGGCGCTGCGTCATGAAGTGTGGCCGGCGTTTTTGCAATTTCAGGAACGCGTTATCGCGATGCTTGCGCAAGCGATTCGGCGTTGGCGGATCGAAACCGGAAGCGACCTCGATCGCGAGGCCGAAGACGACGCGCGGGTGATCGCGGCTGCGGGATATGTGCTGGTTCAGATGAAGGTGGCGAAGCTACCCGATGCGCGTATCGAACGATTCATGCATGCCGTATTGCGCGATTCGCTCGGCGACGGCCAGGCTCCGGCGAGCGTTCAGCCCCGCCTGCCAATGTTCAAAGTGGCGATCGGCTAGACGGCTAAGCGTTATCGCGATTGGGTTGGCTGGCCATGGCCAAATGCGCCGGCGGTCGGGCTGCTGCTTCTACTATACCGGAACATGAGGAATCCATCGGCAGGACCCAAGTCGCCAACGCGCTGGCGGGGCGGATTCATCCGGCGTGCGCGCAGAGCGACCAGGCTACTTCGGCTATGCCGGGGACGCGTTCATTGTAAGTCGCGAACATCGGGTCGTCAGCCTGGCCCGCGAGGTAGCGGGCATAGCTGCCCTCGGCGATAATCGCGAGTTTGAACAACGAAAATATCTGATAGAAAGCGAAATCACGCATCTGACGGCCCGAACGTTGTTCGTACAGTTCGATCATTTCCCGCCGGCTCAGATATCCATCGCCAATTTCCATGCTCGAAACAAATGCGCGGCGCCGTTCGTCGTCGCCGGCGTCGCTCCAATAGGTCACCATCCAGCCAAGATCGGCCAGTGGATCGCCCAGCGTGGACATTTCCCAATCGAACAACGCGATCGGCCGCGGTTCGCCGTGTTCCGCGTCCCACATCACGTTGTCGAGCTTGAAGTCGCCATGGACGATCGTGGAAGGCTGCGCCTGCGGCATATGGGCGCGCAACCAATCGCGGATTTGCCACATCACGGGTAGCGGCCGGGTTTGCGGCACGGTCCGTTCGAGCTGATCGGACCATCGCCGCACCTGCCGCTCGATATAGCCATCGGGCCGCCCGAAATTTTCCAATCCAACCGCGCGCCAATCGACCTTTTGCAGCGTCACCAGCAATTCGACCATCCAGCGGCTAATCGCGGCGCGTTGGGCGGGCGTCTCCGCGAAGCTCCTTTCGGCGCTTGGAATCAGTCCGGATCGGATTACCCGGCCACGCATGTATTCCATCAGGATGAACGGGGCGCCGATATAGCTTGCGTCGTCGCAGGCGGCGTATACGCGCGGAAGCGGCACAGGCGTGTCCTGCAACGCGCTCAACACCTTGAACTCGCGCATCACGTCATGGGCCGTCGGCAGCAATGGGCCTCGTGGCGGACGCCGCAAGGCCCAAGCTTTGCCGTCAAAATGAATCAGATGGACTTCGTTGGAATGGCCAAACGAAATATTTTCAGTCCTCAGGTCCGCGGCATCGCCGAGCTTTCGATCGCGCAGAAACCGCCGCAAGCCTTCAACATCGATCGTCGCCGAAGGACCAGTCTTTTCGTTAGCCGTATCAACCATCGCGAATTCACCTTTGAGCACGGGCGGAGGAAACGCGCCGCCAATAAGATCTAAATCGTATACCGTCGGACGGGAATACGGAGCAAGCACGGGCGGCCCGCCCCCGCGCTCGTATGGCGATAATTCGTTAACCGACAGTAGGCGCGGCAGGAGCTCAATTAACGGATTGTTGCTGCGTTTCCACCGGCGGCGGCATCTGCTGCGGCATCGGCAGATAACTCGGCTGAATCTGGAACGGATTGCGGCCGAACGGGCTTTGTCCAATCGAGCCAAGGCCGCCCAGCGTCAACTGAAACTGAAACTGCGTTTCCGACGGATTGTAGGTTTTGGCGATGCCCATGTCGAAGGACCAGCAGTCGCAGGGCGATTTGATGCGCAAGCCGTAGTCCGCATAAAGCAGCTTATGGTTGGCGAGATCGTATGAAGGTCCGAGATAAACGCCCATTCGATCGAATAGATCGTAATAGCTCCGCAAAACGATAAAGTTCGCATAATTTGAGTTGACGCCCGGAGAAAATGCCGGGCCGGGCGCGATATAGGCATAGCTCAACTGAACAAATGAGCCCTCTTCGGCTTTGCCCATGTATAGCCGCGGGACGTTATTCAACCACCACGGCTCGAAATTGAGCGACGCGGCGGCATAGGTGATCCGATCCGCTGATGGATCGAACCCCATCTGGCCAAGCGTCGATATAAACTTCGCCGGATAGGACAGCATCGTCACATCGACATCGGAAAAACGTGAATAGCCTTTTGCGACCGCGTAAGTCGTGTCATATGCCTGTTCGACCGTCATGCGAAAGAGTTCAGCGACCGCGCCTCCGGTCTCGCGGGTGTCGGCGCGGAAAGGAACAATCGCACTGTCCTGTTCAAGATCGAAACCGCCGCCCTCGACATTCGAGATCAGGCTCGATGCGTACTTCGCAAAAAATTTCGAGGTGAAGCCATAGGTAAACAGGCTGCGCGGCTGGATCCGATCGACTTCATCGTAAAGTGGCAGGTCGCTTTGGTCGATGCGTGGAACGTAGGAATAAGTCGCGAATGGTTCGATCGTGTGCTTGATCTTTTCGATCGATTTCCAGTTGAAATTGTAGATTTTCTCCAGCTCGGAACCGATTCCCGCCGACCCGTAAATCATTTCGCGGGTTTTTAACCCGTTTTGGCCCAATGGACCAGCCGCAAGCGAGTTGTTGTACTGGAGTCCGTTCGTGCCGACCGGCGTGACGATAATTTGCCGGCCGTTGGTGTCGTAAATCGTCTCATCAAGGCCAAGCGTGCCCCATCCGAACAGGTAATCTCCCAGCCGCCATGGCAGCGTAACCCGCGGATTAAGATCGAGGCGAAGGCCGCGCTGTCCCTGCTCGCGCCAGAAATCGACTCCTGAAAAATCGTAGTCGCTGTAAAGCAGCCCTCCGAAAAGTTGCTTTTGGCCGCTGACAAGCAATTCCGGAAGAGTCTGGAGAGCAAACGGCTGGGCCTGGATCAGGTCTTGGTTCCACACGCCGCCGAGTTGCGCATATCCGTCATTATATGCGTCGATCAGCCCGAAATCCGATTGCGCGTTGCGCATTTCCTGAAATTCCGACGGATAAAAAATCCCCGGCCCGATCGTGCGCGAAAGCGTCCAGACGTCCAGTTCGCGCAACAGCAGGCTGTCGCTTACGCTCAATGCGTCGCCATACGCAACCAGGTCGTCGGTAAGATGCTGCCGCACCATTCCGATTATGTCGTAGCGATCGACCGGAATATGCGGATCGGCAATCTGGTTATCGACGACGTCAGTAACCCGGCTCGCCTGAGAACGCAGGCTCTCGTTGTAAAAACCGCCGTCAACGATGAAGAAATCATCCTTGCCGGAAAGCAGCCGGTACTCGCCCATCAGGCCAACGCGAAGGCTGGTTTCGACATCGGCCGCAATCGTGGCGTCGGAGCTTTTGTTGATAGCTAAATAATACGGCTGGAAATATTGAAATCCGCGAAAGCCAGACTCGCCGATACGAGGACTGAGAAAGCCCGAATGACGATCCGTGGCCGCCGGAAATATCGCATAAGGCAGAGGAATCGCTTTATATCCCAAAATATCGAAGTAGCCGTTTCGAGCCACTCCGGTATCGCCCATCTGTAAATCCATCTGCTGGGCTTCGATTGCCCAGTCCGGAGTGCCGGGTTCGCATCCGCAGGTCGTGAAAAATCCGTCAAGCACCGAATAATGCTGGTTTACGAGCTTGCGGACGCGCGCGCCTTCAAGACGATACGTTTGATTGACGTCAGTAATCGTCGCGTCTTTTAAGTCGGCGCTTTCGTCGTCGAGATTGATCTTGGCGTCGGACGCCCGAATCGTGCCGAACGGATCCACCAGATGCACATCGCCGGTCGCATGCATCAAGCGCTGGCGGCGCAGCAGTTTGACCTGATCGGCGGTGAGAATGGTATGGGCTTGAGTGACTACCGCATCTCCCGAAACGACAAACGTGTCAGTCTTGTAATCGTAAATAAATTTACGGCCCGTGATGTCTATCGGCGAGTTCGGATGGGTCGCCTGGAAGACGCTCGCGAACTTGCCGGATTGCTGCGCGCGCGCGGACGCCGCATCGACGATCAGTCCGATCGCCGAAACGCCCAAAACCGCGGCGACGGCGCTAAACCACCGCTTCAGGGAATAGCCGCCGCCGCCCATGACGCGCCAGAAACCACGGATAGATTTCTCCGACCAGGTACACTGAACCCGTCACCAGCACCACGTCATTCGGCGCGCTCCCGGCGACGACCGCGGCGATCGCGTCAAGCGGATTGGAAACCGCTTGTGCCGGAACGTATTTTCCGAATTCGGCTCGCAGCAGTTCCGGATCGACGGGCCGCTTCGGCGCGGCGCTGGTGGTTGTCACGTCACGCACGCGAGGCCCAAGCATCGCGGCCATTTCCCGCCAGCGTTTGTCTTCAAGACAACCAAAAACGAGGCGCGGCTTCACGTCAGGCCCCATTTCGGCCGTCAGCGTTTCCAGCAAAGCGGCGATCGCCAGCTCATTGTGGGCGCAATCCAGAATCACGGTCGGCGCGCGCATGACCATGTCGAAGCGGCCAGGCCAAACCGTTTCTTTGAGGCCACGGCGGATCGCCGCCTCGTCGATGCGCCAGCCCTCGGCCCGCATCGCATCGAGCGCGGCAAGCGCGATCGCGGCGTTCTCATGCTGAAACGGTCCGGCCAGCGCCAGCTCGACATCGTTCAGATTCAGGCCCAGGCCCGCGTAATCCATGCGATGTTCCGGCGCGTGCGAGCGATAGCTGAATTCGCGATCGATCAGAAACGCGGCGCTATGGCGTTGCGCGGCGATCGAAGTAAGCGTAAGGCGCGCTTCAGGATCGCGTGCGCCGATTACGACCGGCACGCCTTCCTTGATTATTCCGCCTTTTTCGCCCGCAATCGCGGTCAGCGTATAACCCAGCCGATCCATGTGATCGAAGCCGATCGGCGTAATCACGCTGAGCAACGGGCGCACCACATTGGTCGAATCGAGCCGGCCGCCAAGCCCGGTTTCAATCACCGCGAGATCCACTCCGGCCTCGGCGAAATAAAGAAACATCAGAGCGACGGTGAACTCGAAAAAGGTCAACGCGAGAGCGTCGCGTTCGTAAATCTCGCGCAGCCGAACGATGTAATCGAGCATCAGCGCGGCGGGAATTTCCCCGCCGTTAATCCGCGTCCGCTCGGTCAGATTCACGAGATGCGGCTTAGTATAAAGCCCAACGCGATAGCCGGCCGCGCGCAGCACCGCGTCAAGCATCGCAGCGACCGAACCTTTGCCCTTGGTGCCAGCGATATGGACGGCTTTCAGGCGGCGATGCGGATCCCCAATCAGCGCCAACGCCCGATCCATTCGCTCGAGTTTGTAAATCTCGCCGCGCGCCTCGAGCGAATAGAGCCAATCGAGCGTTTCAGCTAGCCTCTCCATCTGTTTGCGCATATTAGACTACGAACAACGCCAGTGGAAGCGCTCTTGACCGAATTATCGTGAGGTCACATTTTTGCGCGCCGGGAGCGTCCCGATAAGGCCCGCGACGGCCGCGGCGGCCGCAACGCAGCCAACAGGCGTCCCAGCGTGTAGCGCAACTTATGCCGCGGCACGATCGCGTCCAACATCCCGTGCGCCATCAGGAACTCCGCGGTCTGAAAATCGTCGGGAAGCTGTTGATTCGTCGTCTGTTCGATCACGCGCCGCCCAGCGAATCCGATCGTCGCGCCGGGTTCGGCCAGATTGAGATCGCCGAGGCTGGCGAACGACGCCGCGACGCCGCCCGTGGTCGGATCGCCGAGGATCGAGATATATGGCACGCGCGCCTCGCGCAGCCGCGCGATCGCCGACGCGACCTTCGCCATCTGCATCAGCGAGAGCGCGCCTTCCTGCATCCGCGCGCCGCCCGAGGCGGCGAAAACGATCACGGGAATCCGGCGCGCCAACGCGTAATCCATCAGTCGCGCGATCTTCTCGCCCACCACCACGCCCATGCTGCCACCCATGAACTGGAAGTCCATCAAGGCTAGGGCCGCCTGATGGCCCTCGATCTTCGCGAGCCCGGCGAGCACGGCGTCATTGCGGCCCGAGGCGCGCCGCGCCTGCTCCATCCGCTGCGGATACGGACGCGAATCGACGAAGCCGAGCGGATCGCCAATCGCAAGTTCGGCGAACATTTCGCGCCATGAACCGCGATCGACCGTGATCGCCAGCCGCTGCTCGACGGTCAGCCGGTGATGAAAACCGCATTTGGGACAGACGTTGAGATTGCGTTCGATCTCCTTGCGAAAGGCGATTTCGCGGCATCCGGGACACTTGATCCAGATATCTTCGGCGGCGGCCGCGACCGGCCCATTTTGCGTGCGCGCTTCGGCCATCGTATTTCCTTTCCCCGCTCAGGCGACGGCGCCGCGCGCCGGGATGCGCGCGGCGCGAATCGCGTCTTTGAGCGTCGCCACAAAATCGCCCGCCGTCGCGACCAAATCCTCGCGGTCGGCGTTGGCCTCGATCAGCAGCGAAAGCGCGCTGCCGACGACCACGGCGTCGGCGAAGGCCGCGACCGCGCCGGCCTGCGCCGGAGTCGAGATGCCGAAGCCGACGCCGATCGGCAGCCTTGCGACGGTGCGCAATTGTTCGACCTTGCCGGTCAAATCGGCGGCCAGATTCGCGCGCGCCCCGGTCACGCCGGTGACGGAAACGTAATAGAGAAAACCGCTCGCGGAGCGCGCGATGCGGCGCGCCCGCTCCAGCGGCGTGGTCGGCGCGAGCAGATAGATTATGTCGAGGCCGTGGCGGGCCGCCGATCCGGCCAGCTCGCCCGCCTCCTCCGGCGGCAAATCGACCACGAGCAAGCCGTCGATTCCGGCGCGCGCCGCGTCGGCGCACAACCGCTCGCATCCGTAACGCAAAACCGGATTGAAGTAGCCGAAAAGAATCAGCGGAATCTGGCTGACCTTGCGCAGGTCCGCGACCAGCGAAAGAATCGCCGGCAGCGTGGCGCCCGCGGCGAGTCCGCGCGCCGCGGCGCGCTGGTTCGCGGGACCGTCGGCCATCGGATCGGAAAACGGCACGCCCAGTTCGATCAGGTCCGCGCCGCGCGCCTCAAGCTCGAGCGCCAGCTCGCGGGTGCGCTTAAGACTCGGGTCGCCGGCGACGATATACGGAATCAGCGCCGCCTCGTTGCGCGCGCGCAATTCGCGGAAACGCGCCGCGATCCGCCCGGGATGAGCATTATTCTGAGTATCCATTGAAATAGTCAGAGTGTGACGCCGAAAGCGCGAGCGACGGTCTGCATATCCTTGTCGCCGCGGCCGGAAAGATTAACGATCATGATTTGTTCGCGCGGCAGCATCGGCGCCAGCTTTATCGCGTGGGCGACCGCATGCGAGCTTTCGAGCGCCGGGATTATGCCCTCGGTTTCGGAAAGCGTCTTCAGCGCGTCAAGCGCCTCGACGTCGGTCACGGCGACATACTCAGCCCGGCCGGTATCCTTGAGCCATGCATGCTCGGGACCGACGCCCGGATAGTCGAGTCCGGCGGCGATCGAGTGGGTTTCGCGAATCTGCCCCATCTCGTCCTGCAACAGGTAGGTGCGGTTGCCGTGCAGCACGCCCACGCCGCCGGCGGTTATCGTCGCCGCGTGCATCGGGCCGTTCAGTCCAAGCCCGGCGGCTTCGACGCCGATCAGGCGCACGTCCCTGTCGCCGATAAACGGATAGAAAATTCCGATCGCGTTCGAGCCGCCGTTGACGCAGGCGACGATAATATCGGGCAGCCGATTTTCCTGCGTCATGATCTGGCGGCGGGTTTCACGGCCGATCACCGACTGGAAATCGCGGACGATCATCGGATATGGATGCGGTCCGGCCGCCGTGCCGATCAAGTAGTAGGTGTCGCGTACCGTCGCGATCCAGTCGCGCAGCGCCTCGTTCAGGGCATCCTTGAGGCTCTTGCTGCCGCTGTCGACGGAAGTGACGGTGGCGCCGAGCAGCTTCATCCGGAAGACGTTGAGCGCCTGTCGCTCCACGTCCACGCTGCCCATGAAGACTTCGCATCGGCGGCGAAACAGGGCCGCCATCGTCGCGGTGGCGACGCCGTGCTGGCCGGCTCCGGTCTCGGCGGTGATCCGATGCTTGCCCATCCGGACGGCCAGCAACGCCTGGCCGAGCGTGTTGTTCACCTTGTGTGCGCCGGTATGGCAAAGATCTTCACGCTTCAAATAGATCTTCGCGCCGCCCAGCTTCGCGGTCAGGTTGGCGCAGAAAAACAGCGGCGTCGGCCGGCCGACGTATTCGGCCGAGTAGCGTTTGAGCTCGGCGCGGAATTTGGGATCGCGGCGCGCTTGCTTGTAAGCGGTTTCCAGTTCCAGCAGCGCCGGCATCAGCGTTTCGGCGACGTAGCGTCCGCCGAACTGGCCGAAACGGCCGCTTTTATCGGGCAGATTTTGCATTCGCGATAAAACTCCTCAGCCGGGACGGGTCTTTGATTCCGGGCGCCGATTCGACGCCGCTGGCGACATCGACCGCATAAGGTCCGAGCGCGGCCGCGGCGGCGACATTGGCGGGATCAAGCCCGCCCGACAAAATCACGCGGGACAGATCGAAGCGCTGCAGGCCGTCGAGCGCGCGCGCCTGTCCGCTGCCGCCGTAAAGCCCTGGATGAAACGTATCGAGCAACAGATAGCTGGCGCGCCGCGCCGGCAGTTCGGCGAGCGCCTCATCGGATCTGAGCCGCAGCGCGCGAATCGTCGGCACGGGCCAGCCCGCGAGCATCGCGTCATCCTCGTCGCCGTGGAACTGAACGAAATCAAGAGCAAGCTCGGAAACGCACTCAGCGATGAAACTCCGCGCCGCGTTGACGAAGACGCCCGCCACGAGCGCCCGCCCGCCGATCGCGCGGCGGATTTCAGCGGCGCGCTCTCGGCCCAGGCAGCGCGGGCTGGGCGGATAGAAGTTCAAGCCGATAATTTCGGCGCCGCATTCGACCGCAGCGAGCGCGTCTTCGACTCGCGTCACGCCGCAGATTTTGACCCGCACGCTCATCGCGCCGCAGCCTCCGCCGCCGCGCCGAAGCCCTCGACCAAGGCGGCGAGCGCGGTGCGTGGCGCGCCCGCGCGGAGCAGGCTTTCGCCGATCAGGAAGGCGCGCGCGCCCGCGGCGTAAAGCCGGCGCAAATCGGCCGGCGTCTCGATTCCGCTTTCAGCGACGATCAGCGCGGCGCCCTTATAATCGGCGAGCAGAGTTTCGGTCGTCGCAAGATCGGTCTTGAACGTATGGAGATCGCGGTTGTTGATTCCAATCAGCGCCGCGCCCGAGGCGGTCGCCATGTCGAATTCATGGCGGTCGTGAGCCTCGACCAGCACGGCCATTCCAAGGTCGCGCGCCAGCGCCGCCAGCGAGCGCAGTTGCGCGGCCTCCAGCATCGCGGCGATCAGCAATATGCAATCGGCGCCGGCGGCGCGCGCCTCGTATATCTGCCATGCGTCGAAGATGAAATCCTTGCGCAGGATCGGCAGCGCGACGGCGGCGCGCACCGCGCGCAGGTCTTCGAGCGAGCCTTTGAAATGCCGATCAGTAAGCACTGAAATCGCGGCGGCGCCGGCGGCGGCGTAATCGCGCGCGACCGCGGCGGGATCGAGACCGGGATGAATGCCATTCGCGCCCTCCTTCTGGCCAACGCCGGCGCCGCCCCTCTACGTCGCCACAAAGCGGCGCCGTCGATCCAAAGACGGTACGCCTGCAGGCGGAGACGATCGAAAAGCGGCCGGGCGGCGGCGTGGCCCGACCGCCTGCGGGCGTGTGAGGTGCCGGTGCCGGATGCTTGAGAGATCTTGAGCTACAAGCGCGGCTGGAGGTCGATGACCGGAGGTCGATCGGCCCGGCGATCGTGTGCGGGCGGTGGAGGGCCCCTTTCTCCGGTCCGCTCCCTCGTGGCGGCTTTGACCTCGGCGATAATCGCAGGCGCGCGCGATCGCAATGAGCCGATGAAATCGCGCGGCGCGGCGGTGCGGCGGGCTTCGGCCACCATCTCGTCGAGCGGAGTCCGCGCGCGGCGCTCGGCGACCTCGGCGCGTTTGGCGTCGAAAATCCGGTCGAGAATCGATGGCATCAGTTCACTCCACGTTCAGGCGTCCGCGGCCCCGGCGTTGCTGGCGTCGCGCAGCTTTTCGAGCGTCGCGAACGCGCGGCCAGAGACGAGAATTGCCCGGGCCGCCGCGACTCCTTCCGCCAATGTCGCGGCTGCTCCGCCGACGTAAATCGCGGCTCCGGCATTAAGCGCCAAGATATCCTGCGCCGCGCCCGGCTCGCCCGCAAGCGTCCGCGCCAGCAGCGCCGCCGCTTCGACCGAATCGGCGGTCAGGAAATCGGCCGCGCTCGCCGCTTTCAGGCCGAATGAATCCGGCGCAATTTCGTACTCGCGCAGATCGCCGCGCCGCGCCTCGATCACGCGGGTCGGCGCGCCCAGCGAAATTTCGTCCAGCCCGTCGCCGCCATGGATCACCATCGCATGCTCCGCCCCCAGCGCGACGAGCGCCTCGGCCATCGGGCGCAGCAAGCGCGCCTCGGAGACGCCGAGCAACTGGCGGCGCGGCCGGGCGGGATTCGCCAACGGCGCGATCAAATTAAACACGGTCCGGACCCCGAGCGTGCGGCGTAAAACGGCCAGCCGTGCGAGCGCCGGATGGTACGCGGGAGCGAACACGAAGCAGCATCCCGCGCGCGCGACGCATCGCGCCAGTCCATCTGGGTCGAGATCGATCCGGACGCCAAATCGTTCGAGCGCGTCGGCGGCGCCGACCCGTCCGCTCACGGCGCGATTGCCATGCTTGGCGACCCGCACGCCGGCGGCGGCGGCCACCAGGGCCGCGGCGGTGGATATATTATAGGTTCCGGCGCCGTCGCCGCCGGTGCCCGCGGTGTCGAGAAGGTCGGCGCCGAGATCGAGCGGACGGGCGCGTTTGAGCAGCGCCCGCGCTCCGCCGGCCAATTCCGCGGCGGTCTCGCCTTTCATCTTGAGCGCGATCAGAAAGCCGGCGACGAGCACGTCGGGCGATACGTCGTCGAGAACCTCGCCGAGCGCGTTTTCCGCCGCCGCCGCGTCGAGCGACCGGCCGCGCAGCGCCTGCTCGAAAGCGTCGCGCAGATTGCTCATCCGGCGACTCCGGCGAGAAAGTTGCGCAAAAGATCCTTGCCCTCGCGCGTGCCGATCGACTCCGGATGGAACTGCACGCCCTCGATACGGCGCTCGCGATGCCGCAAGCCCATGATTTCGCCTTCGGCCGTGCGCGCGCTCACTTCGAGGCATCCGGGCACGGTTTCAGGCGCAACCAACAGCGAATGATAGCGCATCGCCTCGAACGGATTCGGCAGGCCGGCGAAGATGGTCCTGCCGTCGTGCAGTATCGGCGAGGTCTTGCCATGCATCAGGCGCCCCGCGCGCACGACCTTCGCGCCGAACGCCTCGCCCATGCATTGATGGCCCAGGCAGACGCCGAGCATGGGAAATTCGCCGGCCAGTTCGCGCAAGATGGCGACCGAGACGCCGGCCTTGGCGGGCGTGCAGGGACCGGGCGAAATCACGATCGCGTCGGGCCTGAGCGCGCGGGCCCCGGCGACGTCGATCGCGTCGTTGCGGCGCACGTCAACCTCGGCGCCGAGCTCGCCGAGATACTGCACGAGGTTGTAGGTGAAGGAGTCGTAGTTGTCGATCATCAGGAGTTTCATCGCAGGCTACCTCCGCGCCGCCGCGCGCTCGAATTCGCGCGCCGCGCCAAGGGCGCGGATCATCGCGCGCGCCTTGTTGACCGATTCCTCGTATTCGGCCGCCGGATCGGAATCGGCGACGACGCCGCCGCCGGCCTGGATATAGACGCGGTCGTTTTTGATCAGCAGCGTGCGCAGCGCGATCGCCGTGTCGGTGTTGCCGGTGTAGCTGAAATAGCCGACCGCGCCGGCGTAAACGCCGCGGCGGACCGGCTCGAGCTCGTCGATTATCTCCATCGCGCGGATTTTCGGCGCGCCGGAAACCGTGCCCTGCGGAAACGTCGCGCGGAACGCGTCGAACGCGTCGAGCCCTTCGCGCAACTCGCCGACCACGTTCGAGACGATATGCATCACGTGCGAATAACGCTCGACGGTCATCAGTTCGGTTACTTTCACCGATCCGATTTTGGCGACGCGGCCGACGTCGTTGCGCCCCAGGTCCACCAGCATCACGTGTTCGGCCAGCTCCTTGGGATCGGCGAGCAGCTCGCGCTCGAGCGCGATATCCTCGGCTTCGTTGGCGCCGCGCCGGCGCGTCCCGGCGATCGGCCGAAGCGTGATCTCGCGCCCCTCCACGCGAACCATCGTTTCGGGCGACGCGCCGACCAGCGTGTGGTCGCCAAGGCGGAGATAGAACATATACGGCGACGGATTTATCGTGCGCAGGCTGCGATAGAGGTTGAACGGATGAGCCGTCAGGGGCGCCTCGAAGCGCTGGGATGGCACCACCTGGATGATGTCGCCGGCGCGGATATACTCCTTCGCCGCTTCGACCATCGCCATGTATCCTTCGCGAGTCTGGTTGGATTCGATTCGTATATCGGCGTTGGCGGCCGCGCCGAAACCATCGAGCGCGGGCGCGACCGCCGGCGCCGCGAGCCGCGCCGCCATCTCCTCGATACGCGCTTGCGCCGCCTGATACGCCTGCCGCGCCGAGGGATAGTCGCGCGGCGCGACGGTCGCGATGATCTTGAGCGACTGGCGCACGTTGTCGAAGACCAGCACCGTATCGGTGAACATCAGGTAAAGATCGGGCACGCCGAGATCGTCGTCGGCGCGCGCGGGCACGCGCGGTTCGAAGCAGCGCACGACGTCGTAGGCGAGGAAGCCGACCGCGCCGCCAAAAAAGCGCGGCAAACCGGGGACCTCGGGCGCGCGGCGGCGTTTGACTTCGGCCTGTAACGCCGCGAACGGGTTGGCGACGTGGCGCGACTCGATTTCGCGTCCTGGACGCAAGGTATCGAAACGTTCGCCACGCGCGCGTATCACGCACGACGGTTCCGTGCCGAGGAACGTGTAGCGGCCCCATTTCTCGCCGCCGCGAACGCTTTCCAGCAGAAAGGAATAATCGCCGCGGCTTAACTTCAGGAACGCGGAGACGGGCGTTTCCATGTCGGCGGGAATTTCGCGGCACACCGGCACGAGGTCGAAATCTCCGGCCGCCAGGGCCTCGAAATCGCGTTCGTTGGGCGTGAACATTGGTTGTTCCTCCATCGCATCCTCCCGCCGCTCGGTCCCGCAGCCAAACAAAAAGGGCCGCAGGACGTTTCGCCTGCGGCCCTTGCGGAGCTACGGTTTTGCCTCGATTTACAAAACCGGAGCGCAGGCGAACGCCCTCTGACGCCAGCGCCAGTTCGCCCAAGCCTTCCGGTCCGAAATCGAGGTCATTGCACAATAGTCAAACAGCGCCGGACTGCGATGTCAATCCCCCGGGTCCGCCGTGCCGGTGCTGGACGGCGCGGCGCCGCCCGCGCGGCCATAGGCGCTGTTATATCGCGTGCGCAGTTGCGCCTGCGCCGCTTCAGCCTCAGCCTGAGTCGCGTATGGCCCAACCTCGACCTTGTACCAGGTTTGACCCGCAAGCTCGGTCGGCGTGATATGCGCGCTGTAGCCAAGATTTTCGAGCCGCCGCACCATCTCGTCGGCGCCGCTGCGATCCATCGCGGCCTGGATCTGAATATTGTACGGACGCCGGCGAGATTCCGCGGCACGCGCGGGCGGGTTTGGCGGATTTGTCGCGGCTAGACGACGCGCCGGAGTCGGCGCGGCGCGCCCAGCCGAAGATGTTTCCGGCGAAGAACGATCGGCTTCCAGCGGCTGACCGTTCTCGTGGCTTGATTCCTCAGCCGCGCTCGAAGGACTGCCGGGCGTTCTTGCCGGATGCAGCGTTGCCGGCGCGACCGCTCCGCCGCCGCTTTCCGCCGATCCGGTCCGCGACGCTGGCGCCGCCGGAGTCGGCGCGGCGGCGACCGAAGACTCGGCCGCGGGCGGCGATTCGAGCGGATAGACCGCCGCTACCTGCGCCTGGCTTGCGGCGCTTTCGCGTCCGACGTCGTACCCGGCCAACAGCCCGAGCACGAAGACCGCGCCGGAAAGGGCCGCGATGCCGACAAGAATTGCGACGATGCCGCCGGATTTGATTTCAAACCGCATTACGCCTCGACCTCACATTCGATCGGGAGCGTTTACGCCCAGCAAACCCAATCCGCCGGCGAATCCGTTCTTGAGCGCGCGCGCCAATACGAGTCTGGCGATACTAAGAGGACGGTCATCTGGATTGATTATACGATTCGCCGGTTTGTTGTAATAGCGGTGAAATTCTCCCGCCAGCTCCAGCAGAAAGAAAGGAATGCGATGCGGCTCCAGGTCGGCGACCGCGCCAGCGACGACCTCTGGAAACGCGGCCGCGCGCCGCGCCAGATCGATCTCTTCCGGCCCCAGCGCGGTCAAATCGACGCCGTCGAGATTGTCTGGCAGGTTGAACCCCGCCCGTTCGGCCTCGCGAAAAACGCTGGCAAGGCGGGCATGCGCATACTGCACGTAAAAGACAGGATTTTCAGGCGCCTGACGGCGCGCCAAATCCAGATCGAAATCCAAATGGCTGTCGTGCTTGCGTAGCAAAAAGAAAAACCGCACCACGTCGGCGCCGACCTCGTCGATCAATTCGTCGAGCGTGATATAGGTCGCCTTCCGCGTTGACATTTTGATTTTTTCGCCGCCGCGCGTGAGCGTCACGAATTGATAGATAATTGCGCGAATTGGCGAGGTATCGTAGCCGAGCGCTTTCAACGCCGCGATCACGCCGACATGCTCCGCGATATGATCGGCGCCGAAGACATCGACAACGAGGTCGAAACCGCGCTTCAGCTTGTCGATATGATAAGCGATGTCGGGAGTGCGATAGGTTGGTTCGCCGGTCGATCGAATCAACACCTGATCCTTCGGCAGCCCCAATTTCTCTCCGGCCAGCCACTGCGCCCCGTCGCGCTCGATTACGAGATCGCGCTCGCGCAGCGCCGCCATCACGGCATCCACCCGCCCGTCGCGCATCAGGTCGAGCTCGTTGGTGTATACGTCGAAACTGATCCCCAGCTTCGCGCAGGTTTGATTAATTTCGCTGAAAATGGCCGCAACCGCAGCCTTGACGAAAACTTCCGGATCGGCGCCCTCCGCCAGAGCTGCGCCGTGTCGTTCCTTCAATCCGCGCGCAATATCGCGGATATATTCGCCCTGGTAACCGTCCTCCGGCATCGACGCTACGCGCCCGAGTTCTTCCAGGTAGCGGACCCGCACCGACTCGCCGAGGAGCTTCATCTGCCGCCCGCCGTCGTTGAAATAGTATTCGCGCGTCACCCGATGGCCGGTGGCGGCGAAGATGCGCGCCAGCGTGTCGCCCAGCACGGCATTGCGGCCGTGTCCGACGGTCAGCGGACCGGTTGGATTCGCGGAGAGGAATTCCACCTGTACGGTGCGCCCGCCGCCGAACTTCGGACTGACGTATCCCGGCCCCTCGGCCGCGACGCGCTTAAGTTCGCGCCGCCAGTACTCCGGCGCCATCCTGAAGTTCAGAAAGCCCGGCCCCGCGATCGTCGCTTCGGCTATCTCCGGCGGCAATTCCATCGCGTCGCGGATCGTCTGCGCAAGCGCGCGCGGCGGCTTGCCTTCCGCGCGCGCCATCGCGAGCGCAAGATTGCTGGCCGCGTCGCCGTGCGCGGGATCTTTGGGCTCTTCGACAACGATCGTCGCCGTCGATGCGGCCGCGCTCAGCTTGCCGTCCGCCTGAGCGCGCGCGATCGCTGCGCGTAGAATGGAAACGATAAGGTCTTTCATCGATGGCTTAGCGATTTATCGTGCCAGATGAGACTGGCGCTGGGTAGTACGCGGGCGGACAGAGCCTGCGTTGAAGCGTTTCGCGCGATTCATGCTATTTATGCGCCACAGTTCCGAAATTCGCGCGAGGTCGCATGCAAATGGTCAAGATGATCGCTTTCCTGAAGCGGAATCCCTCTCTGACGCGCGAGGAGTTCAGCCGGCATTGGCGCGAAAAGCACGCTCCGCTGGTGATGAGCGTGCCGGAGTTTCGCCGTTATCTGCGCAAATACACCCAATGCCATATCGCAAGTAACGCGGGTCCGGTGGGCGCCGCGGCCGACTTCGACGGCGTGGCGGAACTCTGGTTCGACAGCGCCGATGACCTGGCCAAAGCGTTTTCCGAACCCCGCTATCTCGAAATCATCCGTCCCGACGAAAAACGGATGCTGGATTTCGATAAAGTGCTGGTCTGCGTCACTGAGGAAATTTCGATCTGTTAGCTTCCGCCAGAACTGCGCGCGCATAGGACGACGATGAACCTCGAACTCGACGGCAAAGCCGTAATCGTAACCGGCGGCAGCAAGGGAATCGGCCGCGCAATCGCGCTCGGAATGCTGGCGGAGGGCGCCAACGTGCTCGCCTGCGCCCGCGGCGCGGAAGCGCTCGCCGCACTCGCCGCCGCCGCGCCAAAATCCGGCGGCCGGCTCGAAACCCGCGTCGCCGATATGACGGACGCGACGGCAATCGACGGCGTGGCCGCGCGATGCTCAGAAGCGTTCGGACGCATCGATATCCTCGTCAACAACGCCGGCAGCGCCCGCACCGGCGAATTTCTCGAACTTGACGATCAAGCGTGGCTCGACGACTGGCGCTTGAAATTCTTCGGGTATGTGCGGATGGCGCGCGCCGCGATGCGGTTGATGGAACGCGGCGGCGTGATCGTGAACATCATCGGCGCGGCCGCCCTCAATCCGCGCCGCACCTACATGATCGGCGGCGCCGCAAACGCCGCCCTCAATCACTTTACCAAAGCGCTCGCGGATGAAGGCGCGCGCAAGGGCGTGCGCGTCGTCGGCATCAATCCCGGACCGATCATGACCGAGCGCCTGCTCAAAATGCGCGCGGGATTGATCGGCGCCAACCAAGGCGCGAGCGACGCGTTCAGCCGCATGACGCCGCTCGGCCGCGTCGGCACGCCCGAAGAGGTCGCCGACCTGACGATGTTTCTAGCATCGCCACGCGCCGCCTTTATCCACGGCGCCAATATCACTATCGACGGAGGCTATACGCAGGGCTTGATGGGATGACAGCGGGCGGTCTCAATCCTTCTTCCTGAACCATTCGGCGGCGCGCGCCAGCGTGGGATATCCGGAACCGATTTGGATCAATACGCCATGGCCCGAGCGCGGCGAGATGAACGCTTCGTACGAATCAGGGAATTCGCGCTCGTCAACGATCTTCACGCCCTCGCGCTTGAGCTCACTGATTCTTTCCCGGGAATCAGGCGCGTCGAACGTCAAATGATGCACGCCCTCGCCGCGCTTTTCGAGAAACGCTGCGATAAATGAATTATCGCCGAGCGGCTCGAGCAATTCGATGGTCGTTCCGCCAAGGTCGAACTCGGCCAGCCGATAGCCCGCCTCGGGATTTCGATGTTCGTACAGAAACGTGGCGCCGAGCCTTTCTTCAAAAAAATGGCGCGCTTCGTCAACGCTCTTCACCGCGACGCCAATATGATCGAGCCTGCCAATCGGTTTTTTGGCCATCTTTCGCTCGCCCTTCCTCGACCCGCTCGTCTTGCTGCTAGTAGAGTCGCCGCCCCTTCCAACTGCCAGCCTCGATCATCGTGCCGCCCCCGTAGCACGAGTAGCCGCCGCTGAAGCTTTCGCCATTCATCCGCGCGGTATAGACACACGACGTCCCGTCCGGCATCTGCACTCGCGCCGTCATCTGATTGCCGTTCACCGACGCCTTCACAACCTTGCCGGTCTCATTCATGTTGTAGCAGTTCATCGTGCCGTAGGAGCATCGGTAATTTCCCTTCAACCCCGAATCCTCTTGAACCAGCGTGATCCGGATTATTTGCTGCGCATTGCATCGATTCGGCAGCGAGACATTGCAGGAAGCCAGCGACGTGCCCTCGTAGACTCCGACGACTTTGCTTTCGGCCGCTGACGCTGGAAATCCGTTATTCACGGAACCGTCTTCCGCCTGCGACATCGAAACGTAACCGCCGTTGCCCGACGAACATCCCGCGGCCGCAAAGATCAAGAGCGCTAGCGCCGCAAGCATCGCGCGATCAATCAATTTTCCAAATATTTCGCGATTATTCATTGAATCATTCCGCTCCGCCGCGAACTGGTTTACGCGGCTGACGCCGCTCGCAGCCTAGGCGCCGCGAGAGACAGGGTCAAGGCGCGTTTTTTCGTATTTTATCCCATTCGAGTCTTGACATCCCGGCCCCGCTGGAACTTGATTCACCGTATCCGTATCGCCTCGTCGGATGGAGACCTGCGATGGCAAGAAATATTGACGCCGATGGCCATATCGTCGAGCCGCACACCCTCTGGAACGATTACGTCGAGCCGCAATGGCGCGACAAAGTAATCAGCATCCGTCGCGACCGCGACGGTCACGACGTCTTCTATAT
>JADBKU010000032.1 GCA_014896235.1 bacterium | reverse complement strand
CTACGTTGCGAGCAAGCACGCGGTGATCGGACTGATGCGCACGGCGGCGCTCGAATGCGCGCCGATGAAGATTCGCGTCAATACGGTCAATCCGGCGCCGATCGAAACGCGGATGATGCGATCGATCGAGGAGCAGATGGCGCCCGGCCACGCCGGACAGGCGAAGGAGCAGTTCCAGAGCGGCGTGCCGCTCGGCCGCTATGGCCATCCCGAGGAAGTCGCGGACGTGATGCTGTTCCTGGCGTCGGACCAGAGCCGCTACTGCACGGGCGGAGTTTACATGGTGGACGGCGGCGTCTCCGCGACCTGAGTGCGCGCGCGCGCGTCGTTGTATCTGCGGCGTCGGATCCGCTCGAATCGGTGCGCCTGGAATCGCCGTCAATCCCAACTCCGATCAGCGGGTTCGCCGTGACCGTGGGGCCGCTCCCGCCGATCGCGATACGGATCAATTAATCACTTTTTCGGCGCGCAACTCCTCCAGTTGCGCGCGCGACATTCCGGCTTCGCGCAGCACCTCTTCGGTATGCTCGCCCAGGCGCGGCGGCGTGCGCCAGATTTTCGCGGGCGTTTCGCTGAAACGCATTCCGGGATTTACCGAGCGCACGCGGCCGCCTTCCGGATGTTCGTATTCGGTGAAATTCTCGTTGGCGATGACGTCGGGATCGCCGAAGATCGTGTCGTAGTTGTGCACGGGACCGCCGGGCACGTCGGCGCGTTCGAGCACCTCCAGCCAGTGCGCGCTTTCGCGCTCCGGGAAGAGCTTGGCGATACCGCGCAGCACCGTGCGCATCCGCTCCGTGCGATTTTCGACCTTCCACCATTCGGGATGGCCCACGCCTTCGCACAGCCGCTCCCATTGGTCGTCCTTGAACGGCGCGATCGTCACCCATCCGTCCGCCGTGCGGAACGGATCGAGGCTGCCGCTCTTGGGCACCTTGTCCTTGAAATCTGTGTCGGGCAGGAAAGTGTAACCGAGGAAGGCGGAATCGTTGGCCGAAAACGCCATCATCGCTTCGGTCATCGGCACGCGGATATATTGGCCGACCCCGCGATTCCGCGCGGCGTGGAGCGCGCTCACGATACTGAGCGCGGCGGTCATCCCGGCGATTTTATCGGCCAGCGCCATCTTCACGGCGGTCGGCTTGTTTTCCTTGCCGCCCTGCACGAAGGCCATACCGGAATATCCCTGAATCACCGGATCGTAGGCGGGGGCGTTGGCGTGAGGGCCTTTGGGGCCGAAGCCGCAGATGGAGCAATAGACGATTTTGGGATTGGCGCGGCGGATATCGGCGTAGCCGATGCCGAGACGATCGGCGACGCCCGGCCGGTTGTTCTCGACAATCGCGTCGGCCTTAACCGCAAGCCGCCGCACGATATCGCGTCCATGCTCGAGTTTGAGATCGACCACGACGCTGCGCTTGTTGCGGTTGAAGTTAAGGAAAGTCGCGGTGACGCCGTTTTTGAACGGGCGTCCGAACAGCCGCGTCGCATCGCCTTCGGGTGGTTCGATTTTGATCACGTCGGCGCCCAAATCGCCCAGCAGCATCGTGCAAAACGGCCCCGATACGACTTGCGTCAAATCGAGGATGCGAAAACCCGCCAACGGTCCATCTGCCATAAACTGATTCCTTGCGCGCTGTTACTCCCGCCCGTCGCGCTTCGGTGCGGGGCGACCGTCGCTGAAGCGATGCGACGCGTAATCGAATGTGAAAGCCTGCTTAATCCTACCAGCGCCGATCGTCAAGCGGCGGCGCGCCAAAACGCCTCAACTGAGCCGCGCGTGCTCGAGCGCGGGCAATTCGCGCCGCACGCGTTCGAGATACTCGAGATCGATCGGCGCGGCGATTACGCATTCCTGATCGGGCGCGCGCGCGATCACCCGGCCCCACGGATCGACGATCATCGAATTGCCGTAGTCGCTGAAACCATGGACGTTGGGTCCGAATTGCGCCGGCGCGATTACGTAGCATTGGTTTTCGATCGCGCGGGCGCGAATCAGCGTTTCCCAATGAGCCTCGCCGGTCGGGAAAGTGAAGGCGCTCGGAATCGCGATTATCCGGGCGCCGCTGAAACCGAGCCGCCGGTACAATTCGGGAAAGCGCAGGTCGTAGCATACGCTCATCCCGATTTTGCCGATCGTCGTCGAAGCGATCACAACTTCCGCGCCCGGCATCTTGGCGTCCGATTCCTTGACGGTGACGCGGCCGGGCAAATCGACGTCGAACAGATGAATCTTGCGATAGACGGCGACGCGCGCGCCATCGGGACCGAAAAGCGCCGAGGTGTTATAGCGCTTGTCCTTGCCCGGAACGCTTTCCGCGATCGAGCCGGCGAGCAGATGGATTTCCAGTTCGCGCGCCAGCCGCGACATCCGGGCGAGCGATTCGCCGTCAAGGGTTTCGGCGGCCGCGGCCTCCTCGGCGCGCTTGCCGCGCCAGTTGAAGGTTTCCGGCAGAGCGACGAATTTCGCGCCGCGCGCGGCGGCAAGGCGAATCAGATGTTCGGCGCGGTCGAGATTCGCCGGCTTGTCGCTCCGGGTGGTCATCTGCACGGCCGCCGCGATGAACGTCATGGGCATGCGCTCCTTGCCTCAGGTTCCGTTCCCTCAGTAACGCGGAATCGCGGCATCGACCTCTTCGGACCAGGCGTCGATGCCGCCGTTCAGATTCGCTACGCGCTCGAAACCGGCGCGGACCAGATAGGCCGCGACCTGCGCGCTGCGCACGCCATGATGGCATACGACGATCCATTCGGCGTCCGGATCGAGTTCGGAGATTCGCGCGGGGATGTCGCCCATCGGGATGTGGATCGCTCCGGGGAAGGGCGCGATCGCGATTTCTTCGGGCTCACGCACGTCGAGCACGCGGGGGTTTTCGCCGCGATCGCGCCGCGCTTTCAATTCAGACGGTTCAATTTCAGGGATTCGAGTCATGCGTCCGGCGTGATTTCTTCGTCTACAGATAAACGTCGTAAATCTCACTCTGTCGGCTAGAATTTACCATCATGGGGACGGCGAACGAAAATCCGGCGACGCGCGGCGATGCGTCGCTGATGGCGGCGGCGCTGGCCGAGGCGCGGCGCGCGGCGGCGGCAGGCGAAGTTCCAATCGGCGCGGTCGTCGCGATCCACGGCGCGATCGTCGGCGTGGGCCACAACCGGCCGATGCAGCGAATGATCCCACGGCGCATGCCGAAATCGTCGCGATTCGCGCGGCGGCGGCGGCGCGCGGTGCATACCGACTGCCGAACGCCGATCTCTATGTCACGCTTGAGCCTTGCGCGATGTGCGTCGGCGCGATCATTCACGCGCGGATCGCGCGAGTATTCTACGGCGCGCGTGATGAAAAAGCCGGCGCGTTCGGTTCGGTTTTCGACCTCGGCCGCGACGGCCGGATGAACCATTGCGTCGAAGTTTACGGCGGCCTAATGGAAGCGCCCGCGGCGGCCCTGCTCAGGGAATTTTTTCAGGCGCGACGGGGCTGAAAGGCGCGCTGACGCACGGCTCGCGACGGTGTGCGCATCCGCCGACGGCCGGATCGTCACGATTCCGGCCGCCGGCGGAATCTAACCTAACGCTTTAGATTTTCTTCGAACAGCTTGAGCGTGCGGGTCCAGGCGTCGCGCGCCGCGTCGGCGTTGTAGACGTCTTTGCGCGTGTCGTTGAAAAATCCATGGGAGCATCCCGCGTAAACCTTGACCTCGCCTTTTTTGCCGAAGCGCTTGAGCGCGGCGGCGAGCCGGTCAACGTCGGCGCGCCGAATCCATCCATCGTTCTCGCCGTACGCATAGAAAATCGGGCAATTCAGCTCGCGGAGTTTCTCGTCGGGCGGGATCTCGCCGTAAAAAGGCGCGGCGGCTTTGATATCGCGGCTGACGCAGGGCAGCAGGGTGGCGTAGCTGCCGCCCATGCAGAAGCCGATCACTCCGATTTTGGCCGGATTGGCCGCCTTTTGCGCCTTGATCCAGCCGATCGTGCTGAGCAGATCGTCGATGCCGTCGGCCATCGCGAGGCCGCTCATCAATTCGCCCGCAACGTTGGGATCGTTCGTGACTTTGTTGCCCTGGCGCGAGTAGAGATCCGGCGCGACCGCGAAATAACCTTCCGTCGCGAATCGCCGCGCGATGTCCTTGATATGGCCGTCGAGTCCCCACCATTCCTGGACGACAATCACCGCTGGATGGACGCCGCCGCCGGACGGTTCGGCGACATGCGCGCGCAGCGCGCCCGCTTTGCCGCCGAAGCTGACTTCACGTTCGTTCACCGATGCCATCGTGATTCACCTCCTGCGCTTGCGCGCATTTTCGCGACCCGAAATCAGGCGCGGCAGGCGCTCATTCCGCGGCGGACAGAGGTATGAAGCCGACGGTCCCGTTGCGAAGTTGGATGCGGAACCATTGGCCCGTGATGCCGGTCACGTGGACGAACTTGCCGCGATGCACCTGCGCGACGACGGTCGCACTCTCGTCCGGAGTTTCATAGACCGGAGAGTTGTGCGTCAACAGAAAGCGCCGGTTCAAGGGGCGAACCTTCGCAGTTGCCGCGGGGGTCGCCGGGGCTGGCGCGCCGAGGCCCGCCGCAGGGCTCGCCGCGGAATTAGGCGAGGGCGCGGGAGCCGGAGGCGCGGCTGGCAATAATGACGGATCGATCGCGCGCACTTGGTCAAATTCGGCTTGCGCCTCATCGCCGCGCCCCGGCATCGCGCTGAACAGTTTGCCGAGGGCAAGGTGCGCGTGCGCGTTTTTCGGTTCGAGGCCGACGGCGGTGCGGAGTTGAGCCTCGGCCTGGTCGAGTTTATTCGCGCGCTGCAAGAGCGAACCAAGATCGATGCGATAGGCGGCGTTGGTCGGCGCGATCGCAACCGCGGCGCGATATTGATCCTCGGCGGCGCCCAGCTTCGACTGGCCGGCGTAGAGGCTGGCCAAAGCGGAATGGGCGGGAGCGTTTCGCGGATCGAGTTGGAGGACTTTGATATATTCCGTTTCCGCCTGAGACGGCTTTTGCTCGAAGACGTAGAGATTGCCAAGCGCGATATGCGGGCGCGGATCGTTGGGCGCGAGCGACGCAGCCTGCGTGTAGTCGCTTTCGGCGTCGGCCAATTTGGTGTTCTGCATCGCCTGATCGCCCGCCGCAAGCAGGTCGTCCACTGACGATTTATGCGCGCATCCGACCGCCATAAAGGCGAATAACGTCGCGATTGCGGCAATCGGGAAGAAGGACGTGAAGAATTCGGGGGCGCGGCTCGATCCGGTCCCTGGCATGGGCGGACTCCTTGTCTGGCTTCAGGATGTGGAAATGGTTTTCAGGCGTTCTTGCAAGCGAGCACGGCCGCCTGAGGCTATCCCCCACCCATCCCTCAGGCTCCAGCAAGGATTTTTCGCCGACTCCCACTATCTGTCAAGCCGCGGCCGGCGGCGGCACGCGGTTGGCGATGGAATATTCATGGGCTATAAGAATCGCCGTGCGCGCCGTACTGATCGCCGCGAAGGCGCTCGCCTTCGCCAAGACGCGGTTGACGCCGGCCTTGTCGGCGGCGGAACGCGTCGCGCTGGCGGAAGCGATGTATCGCGACGTTTTAACGGCCGCGCTGGGCGCGCGGGCGCCCTCTGCGGTCGCCGTGATCACCTCCGATGCGGAATTGCTGGCGCTCGCTCGGGCGCAGGGCGCAATCGCGATCGATGAAGGATTTCCGCGCGGCCTCAATGTCGCCGCGGGGATTGGGGCCGACGCGTTGATTGGAATGGGTGCGACCGAATTGTGCACGCTGCTTTCCGACTGTCCGCTGATCACGCCGAGCGATGTCGACGCCGCCTTCGCGGCGCTTCCGGCGGCCGAACGCGCGGTGGCGTTGGTTCCGTCGCGCGATCTTTCGGGCACCAACATCATCGTGCGTCGTCCGCCCGCCGCGATTCCGACCAGCTTTGGACGCTTCAGTCTTGCCCGCCATCGCGAGAGCTGCCGCGCGCGCGGCATAGCCTGCGAGATAGTGTCGATGCCGCGGCCCGCGATCGATATCGACACGCCCGAGGACTTGATCGAGTTCGCGCGCACACAGAGTATGACGCATACCTTCAGCCATATTGCGCGCCTCGGTATGATCAATTGAAAAAGCGGGTCCGGTGTCTATTGTGGCGATGATCGAGCGCCTTGGCGCTTTTGTGATTGACCGTGTGACGGCGCTGGGAGCGTTCGTCATTTTCCTTGCCGAAGCGCTGCTTTACCTGCTCGCGCCGCCGTACAAGCCCCGGCTCGCGATTCGCCAACTGCGCTCGATCGGCGCCGAATCGTTCTTTCTCGTCGGCCTGATCGGCTTGTTCACCGGGATGGTGCTGGGACTGCAGGGCTACAACACCCTGAGCCGCTTCGGCTCCGAAGGCGCGCTCGGCACGGTCGTTGCGCTGGTGCTGGTGCGGGAACTGGGTCCCGTGCTGGCGGCGTTGATGGTCACCGCGCGGGCCGGTTCGGCGATGGCGGCGGAGTTGGGCTCGATGCAGGCGACGGAACAAATCGACGCGCTGAGCGTGATGGCGATAAATCCGGTCCAATATCTGGTCTCGCCGCGGGTGCTGGCGGGAATCGTCAGTTTTCCGCTGCTTACCGGCCTGTTTGACGTGATCGGCATCTGGGGCGGTTGGGCGGTGGGCGTCGGTCTGATGGGTGCGCCGAATGGACCTTTCTTCAATGGCATCAAGCAGAACATGGGTCCCCACGACATCGCTATCGGTCTTTACAAAGCGCTGGTCTTCGGCGTGGTCGTGATGTGGGTCTGCTGTTACAAGGGCTACAACGCGCAGCGGATGGCGACCGGCGTAAGCCGCGCCACCACCGAGGCCGTTGTGCTCTCGAGCGTGCTTATTCTGGTCTGGGACTATTTTCTGACCTCCGTGCTTCTGTAAGACTGCCAGATTCATAAAGACACGGATGGCGACAACGAATCAAAACGCGGGCGCACCCGACGCGATCATCAGCGTGCGCGAGCTGCGCCGCCGGTTCGGCCGGCAGCAGGTGCTCGACGGCGTCAACCTCGATTGTCCGGCCGGACAGATCACGACGATCGTCGGTCCCAGCGGATGCGGCAAAACCGTTTTGCTGAAGCATCTCAACCTGCTGCTGCGGCCGGATTCCGGAACAATCGTAATTGACGGCGTGGACGTGACCGCGCTCAGCGGCCGTTTGAAGAACGGCGTGCGGGAAAAGTTCGGGATGCTCTTTCAGGCGGGAGCCTTGTTCGATTCGATGACCGTATTCGACAACGTGGCGTTTCCGCTGGTCGAGTTGACCCGGATGAGCAAATCGGAAATCGCCGATCGGGTTGAGGAAGTCCTGACCGCCGTCGGCCTCAAAGGGATGGAACAGAAGTATCCCTCCGAGATGAGCGGCGGCATGCAGAAACGGGCCGCTCTGGCGCGCGCGTTAATCAGGCGGCCGAAAATCCTGATGCTCGATGAGCCTACCACCGGGCTCGATCCGACCCGAACCCATCAGATTCATGAGTTGGTCCGCCGCACGCAGCAACAGTTTGGCCTGACCGCGGTTATGGTCAGCCACGACGTGCCGGCGGTGTTTGAATTTTCCGATCGGATAGCGTTTATGCATCAGGGACGCATGGCGCTCAACGGCACGGTTGCGGAGGTGCGGGCGGCCAACAATGAGAACTTCGAACTGTTCCTTGCCGGCCGCGCTTCGGGAATCGACGAACCGCGGCGCCGCGGCCCGATAGAGTGAAATGCACGCGAGTGAACTACCAGCTAACGTCGGACCCTTCGCGCTGCTCGGTATCGGCGCGCTGATCGTGCTTTCGGTCAAGCTCGGAAACGTTGAACTATTCCCTCGGCCGGGATACACGCTCTATGCCAATTTCGACAATATCGCAGGCTTGAAGACCGGGGACAATGTCGAGATTGCCGGGGTCAAAGTGGGCCGGGTGACGACGATCAGCCTGCAGAATAACCGTGCGCATGTGGGGATGTTCATCTGGCAGGGCGTGGACATTGACAGCGAAGCGATTGCGTCGGTCCTGACCAGCGGGTTGATCGGCGACAAATATGTATCGATCGCGCTCGGCGCGGGCGAAAATCTGAAAGACGGCGGAACGATTCGGCAAACTCAATCGGCCTTTGTGCTTGAGAACGCGATTGGCTCGTTTATCAACAATGCCGGCTCGGGCGGCAAAAGCGGCGGCGGGAAATGAAACAGGCATGAGCGGTAAAGCAGTAATAATGAACGGCGGCGTTTTCGCGGTTGAACGCCGGGGAATCTTGCGGAAGCGCGCGCGCGGCGCGGCCGCAGGCCGAATCATCGCGGCGCTTGCGGCGGTGGCGATGCTCGGCATGGCGCAGGCGCGCAGCGTCGCTCGGGCCGACACCGGCGGCTCCGCGATGGCGGTCGCGAAGGCGACCGTCGATCGCGCGCTTTCGATTCTCGCGAATAAATCGATTCCCGTGGTTCAGCGCCGCAAGGAATTGCGCGAGGCGATCGAGAACAACTTCGATTTCACCGAGATGTCGCGGTCCGCGCTGGGTTATCATTGGCGCAGCCTGACGCCCGCCCAGCGGCAGGACTTTACGCATCTTTTCACCGCGTTCATCGAAGACGCCTACCTGAGCAAGATTCAGGATTATTCGGGCCAGAAGGTCGAATTCCTCGGCCAATCGCAGCTTGCGCCCGGATACGTCCAGATCAGCACCAACATCGTCGAGCCGGGCAAAACCCCGATCGCGGTGAACTATTTGATGCTGCAGAAGGACGGAGCGTGGAAGATCTACGACGTCACCGTGGACGCGATCAGCATCATCGCCAACTATCGCAATCAGTTTAATCGCGTGATCAACGATCAGGGCTTTGACAAACTGATGGCCGACCTGCGGTCGAAGCAGCAGGAGTTGGCGTCCTTGCTCGGCGGGGCGAATTGACGGCAAATTGTTGCAATAAACATCCATTAGGATGCCCGCGGGAAATCGCGGCGCTTCCTAATCGGATGCGAATGGCAGATAATCAGTGGCGCGACCCCGACTTCGAAAGCGGAGTGGAACGGGAGGACTGGTTTTGAAGAAGATCATTATCGTGGCGGCGGCGCTGTGCTTCGCGATGGCGGCGGCGCCGGCGTTCAGCGCGGACCAGGCTCCGCCTCCGCCCGGACCTCCGGGCGAGTATGCGCAGCCCTACGGCGACCCGCTCGCGCCGTTCAACGAAAAGATGTTCTGGTTCAACCTGAAGCTCGACAAGTACATCATGCATCCGATAGCGAGCGGTTACGCCGCGATTGCGCCGCGACCGGTGCGCGTGAGCGTCGGCAACTTCTTTTCGAACGTCAACTTCATCCCGCGCATGGTCAACAATCTCGCCCAGTTGCATGTCGCGAACGCCGGGGGCGAGCTGGCCCGATTTGGAATCAACACCACCCTTGGAGTCGGCGGCTTCTTCGACGTGGCTGACGACTGGTTCGGCCTCAAAAAGCACGACGATGATTTTGGCCTGACGCTCGGCTATTACGGTGTGCCGTCGGGTCCGTATATCGTTTGGCCGTTCCTTGGACCTTCGACCGTCCGCGATACCGTTGGCGTGGCGGCGGACGGCGCGATGTTTCCGCTGTCGTATTTCGTCCCGTGGTACATCTGGCTGCCGGCGGGCGCCGGTAATACCGTTTTGCCGGCGATCAATTATCGCTCGCTGCATCTAAACCTGTTCGAAGAGGTCGATCGGTACGCGATTGACCTTTACGGCGCGGTGCAGGACGGCTACATGCAGAGACGGGCCGCATCGCTCAAGCAGGTGAAAGAAGAATAGGGCCGCGGGCCTTGAGCGGCGGCTGGTTCTGGGCCGCGAACCTCACCGGTTCGCGGCCCTTTCATCACCCGTCTCGGCCTGAGCGTGGCGCAGAACGACGTCAGCGCGCAGGTTGCCGACTTGGCGGCGAGTTACGCCTCGAAGTCATGGCAGCAGCTCATGAAAGGGGTCGTCGATATTACCAGTTTCTATCTGGAGAAGTTTCGTGAGATCGCGGCCGCTTCGCCGGAAAGCGAACGCGAGGTCACGGAGTCGATGGTGACGCATGAAATCGCTTTTCAGCGATTCGGCCAACTCGAACTGGCCGGCGACAGTGCGAACTCGCTGCACGACGTGATCGCGCAGCTCAAATATCCGCTCACGCCCCCGCGCTGATTTGTTTTCGGGAATCCGCTGCGCGCGCGGCGTTTTACGCGGCGGATTTGATTGAGTACCGGCCCGCGTCAGTTCACGTGTTCCCACGCGTGATAGGAGCTGCGCACCAGCGGGCCGGATTCGACGTGCCGAAAGCCCATCGCCCGGGCGGCGTCGCGCAGTTCGGCGAATTCCGCCGGCGGGACGTAGCGCACCACCGGCAGATGGTCGCGAGAGGGCCGCAAGTACTGCCCGAGCGTGAGGATGTCGCAATCGACGCGGCGCAAATCTTCCAGCACCCGCATCAATTCGTTCCGCTCCTCGCCCAGTCCGAGCATCAACCCCGCCTTTGTGAGGATCTCGCGCTCCGCCCCGCGCGCGAAGCGCTTTGCGTGATCGAGCACGTCGAGCGAAAGCTCGTAATGCCCACCCGGACGGCATCGCCGATAGAGGCTCGGCACCGTTTCGATATTGTGGTTGTAGATGTCGATCGGCGAACGCACGACGGTTTCGACGCTCGCGTAATCGCCCTTGAAATCTGGAACCAACACCTCCACCCGCGCCCCCGGCCGCATCGATTTAATCGCCCCGGCCGTCGCGGCGAAGTGTGCGGCGCCGCCGTCCGGCAGATCGTCGCGATCGACCGAAGTCACGACGACGTGATTCAGACCCAGCCGCGCGACCGCTTCGGCGATGCGCCGCGGCTCGTCCGGATCGAGCGGCCGGACCTTGCCATGCGCCACCGCGCAGTAGGGACAGTTGCGCGTGCAGACGTCTCCCATCAGCATGAACGTGGCCGTGCGATGCGAAAAACATTCGCCGATATTCGGGCAGCAGGCCTCCTGGCATACGGTGTGAAGTTTCAATTCGGCGAGCATCGCGCGCGTGCGGAAATACTCCGGCGACGCGGGCGCGCGCACTTTGATCCAGTCCGGATGTTTCCGTTGTGCGTTCTCAGCCATCGAGCTTCACTTTCGAGCTTCGCAGCCGCCGCCGGCCGATTCAAGCAGGCTCCAAAGCCGATCGGCCGCGACGATTTCGGTTGCCGAATAGCCGAATTCTTCCGCGAATGCGCCGGCGGCCAGTTTCGCTACGTCGATCACGGTTGCGTCGGGTCTGCCTTCGCGCGCAATCGACGTCATCTGGCAGCCGGCGATGCCGCACGGCACGATCGCGTCGAAATAGGCGAGGTCGGTCGCCACATTGAGCGCGAAGCCGTGGAGCGTCGTCCAGCGCCGGATGCCGACCCCGATCGAAGCGATCTTGCGCGGCCCAACCCATACGCCGGTCATCCCGGCGCGCCGCGCCGCTTCGATTCCGAGCCGCCCGAGCGAGGCTATAATCGCCGCCTCGAGTTTGCGCAGGTAGCGCAAGACGTCGCGTTCGACGCCCTCCAGCCTGATTATCGGATAGCCGACAAGCTGGCCCGGGCCGTGATAGGTCACCTGGCCGCCGCGCGACACGCGATGGATCGGAATCTCCGGCGTCGGGCGGGTGATGAACCGTTCGTCGGCGCCGCGTCCGAGCGTGTAAACGTGCGGATGCTCCAGCAGGAGTAGGATATCGCCGACGGCATCGCGCGTCCGCGCCGCGACCAGCGCATTTTGCAGTTCGAGCGCAGCCGCGTAATCGACGACGCCCATCCATGCGACGCGCAGGATTCTTGCCGGGTCCATCGGCTCAGAAATTGATCGCCTCGCCCTCCGCGGCGAGCGCCGCTTCCATGATCGATTCGGACAGCGTCGGATGCGGATGGACGGAGCGGCCCAGCTCCAGCGTGGTGGTTTCGAGCGTGCGCCCCAGCACGATCTCGGAAATCAGATCGGTCGCATGATGGCCGATAATCTGGCATCCGAGCACTTCGCTGTATTGCTTGCTCGCGACGATCTTCACGAAGCCCTCGGTCTGGTTCACCGCGACCGCTTTGCCGTTGGCGCGAAACGGGAATTTGCCGACCTTGACCTCGATTCCGCGCTCGCGCGCCTGCGCTTCGCTCAGCCCGACGCACGCGACTTCCGGCTCGCAGTAGATGCATCCGGGGATATTCATCAGATCGAAGCCGGGTTCGCGCACGCCCGCCATGATTTCGACCGCCGCGACGCCCTCGGCCGACGCTTTATGCGCGAGCAGGGGAGGGCGCGCCACGTCGCCGATCGCGTAGATCGACGGGCAGGTGGTGCGGAACGAGTCGTCGATTTTCAGATAGCCGGCGCGGTCGGCTTCGATCCCGACGCAATCGAGTCCGAGTTCGCGGCTGAGCGGGCCGCGTCCGACCGCGACCAGCACCGCTTCCGCTTCGACCGTCGCCGCTTTGCCGGCGGCTGCGAGCGCGACTTGCCACCCAGATCCGTTGCGCGCGAGCGATTTGTAACCGTGTCCGAGCATCACGTTGACGCCGCGCTTGACGAAATTCTTGCGCAGCTCTTCCGCGATTTCGGCGTCGAAACCGGGCAGCATCTGCTTCTCCAGCTCGACGATCGTCACCTTCGCGCCGAAGGCCTGGTAGAAGTAGCCGAATTCCGCGCCGATCGCGCCCGCGCCGATTATCACGATCGATGCGGGCAGCCGGTCGTTAACCAGCGCTTCGCGGCTGGTCATCACGCCGTCGCCGATTTTCATCCCCGGCAGCAGCCGCTCGCCCGATCCCGCCGCGAGCAAAATCCGCTCGGCCGCAAGCGCCTCAGCCGGCGGCGCGGGCTTGCCGGCCACTGGCGCCAGCGCGACCGTGTTCGGCCCGGCGATCGACGCGTTCGCCTCGAAGTAATCGACCTTGTTCTTGCGCAGCAGGAAGCGCACGCCCTTCGAGAGTTTGTCGGCCGCCGCGCGGCTGCGCGCGATTACGCGCTTGAAATCGAAAGTGATCTCGCCTGTTGCGATTCCGTGTTCCGCACTCGCGCCCCGGATCGCTTCCATCATCTCCGCCGAATTGAGCAGCGCTTTCGACGGGATGCATCCCCAGTTCAGGCATACGCCGCCGGGCAGATCGCGCTCTACCACCGCGACGCGCATCTTGAGCTGGCTCGCGCGAATCGCCGCGACGTAGCCGCCCGGTCCCGAACCAATCACGACCAAATCGTATTTGGAGTTAGCCAAACTTCGCTCCTTGATGACGTCCGCCGCCGCGGCTGACGATCGGCTCAGACCAGCAGGCTCGCCGGATTTTCGAGGAAGCGTTTCACTTCGTTGAGGAAGCGCGCGCCCACCACGCCGTCGATAATCCGATGGTCGCAGGCGACCGTCATCATCATGGTTTTGCCGATCGCGAGCTGGCCGTTGCGCACCACCGGCCGATCCTTGATCGCGCTGACCGCGAGAATTCCGGCCTGCGGCGGCACGATCACCGCGGCGAAGTGCTCGACGTTGAGCATCCCCATGTTGGAGATCGTGAAGGTCGCGCCCGACAGATCCTCGGACGTGAAGCCGCCGTGCGCCGCCTTGTTGACCAGCCGATGCGCCGCCCGCGCGATCTCCGGCAGCGTCAGATGCTCGCATTCGTGGATCACGGGAACGATCAGGCCGTCTTCGACCGCGACCGCCATCCCGATATTGATGTGTGGATAGATGACGATGCCGTCGTCCTCGTAGCTCGCGTTCATCCGCGTATAGCGCGACAGCGCGAGCGCCGTGGCCTTCACGATAATGTCGTTGTAGGTGATGTCCTCTTCGAACAGCTCGGTCGCTTCGAGCGATCTCTTGAGCTTGACCGCCTCTTCCATGTCCACTTCGACGGTCACGTAAAAATGCGGAATCTCGCGCTTCGACTGGGCCATCCGATGCGCGATCGTCTTGCGCATCTTGGACAGTTCTTCGCGCGTCCCCGGCATCCCTTCGCGCGGCGCGATCAGCCGGCGGAATTTGAAGAGCTGCTGCTCGCGGATGAAATTGTCCACGTCGCGCTTCGTGATGCGGCCGTCGGGACCGCTCCCGCGAATATGCGCGATATCGATTCCCGCCTCTTCTGCCGCGCGCCGCGCCAGCGGCGAGGCGCGCAGCTTGCCCGCTTCGCCCGACGGCGCCGGAACGTCGCTAACCGGCGTCGCCACCGTTAGATCGCGCGCCGGCGGCGCCGGAATCGCGGTCGGTCCTGCGGATCGCACCGCACTGAGCGCCGGATGGAATTCCGGCGGCGGCGGCTCGACTTTGCCCGCGATCGTCCCCTTCGCCGGTTCGGCAGGCTCCTCGTCAGCCGCCTCCGAGCGACCGATCGCCCGCGGCGTCGAGCGCGGCGGACGGTTCTCGCCGTTGGCTTCGGCGCCGCGGCGCTTGCGCGCGGCGCCGGCCGCGCGAATCGGCGCAAGACGCGGTCCCGACGACGGAATCGCGGTCGCCTCTTCCGGCTCCTTGGTTTCCGCGGACACAACTTCAGCCGGTTTCGGTTCGACCGATCCGCCGCCGTTGGGCGCGGACGCCTCGGCGCCGGCGCCTGCGGGCCGCAGGATTGCGATCACCGTGCCGACCTTGGCGGTCTCGCCCTCCTTGAGCCGGATTTCGGCCAGCACGCCTTCGTCGAACGCCTCCATCACCATGTCGGCCTTGTCGGTCTCGACTTCGGCCAGCGCGTCGCCATGATGGACGGCGTCGCCCGGATGCTTGAGCCAGCGCAGGATTTTGCCTTCCTCCATCGTGTCGGAAAGCTTGGGCATCACGATTTCGTTGCTCATGGATGAAACCTTTACGTATCTTGCGCGCAAGTCCGTCCAACCGACAAGCTTGGACCGGCGCCGCATCTGATTGCCGCGCGGACGGGAGCGCGATGAACGAGATTGCCGAGTCCGATTGGTTCAAAGCGGGCGCCTACTGGATGGCGCTGGGCTTTTTCGCGATCGTGCCGCCGTTCGCGCGCACGCCGATAGGCTCCATTGCGCGCGCGCTGTTCGAGATCACGCTCGTGATTCACGGCGCCGAGGCGATTTATTGCCTCGGCCTCACCGCGCGCACCGGGATGGACCGGCGCCGATGGTTCTGGCGCACGATAGTGCTCGGTTATCTGGCGATTCGACGGCTTCACGCGCTTTCCCAACCGCCGCCGCCGGCCGTCACTCACGATTCCGGCGGCGCCGCGTGACTGATCGGCGGCGCGCCGCTAGACCATCCGCTCCGCGACTTTGACGATATCGGCCGCGCCCGGCAGGGCCGCCTTCTCCAGCCGCGCGTTATAGGGAATCGGCGTGTCGAGCGTCGCCACGCGCTCGACCGGCGCGTCCAGATGGTCGAACGCCGCCTCGTAAATCTGCGCCGCGATCTCGGCGCCCGCGCCGCCCGTGCGCCAGCCCTCGTAAACCACCATCGCCTTGCCGGTCTTGCGCACCGATTCGACGACCGTCGCCGTATCGAGCGGATTCAGCGTCCGCAAATCGATCACTTCGGCGTCCACGCCCTCGTTCTCCAGCGCCTCGGCGGCGGCGACCGCGTCGTACACGCATTTCGAGTAGGAAACGATCGTGATGTCCTTGCCTTCGCGCAGCACGTTGGCCTTTCCGAGCGGCGTCAGATATTCGCCCTCGGGAACGTCGCCTTTGACGCCGTAGAGCGATTCATGCTCGAGAAAAATCACCGGATTGTCCTGCCGTATGCAGCTCTTGAGCAGGCCCTTGGCGTCCGCCGGCGTGGCCGGAATCGCCACCAGCAGGCCCGGACAATGCAGGAAGTAGGCTTCGAGGCTCTGGCTGTGCTGCGCGCCCAACTGATGGCCGGCGCCCTGGGGCGCGCGAATCACCAGCGGCACCTTGGCGCGCCCGCCGAACATGTAATGGATCTTCGCGGCGTGATTGATAATCTGGTCCATCGCCAGCAGGCCGAAGTTGATCGTCATCAGCTCGACGATCGGCTTGAGTCCGCCCATCGCCGCGCCCACGCCCGCGCCGACGATCGTCAATTCGGCGATCGGCGTGTCGCGCACGCGCTTTTCGCCGTACACCGCCAGCAGGCCGTCGGTGACCTTGAAAGCGCCGCCGAAATAACCGACCTCCTCGCCCATGATAAAGACGCGCTCGTCGCGGTCCAGCTCTTCGCGCAGCGCCTGGTTAAGCGCTTCCCGGTAAGTGATTTGCGCCATTACTCCGCTCCGTCCGCGTCGATATAAACGTACTTGCCCAGCGTGTCGAGCGCCGGCTCGGGGCTTTCCTCGGCGAACTTGACCGCGTCGTCGATCACCGCCGCGACCTCGTTCTCGATCGCCGCCAGCCGCGCGTCGTTGGCGCGTCCGTCCTGAATCAGCTTGCGCCGCAGATGCTTGATCGGGTCGCGTTCCTGCCAGATTCGCTCTTCGCGCTTGGAGCGGTATTCGGCCGGATCGGACATCGAATGGCCGCGGAAACGGTAGGTCGTCGCCTCGATCAGCGACGGCCCCTCGCCCTCGCGGGCGCGCGCCGCCGCTTCCAGCGTGGCCGCGTGAACCGCCAGCACGTCCATCCCGTCCACGCGCACGCCGGGCATCTTGTAGGGTTCGGCGAACTTGTAAAGCTCCTCCTGGCAGATCGCGTTCTGCACCAGCGTGCCCATCCCGTAGAAATTGTTCTCGCAGATGAAGACCACCGGCAGCTTCCACAGCGACGCCATATTGAGCGCTTCGTGAAACGCGCCCTGCGGCAGCGCGCCGTCGCCAAAGAAACAGCAGACCACCTCCGGCTCCTCTTTGTAACGCACCGCGAGCCCAAGGCCCGCCGCGAGCGGCAGGCCGCCGCCGACGATCGCGTAGCCGCCCATGAAGCGCAGCTCGCCGTCAAACAGATGCATCGAGCCGCCGTGTCCGCGCGAAAGGCCGGTCGCCTTGCCGAACAGTTCCGCCATCACCGCGCGCGGCGACGAGCCCTTGGCGAGGCAATGGCCGTGCTCGCGATAGGTCGAGACCACATAGTCCTTGTCGTAAAGCGCGCTGATCGCGCCGACCGCGACCGCTTCCTCGCCCGCATACAGATGGCAAAAGCCGGTGATCTTGCCGCGGCTGTACATCTCCGCGACTTTGTCCTCGAAGCGCCGGATCAGAACCATGCGGCGATAGAGATCGAGCAACTGCGTCTCGGTCATCGTCAGCAAGGCTCGTTCGGCGATATGTTTTTCACGTTCCAGGGCCATCAAAAAACCCTCCATGCCGACCGCGTCCAGGCTCTCAGTAAACCACTATCGCATCATTGGCGATAGGGTAAGCGCCGGATCGGATCCGTTTCCACAGGCGATGCGTGCTGGCGTTGCGCGCGAATCGAATCGCGCGCTGGCGTTGGCGGCGATGTGGAGCGGAAAGGCGGTCCGGCGTGCGCGCCGCGCGCTATCTGCCGGCGAACAGCTCGCGTTGGGCGGCGCGCATCACCGGCGCGAACGAGCGGCGATGGATCGGCGAAGGGCCAAGCCGCGCGAGCGCGTCGAAGTGGTCCGCCGTGCAGTAGCCCTTATGGCTGGCGAAACCGTAGCCGGGATATTCGGCGTCATACGCGGTCATGATTCGATCGCGCGTGACCTTGGCGATTATCGACGCCGCGGCGATGCAGAAACTTTTGCGGTCGCCGCCGACAATTTTCGTCTGCGGCAGCTTGAGTCCGGGAATCGTGCGGCCGTCCATCAGCACGTGGTCGGGCGTGCGGCCAAGTTCCAGGATGGCGCGCTCGCAAGCCAGCATCGCCGCCCAGTAAACGTTGAGTTCATCGACTTCGTTGACCGCCGCGACGCCCACGCCGACCGCCGCGGCGCGTTCGTGGATCAGCGGAAACAGCTCGGCGCGTTTTTCGGGCGTGAGCTGCTTGGAGTCGTGCACGCCCTTGATAAACGCTTCGGGCGGGAAAATGACGGCGGCCGCGACCACCGGCCCGGCCATCGGCCCGACCCCGGCCTCATCGACGCCGGCGACGGCGGCGAGGCCCTGTTTCCACAACTGCCGCTCGTATCTGAGATTCGCCCGCCCAGCCACCGTAGCGCCTCCCTCGCCCCTGTGCGCGTCACGCCAGCCGCTTGAGCCGCGCCTTGCGCAGAATTTCCGCCATCCGTTCGGGATCCGGAATATCGAACATCTTGATCATGAAATCGCCGCTCGCCGCCGACGCGACTTTGACGTCGCCGAGTCCCAGCATCCGCTGCATCGCGCTGCGTTCGACTTCGATCGAGCGCACGTCGGCAAGCTCCATCTCGCGCCGCCGCGTCGCGATAAAGCCGTGCCGCTCGATTACCCGGTCCGAAGTCAGGCTCCAACTCGTATTGCGGCGCAGCAGGCTGACGCGCGCGATCAGCAGTCCGGCCAGCGCGAGGCCGAAGACGCCGATCCGGGCGTCGCCCTTGGGCGCGACCGCCGCGCCCACGGCAAGGATCAGGATAATCGCGGCGAACGCGATCGGCCCGGCGAAATGCCACCACGACGGCAGAATCCGGGTCAGCGCGTACTCGCGCCGGTCTTCCGGCTTGGGCGTGAAGATGCGCGCGCCGCAGCGTGCGCAGAAGGCCGCGCCAGCCGCAGCATCGAATCCGCATTGTGGACATCGCATCTGGAGTGCCGCGCTATCTTGCGGCGCGTCGCAGGCGCCGGAAACGCGAAAATATCGCGATTATGGGCAAGCGCGCCGATCTGGTCAATTCGCGCCGGCGCGGCGCCGCTTGCGCGAATTTCGTCCGTGCGGCGCGCGCGGGATGATATGCTTGCGGCGAGGAGTCAGACGATTCTCCGGTTCAGGGCGGCGGAATTTTTTCTGCGATGATCGAGCATGAAGCCGCGCTTCGGCTGATCGCTTTCGGCGCCGTGCTCGCGACGGTCGCGCTCTGGGAGTCGCGCGCGCCGCGCCGCGCGCGCGCCTTCGCGCGGCGCGTGCGATGGCCCAACAATTTGGGCGTGGTCGCGCTCAACACCCTGGTTGTGCGCGCGATTTTTCCATTCACCGCCGCCGCCTTCGCGCTCGAAGGCGAGCGCAGGGGCTGGGGCCTGTTGAATAATCTGCATCTGTCGGCGGCGCTCAAAATCGTCGCAGCGGTGACGCTGCTCGACTTTGCGATCTACCTTCAACATGTGATGTTCCATGCGGCGCCGGCGCTCTGGCGGATTCATCGGATGCATCATGCCGACCTCGACTTCGACGTCACCACGGGCGTGCGGTTCCATCCGGCGGAAATCGTGCTCTCGATGGCGTACAAGCTGAGCGTAATCGCCGCGCTCGGCGCATCGGCCGCGAGCGTGGTCGTCTTCGAGGCGTTGCTCAACGCGACCTCGATGTTCAACCACGCCAATCTGCGCCTGCCGGCGCGCGCCGATTCGATCCTGCGGATCTTCATGGTGACGCCTGACATGCATCGCGTGCATCATTCGATCGCGATCGATGAGACCAACAGCAATTTCGGCTTCAACCTGCCATGGTGGGACTGGATGCTCGGCACCTACAAGGCGCAACCGGCGGCGGGGCATGAGCGGCTGACGATCGGCATCGAACAGTTTCGCGAGGCCGGCGAGCTGCGGCTCGACCGGATGCTGACGCAGCCGCTGCGCGGGTCGACGGGCGGCTACGCGATCACGCGCGGGGACGGCGAATGACCGCTTCGGGCGCCGCGCGGCGCCAGTTGTACATCAAGGTCGCGGCGGTTGCGATAATCGTCGCGGCGGTCGTGATGCTGGCGCGTAATCGCGAGCTGTTTCAAGCCACGGCTATCCAGAGCGCGTTAAAACGCTTCGGGTATTTCGGGCCGATCGTGTTTATCGCGATCTATGCGGTCGCGACGGTCGCCTTCGTGCCCGGCTCGATCCTGACGCTGGCGGGCGGAGCGATCTTCGGGCCGGTGTTCGGCGCCATCTGGAACCTGAGCGGAGCGACGCTGGGTGCCACGGGCGCGTTCTTGATCGCACGGTACGTCGCGGGAGATTGGGTCGCGCGGCGTGGCGGCGGACGGCTTGCGGCGGTTATTGGCGGGGTCGAGGAAGAGGGCTGGCGCTTTGTCGCTTTTGTCAGGCTGGTCCCGCTGTTTCCATTTAATCTGGTCAATTACGCCTTCGGCCTGACACGGATCAGACTGGTTGAATTCGTCCTGGCGTCGGTCGTTTTTATGGTTCCGGGCGTGATCGCATACACCTATCTTGGCTATGCTGGCCGGACCGTCGCGGCGGGAGAAGCCGGCGCGATTAAGGTCGGAATAATTGCGCTGGCGTTGCTCGCCGCGGTGGCGTTCCTGCCACGTTTCGTCCGCCGATATCGACAGGCCGGCGCCTCGCGTCCAAGCGCCAAGCCGGCTGGTTCACGATCGCCCTGAGACAACGTTTGAAACTCGCGATTGCGCAATTGATTGCGCGACAAATGGCGGTATTATTGACTTGGCGCGGAGTGCGGCATAATAAGGAAGTTTCCAAGCTCGACGCCGATGTAGCTCAAAGGTAGAGCAACTGACTTGTAATCAGTAGGTTGCGAGTTCGATTCTCGCCATCGGCTTGGCCCGATGGGAGGGTTGTGCGGAGAGGTTCCCGAGTGGCCAAAGGGAGCAGACTGTAAATCTGCCGGCTTATGCCTTCGGAGGTTCGAATCCTCCCCTCTCCACCAAATTTTATGGCGCTAATGGGAGAGCGGGAATAGCTCAGTTGGTAGAGCGCGAGCCTTCCAAGCTCGGGGTCGCGGGTTCGAATCCCGTTTCCCGCTCCATCAAAACCCCGGCCCGTATGCCGGATATGAGGCTGAAACAGTCTTGAATCGCCCATGTAGCTCAGTCGGTAGAGCACTTCCTTGGTAAGGAAGAGGTCACGGGTTCGATTCCCGTCGTGGGCTTGCAAAATTTCTCGCGCCGACGGGCAAGTACGCGGCGCTTGAGGACAAAGAAATATGAGAGACTTGATTGCGATGGCGTGCGACGGCTGTAAACGGCGCAACTACACGACCAGCAAGAATAAAAAGCGCCAGACCGAGAAGTTCGCCATCAAGAAGTTTTGCCCATCCTGCCGCAGCCATACCGTGCACAAGGAGGCCAAGGTCTAAACGCGCCCGGGCGACGCATCGCAGCGACGCCGCGTTCGAACTATAGCGAGGCGAAGGGTCAGTAGCTCTAATTGGCAGAGCGGCGGACTCCAAATCCGCAGGTTCCAGGTTCGAGCCCTGGCTGGCCCGCCATTCATGCGCCTGCGATCGACGCAGAGAGCCGCGCCAAAGTTACGGCGAAGCGCGAAGGACTTGTAATGACTGCATAAAATGGATAGTCTGAAAAGTTACCTCGATCAGGGCACGAATTTTGTAAAAGAAGCTTGGAAAGAGCTTGCGAAAGTCCACTTCCCAACGCCCAAGGAGACGATGCAGGCGACGCTGGTGGTCGTCATCCTGACCCTGGTGATGGCGCTGTGGCTGGGACTGGTCGATATGGGCGCGACCCGAGTCGTCCATCAATTGATTAGCTGAGCGAAATTACGCCTTGGAACGCGTCCGGCGACGATGCCGGAGCGTTCCGGCGAAAGAAAAAGCCGCCAATGGCCGAGCAAGCATCGGTTGAATTCCGGCCCGAGCCGAAAAAGCGATGGTATGTCGTGCATACCTATTCGGGCTTCGAACAGCGCGCCAAAACCGCGCTCGAGGAACGGGTGCGCGCGCTCAAGCTCAACGAAGAGACGCGGGCGCTCGGCGAGAAGTTCGGCGATATCGTGGTGCCGGTCGAACGCGTGCAGGAACTGGGCAAAGGCGGCCAGCGCAAGGTTTCCAATCGCAAGTTTTTCCCCGGCTATATCTTCGTCAACATGGAGCTGGACGACGAGACCTGGCACGTGGTGAAAAACACGCCGAAAGTGACCGGGTTCGTCGGGCATTCGACGATGCCGCCGGAAGTGCCGGAGTCGGACGTCGTCGCGATCCGGCAACAGATGGAAGAGGGCGCGCTGCGGCCCAAGCCCAAGGTGCAGTTCGAGGTGGGCGAGGCGGTCAAGGTAATCGACGGCCCGTTTCAGGATTTCAACGGCACGGTCGAAGAGGTCAAGCCCGAAAAGGGTAAGGTGCGCGTGCTGATTTCGATTTTCGGCCGGGCGACGCCGGTCGAGCTCGATTTCGTGCAGGTGGAGAAGTCATAGGCGGTCGCATGGATGGCGCACGTATCCGCGCTGGCGGATAACGGCGCGGCGATCACCCGGAAAGTACGGCCCAAATGGCTAAAAAAGTCACCGGACAGATTAAATTGCAGATTCCCGCAGGCGCGGCGAATCCTTCTCCGCCCGTTGGACCGGCGCTCGGTCAGCGCGGCGTCAATATCATGGAGTTCTGCAAGGCGTTCAACGCGCAGACCCAGAACATGCAGGGCTTGGTGATCCCGGTGGTAATCACCGTGTACGCCGACCGCTCGTTCACCTTTATCACCAAAAGTCCGCCGGCTTCGGTACTGCTCAAACGCGCGGCCGGAATCGAAAAGGGCTCGGCGACGCCGCACAAGCAGAAAGTCGGCAAGGTGACGCGCAAACAAATCGAAGAGATCGCCCAGACCAAGCTGCGCGATCTCACCGCCGCGGATCTCGAGGCGGCCACCCGCTCGGTCGCCGGCACGGCCCGTTCGATGGGTATCGAAATCGGCGACTGAGCGGCGCGGAAGGATTCAGGACGGCGATGGCAGGAAAGAAGTATCGTGAAGCGGCCAAACGGATCGATCACGCACGGCGTTACTCGCTGGAAGAGGCGATCGGCCTGGTGGTGGGCAACAAGGTCGCGAAATTCGACGAAACCGCCGAGCTGGCCGTGCGGCTCAACGTCGATCCGCGCCAGGCGGATCAAAACGTCCGCGGCGCCGTGGTGCTGCCCAACGGCACCGGCCGCACGATCCGCGTGCTGGTGCTGGCCAAGGGCGAAAAAGAGCGCGAGGCGCGCGAGGCCGGCGCGGATTTCGTCGGCGGCGAGGATCTGATCAAGCGGATTCAGGAAGAGAACTGGCTCGACTTCGATCGCGTCATCGCGACGCCGGACATCATGGGCGCGGTCGGCCGTATCGGCAAGATTCTCGGTCCGCGCGGGCTGATGCCGAATCCGCGCGTCGGCACCGTCACCTTTGACGTCGCCAAGGCGGTCGCCGAGGTCAAGGCGGGCAAGGTCGATTATCGGGTGGACAAGGCCGGCGTCGTGCACGCGCCGATCGGCAAGCTCAGTTTCGGCGAAGCCAAACTGATTGAGAATGCGCATGCCCTGCTGGACGCGATAATCCGCTCGAAGCCGGCCAGCGCCAAAGGCAATTACATCAAGAGCGTCGCGGTTTCGGCGACGATGGGACCGGGCGTGCGGGTCGATCCGGCGGCGGCGACGCGCGCGGCGGCGGCCTGACGTGGCGGAATAGGTTGGCGATGAACAAGACGGAAAAGAGCGCTCTGGTCGCCGAACTGGCGGAGAATTTGCGGCGCGCAAGCATTGCGGTGGTTTCAGAATACCGTGGCCTGACGGCGGGCGAGTCCGACGATATGCGGCGCAAGCTGCGCGCGGTGCGCGGCGAATTCCGCGTGGCTAAAAACACGCTGGTCAGGCTCGCGATCAAAGAAACCGGGTTCGCCGCTCTGGACGGCCATCTGGGCGGTCCGGTGGGACTGATCCTCAGTTATGCGGATCCGGTGGAGCTGGCCAAGACGGTCAGTTCGCTCAAGGATTTGGGCGCCAAGTTCAAGGTGCGCGGCGGGGTGCTCGACGGCAAGCCGCTCAGCGCCGACGAGATCAACGCGCTGGCCGAGTTGCCGCCGCGCGAAGTGATCTTCGCGCAGTTGCTGGGCCTGTTGCAGGCTCCGGCCACGCGGCTGGCGCGCTTGCTGAACGAACCGGGTTCGGCGCTGGCGCGATTGATTGACGCGGTCGGCCGCAAGGCGGGCGCCGCCGCGGGAGCTTGAGCGCGCGGCGCGTAAAAATCGAACGAAGATAATCGGCTTGCCGGGGCGCTCCCACATCGCCCGCGGGCCTGGGGCACAAGGAGAGGAATCAAGATGTCAGAAGCAGCACAGCTCAGCCGCGATCAGGTCAAGGACTACCTGAAGAACCTGAGCCTTCTGGAGGCCGCGGCGCTGGTCAAGGAACTCGAGCAGGAACTCGGCGTATCGGCGGCGGCGCCGGTCGCGGTCGCCGCGGCTCCCGCCGCGGGCGGCGCGGGCGCGGCGGCCCCAGCGGCCGAGAAGGACGAATTCACCGTGATGCTCACCGGCGCTGGCGACAAGAAGATCCAGGTGATCAAGGTCGTGCGTGAGCTTACTGGGCTGGGCCTTAAGGAAGCCAAGGACCTGGTGGACGGCGCTCCGAAGCCGGTCAAGGAAGGCGTGTCCAAGGCCGAGGCCGAGGATATCAAGAAGAAGCTCGAAGAGGCCGGGGGCTCCGTCGAGTTGAAGTAGGAGCCGGCGAGTCATACGGCAACCGGCAATAAATATCGGCGGGAACGGGACGCGCACGCGGCCGGCGCGGGCGTCCCGGCTCGCCTTTTTGGATGGTCGCAAAAACCGGCGCGCAAGGCGCGGCGCAAAAGCGCCGGGGCGGCCGCGCGCCGCAGCCGTCTGGCGGCGCGCCGCATCGGCGCCCGCCGCCGGATGAGGTAGAAATGGCTCAGCAGTCGCAGGTCACGAGCAACCTTCGCCTTCGCCGCTCCTTCGGCAAGATCAAGAAGATCATCGACATCCCCAACCTGATCGAAATCCAGAAGCGTTCCTACGCGGATTTCCTGCAGATGGACGTCGCGCCCGAGGAGCGCAAGGAGGAGGGGCTGCAGGCGGTCTTCAAGTCGGTGTTTCCGATCAAGGATTTTAACGAGACCGCTTCGCTGGAGTTCGTCAGTTACGAACTCGGCCAGCCGAAATACGACGTCGAGGAATGCCATCAGCGCGGCATGACCTACGCCGCGCCGATCAAGGTGAAGATCCAGCTGGTGATCTGGGACGTCGAGAACGGCCGCCGCTCGATCAAGAACGTCAAGGAGCAGGAGGTCTATTTCGGCGAGATTCCGCTGATGACCCAGAACGGCACGTTCATGGTGAACGGCACCGAGCGGGTGATCGTCTCGCAGCTCCATCGCTCGCCCGGCGTGTTCTTCGAGCACGACAAGGGCCGCACGCATTCCACCGGCAAGCTGCTCTACTCGGCGCGGATCATCCCGTACCGCGGAAGCTGGATCGATTTCGAATTCGATCCGCGCGACGTGCTCTACGTGCGTATCGACCGGCGGCGCAAATTCCCGGCGACGGTGCCGTTGCGCGCGCTCGGGATGACCACCGAGGATCTGCTCAACTACTTCTATAAAAAGGACGTCATCATCCTCGACGGTCCTGAGCTGGCCAAGAAATTCATACCGGAGCAGCTCCTCGGCTCGCGCGTCAGCCGCGAAGTGCGGCATCCGAAGACCGGCGAAGTGATCGCGCGCGAAGGGCGCAAGTTCAACAAGGCGATCGTGCGCCAGCTCGAAGAGGCGAAAGTGACAGAGATTCCGATCGCCCTCGACGACGTGATCGGGCGCGTTTCCGCGCACGATATCGTCGATTCGACCACCGGCGAAGTGCTGGCGCAGGTCAATGAGGAGCTGAGCGAAGCGGCGATCGAGAATCTCAAGGCGCACGGCGTAAAGACGATCGAGGTGCTGTACACCGACGACCAGCCGGGCGGCGGCGCGCTCAGGCTGACGCTCGCGCAGGACAAGATCGAGAAGCCCGAAGACGCGATCATCGAAATCTACCGGCGGTTGCGCCCGGGCGATCCGCCGACGCAGCAGACCGCGACCGCGTTTTTCCACAATCTCTTTTTTAATCCCGAACGCTACGACCTTTCGCGCGTCGGCCGGCTCAAGCTGAACCACAAGCTCTTCAAGGATCCCAATCACGTGCCGCTCGAACAGGGCACGCTCCGGCGCGAGGATATCCTTGAAGTCGTGCGCTACCTGATCGAACTGAAGAACGGCGCCGACGACCATACCGTCGACGACATCGATCATCTCGGCAATCGCCGCGTGCGCGCGGTGGGCGAGCTGGTCGAGAACCAATTCCGGATCGGGCTGGTGCGGATGGAGCGGGCGATCAAGGAGCGGATGAGCCTGCAGGATATCGAAACCCTGATGCCGCAGGAGCTGGTGAATTACAAGCCGGCGTCGGCGGTGATCAAGGAATTCTTCGGCTCCTCGCAGCTTTCCCAGTTCATGGATCAGACCAATCCGCTCAGCGAAATCGCGCACAAGCGGCGGCTTTCGGCGCTCGGGCCGGGCGGGCTCACGCGCGAGCGGGCGGGCTTCGAGGTCCGCGACGTCCATCCCACGCACTACGGCCGGGTGTGTCCGATCGAGACGCCGGAAGGACCGAATATCGGGCTGATTGCGGCGCTTTCGACCTACGCGCGGGTCAACGAATACGGCTTCATCGAAACGCCCTACCGGGTGGTCGAAGACCGCAAAGTCACCGATCGGATCAAGTACCTGTCGGCGCTCGAAGAGGAAGACGTGGTGATCGCGCAGGCGAACGCGCCGCTCGACGCGCACGGGCGTTTCGCCGCGGAGATGGTTTCGGCGCGCATCGGCGGCGAATTCACGGTGGTCGGGGCCGGCGAAGTGCAGTACATGGACGTGTCGCCGAACCAACTGGTCTCGGTGGCGGCGTCGCTGATTCCGTTTCTCGAGAACGACGACGCGAAATCGCGCGCTGATGGGTTCCAACATGCAGCGCCAGGCGGTGCCGCTGCTCAAGACCGAAGCGCCGCTGGTCGGCACCGGACTCGAACGCACCGTCGGATGCGACTCCGGCGTGACCTGCATCGCGAAGCGCGACGGGGTGGTCGAGAGCGTGGACGCGGAGCGGATCGTGATTCGCGCCGACCGGCAGAGCCGCGACCCGCGCGACGCCGGCGTCGATATCTATAACCTGGTCAAATACCAGCGCTCCAACCAGAACACCTGCATCAACCAGCGCCCGATCGTCGTCAAGGGCGAGCGGGTCAAGGCCGGCGACGTGATCGCCGACGGCCCGTCCACCGACATGGGCGAGCTGGCGCTGGGACGCAACGTGGTGGTCGCCTTCATGCCGTGGGGCGGCTACAACTTCGAAGATTCGATTTTGATCTCCGAGCGCGTGGTCAAGGAGGACCTCTTCACTTCGGTGCATATCGAGGAGTTCGAATGCATCGCGCGCGACACCAAGCTCGGCCCCGAGGAGATCACGCGCGACATCCCGAACGTCGGCGAAGAGGCGCTCAAGGATCTGGACGCGAGCGGCATCATCCGCATCGGCGCCGAAGTGCGGCCGGGCGATATCCTGGTCGGCAAGATCACGCCCAAGGGGGAAACCCAGCTCAGTCCCGAAGAAAAGCTGTTGCGCGCGATCTTCGGCGAAAAAGCGGGCGAAGTGCGCGACACTTCGCTGCGCGTGCCGCCGGGGGTCGAGGGCGCCGTGATCGACGCGCGGGTCTTCGCCCGCCGCGGCGTCGCCCGCGATGATCGGACGCAGGAGATCCAGAGCCTCGAAATCGAACGGCTCAAGCAGGACGAGGCCGAGGAAATCCGCATCCTGCGGCTCGAAGCGCTGCGCAAGCTCAAGCGCGCTCTGGCGGGCCGCAAGCTCGCGGGGCGGGTGATGTCCGACGATCGCAAGGTGCTGTTCAACAAGGGCGATGTGCTTTCGCCGGAGGATCTGGACGAGCTCGCGCCGCCGCTGTGGGGCCAGCTCAAGGTCGAGGACGAGGCGGCGCAGGCCGCGATCGCGCAGGCGCTCACTGCGATGAACGCCAACGTCGACGCGATCAAGGAGCACTACGGCGCCAAGATCGAACGGCTCAAAGCGGGCGACGAGCTGGCGCCCGGCGTGATCAAGATGATCAAGGTGTTCGTCGCGATCAAGCGCCGCCTGCAGGTGGGCGACAAGATGGCCGGACGGCACGGCAACAAGGGCGTGCTCTCGCGGATCCTGCCCGAGGAGGACATGCCGCGGCTGGAGGACGGCACGCCGGTCGACGTCGTGCTGAATCCGCTCGGCGTGCCGTCGCGGATGAACGTCGGGCAGATTCTCGAGACGCATCTCGGATGGGCCGCGCTGGAGATGGGCCGGCGGCTGGAGAAGGATCTGCGCGAGGGCGCGAGCGCGGCGCAACTGCGCCGGCGGCTGCGCGAGACGTATCCGGACAAGGAGACGCAGGCGTTCATCGATGAGCTGTCCGACGACGACGTCGTGCGGCTGGCGGCCAAGGCGGCGCGCGGCGTGCATACCGCGTCGCCGGTGTTCGACGGCGCGCGCGAGGATGAAATCTTCGCTCTGCTCAAGCGCGCCGAGCTTTCGGAAACCGGACAGTGCACGCTGTACGACGGCCGCACCGGATTGCCGTTCGAGCAGCCGGTCACGGTCGGCGTGATGTACATCATGAAGCTGCACCATCTGGTCGAGGACAAGATTCACGCGCGCTCGACCGGACCCTACAGTCTGGTGACGCAGCAGCCGCTTGGCGGCAAGGCGCAGTTCGGCGGCCAGCGGCTGGGCGAGATGGAAGTGTGGGCGCTGGAGGCCTACGGCGCGGCGTACACGCTGCAGGAGATGCTGACGGTGAAGTCCGACGACGTCGCCGGGCGCACGCGGATGTACGAGGCGATCGTCAAGGGCGAAAACACGCTGGAGCCGGGCCTGCCGGAGTCGTTCAACGTGATGGTCAAGGAGTTGCAGTCGCTCTGTCTCAACGTGGAGCTGCTGCCGGCCGGGGATCGGGCGTAAGCCGCCGCCGGAAGCAAGGGAGCATAGCGGAATGGAAGATCTGTTCGGACTTCTGGAAAAGCCCAAGAATCCGCTCTCGTTCAACGCGATTCGGATTTCGATCGCGTCGCCCGAGATGATCCGGTCGTGGTCGCACGGCGAGGTCAAGAAACCCGAGACCATCAACTACCGGACCTTCAAGCCGGAGCGCGACGGGCTGTTCTGCGCGAAAATCTTCGGTCCGACCAAGGATTACGAGTGCAACTGCGGCAAGTACAAGCGGATGCGCCATCGCGGCGTGGTCTGCGAAAAGTGCGGCGTGGAAGTAATCCAGTCGAAGGTGCGGCGCGAGCGGATGGGGCATATCGATCTCGCCGCGCCGGTCGCGCATATCTGGTTCCTGCGCTCGCTGCCGTCGCGGATCGGCACGCTCCTGGACATGACGCTCAAGGAGCTGGAGAAGGTTCTGTACTTCGAGTGCTATGTCGTGACCGATCCGGGCGAGACGCCGCTGCAGGCGCGCGAGCTTCTGACCGAGCGCAAGTATCGCGAGGCGCGCGAGCAGTACGCCGACGGCTTCAAGGCCGAGATGGGCGCGGAGGCGATTCGCACCCTGCTGTCGGGGCTTCAACTCGACCAACTCGCCGAGGAATTGCGCGCCGAGATGAAGGCGACGGCGAGCGAGGCGCGGCGCAAGAAAGTCGCCAAGCGGCTCAAGGTGGTCAACGCCTTTCGCGAATCGGGCAACCGGCCGGAATGGATGATCCTGACGATTCTGCCGGTGATTCCGCCCGATCTGAGGCCGCTGGTGCCGCTCGACGGCGGCCGTTTCGCGACTTCCGATCTCAACGATCTCTACCGGCGCGTGATCAACCGCAACAACCGGCTGAAGCGGCTGATCGAACTGAGCGCGCCGGACATCATCGTGCGCAACGAAAAGCGGATGCTGCAGGAGGCGGTCGACGCGCTGTTCGACAACGGGCGGCGCGGCCGCGCGATCACGGGGCCGGCCAAGCGCCCGCTGAAATCGCTCTCCGACATGCTCAAGGGCAAGACCGGCCGCTTCCGCCAGAACCTGCTCGGCAAGCGGGTCGATTACTCGGGCCGTTCGGTGATCGTCGTCGGTCCCGAACTCAGGCTCCATCAATGCGGCCTGCCCAAGAAGATGGCGCTCGAGCTGTTCAAGCCGTTCATCTATTCCAAGCTCGAGGAGAAGGGCTACGTCACGACCATCAAGAGCGCCAAGAAGATGGTCGAAAAAGAGGGCAAGGACGTCTGGGACATCCTCGACGAGGTCATCCGCGAGCATCCGGTGCTGCTCAACCGCGCGCCGACGCTCCATCGGCTGGGAATCCAGGCGTTCGAGCCGGTGCTGATCGAGGGCAAAGCGATTCAGCTTCATCCGCTGGTCTGCGTCGCCTACAACGCGGACTTCGACGGCGACCAGATGGCGGTGCATGTGCCGCTGTCGATCGAGGCGCAGGTCGAGTCGCGCGTCCTGATGATGTCCACGAACAATATCCTGTCGCCGGCGAGCGGCAAGCCGATTATCGTGCCGACGCAGGACATGGTCCTGGGCCTGTACTACATGACCCGCGAACGGCCGCTGGCCAAGGGCGAGGGACGCTTTTTCGCGTCGCCCGCGGAAGTGCGGATCGCCTACGACCACGGCGAAGTCGATCTGCACGCGCGGGTGACGGTGCGGATGGCGCCGGCGGCGGGCGCGCCGGCCGAACGGATCGAAACCACGGTCGGCCGCGTGCTGTTGTTCGAAATCGTGCCGCCCGAGGTGCCGTTTGCCGAAGTCAACCGCACGATGAAGAAAAAGGAACTGGGCAACCTGATCGACACCGTTTACCGGCGGGCCGGCAACAAGGCGACGGTGATTTTCGCCGACCGGCTCAAGGACGTCGGCTTCGAATTCGCGACGCGCGCCGGAATTTCGATTTCGATCAAGGACATGACGATTCCGCCGCGCAAAAAGGAGCTGCTCGAGCAGGCGCAGAAGGCGGTCGCCGAAATCCAGCAGCAGTACAACAACGGCGTGATCACCGACGGCGAACGCTACAACAAGGTCGTCGATATCTGGGCCGAAGTGCAGGACGAAATCGGCAGCGCCGTGCTGGGCGGCCTCTCCACCGAAGTCTTCGGCAAGGACAAGGACGGCAAGGACGTGGTCGGGCCGTCGTTCAATCCGATTTTCATCATGGCCGATTCGGGCGCGCGCGGCTCGGAGCAGCAGATTCGCCAGCTCGCGGGACTGCGCGGCCTGATGGCGAAGCCGTCGGGCGAGATCATCGAAACGCCGATCACCGCGAATTTCCGCGAGGGCCTGACCGTTCTGCAGTATTTCATCTCGACCCACGGCGCGCGCAAGGGCCTCGCCGACACCGCGCTCAAGACCGCCAACTCCGGCTATCTGACCCGCCGGCTGGTCGACGTCGCGCAGGATTCGATCATCACCGAGGACGACTGCGGCACGCTCGACGGAATCGAGATGACGCCGCTGGTCGAAGGCGGCGAAGTGATCGAGGGGCTGGGCGACCGGGTGCTGGGACGGGTCGCGCTTGAGGACATCCGCGATCCGTTCACCAACGAGGTGCTGATCCGCGCCAACGAGATGATCGACGAGGACAAGGTCAGCCGAATCGAAGAGGCCGGCCTTGAGCGGGTCAAGATTCGCTCGGTGCTCACCTGCCAGTCGCGCCAGGGGGTGTGCGTCAAGTGCTACGGACGCGACCTCGGCCGCGGCCATCTGGTGAACATGGGCGAGGCGATCGGCACGATGGCGGCGCAGTCGATCGGCGAGCCGGGCACGCAGCTCACGATGCGCACCTTCCATATCGGCGGCACCGCCAGCCGACGCGCCGAGCAGACCGCGCTCGAAGCGCGCAACGAAGGCATCGTGCGGCTGCATAACGTGAAGACCGTGCCCAGCCGCGACGGCTCGCTGGTCGTGATGTCGCGCCATGGCGAGGTCGCGATCGTCGCGCCGGTGGCGGGCGAAGGCGGCGCGCCGGCCCGCGAACGCGAACGCGAGCGCTATCCGCTGGTGTACGGCGCCAAGCTGCGCAAGGCCGATGGCGACAAGGTCAAGGCCGGCGAATTGATCGCCGAATGGGATCCCTACACCACGCCGATCGTCACCGAAGTGTCGGGCCGGGTGAAATACGGCGACGTGATCGAAGGCAAAACGATGGAAGAGCGGGTCGATGAACGCACCGGCGCGCGCTCCAATGTGATCGTCGAGTTCAAGGACCTCGACGTGCGCCCGCGCATCTCGATCAAGGACGATGCGGGCCGCACCGCGAAGCTGCCCGACAGCGAGAACTACGCGCGCTACTTCCTGCCGGTCGGCGCCTATATCAACGTGCCCGAAGGCGCGCAGGTCGCGGCTGGCGACGTGATCGCGAAAATCCCGCGCGAAACCACCAAGACCAAGGATATCACCGGCGGCTTGCCGCGCGTCGCGGAGTTGTTCGAGGCGCGCAAGCCGAAGGAGTTCGCGGTGATTTCCGAAATCGACGGACAGGTTTCCTTCGGCAAGGACACCAAGGGCAAGCGCAAGGTCGTGGTCACGCCCGAAGTCGGCGAGCCGCGCGAGTACCTGATACCCAAGGGCAAGCATATCGGCGTCCATGAAGGCGACATGATCAAGGCGGGCGAGCCGCTGATGGAGGGCTCGTCGAATCCGCACGATATCCTGACGATTCTGGGCGAAAAGGCGCTGGCCAAGTACCTAGTCGACGAAATTCAGGAGATCTACCGGCTGCAGGGCGTGCGCATCAACGACAAGCATATCGAAGTGATCGTGCGCCAGATGCTGCGGCGGGTGCGGATCAAGGAGGTCGGCGACACCGACTTCCTGGTCGGCGATCAGACCGAGAAATGGCGTTTTGACGAGGAGAACGCCCGCGTGCTGATGAAGGGCGGCGAGCCGGCGATCGCCGAGCCGCTCCTGTTGGGCATCACCAAGGCGTCGCTCTCGACCGAAAGCTTCATCTCGGCGGCGTCGTTCCAGGAGACCACGCGGGTGCTGACCGAAGCCGCGATCAACGGCAAGGTCGACCGGCTGATTGGACTCAAGGAAAACGTGATTATGGGACGCCTGATTCCGGCCGGAACCGGCCTCCCGCAATACCATCGGATGGAGCTCAAGGCGGAAGCGCCGCCGGCCGGCGATGAGCTCGAAAAGGGCGCAGGAACCGAGGCTGCGGCGGCCGCCGGAGATTGACTGGACGGATAGTTTCCTATAAATACTTGTATTTCCCCCAAGGGCGGTGGGCGCCCTTGGGGGGTTCGTTTGCGCCGCCGGGCCGGAAACGGTTCCGCGGGACTTCAAGACGGGCGGACGACTCCAGGCGCCGGTCTGGAGCGTGAAATTCGGGCCGCCGGAAAGCTGAAGACGAAAACGTGCCGACGATTAACCAGTTAATTCGCGCCGCGCGCGTAAAGAAGCGCTACAAGATGAGCGCGCCGGCGCTGCAGGGCTCGCCGCAAAAGCGCGGCGTCTGCACGCAGGTAAAAACCACCACGCCCAAGAAGCCGAATTCGGCCTTGCGCAAGGTGGCGCGAGTGCGGCTTTCCAACGGCTACGAAGTGAACACATATATTCCGGGCGTCGGCCACAACCTGCAGGAGCACTCGGTGGTGCTGATCCGGGGCGGCCGCGTCAAGGATTTGCCGGGCGTGCGCTATCACGTGATCCGGGGCACGCTCGATTCGATCGGCGTGCAGGATCGGCGCAAGAGCCGTTCCAAGTACGGCTCGAAGAAGCCCAAGTAAGAAAGACTCATGTCGCGAAAAGGACAAGTGCGCGTCCGCGAGGTGGTCGCGGATCCGAAATTTCACGATCGCACGGTCGCGAAATTCATCAACGTCGTGATGGAGCGCGGCAAGAAATCCGTCGCCGAGAGCATCCTGTACGGCGCGCTCGACCTTGTGGCGGAGCGCTCGAAAGAGGACGGGCTCGCGATGTTCAAGCGGGCGCTCGACAACGTGCGGCCCGCGGTCGAGGTGCGCTCGCGGCGGGTCGGCGGCGCCAACTACCAGGTGCCGGTTGAAGTGCGGCCGCTGCGCAGATCGTCGCTCGCGATGCGCTGGCTGGTGACGGCGGCGCGCGCGCGCGGCGAAAAATCGATGCGCGAGCGGCTGGCCAACGAGATTCTCGAAGCGGCCAACAACCGCGGCGGCGCGGTCAAGAAACGCGAAGACACTCATCGCATGGCGGAGGCGAACCGCGCCTTCGCGCATTACCGCTGGTAGAGGCGGAAAGAAGTTTTTCGGGATGGCTCGTCAGACTCCCATAGAGCGGGTGCGCAATATCGGCATCATGGCGCACATCGATGCCGGCAAGACCACGACCACGGAGCGGGTCCTGTTTTACACCGGGATCAACTACAAGATGGGCGAGGTTCACGACGGCGCGGCGACTATGGACTGGATGGAGCAGGAACAGGAACGCGGCATCACCATTACCTCCGCCGCCACCACCTGCTTCTGGCGCGACCATCGCATCAACATCATCGACACGCCCGGCCACGTCGATTTCACGATCGAGGTGGAACGCAGCCTGCGCGTGCTCGACGGCGCGGTCGCGGTCTTCTGCGCGGTCGGCGGGGTCGAGCCGCAGTCGGAAACCGTATGGCGCCAGGCCGACAAGTATCGCGTGCCGCGCGTCGCGTTCATCAACAAGATGGATCGGGTCGGCGCGGACTGGGAGCGCGTGCTCGGCGAAATCCGCGACAAGCTCAAGGCCCGTCCGCTCGCGCTGCAGATTCCGATAGGCGCCGAGGACAAGTTCGCGGGCGTGATCGATCTGATCGAAAATCGCGCGCTGGTATGGGACGACGATCGGCTCGGCGCGAACTATCGCGTGCTGGAAATACCGGCGGAGCTGAAAGAACAGGCCGCCGAGTGGCGCGAGAAACTGATCGAGGCGGCGGCCGATCACGACGACTCGATCATGGAGCTTTATCTGGAGGGCAAGGCGCCGGAGCCCGCCAAATTGCGCGCTGCGATTCGCGCCGCGGCGCTCAAGCTGGAGTTGGTGCCGGTCGTGATGGGCTCGGCGTTTCGCAACAAGGGCGTGCAGCCGATGCTCGACGCGGTGGTCGACTTCCTGCCGTCGCCCGCGGATCTGCCGCCCGTGGTCGGCAAGGTGGACGACGGCAAAATGGCGGAGCGCTGGCCGCGCGACGACGAGCCGTTCGCGGCGCTGGCCTTCAAGATCATGACCGACCCGTATATCGGCACGCTGACTTTCCTGCGGGTCTATTCGGGCAAGCTCGAAAGCGGCACCTCGGTGCTGAATTCGACCAAGGGCAAACGCGAGCGGATCGGGCGGCTGGTGAAGATGCACGCCAACAAGCGCGAGGAGATCACCGAGGTTTACGCCGGCGATATCTGCGCGGTCGGCCTGCGCGACACCACCACCGGCGATACGCTCTGCGATCCGGGCAGCCCGATTATTCTCGAGGCGATCGAATTTCCCGATCCGGTTATTCAGATCGCGATCGAGCCGAAGACCAAGGCCGATCAGGAAAAGCTCGGCGAGGCGCTGCAGAAGCTGGCCAAAGAGGATCCCTCGTTCCGCGTCAACGTCAACCGCGAGACCGGCCAGACGCTGATCGCCGGAATGGGCGAGCTGCATCTGGAGATTATCGTTGACCGGATGCTGCGCGAGTTCAAGGTCGACGCCAACGTCGGCAAGCCCCAGGTCGCCTATCGCGAAACGATCCGGCGGCCGGCCGAGGCGGAAGGCCGCTTCGTGCGCCAGACCGGCGGCCATGGCCAGTTCGGCGTGGTCGATCTCAAGATCGAACCGCTCGCGAAGGGCGGCGGCTTCGAGTTCGAGGACGGCACCAAGGGCGGCTCGATTCCGCGCAACTTCATCCCGTCGATCGAGCAGGGAATCAAGGAAGCGATGGAGACCGGCGTGCTGGCCGGCTATCCGATGGTCGATATCAAGGCGACCGTGGTGGACGGCAAGTATCACGAGGTGGACTCGTCGGAAATCGCGTTCAAGATCGCCGGCTCGATGGCGTTCAAGGAGGCGGCGGAAAAGGCCAGTCCAGTGCTGCTCGAGCCGGTGATGGACGTCGAAGTGGTCACGCCGCAGGAATTCATGGGCGACGTGATTGGCGACCTCAACGCGCGGCGCGGCAAGATCCAGGAGATGGAAAACCGCGCCGGCGCGCAGGTGATCGCGGCGCGCGTGCCGCTGGCCACGATGTTCGGGTACGCGACCAAGCTGCGATCGATCACGCAGGGCCGGGCGAACTACACGATGCAGTTCGCGGTGTACGAGCCCGTGCCGCAGGCGATATTCGAGGAATTGACCGCGCGCGGCAATAACGAAGGCGAAGCCCGCGCGCGCGCATGATAGCGGGAACAGCAAGGAGCCGGAGGAAAATCCGTCATGGGCAAGGCTAAATTCGAGCGCACCAAGCCGCATCTGAACGTGGGCACGATCGGTCATATCGACCACGGCAAGACCACTCTGACCGCGGCGATAACCAAGGTTCTGGCGGCCAAGAAGCTTGCCCAGTTCACCGCTTTCGATCAGATCGACAAGGCTCCCGAAGAGCGCGAACGCGGCATCACGATCGCGATCGCCCACGTCGAGTACGAAACGCCCAACCGGCATTACGCGCACGTCGACTGCCCGGGCCACGCCGACTACATCAAGAACATGATCACCGGCGCCGCCCAGATGGACGGCGCGATCCTGGTGGTTGGCGCGAACGACGGCCCGATGCCGCAGACGCGCGAGCATATCCTGCTCGCCCGCCAGGTCGGCGTGCCGTCGATCGTCGTGTTCATGAACAAGGTCGATATGGTTGACGATCCGGAGCTGCTCGATCTGGTCGAGCTTGAAGTCCGCGATCTGCTCAAGAAATACGATTTTCCCGGCGACGATATTCCGGTGATTCGCGGCAGCGCGCTGAAGGCGCTGGAATGCGGATGCGGCAAGGACGACTGCGACAAGTGCAAGCCGATCCTCGACCTGATGGCGGCGGTCGACAGCTACGTGCCGCAGCCGGCTCGCGAGACCGACAAGCCGTTCCTGATGCCGATCGAGGACGTGTTCTCGATCTCCGGCCGCGGCACCGTCGTCACCGGCCGGATCGAGCGCGGCAAGGTGCGGGTTGGCGACGAAATCGAGATCGTCGGCTTCCGCGACACGCAGAAGACGGTCGTCACGGGCGTCGAGATGTTCCGCAAGATCCTCGACGAAGGCCAGGCGGGCGACAACGTCGGCGTGCTGCTGCGCGGCCTCAAGCGTGAAGAAGTCGAACGCGGCCAGGTGCTGGCGCAGCCGGGTTCGATTACGCCGCACACCAAGTTCGAAGGTTCGGTGTACGTGCTGACCAAGGAAGAGGGCGGGCGCCATACGCCGTTCTTCAACGGCTACCGGCCGCAATTCTACTTCCGCACCACCGACGTGACCGGCGTCGTGACGCTGCCGGAAGGCACCGAGATGGTGATGCCGGGCGACAATATCAACGTGGTCGGCGAGCTGATTACGCCGGTCGCGATGGAGCAGGGGTTGCGCTTCGCGATCCGCGAAGGCGGCCGCACGGTCGGCGCCGGCGTGGTCTCGAAGGTGCTGAAGTAAACGATCCGGATACGGCCGGAAGTTCCGGCCGAACGGTGAAGGACGAATAATCGGCCGCGCTTCCGGCAGGGGGCGCGGCCATCATCGGCAAACAGGATTGGGGTTGGCGCGGGAGCCGGCGACGTGGCTGACAGGATGAACGAAAAAATACGGATACGCCTGAAGGCGTACGACCATCGGCTGCTTGACCAGTCGGTGCGCGAAATCGTCGATACGATCCGGCGCACCGGCGGCCGGGTCGCCGGGCCGATTCCGCTGCCGACCCGGATCGAGCGATTCACGGTGAACCGTTCGCCGCACGTCGACAAGAAATCGCGCGAGCATTTCGAAATCCGCACGCACAAGCGGCTTTTGGACGTGCTTGAGCCGACCCAGCAGACGATCGACGCGCTGGGCAAGCTCGATTTGGCGGCGGGCGTCGACGTCGAGATCAAGCTGGAGTAGCAGCGCCGTGCTGAGCGGATTGATTGGCAGGAAATTGGGAATGACCCAGGTGGGCGACGCCGCCGGCAAGGTGCGCGCGGTGACCGTGATCGAGTTGGGGCCGTGCGCGGTGACGCAGCTCAAGACCGCTCCGACCGACGGCTACGACGCCGTGCAGGTGACGTGGGGCCGGCGGCGGCAATCGCGCATCAACGGCCCTCTCCGCGGCCATTTTGCCAAGGCGGAAGTCGCGCCGGGCGTGGCGACGCGCGAGTTCGCGCGCCGGGGCGAGGGCGAACTGAAGCTCGGCCAGGCGATCGCGGCGGGCGACGTCTTCAAGCCGGGCGACGCGATCGACGTAAGCGGCGTGTCCAAGGGACGCGGCTACGCCGGCGTGATCAAGCGGCATCATTTCGCCGGCTTTCCGGGCAGCCATGGCACCCACGAGTATTTCCGCCACGGCGGATCGATTGGCAACCGGTCGTATCCCGGCCGGGTGCGCAAGGGGCTGCGGATGGCTGGGCAGATGGGCAACGAGCGGGCGACCGTGCTGAATCTCAAGGTGATCGAAATACTGCCCGAGGACAATGCGATACTGGTGTCGGGATCGGTGCCCGGCGCGGACGGCGCGCTGGTGGTGGTGAGGCATGCGGCCCGCCGGGCGCGGCTGGACGCGGCGACGGAGTCGAAAGCCAATGGATGAGCGGCGCGCAAAGGCGGAAATCGCCAACGTCAAGGCGCCGCTCTATTCGGCGGCGCGCGAACGGACCGGCGAAGTCGAACTGGCGGGCGCGGTTTTCGGCCGCACCGGCCATCAGGGGCTGCTATTCGAGGCGGTCCGGATGCAGCTCGCGAAGCGGCGCGCCGGCACGGCGGCGACCAAAACGCGCGGCCTGATTTCGGGAGGCGGACGCAAGCCGTGGCGGCAAAAGGGCACTGGCCGGGCGCGCGCCGGCTCGACCCGGTCGCCGTTATGGCGGCATGGCGGCACGATTTTCGGGCCGCAGCCGCGCGACTATTCGTACCAGATGCCGAAGAAGGCGTGGCGGCGCGCGCTCAGCTTGGCGCTTTCGGACCGGGCGCTCAACGGCAAGCTGTGCGTGGTCGAAGCGCTGGAGCTGCCGGAGCCGAAAACCCGGCATGCCCGTGCGGCGCTCGAAGCGCTGGGCCTTAAGCACGCGCTGATTGTGATCGGCGAGGGCGACGAGAACTTCTTCCGCGCCGCGCGCAATCTGGCGGCGCACAAGACGCTCCCGCTCGGCGGCTTGAACGTGTACGACGTGCTCAATTACGACGAACTTCTGATGACTGAAAAGACGGCGCGGGCGATCGAAGCGCGCCTCGGGAGCGCCGGGCGATGAGCGCCGAAGGACTGATAATTTCCCCGCTGGTGACGGAAAAGGGGACGATCGTCAACGAAAAGGCGAACCAGGTCGTCTTTCGGGTGCGGCCCGGCGCCGACAAGCACGCGATTCGCCGCGCGGTCGAGGAGCTTTTCAAGGTCACCGTGGTTGAAGTCCGCACGGCTAATTTTCTCGGCAAGGAGCGCCGGCGCGGACGGATCGCCGGACGCAAGCCGGACTGGAAAAAAGCGTACGTCACGCTCAAGGCGGGCGATCGGATTGAATTTTTCGAGGGCGTCTAAGCGACGCGGGGAACGATGGCGGTAATTCAGCTTAATCCGCGAACGCCGGGCCAGCGCTTCATGCAGGTGGCCGATTTTTCCGAACTGTCAAAGAAAGCGCCGGAAAAATCGCTGCTGCTGCCGCTGAAAAAATCGGGCGGACGCAATAATCGCGGCCGCATGACGTCGCGCCATCGCGGCGGCGGCCACAAGCGGCGGCTGCGCGCGATCGACTTCAAGCGCAACCGCGACGGAATCCCGGCGACGGTCGCGGCGCTCGAATACGATCCGAACCGTTCGGCGAATATCGCGCTGCTGCATTATGCCGACGGCCGCAAGAGCTATATTCTGGCGCCGGTCGGGCTCAAGCCGGGCGATCGGGTCGAGTGCGGCGAGCGCGCCGATATCAAGCCGGGCAACGCGCTGCAACTGAAGCATATCCCGGTGGGAACTTTCGTCCATGCGGTCGAGCTCAAGCCGGGCGCGGGCGCACAGATGGCGCGCGGGGCGGGCGCGCAGGCGCAGTTGATGGCCAAAGAGGGCAAGTTCGCGCTGCTCAAGCTGCCCTCAGGCGAGCAGCGGATGGTGCTGGCGGAATGCCGCGCGACGGTCGGGCAGGTCGGCAACGTCGATCATGAAAATATCTCGATCGGCAAGGCCGGGCGCAGCCGCTGGCTGGGCAAGCGCTCGCACGTGCGCGGAATCGCGATGAACCCGGTGGACCATCCGCACGGCGGCGGCGAGGGGCGTTCCAAAGGCAACCATCCCCAGTCGCCGTGGGGGATGCCGACCAAGGGCTACAAGACCCGCGGCAAGAAGCAGTCGGATCGTTATATCGTCAGCCGCCGGCCGCGCGGCAAGCGGGGCTGATTGAGGGCGGGAGGATTCGGGAATCGAAATGGCGAGGTCGCTTAAAAAAGGTCCGTTCGTCGACGGCCATCTGCAGAAAAAAGTGGACGCGGCGAATGCGGCTGGAGACAAGCGGATAATCCGCACGTGGTCGCGCCGCTCGATGATCACGCCGGATTTTATCGGCCTGACCTTCGCGGTGCATAACGGCCACAAGTTCATCCCGGTCTATTGCACGGAGAACATGGTCGGCCACAAGCTCGGCGAATTCGCGCCGACGCGCACCTTCCACGGCCATGCGGGCGACCGCAAAGGCGAAGTGCGCGGCCAGAAGAGCGCCTGAGCGGGTACAGGAAAGAGGGTTTCGCGATGGAAGCAGTGGCGCGCAGCCGGTTCGTGCGGATTTCGCCGCAGAAACTCAGGCTGGTATGCGAGCTGGTGGCCGGCAAAAAGGTCGATCAGGCGCTGGCGATTCTGGAATTTACGCCCAAGAAGGGCGCGAAGATTATCTCCAAGACGCTGCTCGCGGCGATCGCCAATGCGCGCGATCAGCAGAACGTCGATGAAGACCGGTTGTTCGTGAAAAGCGCAGTCGCCGACACCGGGCCGACCTGGAAGCGCTCGATGCAGCGCGCGCACATGCACGCCACGCCGATCCTGAAGCGTACCAGCCATCTCACGGTGGTCGTCGACGAACGGGAGTCCTGAGGCAGAGTATGGGCCAGAAGACACATCCGCGCGGCTTGCGCCTGGGCATAATCGAGAGCTGGGACTCCAGATGGTTCGCCAGTCACGATTACGCCGCGCTGCTGCATGAAGATTTGAAGCTGCGCGATTTTATCAAGCGCCGGCTCTACCATGCGGGAATTTCGCGCATCGAGATCGAGCGGATGGCCAACAAGGCCAAGCTCAATATCTTCACCGCGCGGCCCGGCATCGTGATCGGCAAAAAAGGCGCGGAGATCGAACGCCTCAAGGCCGATATCCAGAAAATGATGAAGGGCAAGGAAGCCTTCATCAATATTCACGAGGTGCGCCGGCCCGACCTCGATCCGCAGCTGGTGGCCGAGAATATCGCGCTGCAGCTCGAACGGCGCGTGGCCTTTCGCCGCGCGATGAAAGAGGCGGTGCTGCGCGCGATGCGGATGGGCGCGCTGGGCGTGAAAGTGCACGTCGCGGGACGGCTGGGCGGCGCTGAAATCGCGCGCTCGGAGTGGTATCGCGAAGGGCGCGTGCCGCTGCACACGCTGCGCGCCGACGTCGCCTACGGCTTTGCCGAGGCGCGCACGACTTACGGCGTGATCGGGGTCAAGGCGTGGATTTTCCGCGGCGAAATCCTGACTCGCCAGGAAGAGGCGGCCAAGCGCGCTGGTGCCGCGGCGCAGCAGGGATGACGAAGCGGCTGAACCAGGGAGTTGACGGGTAGCGAGCGATGCTGTCGCCAAAAAAAGTCAAATACCGCAAGATTCAGAAAGGCCGCGTGCGCGGCGCCGAATCGCGCGGACTTACTCTTGCGTTCGGCGATTACGGGCTGAAGAGCACCGAAACCTGCCGGATCGATACGCGCGCGCTCGAAGCGGCGCGAATCGCGCTGACGCGCCATATCAAGCGCGGCGGCCGGGTCTGGATCCGGGTTTTTCCGGACAAGCCGTTTACCAAGAAGCCGGCTGAAACCCGGATGGGCAAAGGCAAGGGCTCGCCCGAGGGCTGGACGGCGGTGGTGCGGCCGGGACGGATTTTGTTCGAGATGGAAGGCGTCGATCGGGCGACCGCGCTGGAAGCGATGCGGCTGGCGTCGCACAAGCTGCCGGTCAAAACGATCGTCGTGGAACGGGAGGCGCAGGGCCTTGGAGCTTAGCGAACTCAGGCAGATGAGTCCCGCCGATCTCCGGATCAAGGAACGCGAGACGCGCGAGGAGATTTTCCGGCTGCGGCTCAAGCTCAGAACCAATCAGCTCGATAATCCGGCGAATTATCGCAAGGCGCGGCGCGAGCTGGCGCGGATTCTGACGCTGATTGGAGAAAAGACGGCCGGCGCCGGGGCGGCGCAAGGGAGCGGCGATGCGGCAGCGGATTAAGCGGCGCGAAGGAACGGTGGTTTCCGCCCGCATGACCAAGACGGTGGTGGTGCAGGTCGAGCGCTTGGTGCAGCATCCGCTGTACGGCAAGCGCCTGACCCAGCGCAAGCGCTACATGGCGCACGACGAGCACTCGCAATGCCATGAGGGCGACCGGGTGATGATTATCGAGTCGCGCCCGCTGTCGCGGCATAAGCGCTGGCGGGTGAGCAAAGTCCTGCAGCAGGCGGCGCGGTAGGGGGACGGATTCGCCATGGTGCAGACGCAGACGGTATTGAGCGTCGCCGACAATTCCGGCGCGCGCAAAGTGATGTGTATCAAGGTGTTGGGCGGCTCGCGCCGGCGCTATGCGTCGGTGGGCGACGTGATTGTGGTCGCGGTGAAAGAGGCGATCCCCAACGCGAAGGTGAAAAAGGGCGACGTGAGCAAGGCGGTGATCGTCCGCACGCACAAGGAAGTGAGCCGCGAGGACGGCAGCTATATCCGCTTCGACGACAATTCGGCGGTGCTGCTGGACAACCAGGGCGAACCGGTCGGCACGCGCATTTTCGGGCCGGTCGCGCGCGAGCTGCGCGCCAAACGCTTCCTCAAGATTATTTCGCTCGCGCCGGAGGTTCTGTGATGGCGGCGCCGGCGAAGATCAAGATCCGCAAGAACGACACCGTGATGGTGATCAAGGGGCGCGACCGCGGCAAGACCGGCAAGGTGCTGCGGGTGCTGCCCAAGGAAGGGCGGCTGGTGGTCGAGCGGCTCAACATGGTCAAGCGCCACTCGAAGCCGCGCGGTCCGCAGAGTCCGGGCGGAATCGTGGACAAGGAAGCGCCGCTCAGGATCAGCAACGTGATGTATTTCTGCGATCGCTGCAACGCCCCCGTGCGCATCGGGGTCAAGCGCGCCGACGACGGCGCGCGCGCGCGGATTTGCCGGCGATGCGGCGAGGCGCTGGGTAACGATTGATGGCGGACGAGCAGAAAATCGAAAAAGCGGGCAAGGCCAGGCGCGAGCGCGCCGCCAAGGCCGCGCAGGAATCAGCCGCGCAGGAATCAGCCGCGCAGGCGGCGCCGCAAGCGCCTGCGGAGCCCGAGCCGAAGCTTCCGGCGCGCCTGCGCCTGAAGTACGAGCGCGAGATTCTGCCGGCGCTGATGCGGGAGCTGAAGATAACAAACAAAATGCGCGCGCCGCGGCTCGACAAGATCGTAATCAACATGGCGCTGGGCGAGGCGCGCGAGAACGTCAAGATTCTCGACGCGGCGGCCGACGAGTTGCAGCAGATCGCCGGACAAAAGCCGGTGGTGACGCGGGCGCGCAAGGCGATTTCGAATTTCAAGCTGCGCGAGGGGATGCCGATCGGCGTGATGGTGACGCTGCGGCGCGATCGGATGTGGGAGTTCTTCGACCGGATGGTGAACGTCGCCCTGCCGCGGGTGCGCGACTTTCGCGGCGTGAGCGAGAAGGCGTTCGACGGGCGCGGCAATTATTCGCTCGGCCTGCGCGAGCATACGATTTTCCCCGAGCTCAATCTCGACAAGATCGAAAAGGTCAAAGGAATGACCGTGTCGATCGGGACCACGGCGGCGAGCGACTTCGAGGGACTGACGCTGCTGCGCGCGCTCGGGATGCCGTTTCGGGGCGCGAGCGGCGAGCGCGAAGGCGCGCCGCGGGCGGAAGCGGAATAGGAACGAATCACGATGGCCAAGACGTGTCTGCGAGTCAAAGCGACCCGCGCGCCAAAATTCAAGGTGCGCCGCTACAATCGCTGTCCGCTGTGCGGACGGGCGCGCGCCTTTTTCCGGCGGTTCAAGATGTGCCGGTTGTGCCTGCGCAAGAACGCCCTCAAAGGCGCGCTGCCGGGCGTGGTCAAGGCGAGCTGGTAGGGCGGGGGACGGAAAGAGATGTCGCAGACTGATCCGATCGCCGAATTGCTGACCCGGATTCGCAACGCGATGCATGCGCGGTACAACCAGGTCGAAGTGCCTCATTCGCGCCTGCGCGAAGCGATTTGCCGCGTGCTGCTGGCGGAGGGCTTTCTCGCCGGCGTCGAGCTTGCCGGGGAGGGGTATCAGAAAAAGCTGCTGCTTGGCCTGCGTTATTCGGCCGCGCGCGAGCCGGTGATTCGCGGCTTGCAGCGCGTGAGTCGGCCGAGTCTGCGGCGTTACGCCGGCGCGAAAACGATGCCGAAGGCGGCGGGCGCGATGGGCATGCATATCGTATCGACGCCGCAGGGCGTGATGACCGATCGCGAAGCGCGCCGGCGCAACGTCGGCGGCGAAATCCTGTTGAGGGTTTGGTAGGGCGATGTCGCGAATAGGAAGGCTGCCGGTGGTGCTGGACAAGGGCGTCAAGGCGACGCTCGCCGACGGCATGATTCGGCTCGAAGGGCCCAAGGGCAAGCTCGAAGCGCGGGTGCATCCGGGCTTCACGCTCGAGATCGCGGACGGCAAGATCGCCGTCAAGCGCCCGGGCGACGCCGCCGAAGAGCGGGCGCTGCACGGCCTGATGCGCAAGCTGGTCGCGAACATGGCCGAAGGCGTGAGCAAGGGTTTCACACGGGTGTTGGAGATCAACGGCGTCGGCTATCGCGCCGACGTGAAGGGCAATCAGATCAATCTCGCGCTCGGCTTTTCGCATCCGATCGTTTATCAGTTGCCGCCGGGCGTGACCGCCAAGGTCGAGCGGCAGGTAATCCTGACGCTGGAAAGCGCCGACCGGCAATTGCTGGGTTCGGTGGCGGCGGAAATCCGCGGACTCAGGCCGCCGGAGCCGTACAAGGGCAAGGGAATCAAGTACGCGACCGAAACCATCCATCGCAAGGCCGGCAAGGCTGCGGCGGGCGGCGGCCGCTAGGCGGCGGAACGGAAGGATCATGGATCGGGCAGAAAAGCGCAAACTGCGCCAGGGGCGCGTGAGACGCAAGGTGCGCGGCACGGATCAGCGGCCGCGGTTGTCGGTCTTCCGCTCGCTGCATCACATTTATGTTCAGGTGATTTCCGACGAAAGCGGACGGACGCTGGCGTCGGCGTCGACCACGCTTAAGGAAATTGGCGCCGACCTGACGAGCCGCCGTGGGATGGGCGCGGCAAAGGCGGTTGGCCAGGCGATCGCGAGCCGCTGCCGCGAGCGTGGCATCGGCGAAGTGATTTTCGACCGCAACGGGTTTCTCTATCACGGCCGCGTCAAGGCGCTGGCCGAAGCGGCGCGGGAAGCGGGCCTTAAATTCTAGCATCGGCAAAGCATAGGCAGGAATAACGCCGTGGCGAATCGGATTGACCCGCAAGGGTTGGATATCAAAGAGAAAGTGGTTCACATCAACCGCGTGGCCAAGGTCGTCAAGGGCGGCCGGCGCTTCAGTTTCAGCGCGCTGGTGGTGGCGGGCGACGGGCACGGACTGGTCGGATTCGGGCTGGGCAAGGCCAACGAAGTGCCCGAAGCGATTCGCAAGGGCGTCGAGCGGGCGAAAAAAAGCCTGATTCGGGTGCCGCTCAACGAGGGCACGATTCCGCATCAGGTGCTCGGGCATTTTGGCGCGGGCAAGGTTATTTTGAAGCCGGCGGCCGAAGGGACGGGAGTGATCGCGGCGGGCGGCGTGCGCGCGGTGGTCGAACTGGCCGGGATTCGCAATATCCTGACCAAGCGGCTGGGCTCGTCGAATCCGCATAATCTGGTCAAGGCGACGCTCGAGGCGCTGACCGAGTTGCGCAGTCCCGGCGATGTTGCGCGTTTGCGCGCGGTCGCGGCGCCGCCGGCGGCTTGACGCGGAACGGATTGAGGCGAGAATCGCGATGGCCGAAACGATACAGGTCAAACTGGTGCGCAGCCCGATTGGCACGACCCGGCGGGTGCGCGAAACGCTCAAGGGTCTGGGGCTCGGCAAGGTCGGTAGTTCGCGCGTGCTGAAGGCGACGCCGGAAGTGCGCGGGATGGTGCGCCGCGTGTCGCATCTGGTGGCTGAAATCAAGGATTAGGCGGGCGGATATGAAGCTCAATGAACTGAAGCCGGCGCCGGGTTCGACCCGCCGCAAACGCCGCGTCGGACGGGGAATCGGCTCGGGCAACGGCAAGACCGCCGGCCGGGGCCACAAAGGCCGCGGCTCGCGTTCGGGAGGCAACACTCCGCCCGGTTACGAGGGCGGCCAGATGCCGCTGATTCGGCGCGTGCCGAAGCGCGGCTTTCGCCGCTTGCAGGCGAACGAGGCGGCGCGCGAGCGCTTCGCCGAAGTCAATATCGGCCGGTTCGGCGGATTCGCCGCAGGCGAGACGATCGATCCGGCGGTGCTAGCGGATCGGGGACTCGCGCCCGCGGGCAAAAAAATCAAGATTTTGGGAGCGGGCGAACTAAAGGCTCGGCTGGTGGTCAAAGCGCACGCCTTTTCGGCCGGAGCGCGCGAAAAGATTACCGCCGCCGGCGGCAGCGCCGAACTGATCGAGGGCTGACGCGGAGCGCGATGCTCGAAGGATTCTCAAACGCCTCGCACATTCCGGAATTGCGCCGGCGGCTGTTGTTCACCGCCGGGATGCTGATGATCTACCGGATTGGCGTGGCGGTGCCGACGCCCGGAATCGACGGCCAGGCGCTGTCGGCGTTTTTCGATCAGGCGTCGAGCACGCTGTTCGGGATGGTCAATCTGTTCTCGGGCGGCGGCTTGCAGCATTTTTCGGTCTTCGCGCTCGGCATAATGCCGTATATCTCGGTCGCGATCATTCTCGACCTGCTCAAGATCGGCTGGCCCTATCTGGACGAACTGTACAAAGAGGGCGAAGCCGGCCGCCGCAAGATCAGCCAGTACACCCGCTACGGCACGGTGGGCTTGGCGCTGGTGCAGGGCGGGATGATGGCGTTCGGGCTGGAGCACGCCTCCGCGCCGAATGGCGGACGTTTCGTTTATAATCCGGGGATCGCGTTTTTGGCGATGACGGTGATTACGCTGACCGCGGGCACGATCTTCGTGATGTGGGTGGGCGAGCAAATCACCGAGCGCGGCGTCGGCAATGGCATCTCGCTGATCATCATGGCCGGAATCGTCGCGCGGCTGCCCAGCGCGATCAGCACCACGGCGCAATTCGTGCGTGAAGGCGAGATGAGCATCTTCACGCTGATCTTCATCTTGTTTGTCGCGATCGGCGTGACCGGAATTATTGTCTATGTCGAGAGCGGCCAGCGCCGGATTCCAATTCAATATGCGCGGCGGGTGGTCGGCCGAAGAATCTATGGCGGCCAAAGCTCGCATCTGCCGCTGAAGGTGAATACCTCGGGCGTCATCCCGCCGATTTTCGCGTCGTCGGTGCTGATGTTTCCGGCGACCTTGGCGACTTTCGTTCCTTCGTTGAAGTGGCTGTCGGCCTATGTTTCGCCGGTCAGCATCGTGTATAATGTTGTTTACGTCGCCCTGATCGTCTTCTTCTGCTACTTCTATACGGCGGTTACCTTCAATCCCGTCGACGTCGCCGACAATCTGAAGAAGTATGGCGGATTTATTCCCGGGATCAGGCCGGGGCGGTTCACGGCCGACTATATCGATCGGGTGCTGTCGCGAATCACGCTGGGCGGCGCGATTTATGTAAGCGCCGTGTGCGTGTTGCCGACGATTCTGACGCAGCATTTCCATGTGCCGTTTTACTTCGGCGGCACGGCGCTGCTGATCGTGGTGGGCGTGGCGCTGGATACAGTCGCCCAAATTGAAACGCATCTGCTGACCCGCAATTATGAAAGTTTCATGCGGCGCGGCGGCGGACGCGGACGGTGACGCGCAGCGCGGAGGCGAAGCGTGCGATTGGTGCTGTTGGGTCCGCCGGGGGCGGGCAAGGGAACGCAGGCGCGGATGCTTGAGTCGAAGCTGCACGCGCCGCAAGTGGCGAGCGGCGATCTGTTGCGCGCGGCGGTGAAGAACCGCACTCCGTTGGGAGTCGAAGCCCGGCGTTATATGGACAAAGGCGCCTTGGTGCCTGACGAACTCGTGTTGAAGTTGATTGAGGAACGGTTGAATCAACCGGACGCGGCGGGCGGTTTTATTCTTGACGGGTTTCCGCGCAATGTGGCGCAGGCCGAGACGCTGGCGCGGATGCTGGAAAATCGCGGCGAGAAACTTGACCGGGTGGTGGCGTTGATCGTGCCGGACGCCGAGATCGTCAAGCGCATTTCGGGGCGGCGGACGTGCCGGAATTGCGGCGCGATGTATCATCTGATTTATGATCCGCCGCGCAATGTCGGCGTTTGCAACGAGTGCCATGGCGAACTCTATCAGCGCGAGGACGACGCCGAGGAGACAGTGCGGATGCGCCTGAAGGTTTATGCTGAATCGACGCGGCCGCTGCTGGAGCATTACGGGCGGCTGGGTTTGTTGTCCGAGATCGATGGCATGGGCGCGACCGAGGAAATCGAGCGGCGGATCCTGCGCGCGCTCGGCGTGAATGACGCAGCGGCTTAAGGCGAAGCTTGATTACGCTCAAGAACTCCGAGGAAATCGCCGTGATGCGCCAGGCGAGCCGAATCGTGGCCGAAGTGCTGGCGGAAGTGGCGGCGGCGGCGCGTCCGGGCGTATCGACGCTTGAGCTGGATCGGTTGGCCGAGGAATTGACGTTGAAAAAGGGCGCTCGTCCGGCGTTCAAGGGCTATCGGCCGCATGATGTCGAGTACCGTCACAGCTTGTGCGTCTCGATCAACGAGGAGATCGTGCACGGCATTCCGAAGGCCGGACGGAAATTGAAGCCGGGCGATATTGTCGGGCTCGATTTTGGCGTCGTTTACAAGGGTTATTACGGCGACGCGGCGCGCACGGTGGCGATCGGCAAGGTCTCGCCGCAGGCGGAGCGATTGATGCGAGTCACGCGCGACGCGCTGTATGCGGCGATCGAGCAGGCGCGCGTGGGCAACAGGATTAGCGATATCGGGCGCGCGGTGCAGCGGCTTGCCGAGGATGCTGGTTTTTCGGTGGTGACGGATTTCGCAGGACACGGAATCGGCCGCAAGCTGCACGAGGACCCGCAGGTGCCGAACTACTTCCGGGCCGGGATGCCGAATCCGCGGCTGCAGGAGGGGATGGTGCTGGCGATCGAACCAATGGTGAACGAGGGCACGGCGGAATTGGAAATCATGGACGACGGCTGGACGGCGGTGACCGCAGACCGCAAGCTGTCGGCTCATTTCGAACACTCGATTGCGATTACCGCCGCCGGCCCTGAGATTTTAAGCGAGCTTGATCATGTCCAAGGGTGACGCGATCGAAGTGACGGGCACGGTGCTCGAGGCGTTGCCCAATGCGGTGTTCAGGGTTTCGCTCGACAACGGACATCGGGTGCTGGCGCATATCTCGGGCAAGATGCGGATGCATTACATCAAGATACTTCCTGGCGACAAAGTGACGGTTGAATTGTCGCCGTACGATTTGAGCCGCGGCCGCATTACGTACCGGATGCGGTAGGCGGGCGCGAGAGGGCTGGTGGCGAGAATGAAAGTCAGGGCGTCGGTCAAAAAGATTTGCAAGAATTGCAAAGTGGTGCGGCGGCAGGGCGTCGTGCGGATTCTCTGCCCGACCAACGCGCGCCACAAGCAGCGCCAAGGATAAGGCCGGAGGGAGGAGTGCGATGGCGCGTATAGCCGGAGTTGAATTGCCGCGCAACAAGCGGATAGAAATCGGGCTTACCTATATTTTCGGAATCGGGCGTGCGACCGCGCTCAAGATCCTGCAGGCGGCGAACGTCGATCCGGGGCGCAAAACCGACGATCTGACGGCGGATGAACAGGTGCGAATTCGCCAGGTTATCGACGCCGATTACAAGGTCGAAGGCGATCTGAGGCGCGATCTGCAACAGGCCGTCAAGCGCCTGATGGACCTCGGCTGCTATCGCGGCATCCGGCATCGCCGCGGCCTGCCGGTGCGCGGCCAGCGCACGCATACCAATGCGCGCACGCGCAAGGGCCCGCGCAAGGTTGTCGCAGGCAAGAAGCAGGCCCCGCCTAAAGGCTAGGCGCGCCGACGCGCGCAAGCGCGGCTCAAGACGATCGGCGTGACGCCGACGATCGATGGAAACTGAATACTGATGGCGGAAGAGAACAAAGAGACGAAAGCGCCGGCGGCGAAAGCCGCGGCGGGACCCGCGCCGGCGGCGGGAACGGCGGCGCCCGGCGCCGCGCCAGCGCCCCGGCGGCGGCGGACGCGGCGTTCGGTGCCCGAAGGCGTCGCGCATGTGCATGCGACGTTCAACAACACGATCGTGACGATCACCGATCCGCAGGGACTGGTGGTGGCGTGGGCGAGCGCGGGTTCGGTTGGCTTCAAAGGCTCGCGCAAGGGCACGCCGTTCGCCGCGCAGATGGCTGCGGAGGCGGCGGCGCGCAAGGTTGGCGACTTCGGGATGCGCTCGGTGATCGTGTTCGTCAAAGGGCCGGGCGGCGGCCGCGAATCGGCTGTCCGGGCGCTGCAGGCCACCGGTCTCAACGTGATATCGATCAAGGACGTAACGCCGATTCCGCATAACGGATGCCGCCCGCCGAAACGGCGCCGGGTCTGACGCGGGCAGGGGATAACGGTGGCAAGGAATCTCGGTCCAGTATGCCGGATGTGCCGGCGCGAAGGGCTTAAGCTCTTTCTGAAGGGCGAGCGATGCTATAGCGACAAGTGCGCGATCGAGCGGCGCAACTATCCGCCCGGAGCGCACGGCCAGGCGCGCACCCGCTTTTCGGAATTTTCGATCCGGTTGCGCGAGAAGCAGAAAGTCAAGCGCATTTACGGGATGCTCGAAAAGCAATTCGCCGGTTATTTCGACAAGTCCGAACGGATGCCGGGGATTACCGGCGAAAACCTGCTGGTTCTGCTCGAACGGCGGCTCGACAACGTGGTTTACCGGCTGGGTTTCGCCAGCTCGCTGGCGCAAGCGCGCCAGATCGTCCGGCACGGGCATATCGAAGTGGATGGCAAGACGGTCACGATTCCGTCTTTCCTGCTGGACGTGGGCCAGGTGGTGAGCGTCGGAGAGAAGAGCCGGCAGAAAAAAGTCATCGTCGAAGCGATCGAGCTGGCGCAGCGGCGCGGCGTGCCGCCATGGATGTCGCTGGAGCGCGAACAGTTCCGCGGTTCGCTGAAGACGTTGCCGGCGCGGGCGGATTTGACGACCCCGATCAGCGAGAAGCTGATCGTCGAGCATTATTCGCGCTAGAAGGCCGCGGAGCAGACCGCATGCGCGGACGTTAAACTTCCGGCGGATGGTAAGAACAACACTATGCAGAATGATTGGCGTGACCTGATCAAACCCAAGGCGGTCGAGTTCGAGGAAAAAGAGCTTACGCCCACCTACGGGCGGTTCTTCGTGGAACCGCTCGAACGCGGCTACGGCATCACGATCGGCAATGCGCTGCGCCGCGTATTGCTTTCCTCACTGCCGGGTTACGCGATTACCGCGGTGCGGATCAAGGGCGTCCTGCACGAGTTCTCGACGATCGCCGGAGTCAAAGAGGATGTGACCGATATCATCCTCAACCTCAAAGAGGTGCGCCTGCGCCTGCACGAGGGCGAACAGCTCACGGCGACGCTCAAGGCCAAGGGCGAGGCGGTGGTGACGGCGCGCGAAATCTCGGGCGGGCCGAACCTCGAAATCCTCACGCCCGAGCGCCATATCGCGACGCTCGACAAAGGCGCCGATCTCGATATGGAGCTGGTCATCAAGCGCGGCCGCGGTTATGTGCCCGGCGAGCGCGGCGAAGACGATGAACCGATCGGAACAATTCGTCTCGACGCGATATTCGCGCCGATCAAAAAGGTCAACTTCGTCGTGACCAACGCGCGCGTCGGCCAGCGCACAGACTACGATCGGCTCGCGCTCGAAATCTGGACCGACGGATCGATCGCGCCGCGCGAGGCCCTTACCTACGCCGCCCGCGTGCTGCGCGACCAGATGTCGATTTTCGCGGGAGTCGAGGAAGAGGTGGAAGCGCCGGCGGCGGGCGCCCGCGCCGAGGCCCATCCGGTGTTCAACGAATACCTGTACCGTCCGGTCGAGGGCCTGCCGATCTCGGTACGCGCCTTCAACGGCCTGCAGAACGCCGATATCAAGTATATCGGCGAGCTGGTGCAGCGGACCGAGCAGGATATGCTCAAAATCAAGAACTTCGGCCGCAAGTCGCTGAACGAAATCAAGGAAGTGCTCACCGACATGGGCCTGTCGCTCGGGATGCGGCTGGAGAATCTGCCGCCGCGCGGCGAACTGGACCGGATGTGGGAGGAGCAGGAGCGGCGCGAGTCGGCCTGACGGGCGCGCTCCGGGGAGTTTATTTCGATGCGCCATCAGAATCAGGGCCGCAAGCTGAACCGCTCGTCGGCCCATCGCAAGGCTCTTTTCAAGAATCTCGTGCTAAGCCTGATCAAGCACGAACGGATCAAGACCACCGACGCCAAGGCCAAGGAGCTGCGCCGGTTCGCCGATCGGATGGTCACCCTGGGAAAGCGCGGCGATCTGGCGGCGCGGCGGCTGGCGTTCGATTTCGTGCAGTCGCGCGACGCGGTGAAGAAGCTGTTTGACGAAATCGCGCCGCGCTTCAAGGATCGGGCGGGCGGCTATACCCGCGTGGTCAAGTTCGGCGTGCGGCGCGGCGACGCCGCTCCGCTTTCGATCATCGAATTCACCGGCTTGTCCGAGGCGGCCGAAGCGAAGAAGCCGCGCAAGAAAAAGGCGGCGCGGGGCGACGCGCAAGGCGCGGAGCGGCGCCAGCGCGCCGCGGCCGGCTGACCGGCTCATCAAATCATGCGCTTGGCGAACGGCGCGCCTCCGGAGCTCCGGAAGCGCGCCGTCGTTTTCTCCGGCCGCGCGCCGCGCCGATTCTGAGTCCGCCGGCGGTCTGATAAACTTCCAGTCAGGACGGTAAATCGCGATGGCTAACGATCTGGTCCAGCCTGAAAAATTCTTTTTGAATCGATTCGGCATGAACGAAAGCGCGCTCGAACGCATCCTGGGCAGCGCGCTCGAACGCAAGGCCGATTACGCCGATCTTTATTTCGAGCATCGCAGCGCCGAAGGGCTGGGACTCGAAGAGTCGATGGTCAATCACACCAGCAAGTCGGTCTCGCATGGCGTGGGCGTGCGGGTCTGCGCCGAGGATCGCACCGGCTACGCTTATTCGGACGAGGTGACGATCGATCGGATGCGCATGGCGGCGGAAGCGGCGCGCGCGATCGCGGATCAGCGCTCCGGCGCGATCGCGCCGGTCGCGGTTGGGAATCGGGTCGCCCGGCACGAGCTTTACGAACTCGAAAGCACGCCGCTGGAGATTCCGCTCGACGAGCGCGCCCGCCTTCTGCATCAGATTGACGAGATGGCGCGCGCGGCCGATCCGCGCATCCGCAACGTGATGGCGTCCTTTGCGGCGGAGCGGAAGATCGTGATGGTCGTGACCAGCGAGGGCCGCATCGCCGCCGACATCCAGCCGCTCTGCCGGCTCAATGTGTCGGTGATCGCCGACGACGGCAAAAGCCGGCAGGTCGGATCGTTTGGCGGCGGCGGACGGGTCGAGTGGAAATATTTTTTCGAGAATGATCGATGGAAGGACTACGTTCGCCATGCGGTGCATCAGGCGGTCATCAATCTCGACGCCGTGGATGCGCCGGCGGGCGAGATGGTGGTGGTGCTGGGCAACGGATGGCCGGGAATCCTGTTGCACGAAGCGATCGGCCACGGACTCGAAGGGGACTTCAACCGCAAGGGGGTGTCGGCGTTTTCCGGACGGATCGGTCAGCGCGTGGCGAGCGAGCTGTGCACCGTTATCGACGACGGCACGATCGCGAACCGGCGCGGCAGTTTGAACGTCGACGACGAGGGCACGCCGACTTCGCGCACCGTACTGATCGAAAACGGCGTGCTGCGCGGTTATCTGCAGGATCGGATGAACGCGCGGCTGATGAAGATGGCGCCGACCGGCAACGGGCGGCGCGAGAGCTTCGCGCACGCGCCGATGCCGCGGATGACGAACACGTTCATGCTAGCGGGCGAATCGACGCCCGAGGACATTATCAAGTCGGTCAAGCGCGGGCTTTACGCCGTCAGTTTCGGCGGCGGCCAGGTCGATATCACCAACGGCAAGTTCGTGTTTTCCGCGAGCGAAGCCTACCTGATCGAAGACGGCCGGACGACCCGGCCGGTCAAGGGCGCGACGCTGATCGGCAACGGTCCCGACGTGCTGACGCGGGTTTCGATGGTGGGCAACGATCTGGCGCTCGATTCCGGAGTTGGCACGTGCGGCAAGGACGGCCAGTCGGTGCCGGTGGGAGTTGGGCTGCCGACGATTCGGATCGACGGGATCACCGTCGGCGGAACGCGCGCGTAGGAGCGCTGAGGAGCGGCGATGACGCAGGTCGATCGGTCACTGACCGAATGGGCGCTTGACGAAACGCGGCGCGCCGGCGCGAGCGGGGCGGAAGTGCTGTGCGTGAGCGCGGAGTCGCTCGCGGCGGGCGTGCGGCTCGGCGAAGTCGAAAAACTCAAAAGCTCGCGCGAGCGGCGGATCGGCCTGCGGGTGTTTGTCGGACAGTCGTCGGCGACGGCGGCGACCGCCGAATTCGATCGCGACGGGTTGCGCGAATTCATCGCGCATACGGTGACGATGGCGCGATTGGCGGCGGCCGACCCGGCGGCGGGACTGCCCGATCCCGCGCTCCATCCGAAAGAATTTCCCGATCTCGAATTGGCCGACGTCGAGCGCGGAATTGTCGGCGCGGACGAGGCGCTCGACCTCGCGCGGCGGGCGGAACGGGCGGCGCTCGGCGCCGATCCGCGCATCCGCAACTCGGAGGGCGCCGAATTCGACTCCGGGCGGTACGAAATTTTCTTCGCGAACAGCAATGGGTTCGCGGGCGGCTATGCCGGAACGTCGTTCAACCTGGGCGTCGCGCCGATCGCGCAGGACGAAAACGGCGCGATGCAGCAGGGTTTCTGGCATACGGCAAGCCGCCATTTCCGCAATCTTGAGGATCCCGAGGCCGTCGGCGCGACGGCGGCGAAGCGCGCCTTGCGCCGGCTGGGCGCGCGGAAAATCAAGACCACGCGGGCGCCGGTGGTCTTCGATCCGGACATGGCGGCGTCGCTGTTGCGATCGGTCGCCGGAGCGGCGTCGGGACCGTCGCTGTACAAGGGTGCGTCGTTTTTATTGAACAAACTCGGCGAGCGAATCGCGGCGCCCAATGTGACGATCTACGACGACGGCACGCTCAAGGGAATGCTCGGTTCGAAACCGTTCGACGGCGACGGCCTGCCGACTTCGCGCAAGGCGCTGGTCAAAGAGGGCGTGCTCGCCACCTATCTGCTCGATACCTATTCCGCCCGCAAGCTGAAGCTTGCCTCGACCGGAAACGCCGCGCGCGGCGTCGGCGATGCGCCGACGGTAAGCTCGACCAATCTCTACCTGCAGCCGGGATCCAGCACGCCGGAGCAGATAATTCGATCGGTGAAGCGCGGCCTGTACGTGACCGAGCTGATCGGATTCGGCGTGAACGCGGTAACGGGCGATTATTCGCGCGGCGCCGGCGGCCTGTGGATCGAGGACGGCGAGCTGGCCTATCCGGTACAGGAAATCACGATCGCCGGAAACCTGCGCGAGATGTTTCAGGCGGTCGAGATGATCGGCGATGATTTGCGCTGGCGTGCGGCCGTCGTCGCTCCGACGATCAAAATTGCCGAGATGACGATCGCCGGCGAATGACAACTTCCGGCGCTCCAGGTAAACGGCGCCGCCGCGCGCGGCTCCGCCGGGCGAATCCAATAAAGCCTCGCCGGATTGAGGATCCGTGAATTTAGCCTGAACGCCTGAAGAAAGAGCGGATCACGTTCAGCAGGTAGCGCCAGAAATTGATGAAGAAGCCCTGGCGCGCGACCGTGCCGGCCGCTTCGGCCTTTAGCTCGGCTTCGGCGGCGGCGAAGAACTGGCCCATCAGCATTTTGGCGGCGCTGTCGATGACGCGCTGCCCGACCTGCATCAGCGGCCCGCCAAGCTGAACGTCGCCGGAATACTTGACCACCGTCTGATTCGGATCGCCGTCGCGCGGCAGCAGGTCCAGCACTCCCGTGCCGCGCATAAAGCCCTGCTTGCCTTTGCCGTCAACCAGCATTTTGTAATGTTCGGGCGGCCGGATCTCGTCGAGCTTGAGCTTGCCCGTGTAGCTTCCTTTCACCGCGGCGATGCCGACGTTGATCGTGCCGGCGAATTCGTCGGGCGCGAGCTTCTCCAGCTTTTCGCATCCAGGGATCAGCCGCGCGAGGCGATCGGGATCGTTGAAAAGGTCCCACACGCGCTGGCGCGGAGCGGGCATTATCTGTTCCCCAGTGATCTTCATCGCGCCCGCCGATCCGAATGAATTCGCCCTATCGCTGAAACTTGTGTCACCGTCGCGCAGCCTTTCATCATGCTTTGGCGCGCGCCACGGCGGCCTGAATTGCGCGCCGGGCGTAAACGCGCGCAAGCTCCGCCCGATATTCGGATGACGCATGGATATCGCCAAGCGCGTCGATACCGTCGGCGGTTTTCGCGGCCGCCGCCGCGATCGTCGCGGCGTCGGCGCTTTTGCCGGCAAGCGCGGCTTCGACGGCGCTGGCGCGGAACGCTTTCGGTCCGAGACCGGTCACGCCCACCCGCGCGCTCGCGATTTTGCCGCTCCGATCCAACGACAGGAGCGCGGCCACGCCGACCATCGCGAAGCCGGACGCGGGATGCGGATACTTTTGATACGAATAGCCGGCGCCTGCGGGAATTGGAGCGAACGAGATTTGCGACAGCAGTTCGCCGGGCTGCACCGCCGTGGTCATCAAATCGAGGAAGAAGTCTGCGGCTTTGACCGTGCGCGATCCGCCTTCGCGTTCCAGTTTGATTTCGCCTTCGAGCGCGAGCACGGCGGCCGGATAGTCAGCCGCGGGATCGGCATGCGTCAGGCTGCCGCCGATCGTGCCGCGATTGCGCACCTGCACGTCGCCGATCGCCGCTGCGGCCTCGGCCAGAAGCCCGAGTTTGTCGCGAACGAGGCTGGAATTGGCGACCGTGTCGTGCGCCGCCGCGGCGCCGATTACGATTTTTCCATTGCTTTCCGAGATCGCGCGCATCTCGGCGATTTTCGTCACGTCGATCAGATGCGCGGGCTGCGCCAGCCTGAGCTTCATCATCGGAATGAGGCTGTGGCCGCCGGACAGCAGCTTGGCGTCGTCGCCGTACCGCTTGAGGAGGTCCAGCGCGTCTTTGATTGACGCCGCGCGATGATATTCGAATTGGCCTGGATACATTTGCTTACGCCTTCTTCGCGTCTTTGATCGCGCGCCAGAGTTTTTCCGGGCGCAGCGGCATGTCGATATGGCGCACGCCGAGCGGTTTGAGCGCGTCCATCACGGCGTTGACGACGCACGGCGTGGAACCGATCGTGCCGGCTTCGCCGACGCCCTTGACGCCCATCGGGTTAAGCGGCGACGGCGTTACGGTATGCGCCAGTTCGTAACGCGGCAGCATCTGCGCGCGCGGCGCCGCGTAATCCATCAGGGTCGCGGTGATCAACTGGCCGTTTTCGTCGTAAACGACCTCTTCGTACAGCGCCTGCGCGATTCCCTGCGCGATTCCGCCATGAACCTGGCCGGCGACCAGCAACGGGCTGATTATATTGCCGCAGTCGTCCACCGCGACGTAGCTCAGAAACTTTACCACGCCGGTATCAGGATCGATTTCGACGACGGAAATATGCGTGCCAAACGGGAAGGTGCATCCGGTCGGCTCGAAGACGCTGGTCGCGTCGAGGCCGGGCTCCATCCCCGGAATCGGCATTTTCCATCCGTAAGCCGCATCGACAACCGCCTGCAGGGGAATCGATTTGCTCGCGTCGCTTTTGAGCGCGACGGTGCGATTCGTGAACGTCAACTGATCGGGCGGCGCTTCCATCATCGTCGAGGCGATCTTCTTCAGCTTGTCCTGCACCTTGCCGACCGACATCATCAGCGCCGCGCCGCCGACCGACAGTCCACGGCTGCCGAAAGTGCCGACGCCGTATTGCACGATCGCGGTGTCGCCATGCACGACGGTCACGTCGTCGATATCGATGCCGAAGGCGTCGGCCGCCATCTGCGCGAATGTCGTCTCCTGTCCCTGGCCGTGCGGCGAGATGCCGGTGAGGACGGTCACGCGGCTGTCGGGCTCCATTCGCACGGTCGCGCTTTCCCACCCGGGAACTTTAGGCGGCAGCATCGCTGACGGGCCGATGCCGCAGATTTCGACATACGAGGCGATGCCGATACCGATGTAGCGGCCGTGCTTGAGCGCTTCGGCCTGTTCGGCGCGCATCTTAGGATAATCGACGATTTCGAGCGCCTTGTTGAGGGCGGCGTTGTAATCGCCGGAATCGTAGACCAGTCCGGCGCAGGTCGTGTACGGGAATGCGTCCTTGGGGATGAAGTTCCGGCGGCGCACTTCAACCGGATCGAGCCCGAGTTCGCCCGCGACCATGTCCATCGTGCGCTCGGCGATATAAGCCGCCTCCGGCCGACCGGCGCCGCGATAAGCGTCGGTCGCCATCTTGTTGGTGAAGACCATCACCTGCTCGAACGACATCGCCGGGATTTTGTAGCATCCGGTCATCATCAGGCCGGAGAAACCGGGAATCGCGGGCGTCAGCAATTGCAGATAGGCGCCCATGTCGCAGATGAATTTCGCCTTGATGCCGAGCACCGTGCCGTCGTTTTTGACCGGCACTTCGAGATAGGTAATCTGGCCGCGGCCATGCGTGGTGGTCGCGAGGTTTTCGCGCCGCCGCTCGATCCATTTGACCGGCTTGCCCAGCATCCGCGAGAGGTATCCGACCAGCGCTTCTTCGCGATAAAAGTTGAGCTTGGCGCCGAAGCCGCCGCCGACTTCCGGCGCGATTACGCGCACCCGGTTTTCCGGCAGTCCGAGCACCGCCGCCAGCGCCGAACGGAGCAGATGCGGAATTTGCGTCGAAGTCCAAACCGTCAGATGGCCCAACGCCTGATGCCAGTCGGCGAGCGCGCCCCGCGGCTCCATCGGCACCGGCGCAAGCCGCTGGTTAACGATGCGGAACTTGATCACCTTGTCGGCTTTGGCGATCGCTTCGTCGACGGCCGGATTCGGTACGAGTGCGCGCGTGACAAGGTTGGTGCCAAACTCCTCATGCAAAATTGGCGCGCCGTCTTCGAGCGCTTTTTCCGGATCGCTCACGGCGTCGAGCGAATCGTAATCGACCTCGATTAAATCGGCCGCATCCTGCGCCTTGTACGCGTCGCTCGCGACCACGACAGCCACGGACTCGCCGACGAAGCGCACCTTGCCTTGCGCGAGCAGCGGATGGAACGGAATATGCTCGGCGGGCGCGACGCAGGGGATGCCGCCGACTTTGTCTTTCAGGTCGGCGCCGGTCAGCACGGCGACCACCCCAGGCGCCGAGCGGGCGGCGTCGACGTTGATCGAATTTATCCGGGCGTGGGCGTAGGGGCTGCGCAACACCACCGCAGACAGAGTACCCGGCAGCCGCACGTCATCGACGTAGGTCGCCGTTCCTGAAATCAGCCGTGGATCTTCGCGCCGTTTGATTCGTTCGCCGACGAATTTCGGTACGACCGCCATTTTAATTCTCCCTCGATCGGCGGGCGCTCAGCGCCCAGCCGCGGCGCGCATCTTCTCCGCCGCGTATTGAACCGCCTTGATGATGTGCTGATAGCCGGTGCATCGGCACAGATTGCCCTCGAGCGCGTGGCGGATTTCGTCCTCGCTCGGGTTCGTCGTACGGCTCAACAAATCAACGGCGGCCATCATCATGCCGGGCGTGCAATAGCCGCACTGCAGGCCGTGCTCTTCCCAAAAGCCATCCTGGATCGGATGGAACTTGCCGTCTTTGGCGAGACCCTCGACGGTCGTGACGCTGGCGCCGTCGGCCTGCACGGCGAGGACGGTGCATGACTTGACGGCCTTGCCGTCGAGCAGGACGGTGCAGGCGCCGCATAATGTGCTTTCGCATCCGACGTGCGTGCCGGTCAGGCCGGCGACGTCGCGCAGGTAATGAACCAGCAGCAGGCGCGGCTCGATCTCGTCGCTGCGGGGCTGCCCGTTGACAGTAAGGTTGACGCGCATAAGTTTGGCTCCCATCCGAAAGGGATGATTTAGCAAATCGCACCGCCGCCCGCTAATGGGAAAGATTGCAGGATTCTCGATCCGGCCCGTACGGCTTGCGGCGGCGTCAGTATTTTGAAGTCCTTCCGAGCGGCGGCCGGCGACGCAGGTGGGGCGGGTTGTCGGGAGCGAGATTGTGGTTATTTTTAAGCCTGAGGCGAAAGTAACCGATAATGAACGTCAACCGATTCACCGAAAAACTCCAGGAAGCGCTGGGCCGCGCGCAAAGCTCCGCCGTTACCGCCCATCATCAGGCGATCGACGTCGAGCATCTGGCGGCGGCGTTGCTGGAGGACGAGCAGGGGCTGGCGTCGCAGATTTTGAAGCTCGCCGGCGCCGATCTCGCCGCCGTTCGCGGCAAATTACAGGACGAACTGCGAAAGATTCCGGCCGTCACCGGCGGCGGCGCCGATTCCGGCCAGGCCTACGTGACCCAGCGGCTCAACCGGGTTCTTGCCCGCGCCGAGCAGGAGGCGGGGAAGCTCAAAGACGAATATGTCTCGATCGAGCACGTGATTATCGCGATGCTCGACGAGCCGGGCGCGACCGCGCGAATTCTGCGCGAGGCCGGCGTCACCCACGACAAGATAATGGGCGTGCTGAAGAAGGTGCGCGGCAGCCAGCGCGTGACTTCTTCGAATCCCGAGGCGACTTATCAGGCGCTTGAGCGTTATGGCCGCGACCTGACCAAGCTTGCCGCCGCCGGCAAAGTAGATCCGGTGATCGGACGCGACGAGGAAATTCGCCGCGTGATCCAGGTCCTTTCACGCCGCACCAAAAATAATCCCGTGCTGATCGGCGAGCCGGGCGTCGGCAAGACCGCGATCGTCGAGGGTCTGGCGCAGCGGATCGTTTCCGGCGACGTGCCCGAGGGGCTTAAGAACCGCCGTCTGGTCGCGCTCGACATGGGCGCGTTGGTCGCGGGCGCCAAGTTCCGCGGCGAATTTGAAGAACGCCTGAAAGCCGTCCTCAAGGAAGTTCAGGAGGCTGAAGGCGAGATCATCCTGTTCATCGACGAACTGCATACCGTCGTCGGCGCCGGGGCGGCGGAGGGCGCGATGGACGCGTCGAACCTGCTCAAGCCGATGCTGGCGCGCGGCGAATTGCATTGTATCGGCGCGACCACGCTCGACGAGTATCGCAAGCATATCGAGAAAGACGCGGCGCTCGAACGGCGCTTTCAGCCGGTGATGGTCGAGGAGCCGAGCGTCGAGGATACCATCTCGATCCTCCGCGGGCTCAAGGAACGTTACGAGGTCCATCACGGCATCCGGATCAAGGACGCCGCGCTGGTGACCGCCGCGATGCTGTCGAAACGGTACATCACCGATCGCTTTCTGCCGGACAAGGCGATCGATTTGGTCGATGAAGCGGCGGCGAAGCTGCGGACGGAAAAAGAATCGATGCCGGTGGAGCTGGACGAAATCAACCGGCGCGTGATGCAGCTTGAAATCGAACGCGAGGCGCTCAAGCGCGAGACCGACGCCGCGTCCAAAGACCGGCTCGTCAAACTCGAAAAGGAGCTGGCCGAAGCGCAGGAGCGGCGCGCCGGGCTGCAGGCGCAATGGCAGAATGAAAAAGGCGGCATCGAGCAGCTCGCCAAAATCAAGAGCGAAATCGAGCAGACCCGCCACGAAATCGAGAAGGCCAAGCGCGAGTACGATCTGAACAAGGTCGCGGAGCTTCAGTATGGCAAGCTCGCCGATCTCGAAAAACGCCTGGCCGCGGCCGAGAAATCGGCCGGGCAGGGCGGCGGCGCGCGCCTGATCAAGGAAGAGGTCGATGAGGAGGATATCGCCGAAGTCGTCGCCCGCTGGACCGGAATTCCGGTGTCGCGCCTGATGGAAGGCGAAGTGCAAAAGCTCGCGCATCTTGAGGAACATCTGCACAAGCGCGTGATCGGCCAGGACGAGGCGGTCTCCGCAGTCGCCGACGCGGTGATTCGCGCGCGGGCGGGATTGCAGGATCCCAATCGGCCGATCGGTTCGTTCATCTTCCTTGGTCCGACCGGCGTGGGCAAAACCGAGCTGGCGCGCGCGCTCGCGGAGTTTCTGTTCGACGACGAGGGCGCGATGGTGCGAATCGACATGTCGGAATACATGGAGAAGCACACCGTCTCGCGCCTAATCGGCGCGCCTCCGGGATATGTCGGCTACGACGAGGGCGGCCAGTTGACCGAAGCCGTCCGCCGCCGGCCATACTCAGTGATCCTGTTCGACGAAATCGAGAAGGCGCATCACGACGTCTTCAATGTGATGCTGCAACTGCTGGACGACGGCCGCCTGACGGACGGTCATGGCCGCACGGTGGATTTTCGCAATACCGTCGTCATCATGACGTCGAATATCGCGGGCCAGTTGATCTTGTCGTTCAAGGGCCAGAATTACGAAAAAATGAAGGAGCAGTGCCTCGAGGTGCTGCGGCAAAGTTTCCGGCCCGAGTTTCTGAACCGGGTGGATGAGATCGTGGTGTTCCATCCGCTGGCGCGTGACCAATTGCGCCAGATCGTTGACGTCCAGCTTGAACGGCTGCGCAAGCGGCTCGAAGAGCGCAAGATCGAACTCGCGCTCACCGACGCGGCCCGGGATTATCTTGCTGAAAAGGGTTACGACCCGGTTTATGGCGCGCGTCCGCTCAAGCGGGTGATCCAGCGGGAGCTGGAGACGGCGTTGGGCCGCAAAATTCTGGTGGGCGAAATTCGCGACGGATCGCACGTGACTGTCGACGCGAATTCGCGCGGCCTGGAATTCCGCGCGGAGCCGCTCGCGAGCCAGGCCGCGGCCTGAGCGATCTCGGCAAGTCCAGACCGAGTCCGCCGGCGCGGAGCGATACGAATCGTTCCGCGCCGTTTTTTTTTGGGAGCCTGACCAGTCGAATTGGTTCATGTCTTTCAGAGATCGGAGCGGCAGGGCGAAAGCGTCGATACGCTTCTTGACATTTAATGCTATGGCTACTTATAAATCCTTATTGAGTTTCAATTGGTGTTTGCATTTAACTGGCGACTGCCTAAAGGAGGCTTGCGACAATGGATGTGAAGCTGCGCGAGGCGAATGCAAACGACGCCGCCACGTGCGGCAGTATCTGTTACGAGGCTTTCAAGGCGATCGCTGACGAGCATAACTTTCCGCCCGATTTTCCCGATCGGGAGACCGCCGTCGGCTTGCTTGCTGCTATGATCGAAAATTCAGGATTTTACGGGGTTGTGGCCGAAGCGGAAGGGCGAATCGTCGGCAGCAATTTTCTCGACGAGCGCGGTTCGATCATGGGTATTGGACCGATCACGGTTGCTCCAGCGGTTCAGAACCTTGCCATTGGGCGTCGCCTGATGGGCGCCGTGCTCGAGCGAGCGCATCGGCGCGGCGCCGCCGGCATCAGTCTGGTTCAGGCTGGATATCATCGTCGCTCGCTGTCGCTCTATCTGAAATTGGGCTTTGACGTGCGAGAGCATCTTTCATGCATGCAGGGTCCGGCGATTAAAGAATCCGTGCCGGGAGTCACGGTGCGGCCCGCCAACGATAGCGACCAAGACGCTTGCAATCGGCTCTGCCGGCGAATTCATGGACATGATCGCGGCGGCGAACTACGCGATGCAATTCGCGATGGAACCGCCCGCGTCGCCGAGCGCGCCGGCCGAATCACCGGTTACACGACACAAGTCGCCTTTTTCGCGCATACCGTTGCGGAAACCAACGACGATTTGAAGGCGCTGATTGGCGCGTCCGACCGATTTGCCGGGCCGGGGTTTCTGGCGCCTTCGCGCAACGGCGAATTGATGCGCTGGTGTCTGAGCAAGGGCCTCCGGATCGTGCAGCCGATGACGCTGATGACGATCGGGCTCTACAACGAACCGGCTGGCGCCTGGTTGCCGTCCGTCCTTTATTGAGACGCGAGCGCAAACCGCCTCCGATCGCTTGGCAGGCTCCGCCGTTTGACAAGCGCCGCACGTCCGAAGCGCGCGATTGAAGCCGGACGCGATTCACGTTAGTTCGCTTCTTGCGCGATCGCGCCCTGGGATGCGGTTCGCGCGGGGGAGAGCCGATATGGAGAATCGGGACCGGCAGGCGTGGATCATCGCAATCGCGATGTTCATCTCGCTGTTTTTCCTATGGGGCGGAGGCTACAACACGTCGCCGGTGTTTCTCGGCGCCTTGCTCAAATCCTTTCACTGGAGCCACGAGCGCGTCTCCTGGATTGCCGCGGTGCTTTCGCTGTCGGTCGGAATCGCGGGACCGATCGCCGGATGGCTGCTGGATCGAATCGAGGCGCGTTTCGTGATGGGCGCCGGCGCCGCTCTGGCGGGCGTCGGCCTGTTCGCCGCCAGCCGCGCGCATACGTTCGATTCACTGGTTTTAGCGGTCGTAATTCTGGGAATCGGCCTCGGCTCGTCAGCGCTCCTGCCCGCCTCCCTGATTATCGCCAACTGGTTCGGCGAGCGGCGCGGCGCCGCGCTGGGGCTGGCGACGGCCGGGATGGAATCGGGCGGGATGGCGATGTCGTTCGTTTGCGGATACATCATCTCGCTGCATGGTTGGCGCGCCGCTTATTTGTTTCTCGCGATTCCCGTGCTGCTGCTGGTGCTGCCGCTGCTGCTGATCGTGGCGCGGACGCGGCCGGCCGGCAGCGAAGCGAAATCCGTCGCCGAGTCGGCGCGCGACCTGCCGGGTCTGGAAATCGGCGAAGCGCTGGCGACGCGCGCCTTCTGGATGCTGGTCGTCGTCGAACTCGCCTTCGGACTGGCGATCGGCGGCACCTTTCTTCATCTCGTGGCGTTTCTCGAAGGATACGGCTACACGGAGCGTTCTTCGGCGCTGGTCGTAAGCGTCGTGCTCGGGATGGCGGCGATCGGCAAACCTTCGTTCGGCGCGATGGCGGATCGGATTGGCGGCAAGAACGCGCTCGGCGTCAGCTTCCTGATGATTGCGGCCGGCGTATTCATCTTGCTGGGCGCGCAAGACCGGCGGCTGATCGTGGTCTGGATCATTTGGGCGGGCTTGGCCGGAGCGTCGCCGGTCGCGCTCGCGCCGTTGGTTCTGTCGGAAACTCTGGGACTGAAACGCTTCGGCACCCTGTTCGGATGGCTTGGATTGATTTTGACGTTCGGGCTGTTCGCGGGTCCGCTGATAGTCGGCAAAATCACCGACGTTACCGGGAGCTATACCGAAGGCTTCGAACTGTGTTCGGCGATCGCGCTGATCGGCGCGGCGGCCAGTTTCGCCTGCGTGGCGCCGAAATCGGCGCCACGCGCGGCGTCCACGATTGCGGCGTCGGCGGATTCAATTTGACCGGCGTATCGATTCGCCGCGCGAATTTTTTTTCGATTCGGCCGTCGGGAGGGTCGCGATCGTTTGGCTTTCAATAGAAGCCGCGCTAAACTTTGGTCGTTTGAGAGATTATCGGCGCTTAAGGCGGCGCGAACCGGAACGGACGCGGTGCTGGGTTAAATTGAAAGTGAAACTTTAACTTCTTCGGGAATCGCGATCGCCTCCGAAGGCGGTCTGGCGCACCGGCGTATCATGGCGATTGCCCCGAAGGCGCGGCTCGCGATATGGTGTCGCGCTGAAGTGCGAAGGGCGAAACGGTTCGCCCAGCGCCTGAAGATGGGATACGAACGTAGATGGATCGACGAGTGGTGAATTTCGTGCGGGAATCAAGCGCGGTCCGTTTGCGACGGCAGCATGATCGCGGCGCTGGCGATAGCGCCGGCTCCGGCCCGCGCCTTTCCGTGGAGCATCGATATGTATCGGGGCGCAGCGGTGCAGCCGCTTTCGGAGCCCCCGCGAGACATGCCCGACGGCGTCCTGCCGGTTGACGGCATTCATTACAATATTCATCCAGACCAGCCGGCGAATCTGCCCGGTCTCGACGCGAAAGCGCCGCCGCCGATGAAGCTTGAGGCGATGACTGTCCGGATGCACAATCCGCTCACTGAAACGCCGGAAAATCTGAAACGCGGCCACGAGCTGTTTTTGGCCAATTGCTCGCCGTGCCATGGTGTTACCGGAATCGGCAACGGTTCGGTGGTGCATCTGCTGCAGCACAAACCCGCGAACCTGATGACCGGGGTAAGCAAGAATCTGCCCGACGGATATATTTACGGCTATATTCGCAACGGCGGGATCTGGATGCCCTCCTACGACGACGCCATGTCCTCGAACGAGCGCTGGCAGGTGGTCGTTTACCTTCGATATTTGCAGCACAACTACAAGGACACCGAGGCGAGCGCATCCGGCGACACGGGCGCGCCAAGCGCTTCATCGCCGACTTCTGGCGGATCCGAATCGAGCGGCTCCTCGATGGGAAGCATGAATATGTCGCACTGACCTAAAGCGTCAACTGCGCGGTGCGAGGCAATCTTGCGCCGCACGCGTTTGAGCGAAAACCGGCGGCCTGCCTTGCGTGGGTCGCCGGTTTGCATTCTGCCTTTCCAAAAGAATTTAGCGGCCTGTCGCGCGGAAATTCCGATCGGCGAAATATGAATAAAAGACTAATTTCCAAGTCCCTACTTTCCTTCGCGGTAGCGTAAGGGTTTAATAATTCGGATAACGCGGACGCGGCCGAAGCGCATGGGGAAGCGCCCGCCGCAACGCCGGCCGAGAATGCGGAGGCTGAGGGGGCATGAAACGAGCGACGCTGACGCTTCTGATCGCGATAGCGACAACCGTTGTCAGTTTCCCGTGCCATCCTGTATGGGCCGATCAGGCGTTGGGAGCGCAGCAACTGGTCGAGATCGCCGTCGAAATGAATCCGCAGATAAAATCGATGCGGGCGCAATGGATGGCAGCGGTCCATTCAATCAAGCAGAACTACGCGCCCGCCGATCCGATTGTCACCTATCTGAACGTTGACAGTCCGAAGAATCCATTTTCCGGCGCGACCGAGCACAGCTACGCCGTGTCCCAATCGTTCCAGTTTCCGGGAGAAGCGCTTCTGCAGGCCGACCAGGCGCGGCGCAGCGCCGAGATCGCGCGGTTTTCCTACGCGGCCGCCGTGCGCGATCTGCGCGCCCAAGTCGAGACCGCATATTATCAGACGGTGTTGGACGACGCGCTGTGGCAGGTCGGACAAGAACTGCTGGCGAGCCTCGGCCAGGTATTAAAGGTGACCCAGATCGCCTACTCGGCGAATCAGGTCACGCAGACGGACTTTATCAGCGCAGAATTTGATTTGACGAATCAACGGCTGGCGCAAGACCAACTTCGATCGGCGCGAGCCAACGATCGCACGAACCTCAATCAATTGCTTTATCGCGAGCCGGACGCGCCGTTGACGCTCGACGAAAACCTGAAGCCAGCCGCGCTCGAAACGCCGGTGGACCGGCTGATCGATCTGGCGGCGCGCGTCCGGCAGGAAATTCTCGAGGCGGCCCTGACCGAGAAAAACAATCAAACCGCGCTGGCGCTGGCCAAAATGGAATATTTGCCGAACTATACCGTCGGCTACGAATTCGATCATTTTCAGGTAGCGTCGGCGGCGCCGACCGCAACGGCTCTGCAGGACCATTCGATTTTCGTCTCGATCAATCTGCCGATTTTCTTCTGGATCAAGCAGCGCGAGGACGTGACCCGCGCCAGCTACGACCTCGAAGCGGCTCGGGAGAACCAGATGTCGATACGAAATTCGACCGCGGCGATGGTCACGACGCTCTATCGCAACGCGCAAACCAGCTACCGCGCGGCCGCGGTCGAGCGCGATACGCTGATACCGCTGGCGCGTCAGAATTTCCGCGTCGCGCTGATCGCGTATCAGGCGGGCAAAATCGATTTCGTCACGCTGGCCGCGGCCCTGCAAAACGCCTACAACGCGCGGGTCGCATACCTGCAGTCGATCAACCAGTTTCTGGCCGCCGAAGTCGCGCTTGAACAGGCGATCGGCGAACCGCTGCCGCGTTGAATCAGATGATCGCCAACGATCGAAAATTTCAGAACGGCCGGCGAGTCGGCGCGCCCACTGTGATCGCGGCGCTGATTTTGCTGTTTGGGTTGTATGGCTGTGGCGGGCCAGGCGCCGGCCGCGCATCCACAACGACGCCGCCGCCGGTTGCGCCGGTGATGGTGACGCAGACGGGCCAGCCGCCGTTCCTGGAGTTGCGCGGCGGGCTGCCCGGGATGGCCACGGCGGAAGTGCGCGAGGTCGAACTGTCGGGCAATCTTGAAGCCAACGGCCAGGTCGAGTTTGACGACCGGCGCGTCGCCACGATCGTTTCGCGGGTGTCCGGCAGGATCGAGGCGACCCGGGTGTCGCAGTGGGACGAAGTCCGCCGCGGCGAACCGATCGTAGCGCTTTACAGCCCCGACTTCATGACCGCCGAAGCCGAATATCTGCAAGCCGGCGACACCGCACGGATGAGCGGCGCCAACGGCGCCGGTTTGGCGGCGGGCGGCGGCGGAGGCGCCGCGGAAATGGCCCAATCGATGGTCGATGCGGCGCGCCGCAAGCTCGAACTGCTGGGGATGAGCGAGGCGGATATCGCGGCGATTCGAGCGCCAAGCCCGACGGTCTGGATGCGCGCGCCAATCAGCGGAACCGTGCTCGACAACAAAGCGGTGCGGGGGTCGGCGGTAAATCCCGGCGACGTGCTGTACACGCTTGGCACGCTCGAACAGGTTTGGATCGTCGCGAATATCTACGAGACCGACCTTGCGCGCATTCATCTTGGTCAATCGATGCGCGCGGTGACTACGGCCTATCCCGATCAGGTTTTCGACGGCGTGATTTCGCGAATCAGTCCCGATATCAACGCTGATACTCATACCCTGCAAATCCGCTGCGAAGTGCGCAATCCGGGCGGCAAGCTCAAACCGCAGATGCTCGCCCGCGTCACGATCGCGACCAATCCGGGCCGGGCGCTGATCGTCCCGGTCGAGGCGCTGGTTTTCGACACCAACGACTATTTCGTATACGTCGCGCTCGGGAATGATCATTTCGCGCGCAGACGCGTCGAGATCGCGGGCTGGAAGGAAAAAGGATACGCCAGGGTCGTGTCCGGACTCGAAGCGGGCGAGCGCGTGGTTACGATGGAATCGATTCAGATGAACGCGCTGTGGCATCAAGCCAACGGCGAAAGCTCGTGACGGTCGCGGCGGGGTTGCGGCGATGATTCGCGCGTTGATGGGGCTGGCGATGAGCCAGCGCATAGTCGTGATCGGCGGCGCGGTGGTGCTGCTTGCGCTCGGCCTGTTCGCATTCACTCAACTCGATATCGAAGCCTATCCCGATCCTGTCCAGCCGCTGGTCGAAGTGTTGACGCTGCCGACCGGATTGAGCGCCGAGGAGGTCGAACGGATCGTCACTGTTCCGCTCGAATACGGTCTCAGCACCTCGCGCGGATTGGAACGGATGGATTCGATCTCGCTGTTCGGCCTGTCCGACATCCGCTGCTATTTCGGGTGGAACACCGATTACTACTGGGATCGCGAAGAAGTAATCAACGCGCTCCCGTTCGTAACGTTGCCGGCCGGCATTGTTCCTGGGATTTCGCCGGAGAACCCGATTGGCGAAGTCTATCGCTACACCGTCGAGAGTCCGCAGCATGATTTGATTGCGGAGAAGGAGATCAACGACTGGGTCGTTGCACGCCAGCTTCAGACCGTGCCGGGCGTAATCGGCGTCAGCACCTTTGGCGGGTTGACGAAGGAATACCACGTCGATGTGGATCCGCAGAAACTGGATTACTACCGGCTTTCGCTTTCGACCTTGATTAATTCCATCGCCAACGCCAACAACAACGCCGGCGGCAATTACCTGACGGTCGGCGAACAGGCCTTCGACGTTCGCGGCATCGGTTTCATCCATTCCCTCGACGACATCCGCAACATCGTGCTTTCCGTATCCGGCGGCGCGCCGATCTCGGTCGGAAACGTCGCGGACGTGTCCGTCGGATATGCGCCGCGCCTCGGCGTGGTGGGGATGAACCAGAATGACGAAGTGACCGAGGGCATCGTGCTGATGCGCAAGTACGGGAACACGGTCGATACGGTCCGGGGCGTCGAGCGCAAGGTCGCCCAGCTCAACTCGTCCGGGCTGATGCCGCGCAATTTCAAGATCGTTCCATACTACGATCGCATCAGTCTGGTTCACGTCACCTTGCGCACCGTGCTCGAGAATCTGACCGTCGGCATGGCGCTGGTGTTTCTGGTCCTGCTGTTTTTCCTTGGCAATCTGCGCGCGGCGATAATCGCCGCGATCAATATTCCGCTCGCGCTGTGCGGAGCGTTCGCATTGATGTATTTCGGGCGCACGCCGGCCAATCTGATTTCGCTCGGCGCGATCGATTTCGGAATCATTATCGATTCGACCGTCATCGTGATGGAGAACATCCATCGCAATCTGACCGGCGCGGCGCCTGCGTCGATGAGCAAACGCAACCGGATCCTGCGGGCGGCGCAGGAAGTCGGCGGGCCGATGCTGTTCTCGACGCTGATCTTCGTGATCGCGTTTTTGCCGCTGTTCACGATGCGCGGCGTCGAAGGCGCGATTTTCTCGCCGATGTCGCATACCTACGCGTACGCGCTCGGTACGGCGATTCTGCTCGCGGTCACGCTCTCGCCGGTCCTCTCCTACTATCTGCTGCCACGCGAGATGCGCGAAACCCGGAACATCGTTTGGGAGGGTTTCCGGCGCGCCTATCATTGGATTTTTGTGCGCGTGATGAACTGGCCGCGGATGGCGCTGGCGATACTGCTGATCGCGGTTGCGGCGGGGCTGTCGCTCTTTCCTAAACTGGGCGGCGAATTCCTTCCCAAACTTGAAGAGGGCAACATCTGGGCGCGGGCGACCATGCCGCTCACCATTTCGCTTGATCATGGGGCGTTGCTGGCGAACCGGATGCGCGCGGTATTCATGTCGTTTCCGGAAGTGACCAATGTGGTTTCGCAGCTCGGCCGACCCGACGACGGTACGGAAACGACCGGTTTCTTCAATATCGAATTCAGCGTCGATCTGAAGCCGGAATCGCAATGGCCGCGCGGTTTGACCAAACCGGAACTGGTGCAGCAGATGGACGATCGGCTGCGCCGGCGGTTTCCCGCGGTGAGCTTCGGCTATTCGCAGAATATCGAGGACAACGTCAACGAGGCGCTCTCCGGCGTCAAGGGCACGAATTCGGTCAAGATTTTCGGGCGCGACTTGGCGGTTGACGAACGCGTCGCCAATGGCGTGATGCGCGCGATGGGCGAAGTTCCGGGCATCGTCGATCTGGCCGTATATCGATCGTTGGGCCAGCCGAACGTGGTAATCACGCCCGACCGCGCGACCTGCGCGCGCTACGGACTGAACGTTGGCGACGTCAATGCGGTCGTGCAGGCTGCGATCGGCGGACAGGCCGCGACCCAGGTGTTGCAGGGCGATCGCAGCTTCAATCTCGTCGTGCGCTGGAAAAAGCCATACCGGACCAGCCTTGACGCAATCCGCCAAATCCGCGTGACGGTTCCGGGCGGCGGCTATGTGCCGCTTGGGCAGATCGCGAAGATCGAGACCGCCGAAGGCGCATCGTTCATCTATCGTGAAGAGCTGCAGCGCTATGTGCCGGTGCGGTTCGCGGTGCGCGGCCGGGATTTCCAGACGGCGGTCGTCGCCGCGCAGGCCGCTGTCGCTCGCGAGGTCGAGATTCCCGCCGGAGTGCATCTGGAATGGGCCGGCGAATACCAGGAATTGCAGCGCGCGAACCAACGCCTTGAGCTGGTCGTGCCGATCGCGCTGCTGCTGATTACCGGCGTGCTCTACGGCGCGACCACCTCGCTGATCGATACTTTTATCATCATGGCGCAGGTGCCGGTCGCCTGTGTCGGCGGAATTATCGGACTCTATATCACCGGCACGCCGTTCAGCGTCTCCGCGGCGGTCGGTTTTATTTCGATCTTCGGCATCGCCGTGATGGACGGCATTCTGCTGAGCTTCTATATCCGCGAATTGTGGGAAGAAGGCCATCCGTTCAAGGAAGCGATCATCATGGGCTCAGATCGGCGCTTCCGCGCGATCATCATGACCGCGCTGGTTGACGGCGTCGGCCTGCTGCCCGCCGCGTTATCGACGCGAATCGGCGCGCAGACGCAGCGTCCGCTGGCGATAGTCGTAATCGGCGGCGCGGTCGCGATCATGCTGCTGACCCGCGTGTTGCAGCCGGTCCTGATCTATCTGTGCCATCGCAAGTTGCGCCTTGAGGACGCCGATCGAACGACGCCGATGCTGCCGTCGCCCGACGGCGGCGTCGCCTGATCCGCGCGCGGCGGTTTTCGATCGCGCGCCGATCGTGGTAAACCCGCGGCGGAGGGTTTGCACGATGGCGGCGACAATGGAACTTCTGGCCAGCGGTTACGGTCTGCTCGAAGGACCGCGCGTCGACGATCAGAACCGGCTCGTATTCAGCGACGTTCCCAACGGCGGCGTCTTCCGGCGCAGTCCGGACGGCAAAATCGAAACGCTCATCCCGAATCGCAAGGGCGTCGGCGGCATCGCTTTCAACGAAGGCGGCGGCCTGGTCTGCTCCGGGCGCGGACTGATCTATTGGAACGAAGCGACCCGGCAGAGCCGCGACCTCTTCACCGAATGGGAAGGGCGCCCGCTCAAGGGCTTGAACGACCTTCAGCCCGACGACCACGGCGGCATCTATGTCGGATCCCTCGAGTTCGACGCGCTGTCGGATCAAAAACCGATTCCCGGAAATCTGTTCCGGGTCGATCCCGACGGCAAGATCGTCAAGCTGTGGGAAGGAATCGAGGTCACCAACGGCCTCGGCTTCAGTCCCGATCGCAAGTACTTGTATCATGCCGATTCGACCACGCAGGCGGTATGGGTTTACGACGTCAAAGCCGACCGCACGGTCGCCGATCGGCGCATCTTCGCGAAAGTTCCCGAAGGGTGGCCCGACGGGCTCGCGGTCGATGCGGAAGGCGGCGTCTTCGTCGCGACCGTCAAGTCGGGCGAGGTCGTGCGTTTCAAGCCCAACGGCACGATCGACTTCCGGCTCAAGGTTCCGGCGAAATTCGTGACCAGCGTGACCTTCGGCGGCAAGGATTTGAGCGATCTCTACATCGTCACCGCCGACAACACCGAGGACAAGGCGAAAAAGGGCACGATTTGGAAAACGAAGTCGGAAATTCCCGGCCTTGCGGTGCCGAAAGCGAAATTCAAATAGCTCGTGGGATCGCGTCTGAAGGGATGGGCGGTGTCCGATGCCGGCGATACTTGACGGACTGACGGTAATCGATCTGACGCAGAATGTCGCCGGGCCCTATTGCACGCAACTGCTTGGCGATTTCGGTGCGACCGTAATCAAGATCGAGCGGCCCGGTCAGGGCGACGACGGCCGCCGGTTCGCTCCGCTATGGCGGGGCGAATCGGCGGTGCATCTCGCGTTCAACCGCAACAAGAAGTCGGTATGCGCCGACCTGGACCATCCGCGCGGCCGTGAAATCGTGCGCAGGCTGGCGCGCACGGCGGACATTTTCGTGCACTCGATGAAACCCGGAAGCTGCGAGTCGCGCGGGCTTGGTTATGACGATCTCTCGCCGGAAAATCCGCGGCTCATTTACGGTTCGATCAGCGGCTTCGGCGATAGCGGCCCGCTCAGCAACCTTCCGGGTTACGATCCGCTGGGCCAGGCCTATTCCGGCATCATCAGCATGAATGGCCATCCGGGGTCGCCGCCGGCGCGCGTGGTAGTGCCGATAATCGACATGGGTTCGGGAATCTGGCTGTTCAGCGGCATCCTTGGCGCAATCATCGAGCGCGGCAAGACCGGCAAAGGCTCGCGCGTGCGCACCAGCCTGCTCGAAACCGGCGTCACTTGGACGGCGCTGATGATGACCAGCTATATGGCGACCGGGCAGGTGCAGGGACCGGCCGGATCGACCTCGCCGGCGGCGGCGCCCTACGAGGCGTTTCAGACGAGCGACGGATGGGCGCTGGTCGCGGCCGGAAACGATCGCTTGTTCGCGAAATTCTGCGGCGCGCTCGGTCTTGCGGATTTGCCCGGCGATCCGCGCTTCAGCAGCAACAGCGTGCGCGTGCCGAATCGGCTCGAGCTGCACGAAATTCTCGAACGTGAAACCCGTCGCCGCACGACCGCCGAACTGATCAAGATTCTTCAGGAAGCGGGAGTGCCGGTGAGTCCGATCAATTCGCTCGACCAGGTCTTCGCCGACGAACACGTCAACCAACTCGGGATGTTTCCGCCGGTCGCGCCCGGCTTCCGTATTCCGGAGATGAAGTTCGTGGACATTCCCATCAGCATCGACGGCGAGCGTTCGGTGAAGCGGTCGATGCCGCCGCGGCTGGGCGAGCATACGGATGAAGTGTTGCGCGCCGCCGGCTACAGCGACGGCGAGATCGCAGAACTTCGCGCCCTTGGCGCAACCGGCTAAAAACCGGCCTATCGATTCGCTCGTTCCGCCAAAGTGGTCGCGGCGACCACCAAATCCTTGAACGCTTTCGCTCCGAACAGAGAATTGCCGTTGCCGTTCCTGATTACCTTCGCCGCTTTTCGTAGTTTTTGGTAACTGTCCTCCAACTGCCCTATCGACGGAGTCTTGCGCTTGCGTAGGAGAGCGTTGGAAAGTTGCACCAGCACCTGCTTCGGAGCGCCGCTGTGAACGTACGCGTCGGTCCCGTCAACATCGCTAAGCGATTTCTTGAGCCTGTGCGGCACGGTTTCGAAGACGAACCATTGATGCGCGCCGCGAAAGTTTTTCGCATGGGCGACAGCCAGTCCCAATTCGAAAGGCATATTGAACCTTGGCGTAGGCGGCGGCGAGCGATCGAGTTCGACGCGCGAGAGGTCGTGGAACGAGTAGCGGCACTGACGAATCAAGCGATAGATTTTTTCCAATCGCCGTTCGCTTCCCGGAATCTCGACAGTGGCGCGCGGTTTCAGGCCGAAACCGCACAGTCCGACGATGTAAGCGATATAAAGGGCTTCGAATTTCTTGTCGTACGGAACATTCAGGAAGGCAAAATTGTTCGATTTGTGGCGGGTTCGATGCGTTCGGGCGGCGGCCATCGTGCGGGACTCAGTCTCGCTTAAATATGTGGCGGTTATTTCGCGGGCGTTGTGCGACGCTTCCCCTTGGAAGACGCGCTTTGCCACCGATCCGCGGTGGTCCCGGTCGCTTTCGACGCCGGGAGTTTTGTTGCGCGGCCCCTGTCGAAGTCAGAAATTTCCCCGATCAGCCCACGCAGTTCCCGGACGCGCTTGCGGCTGACGCCAAGGTCTTTCGCGACTTCATCCGCGGTTGGAAAAGGCGTGGTGATTACAGCCGGGCGTTTCATAGTTCAACGATATCCAATTTGCGCGAGCTTGAGTAGCGACCGGGCGCGCCGTTAACGACGCTCCAAATCCACGCCGAATCTAGTGTTGCGAGGTGGCGAGGCTCGCGCTCGCGGCGACCGTGAGCACGAAGGCGCCGACGCGCAGCGACGCAGCGAGCGGGTCGGAAGGCAGCGCCTCTCCGAACGCCGCCATTCCGCCGACGATCGGAACCAGATTCGAGCAGGCCGACGACAGGGGCATCACGATTATTCCGCGCGCCGAATGAAACGAATTCTGCAGCATCACGAGTCCGATGACGTTTGCGGCGCTTGCGCAATAGAGCCACGGATCCGAGAGCGCGCGGATGATCACTTCGAGATTTGACGCGGCTAAAAACCAATCGGTCAAAGCTTTGGTAAAAAGGCTGCCGAGACCGAACGCGACGCCGGAAGCGATCGCCGCGGCGGCGCCGCTGTGACGCGCTCTGCCGGAGGCGAAAGGCGCGATGGCGATTCCGCATGCGATCGCCGCGAGCGCGAGCAGGCGCGGAACATTGGCGGCGCCTTCCGCCGCGCCGCCTTCGAGAGAGTACGCCAGCATCGTCATCGCGACGACGATCGCCGCGATTCCCATCCACTCGCGCGGCGACGCGCGTTCGTGAAGCAAGGCCGCCGCGAAGACCACGAAAATCGCGATTCCTCCCTGCATCATCACGGCCACCAGCGAAACCGGCGCCGCCGCGAGCGCGACGATATAGAGCGCGTATCCCACGGCCTGAATCGCCACGGCGCCGAACCATACGGGATCGCGCAACCACGCGCCCAACGCGCGCAGGATCGAGCCCGCGCGCGCCGCCGGCAATTCCGCGGCGCGCGACTTCATCAAGAGCAGGCCCGCCGCCATCAGCACGCTTGCGGCGACCCCGACCGCCAGATAGGCCGCGAGCGCGTGCGAATCATCCATGGACTTCACGCATTGTGCCGTCGTGCAGGATTTCCAGGCGGCGGCCGGCCCACAGCACCCGATTGCTGAGCAGGCTGGCGAACCAGATGCCGGTCATGCACAGATCCTTGAACGGCACGAGCCACAAATCGCGGCGTTGTTCGCGGACGCCGAGCACGCGCGCGGCGATGAACGCCGCCGTCAGCAGCCGCGCCGCGAGCACGGCCAGAAGCAATTTCAATGTGAATACGGCGCCGCCAGCAGCCGCAACCGCGAGCAACGCCCAGAACGGTCCATGCAGGACGATTGT